>JAFPZX010000057.1 GCA_017417055.1 Anaerolineaceae bacterium
CACAAGTATGGAAGCTTACCGGAATTACGAAGATTTTTCAAAATGTTCCCGCTGCAAGCTGCGTCAATTCTGCCGGGGCTGTCCGGCGGTGGCGAAGGGATATACGGGCGATTTTTATGGAGATGATCCGCAGTGCTGGGCCAGTGAAGAAAATGGCTTGCTGACTCCGGAATTTGAAACAGCAGAAGGGATGATGGCATAATGGATATTGAAACCTGTCTGAAAAAATTGGGATATGTTGGCGTTTTGGATTTCGCGACAGTCGATGAATTCGGTGAACCTCAGGTACGGAATATCAGCGCGATCCATTACGAAGGAACGTCACTTTATTTTCTGACTGCGAGAGGGAAATCTTTTGCCCGTCAATTGAAAGCAAACGGACATGTCCAGATCCTCGGTTATACCAGATATAAAGAAACGATTCGCCTTTCCGGATTGGCGGTCGAGGTTCCGGAAAATGAACAACTGAAATGGCGGAATGTGATGTATGCCGAACAGCCTTATCTGGAAAATGTTTATCCGGGTGAAACGAAAAACATCGATACGATGTTCATGATCAAAGACTATACTATTGAATATTTCTGCCTTTCAACACGTCCGATCACCCGGGAATATTTTACAGTGGGAAATGCGGTTCTCAGAAAAAAAGGATATTATATTTCTGATGATTGTATCGGCTGCGGTACCTGTCAGAATGTCTGTCCGCAGGGATGCATCGAAGAAGGCAGTCCGTTTATCATACTGGAAAATCACTGCCTGCAGTGTGGGAACTGTTTCGAAAACTGTCCGGTTGAGGCAGTAAGAAGATATTAAACTGAAAGGGACTCCGGGGTATGAAAACTATGAAGGCTGTTGTTCTCGACAAAGTTACAGAAGCAAGTGATATTACTTTGTCCGAATACCCTGTCCCGGAAATCCGCCCGGGATGGGTGCTGGTAAAGGTAAAAGCATTTGGTTTGAATCATTCCGAACAGATCCTGCGCCTGAATGAGATCCGGGCGGATTATATTCAAAAACCGGTGATCCCGGGAATTGAATGTGTCGGTGAGATTGCAGATCCTTCAGACAGCGGTCTTTCCGCTGGACAAAAGGTTGCGGCTCTGATGGGTGGTATGGGGCGATCATTCAATGGAAGTTACGCTGAATATGCGCTGCTGCCTCGCAGAAACGTTTTCACCTTTGAAAGTGATCTTTCCTGGGCGGAACTTGGCGCAGTTCCCGAAACATATTTCACAGCGTGGGGATCACTTTTTGAAAGTTTGCATCTGACTGAGGATGATACGCTGCTGATCCGCGGTGCCACTTGTGCCCTGGGATATGCCGCGATCCAGATAGCAAAGGCGCTTGGCTGCAAAGTAGCAGCCACAACACACCGGGCTGAAAAGCTTTCCCTTATTCAAACAGCAGATGAAACTTTAGTTGATGACGGAAAACTTACCGGGAAACTGCACGGCATTACCAAAGCTCTTGACCTCGTCGGCCCGCGAAACCTGAGAGATACGCTGAATTCTGTGATAAAAGGCGGTGTTGTCTGTCAAACCGGAATTCTTGGCGGCGTTTATACATTGAACGGTTTTGATCCAATCAAGGATATTCCAAACGGTGTTTATCTCACAGGATTTTTCTCAAATTATCCTACACAGAAGATCATGACCGAGATTTTTACGTTCTTATCGAATCATAAACTGACACCGGTTATTGGTAAAGTTTTTGACTTCGATAATATAAAAGAAGCAATTGCAGCGCAGGATAACGGCAGAATCAATGGAAAAATCGTTGTAAAAATTTGATCATAACCCAAGACCCGCTAATATTTGGCTGTCTAAGCCTTGGATATACCGGACTTCTATCGGTTTGGATACACACCCTTAGGGATTATTTCTGTTCATTCCTTCCATGGGATGATTTCATCCATCATGTCAAGAAAATCTTCTCGTTTTATTCTTCTTTGTCGATTTGAATATTCTGCTTCTGTGAATGAAAGTTGTCCCATTTTGCCCCGTCCCTTCTCCTATTTATTATACTTCCGGGCGGTTTTCTTGTCTCTTATTTCGAAATAATCAGCGTTTAATAAAAGGAATTAATTCCTGTGACTGCAAATACACTATAGAATTCTTCCCTATAATCTACCTTATGGCTGCGTTTATTTTTGCAGCTCAGAGGTAATAAGATAGACCAAAGGAAAATAAAAAAACCGAGAAAATATGAATTAATATCTTAAACTTGACACATATAATTCCGACCAAATAGTCGAGAAAAATACGAACCTTGACAATTGAATAATAATGAGTCATGAGATACAAAGGAAGCCATCAGAAGGAGCCAGATCCCTGATAAAGTTTTTGAATACGTCAAAG
>JAFPZX010000058.1 GCA_017417055.1 Anaerolineaceae bacterium
TTCTGAACCTTCGTTTTCGGGTCAATGGGAATTTCAAGATCGTCCAACAGCTCTTTGGTCTGCTTATAGAGCTGTTTCCAGTCGACCCATTGTACGCCCAGCGTATTGTGATGAGGCAGACGGCCTACCCAGACGTTTTCCATGACGGTAAGTGCCCGCATCGGCTGCAGTTCCTGATGGATCATCGCGATACCGTTTTCCAGTGCATTGGCGGGACCGGAAAAAACGACCTTCTTTCCGTTGACAAAAATCTCTCCATTGTCAGGCTGGTAGATCCCGAAGGCACACTTCATCAGGGTCGATTTTCCTGCTCCGTTTTCGCCCATTAATGCATGGACTTTCCCGGGCTTTACCGCGAATGAGACGTTGTCCAATGCTTTTACGCCGGGAAAGGATTTGCTGATGTGTTTCAGTTCAAGAATATATCTGGAATCCTCCATCGGATTCTTCCTTTCCATTCAAGAAACAGCCGGGAACCAGGTCCCGGCTGTCAGTCATTGAATTAATTTGATTAGAAAGTTGGGTCGGTGATATCGTAGGCAGCTTCTTCAAGGTTATCCTTGGTGATGCCGACGTAGTTGATCCAGACACGATGGCCTTCCACTTCAACGCCTTCCATATCCAGTGTTTCAGTGGTAACTTCCTGACCGTTTTCGAGCAGCCACATGACTTTGTAGATGGCCTTACCGAGTTTGACAGGGTTGTTCAGTGCGGTGACCAGCATGGTGCCTTCTTCGACAGCTTCGCAGCCGACGACAGTGGCGTCAACACCGCAGACGGGGATGAAGGAAGCTTCATCCTGGAAGAAACCGCCGGCTTTCAGAGCTTCGATAGCACCGAGGGCCATATCGTCGTTGCAGGCGAAAACGACGTCAATGTCATCACCGTAGTTTGCCAGCAGAGCGGCAACCATTTCCTGAGCCTTACCGCGGTTGTATTCAGCGATCACTTCACCGCCGATGCGGTTGGTTTCGATGCCGGCTTCTTCACAGGCAGCGATGGAATATTCAGCACGAACCTGGGTGTCATAGTGCCAGGTGAAACCAAGCAGCATAATGTAGTCAAGTTTCCCGTTGCCGTTGCGGTCAGCTTCCGGATGGGAAGTCCAGTAATCAACGACGGCTTTCCCCATCATGGTACCGGACATTTCAGCACGGGAGGTGACGAGGTACAGGTTTTCGTAGTTTTCGAAATCTTCATCGGACGGGGAGTCGGTGTTGGCGAAGATCATGGTCACGCCTTCTTCTTTACCCTGTTCGCAGATCTCACTGATGCCGGCGGTGTTGATGTTGTTTAGCACGAGGTATTTTACGCCGTTGGTGTACATGTTGTTCAGATTGTTGGTCTGGGTGGCTGCATCATTCATGGAGTCGGCGTCGATGATCTCGATGGTGCCGTCAGCGGCAGCGGTGTTGAGCAGGGTCTGCCGGGCATTCTGAATGAATGTATCGGCAAAGTTGTACCAAATCACGCCGGCGACAGGAGCGTCATCAGCAAAAACGGCCGGAACAAGAGCCAGCATTGAAACGACAAGCAGGAATAATAATGCTTTTTTCATGGGTAATCCTTTACAATAGATTAAAATGAGATGATAATCGGTACGTCCGATTTCAACGCCCATATTTTAATTAGATATGGCTATCTTTTGAAGTGTATATATACGGAAACATTTTGTGACAATCATCACTTTTTTAGAAAAATACTGCTTAATGACTATTCCAAACCCATTGAGTCATTGTAATTTGTTCATTTGACTCAATATGACTCAGCGAATACAGGAAAATTTCGCAAGAAAGTAAGGTCATGCTATGGTAAAACAAATATCATCCCTTTCAGAGATCAGGGAATCAGTCAACCCTGTGTTCAAAACCGCTCGTTCCTGTGTAATCGTGAACGCCTTGCTGGGCGATAAGGATGCAAAAAAGATGATGGGGCCGCTTGGGTTTGATATGCCTTCACTTGATCCGGATGAATAAAAGAGTTAACTGCGGCGTAATGCGCCTGTTTGCAGAAAAAAAGGAAAATATCGAAAGAAAAGGAGCCTGATTTTAGCCAAATATTGACAAAATAAAGGGATAATTACAATAATTTGAAACTATTGTAATTATCCGTCTGGAAAATAGTAAAAAATGGCTTTTAATCAGCGTTTCCTAATATATTTCATGAAAAATTTATATGATAAAA
>JAFPZX010000003.1 GCA_017417055.1 Anaerolineaceae bacterium
ATCGTTTTTCGAGGAAAGATTCGCCTTTTTTCGGTTTTCATTCGATTTAATTGCTCGTACAATATCCTTACAAGGATGAGAGAATGATTACCAACAAATAAAGAAATAAGCACTTCAAAATAAGGATTGTTTTGATATAATATGAACAAGCAATAATTAATAAAAGCACTCATAATAAAAAGGTGCTATCAAATAAGGTATGATCTACAACAACGTTACTCAAAAAAGTAACACTGAACCTTAAAGAATTAGAATGGCTTTTTTTTTGCACGATTTGTTGCACTGTATTTAGGGGAAAATGCTTGATTAAAAACTGGTTTTTGCAAAATTTTAGAGTAAATCAGTAAGATTTAACTCGTATCAGGGGATAATAATACGTGAGGAGACACTCTCATAACCCGAAGTGCAATGAATAAATGAAAAGCCCCGCAACAAGAAACTATTTATCTGCGCTTTTAAATCAGTACCTTTTAATGTATATATTATTTTTTAGATTTATACACATCATTTTTTTGAAAGTAACAAACTTGCAACAACTTATCTTCAAATTTTATAATATGTGTTAAATTTGTAAAAAATATAAAAACAAAGGTGTATTTCGAGTAAAAACAGACCGAAATTGTTTGAAATGCGTGATTAATTCAGTATTAAAACTAAGTGTGTCTGTGGAACAAGATGTTGTGGGTTCGAGCCCCACCAGCCTCCCTTTTATATTTAATACAGCATTTTAATCCGTAAACTTTTTAAATTCACACCTGAGATATATGTTTCAGAAAATTTTATTATCCTCGGAAAAACCTGTTCGAGTCCTGTGTAAACTCGCAACAGTGGATTCGTCGAGAATATTTATGGTGACATTTCTAAAAATAAATATTCCTGATTCATAAAAATATATACCATATATTAAATAAAATCATTATAATTATTAAAAATTAAGAAACTTTTAAATTGTCTTTTTCGTTTATATAACAGATAACCTTAAAATTATGGCAGGGATAAGATGAAAAAGAAAATAATAATTGAAACTTTTCTGGTAATTTTGATATTAAGCTGTGCATGTTTGTCTGTCTCAGCGGGAACACTGCCACCGGATCGCACACAGCAGGTATTGGATTTGCTTGCGGTAGAATGTCAGAATATAAACGACTACAGTATTATGGCTCAATATGGTGACACATCCCGTTACAATGCCGTCAGAGACCATATTGCTGTAACCATCAACAATGTTTCACTGCTGATGAATGGATTTGACAATTCATCAATCAACACGCTGTGGAATATGTATAATCAATTTGGTCCTGATACACAATCAGCTCAATGGGCTGCTGAGACATGTTCATCTGTCAGAATGGAAATATATCGAAAAATTTCAAATGATGAGAATCTGAACAGATACAATGGGACAATTTCCACTTTCGATGAATGTGCTGAAGCCGGATATCGGGTAAATGGCGGAACGTGCTTTATCGGCGGAACATCTGTATTTGATGAAAACGGAAACCTGATCGGGTTTTATTATTCAGATTGTTACGACAGTCAGGGCTTTCATCCCGGTTCCTGCTGGGATTGTTATTACGGCGCAGACAATGACGGATGTATAGCGAAACCATAATATGCAGCTGACCGGAAAAAACCTCGAATTCAAACATGAAAACCGTTCAAATCCACTGACGGTTTTGCTTTTGTTGTTTTTATGCGTGATCAGCCTGTTTTTGCTGAAGGCGGTTGTTTCAAAAACGATTGTTTCCCCATGGCTGCCTACAGCTGTTCCCACAAGAAATGCAACATCCTTTGCGATGGAAGCAGATACGTATTTTCGTGCAGGAAACCTGCAAAAGGCTGCTGATTCTTATGCAGCGGCTGCCGTGCTGGAACCGGATAATGCGGATTATGTATGGAAGCGGGGCAGATCGCTGATTTACCTGACAGGGTCGCAGACAACAGACCAGGAAAAATCAGCTACGCTTACGGAAGTAATCAATTCACTGGAAAAGGCATTAGATACATTCACGGAAAACTCTAATATATATTCAATTCTCGCTTTTGCGTATATCTGGTATGCGGACGCGGACTTGTGCGGTGCTGCCAACGTGGAAACAAATCAGGCACTTGCGGAAAGCAATATCCGCCGGGCAGTCGATTTCAACTCCCGCAATCCGCTGGCCTATGCCATTTATTCTGAAATCCTGCTCGCACAATCCAATTACGTACGGGCTGAGCAGATGCTGAGTCAGGCTTTGGAATATGGCACATCTTCTGAAAACCGGGATTCCGATGTGATGTTTGATGTTTACCGGGTTCAGGGAATTTTGCTTGAATCTTACGGACAATATCGTTCTGCTATTGATGCATATAATCACGCGCTTGAGTTTTCTCCAAACATGACATTTTTACAGATTCGTATCGGTGTTAACTGGCGTCAGATTACCGATTATGATTCCGCATTGGAGATGTTCGCAAAAGCTGCCAGAATCAATGACCAGCTCGGTGTTCATGACCCAATGCCCTATATCGCAATCGGCAACACATATTCACAAACAGGTGACTTTTATGCTGCAGGTTTGAACATCAAAAAAGCATTGCAGATCAACCCATATAATGCTGATGTTTATGGACGTCTGGGGGTTAATTATTACAAAGCCCGTAACTACGAAGCTGCCATTGAAGCGCTGAGCTGTGTTGTTAATGGCTGCGGTGCACTGGCAAGCTGTACAGTGCGGGAATGTGCCGACGAAGGTAATCCGATTATTGAGATTGCCAAAATGCCTATCAGCAGTTCTACGGTTCCTTACTATTTTTCATACGTAGGGGCGTTGGCTTATATGCATACTGCCGCAAACCGTTATTGTGAAGAAGCTGTAAGCGTAGCTAAAGAAATTGAAGCTGTTTATGGAGATGATCCTTCTGTTATGTCAATCGTACGCGACGGTCAGGCTATTTGTGCATCCTATGGGTATCAATAAAGGAGAAAGATGGTAATTGGAGTTACAGGTGGAATTGCCTGTGGAAAGAGTGAAGTATGCCGCATCCTTGAAAAAATGGGGTTTGTTCATATCGATGCAGATGATGTTGCTCATGGTGTATTAGAACTGCCTGATGTAATAGGTTCTGTTACCGCATATTTTGGAAATGACGTTTTGTCAGCTTCTGATGATAAAAAGAGTGCGCTTTCCATTGATCGGAAAAAACTTGGAGCTATTGTTTTTGATGATAATGAAAAAATGAATGTACTGGAAAGTATCACTCATCCGGTAATCATCAGGCAAATAAAAGGTATGATTAATTCCGATAAAACAAAAGATTATGTGATCGAGGCAATTGAGCTTGTCAGTTCCGGACTGCTTGAATTTTGTGATGAATTATGGGTCGTACATGCTGACAGGGAACAACAGCTGAAGCGACTGATGGAAAACAGGCACATGAACTATGAGGAAGCCTGCATGCGGCTGAAATCGCAGGAAAACCACGACTGGAATGAGGCAGACGCTGATCACATTATTTTTTCAACGGAGCCTATCGAGACTATGGAAAAACAGGTTCGTGAAGCTTTATCGACACGTCAAAAATAAATAGTGCGGAGAGATAAATTGGAAAGACTCATCAATGAAATAAAATTTATAGGGCAAAGGCTGACTCCGGAATGTATTCCGGATATACTGCTGGTGGCATTAATGATCCTGATTGTTGTCAAGCTGCTGCAGGGAACGCGTGGTTTCAGTATGGTGCGCGGGTTGATTTTTGCGTTTGTCGTGTTTGGAGCTTTGAGCCTGATACCAAATCTGACTGCATTCAATTGGGTTGTATCCAATGCTACGCCTATGCTTTTAATTATGATTCCGGTCATTTTTGCTCCTGAAATCCGCAGATCGTTTGACCGGGTTGGTGGTTTACGCAGTTTTTCAGATCTTTTTTCCGGAACACCCAAAGATTCTGATGCCATGTATGATGTTGCCGATACGATTGGAGAAGCCTGTATGCGCCTTTCCAACCGAAACCATGGCGCCTTGATCGTTATGGAATATTTTGATGATATGGATCAACAAATTACAGCAGGGGTTCATATTGACGCGAAAGTCACAGTGGAGCTGATGCTGCAAATATTTTATCCCAATACTCCGCTGCATGACGGCGCAGTCATCATCCGGGATGGACGGATTTATATGGCATCCTGCGTTATGCCGCTCTCATCCAAAAATTCACTGGAAAAAAATCCGGAACGTCATATGGGGCTGCGGCATCGTGCCGCATTGGGCGTCAGCGAGGCTGCGGATTGTCTGGCAATTGTTGTTTCAGAAGAGACCGGGACAATTTCAATTTGCAGAAACGGAATCATTGAGCGTGATTTGTCCCCAAACCGATTAGCGGAAATTATCAAAGAAACCTATACACAGCCGACACAGATGTCATTTGTAGATTCTGTGAAACAAATCATCAGTAATTGGGGCAAAAATAATACAAAAGGCGAGGGGAACAAATGAAAAAATTATTTCTCGAAATCCTGAAAGATATTCCGCTGATTTTGGTTTGTATCCTTCTTGCCTTTTTTATCTGGGTTTTTGCAACCATGACAACAGACCCGACAGAAGAAGGTCGTTTTTCTCAAACTGTGTCGATTGAAACGGTAGGTCTTGAAGAAGATATGATGATCACGTCGGGACTGCCTTATACGGTTTCCATCAATCTGCGCGCCCCGAATTCTGTCTGGCGCAGAATATCCCTTGAAAGGACATCGGCGAAAGCTATTGTTGATGTTACCGGTCTGGAGCCCGGTGTTCACACAGTTCCTATTACAGTTCAAGTCGGTATTTCACCGGTACAAGTCGTTTCTTTCACTCCCAATACGGCAACTGTAACCGTCGAAAAATATGAAACACGGGAATATTCTGTTGAAGTTGAAGAAAGCGGTGATATCCCGACTGCATTCCGTGCTGAAACTCCCGTTGTTTCTCCGGAAAAGGTGAAAATTTCCGGGACTATTTCGCAATTGGACACGATCAATAAAGTTGCAGTGAAGCTGGAAAGAAACAATAATACAGAGACAATTGAGCAGTCACTTTCCGTTGCTGCTTATACAGAAGACGGTAAAACCGTTCGGGATTTGACCATCCAACCGGAAAAGGTTAAAGTAACTGAAGAAATCAAAATGCGTGGTGGTTACCGTATTCTTTCTGTCAAATTATCCGTCAAAGGTGAAATTTCTACGGGGTACCGTGTAGATGATTTAAGTGTGGATCCTGGCTTTGTGACTGTTTATTCTGCGGACAAAGAACTGCTGAACAGTTTGAACAGTTTTATCGAAACTGAAACAATTATGCTGGATGAAATCAACACGACGACCAATAGAAAAGTCGGATTGAATATTCCGGAAGGTGTTACACTTGTTGGAGATTCCACTGTATCTGTGAATGTCGTTGTGAGTGCGGTTGAGAGCACGTCCACCTTTGCTCAAATTCCGGTTTCGCCCATTGGTCTGGATGATGGTTACATTGTCTCCATCTCTCCTGAAGATATTGATGTCTATGTCGCCGGGCCGATGGTCACTCTGGCTGAAATTGAACCGAGTGATATCCATGCTGTTGTTGAATTACAGGACCTCACTGAGGGAAGTTATCAAATTGCCCCGAAAGTGGAATTTACCGCACCGGAAACGATCACGGTCCAGTCAATCCAACCGGCAATCATTGAGGTACAGATAACGAAAATATCCGATGAAGAGATAAGATAATTCCCTTCTGAATATCGATTTTTGAACAATATCAAAAGGCCGCTTATCTTATAGCGGCCTTCCTTTTTATACTTGTCCCAATGTGGAATTATTTTTCGAATTTCCGTTTCCAGGTGTACAAAGTATTGATGGCTTCGATTGGAGAAAGATTATCTACGTCGAGATTGTGAAGTGCGTCAACCACCGGATTTGTTTCCGGGAAGAGCAAAAGCTGCTCTGTGGGAACTGCTTCCTCATGCAGTGCGCTTTGATGGTCTACAGATTCCAGCTGGGACAGTATCTCATTGGCGCGGTTGATCACCGGTTTGGGAAGGCCGGCAATCTGTGCAACATGAATCCCATAGGAGCGGTCCGCTGCGCCGGAAATAATCTTATGGAGGAAGATAACTTCTCCGTTTGTTTCTGAAACAGCGACATTGTAATTGCGGACTCCGGGCAGCGTATCCGCCAGTTTAGTCAATTCATGGTAGTGGGTTGCGAACAGCGTCCTTGCCCGTAATTTCGGAGCGTTGTGTATATATTCTACGATCGCCCAGGCAATGGAGACACCGTCATAGGTGCTGGTGCCGCGTCCGATTTCGTCAAGAATCAGCAGACTGTGAGGTGTGGCGTTGTTGAGAATGTTCGCGGTTTCCACCATCTCCACCATAAATGTAGACAACCCGGCATGGATCTCATCCTGAGCACCGATGCGGGTAAATATGCGGTCTACCATTCCGATTTCTGCTTTTTCCGCGGGAACAAAGGATCCCATCTGAGCCATCAGAATAATAATGGCCGTTTGGCGCAGGAAAGTGGATTTCCCGCTCATGTTTGGCCCGGTGATGACCCGAACAATTTCTCCATCTTCAAATCGAACGTCATTGGGAATAAAGCTGTTCCCTTTCGTCATAGTCTTTTCTACAACAGGATGCCTGCCGGCAACAATATTCAATTTATTGCTGTCATCAACGACGGGACAGACATAATTGTTAATGGCAGCGGCTTCAGCCAGAGATAAAAGCACATCCAGTGTTCCGATGGCTCGGGCTGTGTGCAAAATGTCGTCTGTATATTGACTGATTTCGTGACATATCTGTTCAAAAAGCCGTAATTCGATTTGATGAATGTTATCATCAGCATTTAAAATAAGCGTTTCATATTCTTTCATTTCCGGTGTAATGAACCGTTCCGCATTCACAAGGGTTTGCTTGCGGATATAATTTTCCGGTGCGGAAGCGGATTGACCGCGGGAGATTTCAATATAATAGCCGAAAACTTTGTTGTAACTCACTTTCAGCGTTTTGATGCCGGTGCGTTCCCGCTCCTTTGATTCAAGGTTCGCCATCCAGTCCCGAGCCTCGGATGAATGAAGTTTGATGTTATCCAATTCATCGGAATATCCGGTTCGGATAATGCCCGTATTGGCGAGCGTTGCCGGCGGATCATCGGAAATGGCTGTTTTCAGAATCTCATAAACTTCCCGAAGAGGATACAAGTTTCCGATGGCACCTTTTAGAAACGGCATCAGCGGTTCTATTAAATCCATGATTTCCGGCAGAATTTCCAAGGAACTGCGCATAGCTACAAGGTCTCTGGGAATGGCATTTTTAGATCCGATTCTGTTGATAAGCCGTTCAAGGTCTGAAAACCCCTTAAGTACAGAAAACAATTCTGCTCGTGTCATGCCATTTGAAAGCAGACACTGAATTGCTGTCTGACGTGTATGGATCGTTTCGAGGTTAATGAGCGGTTTGTTGACCCATTGCCGGATCAATCGTTTTCCCATCGGTGTTACGGTTTTATCCAAAACGCCAAGAAGAGAACCGGAGAGATCCTTACCCCGCAAAGTTTCTGTCAACTCCAGATTTCTGCGTGTAGATGCGTCAAGAAGCATAAATTCATCGAGGGAATACACTGAAAGTGACTTCAGCAGCTTCAAAGCCGCTGCCTGGTTTTTATTCAGATAGGAAATAATTGCCCCGGATGCACATGCGGAAGCCGAATTTGCTGATATACCGAATCCATCCAGTGTCGAGACATTAAACTGATCCATCAGCACAGAGGTGGCTCTGCCCGGATCGAAAAATGCTTTCGGCACATGAGAGATATGCAGATAGGAAGGAAGATCCAAATCCGTGTTTTCGGACAGAATAATTTCAGCCGGATTCAGACGGGTGATTTCAGAAAGCAGGTCGGAAAGAATTTTATCGCTTTTCATTTCTGTTACGTAAAATTCTCCCGTTGAAATATCTACATAAGATATTCCCAGGTTATTCCCGTTGACAGCTGCCGAAAGCAGATAATTATTGGCGTCCTTTTTCAATAAACCCGGTTCAATCAATGTGCCCGGCGTTACAATGCGGATCACCTCACGGGGGAAAAGGCCATTGACCGCCTGATTGCCCATCTGTTCGCAAATTGCCACGTGGTAACCCTTTTCGATCATCCGTGACAGGTAATTTTCAACAGCATGATAGGGAATCCCGGCCATGGGTACTTTTTTATTATTCCCAACGCTTCTGGATGTTAGAACGAGATCCAATTCTTTTGATGTAATTTCTGCGTCTTCGTCAAAAGTTTCGTAAAAATCTCCCAGTCGGAAAAAAACAATGGCATCGGGATATTGTTTTTTTATGTCCAGGTATTGTTGCCGGATAGGTGTGTTGGTTTCTTCACTCATTTTTCAATCCTTGATAGCGAATCAGGTAGGAAGCAATTCCAAACGCGGTTGCTACATTTAATGATTCTTTTATTCCTTCCATGGGAATATAAACACATAATGAACTTATTTTTACAACTTCCGGGTCAATTCCGGAAACTTCATTTCCAACGATCAGCGCCAATGGTTGGTTTTGACTTTGGATAATGGGCAAAGCATCAAATAAATTAACAGCGGAGTTTCCCCCTTCGAGAGCGACGATCCGGTATCCATTTTCACGAAGACCAACAACGGTATCGAGAACGCTCCATGAATGTTCCCATGGTAAAACGTTTTCGGCTCCCAGAGATGTTTTTCCTACACGGGGATTTTCAGGTGTCGGCGTTATCCCGCACAAATACAGTTTGTCGATTCCGCATCCGTCGGAAGTTCGAAAAATCGAGCCGACATTATAAGCGCTGCGGATATTGTCTAAAACACAAACATAAGGCGGATGAACCGTATGTTTTCCCTTGACCGGAACGGTGAAAGATGAATAAGGAATTTCAGCCATCGTCAGCGGAGCACCGCAGCGAGGACAGCGGGTTCTTCTTTTCTCAGTAGGACTGAGCGGGAACCGGAATCCGCAGCCAGGGTCAGAGCAAATCAGTATTTCGTGCAGCGTATCTGTACTCAAATCAGCCTCGTGAGGGTAAACCGTTTTTGAATCGGATACGGATCGCTTTTCGCCCGTTAGCTTTGAGACTTTCAAGGTCGGCCATAGATTGAGCTCTTTCAAGTGTTTTGAACGTGAGGTTCGTATTGGGAATGTCTATGTCCTGGTCATAATCAGCGACGATTTGAATAAAGTATCCGCTGTTTGTTCCGCCTTTATGAAGCTGACCGGTTGAGTGCTGGAAGCGAGGTCCGAAACCAAGTGTCGTCGCACAATTTGTACTGTGCAGGATTGCACTGCGAAGCTGCTGAAGCCAGGTTTCCGTTTCCGTATTACGGGGAAGATAGGCATTTACAGCAATATAATTCTTCCCGGGCTCAGCACCGGAGACAAAACTGTTGATAATTTCATCACAGTTTGAGCATCCGGTCAGATTTATTTCATCATTCACTGTACAAACATCAGAGTTTTCATCCTGCCAGACTGCCGGGAAATCTTCTATAAAACCTTTTGCCTGATATTCATCGATCTTGGCTGCAGTCAAGCCTTTACTTTCCTGCACATTTGGCTGATCAAAGGCATTGACGTTCAGAATCGCGCACCCAACGGAAATTGCGATTTCCCAGCGGTAAAATTCAGAAAATATATCATAACAATCATCTACGAAAATTTCAAAAACAGGGATTCCACTGGTTTTGATTTTAGCGATTTTTTCTGAAAGGGAGTTGTTCAAGTTTATATAGACAAATGCCCGGTCATTTGAATAAGTTTTCCCGATCAAATCCGGTTCCCGGTCAACAGGGATGATCCCTTTTCCTTCTTTCCCGGAAGACTCAGCAATGAGCTGTTCCAGCCAGGAACCAAAGGGCGTAAATTCGGGATCTGTGAGGATTGTAAGTTTGTCCCTGCCGTTAGCTGCTGCAATTCCGATAAATGTGCCAAGAGCGGCGCCTTCATTGCGGTTGAATGGCAGCGAAGGGGAACAGTTTTGCATCATGGCATAGACTTTTGAACTGATTTTTTGCGGATCCAACCCCATAAGGATTGCGGGCAGAATTCCGAATGGTGTAAGTGCGGAAAAACGCCCGCCGGTTGTGATATCCGACAGAAAGATTCTGCGGAACCCAAAATCACGTGCTGTTTTTTCAAGAGAGGTTCCGGGATCCGTTATGGCAATAAAATGTTCTGCTGCTATGTCTCCCAGAGATTCTTTTGCCTCTGCCATAAAATATTCCAACAGCATTTTTACTTCAGTGGTGGTACCTGATTTTGATGCGGCAATGAAAAGCGTTTCTTTAGGATTATGCTTTCTCCGGGCTTCTGCAATCTGCAAAGGATCACTGGTATCCAGAATTTGAAGTTTTATGTCTGTATCTTTTTCGAATAAATCAAAAATTACTTCGGCGGCCAAAGAAGATCCGCCCATACCGAACAGCAAAATTTTAGAAATTCCCTCTTTTTTTAAATCATTCCGAAGAGAAAGAAATTCCGGAATAGCAGTTTCGGTAGTCTTGTAAGTATCAAGCCAGCCTAATCGGCTGCGGATTTCCGGATATGCAGAAGTATTGAATGTCCAGACAGTCGGATCTTTCGTGTAGATGCGGCGCATGATTGATTCATGATCAAATTTCTCAAAGGTTTCCTGTATTTGATCCTGGAGATTTTTCTGATTTTTCCGAATATCTTGACAGCGGTTCTTGATATATTCCAGCGTTAGATTGTAGTCATTTGCATACGTTTCAATGCCTTCTTCTTCTAATTGCGTATAGACACCGTTTAGGCTGATGCCTGCATTTTCCAATGCGATGAAGTAATCATCGATTTCCTCATCCGGAACGGGAAGTGTCTGCTTTATGTCGCATGACTTTTGCAGGGCATCGAGCGTTACCGGTGTAACGGTATTGATCGTTTCTGTTCCAATCAGGTTCTCAACATAATAGGTTGGTTTAAACAGGGGGTTCTTGGTGCTGGTGGAAGACCACAAAATACGCTGCATTTTTCCGCCATGGGATTTGATTTCACCGAAATGCTCATCATCGAATAAACGTTCACGAACGTTGTATATTCTCTGTGCATTGCGGATAGCTGCTTTGCCAAGCAGGCTCTGAGCGGATACGCCGATTTCTGAAAGAATTTTATCGATTTTTTTGTCAACGCGGGAAATAAAGACCGATGCAGCAGAGCGGATCTTATCAATCGATTCACCATTCTCGATTCGTTTTCGCAGTCCAGCAATATAAGCATTCGCAGCTGATGTATATCGTTCCGGAGAGAATATGAGTGTCAGGTTCAGGTTTATGCCTGCGGCGGTCAATTCTGTGATTGCCGGGATGCTTTCATCTGTTACCGGAATTTTGAGCATCAGATTCGGTCTGTTTACAGATTTCCAAAGCTGACGAGCCTGCTCTATTGTTTTTTCCGTGTCGTGAGCATAAAGAGGACTTACCTCCAGACTGACGAACCCATCGTTTCCCTGAGATTTGATATATAAATCACGGAATAAATCTGTTGCTTTGCGGATATCTTCTACGGTCAGCTGGAAAAGAATATCCGCTGCGCTGACATTGGCCATGGCCATCGGTATCAGTGCGTTTTCATAGTCACGTGAATCGCTGATCGCTTTACGGAAAATACTTGGTGTGGTCGTAATTCCTCTGATCGATCCATTGCTGATTTCTTTGGCAAGTTGTCCGTTCCGGATCAGCCCTCTGCGGATATTGTCCAGCCAAATGGATTGTCCGCATTCATAAAGACGGACCGAATTGTTTTTTAATTCAAAACAGCCATTTTCAATTTTACGTACCTTTTCCATGCGGCGGATCTGGTTCGGTTTATTATTGAAAGCTGCGGAAAGGAACGCGGTGATGATATCGTGGGCTGCTTCGGAGCCGATTACGCGGGAGCCGAGACAGAGAACATTGATATCATCATGTTCAACAGCCTGATGGGCGGAGTAGTAGTCATGACAGACCGCGGCATAAATCCCTTTGATTTTGTTAGCTGCCAGACACATGCCGATACCGGATCCGCAGACAAAAATGCCCTTTTCAGCTTCTTTGTCGAGAATTTTTTGTGAAGCGGCATATGCGTAATCCGGGAAATCAACGCTGGTGAGGGAATCAGTGCCGACATCAATAACGTCAAATCCACATTCTTTTGCGGTCTTGATCACAACATCGCGAAGGTCAACACCCGCATGGTCAAAGGCTGTTACAATTTTCCGCATTTTTCAATCGCTCCTTTCTTTGTTACGGGTTGAGAATCATTTTCAGATTGTTGTCATGATTATTGTAAAGTTTATCAAACAAAACCAGCCCTTCAGATAAGGGGGCTCGGGTGCCGATCAGCAGATCAACATTGACCAGTTTCCGTGCGATTGCATCCAGACAGGCAGGATATTCTCCGCTGGATGCGCAGGAGCCGCAGAGATGGAGCTGCTTTGTAACGATAGCCTGCAGCGGAAGGGTTACATTCGGGGATGAATTCCCGACAAGGATGATATGTCCATTGCGTTTACAGATCTCAATGCAGAGATTGATGGTTTTTTCATTGCCGGCTGCTTCAAAAACATAATCCACACCCTGACCTGCTGTAAGGTTGCTGACGATTTCAGCCGCATTTTCGTTAGCTGTGCAGATGCAGTGATCCGCGCCTGACTGCATGATGATATCTTTCTGATTTTCGGAATGTTTGATCGCTATGATCGTTCCGAAGCCATACATACGGAGGGTCTGGATCAGCAGCATACCGATTTTTCCCGTTCCGACAACGGCAGCGGACGCTCCAAGCGGGTGCGGCGCCATATTGGCCGCATGAAAGGCTACGGAAAGCGGTTCGATCATCGCAGCCTGGTCAAAACTTACGTTATCAGGGATTCTGTAGAGAATGTGCGCCGGCAAGGCGATATACTCCGCGAATGCGCCATCCTGACGGTAATCTTCGCAGGAAACGCCTACAACCTTTCTGTTTGAGCAAAGGTTGACATATCCCCGGCGGCAGCTTTCACATTCGTTACAGTAGATCGTAGAATCAAAGGTAACACGGTCACCGGGCTGCCATCCTTTGACTGATTCTCCGATGCGTTCAATGATGCCGCTTGCCTCATGTCCCATGATAACCGGCGGACGTCTTCGCCCGGTGGATCCATCGTATCCATGAACATCAGATCCGCAGATTCCGCAGGATTTTACGCGGATCAAAACTTCATCCGGTCCTATTTCAGGATCCGGTACGTCTGTATATTCCAATTTTTTATATTCTGTCAGAACTAAAGCTTTCATATTAGATATTTGTTAGACTTTCTAAAATTTCCATGGATATATTATAATTGCGATTGAGAAAAATTGAAACCAGTTGAGGATTTATGCTTCAGGATATTCGGATTCGGCAGAGAGATTATTTGATAAAAATTACACAGATTCTGACTCAGGAGCTGGAACTGGAACCGCTGCTTTGGCAGGTGATCCAAATGGCAGTTGACCTTGTGGGCGGGGAATCCGGATTTATCGCTTTGTACAGTGAATCTTCCGGATGGCAGATCCAGACGCAATTAAATCTCACAGAACCGGAACTGAAGTATATCGAAACCTATCTGGCTGGACTGACCAATATCGGAACTGCTTCAGAGACTTCCGAGCTGCTTTCCATCAACATGCTTATCAAGCGAATGCGTTCTTTGAACCTTCCCGATATAGCGGACGGTATTGGTATCCCATTGATCAATCGTGACAAGCTTATTGGAGCAATCGTTGTTTTTCGCGGATACAGGGTAAATTTTACTCCCTATGAAAAAAGCATACTGAAATCATTCACAGACCAGGCGACGATTGCGATTAATAATTCCATGCTGTATTCGGATAGCCTGGAAGAAAAAAAACGTCTGGATGCCATCATCCGTTCCGTGGCGGATGGAATCATTGTTATGAATATCTCTCATAAGGTGATACTGGTGAACGCCGCATTGACAAAAATGCTGCATCTGGAAAGTGTGAACATCAAAAATCTTTACCATGACGACATATTGAAATTCAAAACTATTGAAGATGGTCTGCTGCTGGAAGAAGCGGAAATGGGCGGATGGCCGCTCAGTCCGGATTCAAAACATACGGTTGCCGGAGAGATTTACAAATATCAGTCCGATCAGACAATACCGGTAAATGTCTCCTATACGCCGGTTATGACTGCTGACAACCAGCATATTCAAAACATTATAGCTCTGGTGCGGGACGTTTCAAAATATAAAGAAGCTGATGAGCTGAAAAACACTTTTATTTCCACCATCAGCCATGAATTGAAGACTCCTGTTGCTATTATAAAGGGATATGCTTCAACATTAAACCTTGAAGACGCTGACTGGGACGATGCTGTCATCAAGGAATCATTGAATGTGATCGAAGAAGAGGCAGACCGGTTGACCGTGATGATCAATGACCTGTTGGATGCTTCCCGATTGAACTCCGGGTCGCTGAAGCTTTACAAAACAGATGTGCTTTTACCGGAAACCTGTTCCGGGGTGAGGAAACATATGCTGAACCAGTGCGGCAATCAGGAAATACTTCTTGATTTCCCGGACGAATTTCCCATTATCAGCGCCGACGAAGACAGAATCAGACAGGTTTTGATCAACCTGATATCCAATGCCGTGAAGTATGCCGCCGAAGGGAACATAACGATAAAAGGTTCATTTGACGACCAATGGGCGTATATTTCCGTAATTGATGAGGGACCCGGACTTTCCCCGGAAGATTTGATCCACGTGTTTGACCGGTTTTACAGGGCAAAGAAGACTTCAAATTCAGTAAAAGGGACAGGGTTGGGGCTGTTTTTATGCAAAGCGATCATCGAAGCTCATGGCGGTAAAATACGAGTAGATAACAGGACAGATACACATGGTGCTGCTTTTACTTTCTGCCTGCCAAGATATGACACAGATTCTCAAAAACGTCAGATGATTGACTTATCCTGACACACAGTGATAAATGTCTGTGATAAAATGGATAAAAATAATATAAAAAGGAAAATGAAAAAATGACTTTTACCGGCGTTATAAATTCGATTTACGCTTTCTGTCAAAATGCCATGCAGCTTATGGGTTATCCCGGTCTGGCATTGGTAATGTTCCTTGAAAATGTATTTCCTCCTATTCCTTCGGAGATTGTTTTACCGTTAGCGGGAACGCTTACTGTTTCAAAGGATCCTGCTGTTCCTCCGCAATTCAACATTGTGAGTGTAATCGTGTGGGCAACACTTGGTTCTTTTCTGGGTGCCTGGCTTTGGTACTGGGTTGGGTATCTGATTGGTGAAGAACGTGTCAGAAAACTGCTGCGAAAAGTCGGCAAGGTCATCATGATCACTGAAAGTGATCTTGATAAAGCTCTGGATTGGTTCAATCGTTATGGTGAATGGTGTGTATTCTTCGGCAGAATGGTTCCGATTATTCGTACGCTGATCTCGGTACCTGCCGGCCTTTCAAAAATGCACTGGCTGAAGTTCTCTGCCTTTACCATCATGGGTACGGCTTTATGGAACATCTTCCTTGGATTTGCCGGAAGAATTTTAGGTGATAATTATACTGTTATCATTGAATGGATCGACAGGTTCAAGTACCTGGTCATCATTGTCTGTGTCATTGCGGTTATTGTTTTCTACGCTCGCCGTATTTCAAACAGAAAGAAGAACGCAAACTAAGTTTTATCTGGTTGTTTCGATATAACGTAAAACAAGTTGGCAGTTGATGCTGTCAACTTGTTTTAGTTAACCGGATAAACACAGCGGAAGCCACGATTGATGCCGGATGAAGTGGGCGTGTGATCGAAATGAGCGGCAATTGTACCATTAGAGAAGTTATCATAATCACTGCCGCCTTTGAGTAATTTATTATCATTGTCTGCGTAAATTTCGTCAAGAACCCATTCCCGTACGTTTCCGGTCATATCCAAAACGCCATATGGTGAAGCACCTTCCGGAAGCCATCCTGCCGGTATGAGAGATTGATAATATCCATCAATATTGGCATCCGCAATCGTAGGCAAGCTTCTTCCCCAGGGATAATCATAATTCAGCTCTGCTCCGGCAGCAAGTTCCCATTGGTGTTCAGTCGGCAAATTTCCTCCTGATGCCTGGCAATAAGTTTGTGCTTCCATCCATGTAACAAAAGTTACAGGAAAGTTTTCGTAACGTTTTTTGATCCAAAATTTCGTGTAGTGGTCATGATAATGCTGGTACAGACAATTTCCCGATGCGGTGCAGTCTTTGTATGCCCCAATTGTGACAGGAATTTGGTCAATAAAAAAATCTTCTGTATCTTGATCTCCGGAAATCAAAACCGCTTTTCTTCCATTGATAATTGAAGTTGTAAATCCTGCTTTTTCCGGAAGTTTTTTCCCAAACAACTCATAAGGACGCAGCATGCGATAGGGAGATGACAGAAAAATGAGCATGGAAAATACAATAAAGCTTGAAATCAACAAAGGAATCGTCAGTTTTTTACCCATGAATACAGCCTTTCTTTAATCATCCTGATTAAAGATTTTATCATATTTGCGGTCGAGATCTTCATCTGAAAGGTGCGTGTAGCGTTGTGTTACGGTTACAGAAGAATGTCGGGCAAATTCCTGAGCCAGCTTCATATTCCCCGTTTTCTTTAGAACGTTTGTAACGAAATAATGCCTGAATGAATGAGGTGTGATTGTCCCGACAGCTTCTTTGCCCAGACATTCCTCAACCCGTTGTTCAACGATTTGACGTCCTGTTTTTGTAGATATTGGCAAAATCTTATCCCCACAGCCTTTGTCGTGACGGGAAAAAATCGGCAGCGATGCAAGTGTCGCCCAGCTTACCCCATCAAGGGTAGACCGTTCATTGAGATAAGTCTTCAGTAAATCAATTGAGCGGTCTGAAAACCGTATAATCGCTTCCTTGTTCCCTTTCCCGATGATAATAGCTTTGTTGGAAAACCAGTCAATGGTTCCCCTGCGCAGGTTGCAAGCTTCGTGTATACGAAGCCCTGTATCGGCAAGTGTAACAAGAAAAGCAGAATCCCTCAGGTTAATCAGATGATCCGACGGGTTTTGCGCAGGAAGGGAAGGAATACTGTTTATTGCGTAATCGATAACCGCTTCAATATCGTGCTGCGGAAATTGCGGAAGTCTGATGCCTGGTTTACGGGTACGATTTTTGATCAACAGTTTTGTTTGAAATAAATTGAAATTCTGTATTTCTTCCGCTGCCAGAAATTCAAAATAATTTTTGGCAACATTGATATACAGACTTTCCGTTGAAGGCGAATAAGCTTTGAGATATTTTGCATAATCGCTGAAAATCTTTTCAGAAAGAATTGAAACAGGCTGAGAAAGTTCTATCCCTTTTTCTGTGAGCATTTCAGAAAACGCTTTCATCGCGTTTCTGTAGGTTCTTTCCGTATTGGACGAACGGGAAAGGCTGATATTTTCCAAAAAGTTTTCAATCGTGCTTTCAATAGATATTGACTTCTGATCCATGGTTTACCTCCGCAGCTTTATGGGTACGATAAGATAACTTATCGAACCCATAAAATATATCATAACACACCATTGATGTAATTTGCTGATTTCGTGGATATTAAATGATAAACAAATATCAAAGCAAATAAATAAAATCCGGATTTTATATCAGTTCAGGTAATAAGTGATGTGCTGCAAAGAGATCACAGGGTCAATATATTCCACGCGAATATCGGATGGAAGTGAAAGGATTATTGGAGCATATGTCAAAATACCTTTAATTCCATATTTTATGAGTTCTTCAGCAGTTTCCTGTGCAACACTTGCGGGAACAGTCAACATTGCAATTGAAATCTGATGATTGCGGATAATCTGTTCAACATTATTGATGCTTTGAATTGTTATTTGATCGTTAATTACTTTCCCGATCAGGTTTTCATCGGAATCAACCGCAGCGACGACATGGAAACCATTGGCGGAGAATCCTGAGTAATTCAGAATTGCATGACCAATATTACCGCACCCAACAAGAATCATCTTCCATTCCCGGGCTAAGTTCAGTATATTGTTGATTTGTTCCGTGAGAAAATCAATATTGTATCCGGTTCCCTGTTTGCCGAATTCGCCGAATTGTGAAAGGTCTTTCCGAATTTGGGCAGCAGAATATCCAAGGAATGTTCCTAATTCTTTTGAATTTGTAGTTTCCCCTTTTTGACGCAAGATACTCAATGCACGAAGATATCTCGGGAGTCTGGCGACGATAATATCCGGAATTGTTTGAAATTTCGTATTCATAATCCCCCAATTTTCTAATTATATGATCAGACCACGTAAGTGCGCGCCATAAGGAATGAAATTGCAGTGACTCAAAACAGTACGTAATTAGCAGATTACTACCGTCTTCTGCGATTTTCCGAACGTGAATTCAAAAGACTCGTGTAATATAAAAGGTTTGACAGGGACTGGATCGCAGCTGAAACATATGTCATTGCAGCAGCGCTCAAAACTTTAGCGACACCATCCAGTTCATCCTGATATAATAATCCTGAATCCGCTAACCATGCCTTTCCACGATTGCTGGCATTATACTCTACAGGTAAGGTTATAATCGAAAAAAGCGCTGTCAGAGAAAATAAAATCAAGCCTACTTCAGCTACGCGAATTCCCAAGTCGTTCATTCCTGACATCACCCACCCGATCATGAAAACAATCGGGCCAAGATGACTGCCGATATTAACAGCAGGGATCATCGCACTGCGCAGAACCAGCGGGCGGTACGATTCAGCATGCTGGTAAGCATGACCGGCTTCATGGCAGGCCACCCCGACAGCAGCAATGGAATTTGAGCTGTAAACACCGTCACTCAAGCGCAGCACTTTTTTGCGGGGATCATAGTGATCACTTAGTGTTCCGCTTACACGTTCAATTTGTACATCGCGCAGCCCATGGTCATCGAGCATCTTTCTTGCTGCTTCAAAACCCGTTACCCCGGTTTGCGTCCGGATAGAGGAATATTTTTTATATGCGCTTTGAATTCGAAATTGCGCAAACAATCCAATCAGCAAAGGTATTATTGCATACAGAAAATATGTTGACATTTTACATCTCCTTTATCGACCGGTTTTTAATTATATCAATATATTTTCATTAATTTGATGAATTTTATAAAAAATTTATATATATATATTGAATATACGGGATCACAACTTATGAAGTTGCCGATATTCATATGAAATTGTTCTGATTTACAAAATAGTTGGGACAGGCTGCTGAGCCTGCCCCATGAAAAGTAATATACTATGCGAAAGATTTAGATTAAACCAATTTAAATCTTTCCGGTACGGGATATTTACTGACCATTTTTATGGCTGTTTCATTATGCTTTGTGATCAATTTTTCGAGGTCAATCGTCGTCAGCTGACCATTTTCAACGATTTGTTTCCCATTGATCACGGAAAAATCGACCTGAGCGGGACTGCACAGGAACAAAGCTGCCAGGGGATCATGACAGGCACCGCCGGAAAATGGTAATGTGTTCAGTGAAATACCGATGAAATCTGCAGCCATTCCCGGCCTTATCACGCCGATATCGTCTCTCCCGAGAACCGCGGCACCACCGGTGGTTTCCAGATTGAGCGTTTCGCGGATCGTCAGTGCATCAGCGCCTTTTGCCACACGCTGGAGCAGCATAGCCATACGTCCTTCTGCGATCATATGGGAAGAGTCGTTGCTGGCAGACCCATCCACGCCAAGACCGACTTTCACTCCCGCGTCAAGCATCTCCCGAATCGGGGCGATACCGGAGCCCAGCCGCATATTGGATGATGGACAATGTGCCACGCCGGTTTCCGTTTCTGCCATCATTTTAATTTCATCAGGACTGAGCCATATGCAATGAGCCCACCACACATCCGGTCCAACCCATCCCAATTTTTCCATGTAGCGTGCCGGACGCAGTCCCGCACGCTGCATGGTAAAGGTTTCCTCATCTTTCGTTTCAGCGACATGCGTATGAAGGAAAACACCGGGATAAGATCTGGCGAGTTTTGCAGATTCGATCAAAATATCTTCATCAACTGAAAAAGGCGAGCATGGTGCTAAAACGACTCGTGTCATCGCGAAACGGCTGTTATCATGGAATTTTTCAATAACGCGCTGGCTGTCTTTTAGTATTTCATCCCTGGTTTGGACCACATGATCCGGCGGTAATCCGCCCTGAGAACGGCCAAGTGTCATCGAACCGCGAACAGCATGAAAACGCAGTCCGATTTCATTTGCTGCACGAATCTGATCATCCAGCAGCGCTCCATGCGGCCAGAGATACTGATGGTCGCTTGCTGTCGTACAGCCGCTGAGAATCAATTCTGCCATGGCAATCAATGAAGAAATGTATGTTGATTCCGGATCAAGCTCTCCCCAGATTGGGTACAAGCGAACCAGCCAGTCAAACAGTTTTTCATCCATAGCACCGGGTACCGCACGAGTGAGCGTCTGATAAAAATGATGATGCGTGTTTACAAACCCCGGACAAACCATTTTATCTGCAGCGTCAATGACGATATCAGCTGTTTTCGGCAGATCCTCAGTAAGACCAACCTGCCTGATTTCGTTATTTTCAACAAAAACAGCGCCGTTTTGAATATCGCCGAGTGTTTTGTCATTTGTTATTAATGCAGAGATATTTTTTACTAACAAAGTACTCATGATAATTTCCTCCATATAGTAAAAGTTCCGCGAAAATCAAAGACTTTGCGGAACTTTGCGTTCAATTCAACCGGAAAAATCGTGTTGGAAAATCAATACATATCCCGGTTCTTTTTTCTGCCTTTGAGCATCCAAACTGATACACAGGCAATGATCATCAACGCAAATAACGCAATCAAAAAGACAGCAGCTATCATTCCAATGTCCATGCTGCGGATGACAGCAATCAGACCGATCCGGATAAATTCGACATATACTTCATGGTTATCCTGGATATTGTTGAAAGAAAACGAAACGACGCCATCTTTGTCTCTGGTGAATAAATAATCTGTTTTCTCAACAATCCTGCCGTACTCATCTAATATATTATAACCCGCAACTTCAATTCCGTTGGATTCATTTCTCCATTTTAAATCATTAAAAGAGATTACACGGCCATCAATGCGGATACGGAAAATCCGATATCTGTCATTTGGTACGATGTAATGTGTTGATGTGGTACCTGTCCCGACAACTTTGATAAAATCGTTATTCTCAACGAGATCTCCTTCTTCGCGAAAGGAATGGTCCAGGGAATAAATCCGTCCACCCTGAGAACTTGACTGCTCAATTTTGTTGGCGTTGTTATTGTCAAAGAACGTAATGTTTACATCACCGCGCCGGCCGGTCGAAATAGCAGTTATCAGTGACCCTTTGGTGTTCATCAATACAGACATTCCGGTATCCTGTGTATCCGCGTCATTACGCGCACCGCTGCCTGAAACAGCGGTAATAGCTGTTGTAAAATACAAACCGTTAGCGGTACCATCCGGCGTAATACCCGGGATTCTGGAAATTCTCAGCAGGGACGTGTCACCATTGCGGTTGTTGATAGGACGTCTGTAGACATCACGAATTTGATGATTGAAATAGGGCATAACAGCAAACGAGGCGGCTCCATCTACGACTCCGAAACCTTCTGCCCATTTGAAATCATTCCCAAGTTCATTGGTTCCCCAATCTGCATTGGTTTGGAGCATAGTCGACATACTGGCGTTATCCAGATCATTCATGGAATAAAGCAGTAACCCTTCAGCCAGTTCACCGTTTTCATCTTCGATACAATAATCAAATTCATAGCGTGCACCTACACGAACGCCATCAAAATCATGAACATCAACTTTGTTACTTGGATCATCAATAGTTATTGTATAATGTCCGTTTTCATATAAAATCGGAGCCAGATAGATACGGTTCGCTTCAAGAATTGCCAGTGCTCCATTTACATCTGCTTCCGCGACAAATGTGATTTGTGTAAATGTCAGAACAAGATCGAGAAAATTCCCGTCTTTATCCTGAGCCGCGTCAACATAGCGGATGGTAAACAACTTACTGTTTCCCTGCTCATCCTCATTCCTGACAATTGTTTCGGTATATCCACCATTTCCATCGGAAACTGTCTTTTGAATACCACCTGTATAAATAACACCGGTCCAATTTACCGGATGTTGGATAGAACGTTTTCTGGGATATGCCAGATCAGGAAATTTTTCCTGATAATGTGTGATTTTGATGTTGTCGCCGAAAAGAAAAACATTATCGGGAATATCGTCCTCAGGACAGTTAAAATTAAAATCGTCGGTAAAAAATTCATAATGAATCAAGCCTTCATCGTAACTGAGTTTTTTTGTATCGATATAAATTGTTCCGTAAGGTAAAATGCTGTTAAAGTCGTTGCTGTTACTGTCTAATTCTATCGCATCATGTTTTGACTTTGCATTTCCGCCAATCAGGACGCCGCTGTCCATCAGGGGAGCTTTTCCTTCCCATCTTCTGGTTACACGGTTATAGAAATAATAGTCGTTGACATTTTGAAAAGCATAACCATATTCGTAACGAATCAGAGCGTCATCAGGAATATCGTCTTTGATCGGATCATCTTCGGAAATAGGCAGATTTCTTTGATATGTAGGCAGCGTTCCTTTTAGAAAGTAATTAATTGTACTAATATCACCGTATTCGTAATCATCAATATTTCTTTGAGCAGCTGCATTTTCCTCAGTTATGAAAAATACTGTAAAGAACAATAATAAAAATTGATATTTATAAATAAACCTTGTTAACTTCATAATTCAAATTAATGCCCCATATAGTTGAAAAATAATTCCAAACCAAAACTCAGCGCAATAAAAAATAACAGCGCCAGGATGACAATTATTCGAATGCCGATTTGATATCGGTTGCGACGTTTTTTATTCATTTCTCAATTTTCTGATTTCTTCAAATATCAGCTGCATATATTTTTCATTATCGGTAATACGATAAAGCTGGTTTTCAGAGATATTATCGTTGAAAAATAAAACAGCGGCAATATTGGGGTCGCTTTGTGCATATTCAAACACACTCTTTAGATATGCCAGTTTATTTTCTTCATTCCCTCCGGAGTAGGCCACTTCTGAGATAATAACTTTCTTGTTATATTTTTCCAGGTGTTCTTTTGTTCCCTCATTTACATAAAAATCCCGGAATGTGTTATGATCAGAAGTGTTTGTTTCCGGCAGGTTTAATGTAAGTCCGACATAATCGACATATTCATCTCCGGGATAATATGCTGAAGAATATTCATCGGAACGGTTCGGAGACCAGACCCATTTGATATTTGTATTATATTGCCTGCCAAGTTCAACAACATGTATCCAGGTTTTTTTATATAAATCCGGATCTTTTGGTTCCTGCCAGGAGTACCAGGTTGTTTCGTAACTGGGACGAAACTCCATTTCATGAGCGAAACGAATTAAAATATCATTTTCCGGACAGGCAATAGCAAGACGTCTCAAATAGCCTTTTATATACTCATCCCGCTCACCGTTCACGATTTCTTCCAGTGGAACATCTTTGGGCATCCAGGTCATCATTGGAATAGAAATGTGTTCAGAGCCAAATAATTCTATTTTGAGTTTTGCAGCTTTGCTTTGCCAGTCTTCAAACCAGCCGACGATATCCGGTTTTACTTCCATGCTGCGTATGTCATCAGGCTGGTCCAGATAGATCCCGATGTTTAATTTAGAATCATCAAACTCCAGATAATCTTTTTCTGTTACTTTTGGCGGAATAACCTGAAAGGAATTCAGTTCTACAGCTGTGGGCTCAGCCGGCGCCGGTGGTTTCGTGTTACAAGAAGATAAAACAATGGATAACAAAATCAGTCCGGCAAAGAAATATTTTCGCATGTCGACCTCCTGACGCGTTTCATGGTTGTTTTTCTTTAATTACCCTTGTTCCCCAGTCAAGTCCGTCAGCGCATTTCATCAATCCGGCAATACGGATGGGAACCATTACGAAGCTGAGTACAAGCGTCATAACCGGCAGCAGGAACATATAAAATGGGGGTAATTGTGTCAATGCAATGAAATTTCTTGTGCCCATTCCAACTGCGGCTCCAATAAGAACGAGCAAAATGACAAACCAAAGTGGTTGTGTGTAGGTAACTGTATTGATAGTGAATCCCAACGCCCTGAAAATATAACACAGACCCATATTTGTATAGGTACTTACCAACAGGAATGGCATGATGATGTCACTCCAGTAAATAAAAAACATCAGTTTTGAATTATGGAACATCCAGCGGGTCATAAGAATGTTATTATATTGTGATCCTTCAGCCCAGCGAAGCTGCTGACGGATGAATTTTTTCCATTGTGTTGGAGCATCGGTATAAACAACAGATGTATCCTGCATCACTGTTTTATAACCCTTCCGTAAAGTAATGTTCGTCAGGCATCTGTCATCAGAGACTTCTTTGTGGATACCCATAAAAACCTCTGTCATGAACTCATCCATTGCATCCCGCATGATATCCGTACGGAAAGCGATCGTCCTGCCGGGAAGGCAGCCGACTTTTTCTTTGACACTCATAGCTTTCATTGTGCCTTCCGCGCGGATTTCTTCCAAAAGGGCAGCGACCATGGTCACCAAAGTGCGATTCGGTTTATAAATCTTCTGCCTGGTAGTTACGCCGCCGATTTGTTTGTCCAGGGCAAAAGGCATTAGTAAATTCTTCAGAGTGTCTTCCGTCCAGATGGAATCACTGTCGCACAAAACGCATATTTCGCTTTTTGGGTTTGTGTTTAAGACGCCAAGCCTGACAGCGTTCCGTTTTCCGGCAATTCTGGTATGCAAAATCTTTATAGCGGTTCCCTCGTGCCCTTCTTCTTTCCGCTTACGTCTCAAGTCTCGGCAGGCATCATTAAGGGTTTTATTTTCAGGTCCATTTATAATGACAATAATCTCATTCGGTTTTTGGTCGGCAATTCTTGTCAGCACCTGAGAAAAAATATCGATGGGCTCATCTACTACCGGAATAATGATGCTGCTGAATAAATCCGTATTTTCACAATAATAGGGTTTATAACGATCGGCATGCATCCTGACAATAAACCAGCGGATCAATATGAAAAGAATGAACAGCATATACCAATGCAGACGGCCCGTTTTGAAGAATTCATAAGTCATCAAAATAAATGTATACACCTTCAACTCCTTTCTATATATTTATACCATTATCTTTATAATTAAAAACATTTTCTTATAACTGACTGCTTCACGTTATTATGTTACAAACTTAAATTATTTCTGTCCCGGTTCTTCATCAAGAATCCGGTCTTTGACACGCCTGATTTCCTGCTTGAGTATGGTAATATCAACAGGTTTCCCAATGTGACCATTCATACCGGATTCGAGAGATTTTTCAATGTATTCAGAAGTTGTTTCAGCTGACATGGCAATGATCGGCGTGTTAGCAATATTACCGGGCAAATTACGAATAGCTTTGGCTGCTTCAAAGCCGTTCATTACCGGCATCAGAATATCCATGATGATCATCGATATCTCGCCTTCCCTTGCGCGGGACATCCGTTCTACAGCTTTCCGTCCGTTGACAGCGTATTCGGTGGTCATTCCATATGATTGAAGAAGCAAGCCAAGAACCTCACTGTTTACTTCATTATCCTCAACAATCAAAACATTCATACCAATGAAATCGGAATTGTCTTCCGGAACCAGTTTGTCGTCCGATATTTCAAGCACAGAGCTGATCTTTCGGTAAAGAGTTGAACGGAACAGCGGTTTACTGATAAAGCCATCCAGACCGGCGGATTTTGCGTCAAACTGTATATCGGACCAGTCATAAGCGGAAACCAGCAGCTTCGGTAGTGGTTCGGGAACTCGTTTATGGATTTGTCTTGCGGTTTCAAGTCCATTCATTTCCGGCATATTCCGTCCGAGAATAACGACGTCATATGGCTGATCTTCTTTACTTTCCAGTATTTCACGGATAGCCTCTTCACCGGAATCGACAGTTTCTACAATAGCGCCTAACGAATATAATGTTTCCATCGTGGTCCTGCGCAGCGCTTCATTTTCATCAGCTACAAGAACATGTACAGATGGCAGCAGTAAATTTTTTAGATTATCAATTCCTGTCTTCAATTCAACACTGACTGTAAAAGTCGATCCTTTACCGACTTCACTTTTACAGCTGATTTCACCGTGCATCATATCAACGATCATTTTGGAGATCGCCAAGCCGATACCAGCTCCCGGAATCGGGTTGATTCTGGAATCAATTTCTCTATTAAACGGTTCAAAAAGGTGCTTCTGAAATTCTTCGGAAATTCCACAGCCGTTGTCGGTTACCTGGTAAATCAAACGGATCCTGTCCGGCTGTGAGCCGATTTCTTCTCTTAGATCAATGCCGACTTTACCATTTTCCGGTGTATATTGGAGCGCGTTCAGCAAAATATTCATATAGACCTGGTTCAAACGGACATGGTCGCCTATTAAAATCTCATGTTCGATGCGGTCGATATGGAATGTAAAATAAATATTCTTTTCGCGAACAAGCGGGCGGGACATAATGGCCAGGTTGCCGGCAATTTCAACAATGGAAAATGATGAAGGATTCAGACGCATTTTTCCTTTATCCAATTCATAAATATCCAGAATATCGTTGGTCATAGCCATGACTGTATTACTGGAAAGTCCAATACGGCGAAGAGCGTTGCTGACGATTTCTCTGTCATCTATCTGACTTTCCGCAATTGCAGCTGAACCGACAATAGCGTTCATTGGTGTTCTGATGTTATGAGACATCATTGAAAGAAAGTCCTTTTTTGCCATATTCGCCTCGTTAGCTGCAACGATTGTTGTATCCAGTTCATGCCCTAAGGTGGAAAGAGCCCAGATATTTATAAGAAGAAGAACCAAAACAGCAGTCGAAATTACGATGATCAAGGTATAATCAGTAGTTATCTTCTCCAATTCGTTCAACGGGACAAAAGTGATCAATTCCCTGTTGTCGGCTGATTCAAATTGTTTGTAAGCTAAAAGGTCTGTTTCGCCTTTAGAATCAGCTATATAAACATATCCATTTTTGTCTGCTTTTGAAAAACTATTTAATCCATCCAGATTCTGATGTTCTGCGATATGGTGTTCATCGTAAAAATCAAAAAAATTATCTTTTCTGAAAGAATTCCCTTTGATAACATAATCACCGTTTTCTTCCGTAACGGTAATCTCCGAATTTTTGTATCTGTCAAGAATAAAATACCATTCATGGTCAAGCATAGAAAGCGGGATTACACGCATTAATACCGCACTTCTCGGGTTTCCGTCATTTTCGTCAAATAATGTGATCGGATGACAAAGAGCAAGTGACTGAACTCCGTTAATCGGGTTTACAAATGTTCTTGTAACGTTCACATGGTTGACTGCAGGGGCTTCTTCAGTAAGTGTGTCGAGAATATCCACATGAGCATAGGATACGGAATAATAGTCCGGAGCATTTTCAGGTGCTGTGATTGACATTCCGGAATAGGAACCGTCATCTGTCCATACGATCTGCGCACTTGAATTGATGTGTTCCAACTTTCGGAGGTATTCAATCGCTTCCGGCATTGTCATATGAGCGCCGTTAATGTATGCGGCCCAGGTATTGCATATATACTGCTCGCCAAGCAGAAAATTGGTCATTACCTGCTCCATAGCTTCGGTTGTTTGTTCAAAAGATTTTACCTGGTCCTCAAGTCTTCGCCTGGTTATATTTCTGGAATATATAACTATAAACGCGATAATACCTGCAACAATCAAAATATCTAAAAACAGAATGACCCTTTTAAACGTTTTTTGCATATTATTTTTCATAACTTCACCTGCCCACATATATACGAAATATAAAGCCACAAACGCAGCTTATATAAAAATGATTATGGCCGGTCAATTGCAAAACCGGTTTTGAATAATAAGATGAAAGGGTCGGAAAACTAATATTTACCCTGAGGCAAAAATCGGCCTGATCAAGTAATTATTTATATAATCCATTTTTATTACTGATACAAAAAAGCTCTTCTTTCTGTATCAATCAATTTTAAAAAATTCAGACTTGGGTAATATTTATATGATTTCCCTGTACGAGGAACTGGTAAACATACTCAGCCCGAATCATGATCATTATATTACATAAATCATTCTTCCTTTGTAACATATTACAATTTGTTGTGTTTTTATGGATGTAATTCCTATTATTCACAGGATGTTCCTGCGGGGACTGCCAACGGCGGTTTATACCTGAACCAAAGTGAATTAATTCGCAGAGCATGTTCCAAACAGGTACATCTATTCTTCAGTATCAGTATCTTCTCCGTAATAATTCAAGGAACGGGAAAAAATCAGGTAGCCTGTATGTCCTACCATTCTGTCGACAGGACGGAAACGGTCCGGGTCTGTCCGGTAATAACGGATAAAAATTTCGCAGACTTCGGTGAAAGCAAAGCCGTTTTCCTTCAGCGCGCGGAGCAGTTTTTCCACCTGTCCTGTGGTTGGGAGGATGCTGCCGAAAAATCCGCCGGGTTTCAGCGCTGCTTTTGCCTGCGGAATGTAATCATAAGAATTGGGGAGATCCAGAAATAAAGCGTCAGCGTTCTTTTGGTCAAAACCTTCTTCAACGTTTCGAAGCGTAAAAGTAACGCGGTCGTCAAGATAATTTTTCTTTAGATTTTTTATAGCCACATCCTGCATTTCTTTTCGGGCTTCATACGTGTAAACGTGGCCTTCATTTCCAACCGAATATGCAAATGCAGTTGTCAATGCTCCGGAACCGGTTCCGGCTTCTACCACCGTTTTCCCGGGTCCGACCGCAAGACTCAGCAGGACGAATCCAATATCTTTTGGGTAAAGAATTTGTGTGTTCCGAGGAGTGTCTTTCAAAATATCATTCAGGGCAGGCTGAAGAACAAAAAAGGTGTTCCCGTTATGGCTTTTGACAACACTGCCCCAGCGGAGGCCGATCAAATCATCCATTTTCAGGATCCCTTTATGGGATTGAATTTCTTTTCCACTTTCTATCTTTACAATATGATGAAAATGAGAACGTCCGACGATTTCGGCTAAATCACCTGCTTCAATAAATTCACTGCCCATAATATTAGTCTCCTGTTTTGTATATATAAGAATAATTATAAATCTTTTCGCTGATAATTATTGTACCAGATACAGTATTTCGTCATTATTTTTATTGTATTCACTCATGATTTGATGTTTGATGCTAAAATACTCAAATTGAGGTGAAATATTATGAAGAATAATAAATTTGCAATCATTTTGGCCGTTATGGCTGTATTATTTGTCGTCTCATGTGCAGGTGCTCAGGACACTTTCACAGTCGGTTTGGAATGTAATTACGCTCCCTTCAACTGGACACAGACTGATGATTCCAATGGTGCTGTGCCGATTTCCGGTGGTATGGGCTACTGCGGCGGATACGATGTTGAAATCGCGAAGACGATTGCAGCTGCTCTTGGAAAAGAACTTGTCATTCAGAAAATTGAATGGGATGGTTTGATCCTGGCCGTGAATTCCGGTAAAATCGATGCTGTTATTGCCGGTATGTCCCCTACAGAAGAACGGAAAGCCAGCGTTGATTTTTCCGATCCTTATTATGAAAGTGATCTGGTCATCGTCGTGAAAGCTGACGGCCCGTTTGTAAACGCAAAAACACTGGCAGATTTCTCCGGTGCAAAAATCACCGGTCAGCTCAACACCTTCCATGATACCGTTATTGATCAAATCCCCGGCGTCAAACACGTGACTGCTATGGAAACTTTCCCTGCTATGATCGTTGCGCTGAGCTCCGGTAAAATTGATGGATATGTTTCCGAGCGTCCGGGTGCTGTTTCCGCACAGGAATCCAACCCGAATCTGACTTTTGTTGAATTTGCTGAAGGTGAAGGATTTGAAGCTTCTCCGGAAGATGTGGCGATTGCTGTTGCGATGAAGAAGGGTAGCGAAGTTCTTGCCGATGTCAACAAAGCTCTTGCGGAACTCAGCAAAGAAACCCGTCAGGAGATGATGGATAAAGCTGTAGCTAATCAGCCTGTGGCGCAATATTAATTTGCGGTTGAATTGAGTAAATATCAGCCCGGGGACACAACATGCAAAAATATCCTCGGGCTGTTTTCTTTTGACGATCAGGAGAGAATAAATGCCAACTTCTTTTTTTGGATGGGTTGTTTTCTTTTGTAAAAAATACGGCGTTTTTTTTCTGCGGGGCGCCGGAAATACACTGCTGATTTCAATTATCTCTACAATATTAGGTTTTTTGATAGGATTGGCTGTAGCAGTTGTGCGGACTGTGCCTATCAATGAACATGACTCAAAATTCCGACGCACATTTTATAAAATTGTTCAGGGAATTTTTGTTGCTTATATTGAAATTTTTCGAGGTACACCAATGATCGTGCAGGCGATGGTTATTTATTATGGGTCTGCTGAACTTTGGGGATTGGATCTTTCACCTTTTGCTGCCGCACTGTTGATCGTTTCTGTAAATACCGGCGCATATATGGCGGAAATCGCAAGAGGAGGAATTATTTCTATTGATAAAGGGCAGACAGAAGCGGCACAATCGATTGGAATGACGCACTGGCAGACGATGACAAACGTCATTCTTCCTCAGGCTATACGAAATATCCTGCCTTCTATCGGTAATGAATTTGTGGTAAACATTAAAGATACTTCAGTATTGAATGTAATTTCCGTAACTGAATTGTTTTTTATGTCAAAATCAGCCGCTGGAACCTATATGAAATACTTTGAAGTATTTTTTATCACCTGTGTGATTTATTTTGTTATGACTTTTACCGTTACACGGTTACTGCTTATCGTTGAAAAGAAAATAGATGGACCCGATTCTTTTATTATTCATGGATCTCAAACAACACCACAGGGGATCATTGAAGGAATTCAGGAGAAATAGTAATGGATACAGAAATTATTAAAGTATCGCACCTTGAAAAAAAATTCGGTGATAACCTTGTACTGAAAGATATCGATTTTTTAGCGAACAAGGGCGATGTTATCAGTATCATCGGGTCGTCCGGTTCCGGTAAGTCTACTTTGCTGCGCTGCATCAATTTACTTGAAAAGCCAACCTCCGGTTCCATTTTTTTTCACGGGAAAGATATACAATCTCAGGGCTTCAGTCTGACTGAATACAGAAGTAAGGTCGGGATGGTATTTCAGAGTTTTAACCTCTTCAATAATCTTTCCGTTCTCGACAATTGTATAGTCGGCCAACAAAAAGTTTTGAAACGTTCTCATAAAGATGCTGAAGAAAAGGCTATGGCTTATCTCACTAAAGTCGGAATGGCTCAATATATACACGCAAAACCGAAACAAATTTCCGGTGGGCAAAAGCAGCGTGTCGCAATCGCCCGTGGTTTGTGCATGGATCCCGAGGTGCTTTTATTCGATGAGCCTACCAGTGCTCTTGATCCTGAAATGGTCGGTGAAGTTATGACAGTAATGCGCTCTCTGGCAACATCCGGTCTTACAATGCTCGTGGTTACTCATGAAATGGGATTTGCGCGGGATGTTTCCAACCGTGTGGTCTTTATGGATCAAGGTGTGATCGTTGAGGATACAACGCCGGGTGAAATATTCAATAATCCGAAAACAGAGCGTACCAGGGAATTTCTATCCCGTATGCTGCAGAATAATTAACAGACCAATTGATCGGGACAGATATGAATAATAAATCAGGCCATTTTGTAAGCATTTTTGCTTTGATTGTCATTATCAGCATCGCTTGCGCCTGTATATGTTATGGTATATTATTTTGTCCGATTCCCAGACAAATCGGATTGACGTTCCGGAATACACTTTATGTCTTCCCGTTGATATTAATCCTTTCCCTGACCTACTGTTTATCAAACAGAATTTTAGTTAAGGGTCTGTTGTTCTGTCTCCTTTTTGCCTTTGTCCTGCTGCCATATTCCGGATTGATCAATTCAGGATTGTCCGATCAGTACGCATTGGGCGGCGTAATTCCGTGGTCTGATGCTTTTACTATGCAGCTGAACACACAGCGGTTCTTATATGGCGAAACAATGGGGCAGGAAACCGCTCTCCGTCCCCTATCAACTGTTTTTTACGCGGTTTTCCTGCGATGTTTTCAGAATAATTATTTTGCGCTATATGTATTTTTCTGTGTGATTACTGCTGTCTGTTTGATTCTTTCAATGGATGCCGTCAGCAGTGTTTTCGGCAGTTTAAGCGGCGCATTTTACTTCACGATTCTTTTTTATTATATCCGGCAGCGCTTTGGTACCTTTATGACAGAGCCTTATGGTTTTTTGTGCGGACTGATGTGCTGTTTTTGGATCATGAAAGCCTTTTTATCAAAAAAACAATGGCAAATGCTGTTGGGATTCCTGTTCCTTTCGATTGGATTAAATGCCCGTCCTGCGGCGATGTTTTTATTTCCTGCTGTCGGTTTATGGTATTTCTTTGTGTTTTTGAGAGAGCAAAAAAATCGTTTAGCGTGGGCTGCTGCAGCGTTATTCGTCATGCTTTCCGGATTCGGATTGAATCGGTTGGCGCAAATCGCTGTTTACGGGAACCATCCAATCCCAAACCGACAGGCCGCAGAAATGGTGTACGGACTCTGCCTCGGCGGAAAATCATGGGGGGACGTTGTCGGACTGCCGGAAATGGTCGCTTTGAACTATTCCGATAATATAATTGGTGATGTCTCATCACTGTGCGCTCCGATATTGAAAGAACACCCTGAAAATATTTTTACTGCATTGAAAACGATTTTTTGGGATAGTCTGATTAAATCCCCTTATTATGGAGCGTTTTCCTTCATAAACGGAAATCCGCAAAGGTTTCAGGTTTTTGCCAGATACGGAATGATGGTTCTCTGGGTATTGGGAGTAATCATTTTACTGCGCAATAAAAATAAAGAAGAAAATTCGTTTTTGCTGCTTTGTGCGGCAGGGATTATCCTTTCCGAATGTGCCGCTGTCCCCTTTTCAACGAATTATCTCAGGTTGTATGCGGTCAGTGTGTGGGTCCCTGCCTGTATTACGGGGATTTTTCCGCAATACATTTTCAATAAAGCCATTCACCTGAAACAATCAGATGTATATTTACCGGATTCCTTCAATATTACAGCTTTTTCGTTCTTAGGAATCTCCGGAATTCTCGTCTTTATTGCCGCGGTTTTCGGACCGTCTTTTATTCGTAATCATCCATACGAAAAAAAGTCAGCTGTTCCAAACGTATGCGCACCGGGACAGGATGTACTCGTGACATCTGTCGACACAGGGAGCTTTATCTACCTTGATGAAAAACCGGGGTTGAAAGAAGAACATATTCCAAGCTTCCGTTTGCCTTTTGTACGTCAGCATTTTCACGATACAGCATCTATTGAGATGTTTCCTTTTACCGATGCAATCGATTCTCCTACAGCGATTATCCGTGGCATCGATCTTGAAACCATGCAGGATGCTCTGATTTTTGCTCCTCTGGATATTGTCAAAGGGAAATCTGGCTATGCGCAATTTTGCGGCGAGTTTGTTGACCCGCCAGTGTTGCGGAATGACCGTTTTTTTATCAGCGAATCTGTAAATTTTTTTTGAGGAAAACAAATGACAAAATTAATTTTATTGAGGCACGGGCAAACTGATTGGAATTTGAATCACCGCTATCAGGGTCTTACTGATATTCCTCTAAATACCACCGGTGAGGAACAAGCTGTAAGAGCCAATGAACTGTTGAAACCATACCATATTGATGCTGTCTATTGCAGTGATCTTGACCGTGCAAAAACAACTGCCAGACTTGCGTTGAAGGATATTTTTCCTTATGATCAGATTCATTTTGACCGCAGACTCCGGGAAAGGAGTTTTGGATCTTATGAAGGCGGGCCATATGATAAACAAGACTTACCGCCCGAATATCGTACCGCAATGGAAGCTGATCCGGAGAATTTTAAGTTTCCTGAAGGAGAATCTTTGAATGATCTGGAAAAAAGGGCTCATGGATTTTATAATTATATTTTGGAAAAACATCCGAACGAAACCGTTCTGCTGGTCGCGCATGGGTCTTTTCTTTCCATGTTTTTCTTTATCACGGCAAATGAACCGGTATGTGATAAAAAAAGAAATCATTTAAAAAACGCGGAGCCAATGGTGTTGGATTGTTTTTAGTTATTAGCGACAGGATGACCCCAAATAAAATAGGGGGCATCACTCCCTGTATTAAATAAAAGATCCAGGATAGATACATTATGGCAGAAGGGTTTGTGAAGCTGCGGATATTCCGGATAGTGTGAATAATCTTTCCAATGCAGCTCTATACCGGCTTTTTCGTAATCCTCTGCGTGAATATAGCTTTTTGCCGCGGGTCCGGAAATATAATATTCAGCTCCGGCTGATTTTAATAAGCTTAGTAATTTCCAATGGCCGCTTCCGTTTGATGGGTAGGAACGGCTGTCTGAAAATTTTGTTGTAATTCCGAGAAAGTTTTTTGAAATCGATATGATCAGATAGCGGTTTAGTTCAGACAGGTTTTCCCACGTGTGATTCAGATAAAAATCCTCCAGAAATGCCTTGTAATTTTTAAAATACGGTGCTTTTGAATAATAGGTTACCAGCGTAGTGTAATGCTTACGCTGCCATTGAGAACCGGCAGTTGTTACTTCATCGATAGACTGTGTAATACTTCCGGTTGTAGGAATAGTCAGCCATTGAATCCCTGTAGGAGTTGAGATCTGATTGCGGTTACGCCAGTCATTTTTTGTAAACTGAACCTCATCATAAAATATAAATTCATCCACATCATGGATGATGTCAAAATATCCCTTCCATGGAATATAATTTGATTGAAGAACGGCTATTTTTTTCATCGATTTTGTGAATAAAAATCTTTTATTCCCTGTATAACAGCATCCGCATCTTCGGGATGAAGCCCGTAATACATTGGCAGCCGAAGCAATCTTTCACTTTCTTTCGTCGTATATCGATCTTCACCGTTGAACCGTCCCCATTTCTGACCGGCCGGTGCTGAATGGAGTGGAATATAGTGAAATACAGCTTCAATTTCCCGATCTTTCAAAAACCGGATCAAATTACTTCTTTCCTCAATATCCTTTACTTTGATGTAAAACATATGCGCATTATGTTTGCAATGTTCGGGTATGAAGGGAAGGTCAATTTTATGATCGTTTGCCAGATCAGACAGTGAGTTGTAATAATAATTCCATGTGTGCATACGATCATCTAAAATTTCAGAAGCATGCTCAAGTTGGGCGTAGAGATATGCAGCATTCAATTCGCTTGGCAGGTAGGAGGAACCAAAATCGACCCATCGGTATTTGTCCACTTTTCCGCGCCAGAATTGAGATCTGTTTGTTCCTTTTTCCCGGATAATTTCAGCTTCATCGATATATTTGGGATCGTTAATTAATAATGCTCCGCCTTCTCCCATACTGTAATTTTTGGTTTCATGAAAGCTGTAACACCCAAATTCTCCAAATGTGCCGAGTGCCTGTCCTTTGTAATAGGCAGTGACAGCTTGCGCAGCGTCTTCAACAACAAATAAATTGTATTTTTTTGCGAGACTGCATATTTTATCCATTTCACAGCCTACACCTGCGTAATGTACAGCGACAATGGCTTTTGTTTTTTCTGTAATCGCAGATTCGATAAGGTTTTCATCGATGTTCATAGTATCCGGACGGATATCTGTGAATACAATTTTTGCTCTGCGCAGAACAAATGCGTTTGCTGTAGAGACAAATGTGTAGGAGGGCATTATAATCTCATCATCCGACTCTATTCTCAAAAGCAAAGCTGCCATTTCTAATGCGTGAGTGCAGCTTGTGGTAAGCAGTGCCTTTGGACAATGAGTGTTTTCTTCGATCCATTGATGGCATTTCTCAGTAAATTCACCATCTCCACATATTTTATGGTTCAAAACAGCTTGATGGATTTTTTCTTCTTCTGTTCCATAAAACGGCGGCACATTAAAATCGATCAATTTTCCTCCGAAATGTAATTATGTAAGCAGCGAATAAATTTTTATTATTCAAATGCACCATATCAAGATTTTTTGGGGACTGTCCACAAAGGGACAGACCCCAAAATAAATTCACTGTATAGTTAGTTACGTGTAAAAATCATATGCGGGCAACGCCGGATTTACGGGCTGCTTCTGCAACTGCTTTGGCAACAGCTTCACCGACTCGCGGATCAAATGCCTTTGGAATGATATAGTCTGCGGAAAGCTCTTCCGGTGAAATCAAATCTTCCAAAGCCTTCGCGGCAGCCAATTTCATCTCCTCATTAATATCTCTGGCGCGAACATCAAAAGTACCGCGGAAGATACCGGGAAAAGCCAGAACATTATTGATCTGGTTCGGGAAGTCACTGCGGCCGGTTGCGATTACAGCAGCTCCGCCCGCCTTCGCGTCATCCGGGAAAATTTCCGGTGTCGGGTTAGCGCAGGCAAAAATGATCGGATCTTTTGCCATGGTCTTAACCATATCCGTGGTAACAAGTCCCGGAGAAGAAACACCAATGAAAACATCCGCGCCGACAAGCATATCGGCAAGAGAGCCTTCCCGATGATCCGGATTGGTGATTTCAGCCATTTCTTCCTTGATCCAGTTCATACCTTTTTCGCGGCCTTTATAAATAGCACCGGTCCGGTCGCAAAGTGTAACATTTTTGAAACCGGCAGAAAGCAGAAGCTTGCAGATAGAAATTGCAGCTGCACCGGCGCCGGACATAACTACACGAACATCTTCCTTTTTCTTCCCGACAACCTTCAGCGCATTGCTGAGACCGGCAAGGGTGATTACAGCAGTTCCATGCTGGTCATCATGGAAAATCGGAATATCACATTTTTCTTTGAGCTTCCTCTCGATTTCAAAACAGCGAGGCGCGGAAATATCTTCCAGGTTAATTCCACCGAATGATCCTGAAATCAAATAAACAGTATTTACAAATTCATCAACATCATGGGTTTTTACACAGAGAGGGAAGGCATCCACACCGCCGAAGGACTTGAACAGAACGCATTTCCCTTCCATAACCGGCATACCAGCCTCCGGTCCGATATCACCGAGACCGAGAACTGCTGAACCGTCGGTAATAACTGCGCAAAGATTATGACGGCGGGTCAAATCATAGCTCTTGTCGATATCTTTTTGAATTTCAAGACAAGGCTGAGCAACACCGGGCGTATAGGCCAAAGAAAGATCTTCTTTTGTCTTTACTGGAACAGTAGCTACAACTTCGATTTTACCTTTCCACTCATTGTGGAGACGTAATGACTCTTTTGCGTAATCCATGTTTTATAATCCTCACTTTTTTCTGCCGAAAGTACGGCGTTTTTATAATCTTGTTAATGATCGGTATTTAGTCCGATGTGGTGTATCTGCTTCAATACCGAGACGCTTCCTGCGGTCTTCTTCATATTGAGTATAATTCCCATCGAAGAAACGAACTTCGGAATCGTTTTCGAAAGCCAGAATGTGCGTTGCCACGCGGTCGAGGAACCAGCGGTCATGGGAAATCACCAGAGCGCAGCCGGCGAAGTTTTCCAGTCCTTCTTCCAGTGCCCGGATGGTGTTGACATCCAGATCATTTGTAGGTTCGTCAAGCAGCAGCACATTAGCCTCACTTTTCAGTGTCTGCGCAAGCTGAACGCGGTTCCGTTCACCGCCTGAGAGTACGCCTACTTTTTTCTGCTGATCCGCACCGGAGAAATTGAACCGGGCAACATATGCGCGCGAGTTTACTTTTCTGCCTCCGATGGTAATTTCATCCTGTCCGCCGGATATAACTTCCCAGATGTTTTTGTTCGGATCCAGTGAATCGCGGCTTTGGTTCATATACCCAAGACGCACGGTTTCGCCCAACCGGATCGTCCCGCTTGTCGGCTGCTCTTCACCTGCAATCATTCGGAAAAGAGTGGTTTTTCCCGCTCCGTTTGGTCCGATGATGCCGATAACGCCGCCGGGAGGAAGGTTGAAAGTAACATGTTCAACAAGGATCCGGTCACCGAATACTTTGCTGACATCATTCATTTCGATCACGAGGTTGCCAAGACGCGGACCGGGGGGAATGAACAGCTGCAGTTCGGATGCTTCTTTTTCAACATCCTGGTTCAGAAGCTTTTCATAGGAGGCAATACGGGCTTTTGATTTCGCATGCTGCCCTTTGGGCGACATATGAATCCAGTCAAGCTCTCGCTGTAATGTACGCTGCCGTTCGGATTCTGTTTTTTCTTCCAATGAAAGTCTGCGCTTTTTCTGTTCCAGCCAGGATGAATAATTACCCTGGAATGGAATTCCTTCACCCCGGTCGAGTTCGAGAATCCAGCCGGCCACATGGTCCAAAAAGTAACGGTCATGTGTTACCGCAATTACAGTCCCTTCATATTGCTGCAAATGCCGTTCCAGCCAGGCGACAGCTTCAGCGTCAAGGTGGTTTGTTGGTTCATCCAGTAGCAGGATGTCAGGCTTTTGCAGGAGAAGGCGGCACAGTGCAACTCTGCGGCGTTCACCACCGGAAAGAACGTTGACCGGTGTGTCGCCCGGAGGACAGCGAAGTGCATCCATTGCCATTTCCAGTCTGGAATCAATATCCCATGCATCAAGCTGGTCGATCCGTTCCTGAATTTTCCCCTGTTTTTCGATGAGTTCATTCATTTCATCATCACTCATCGGTTCTGCAAAGCGGTTGCTCAGTTCTTCAAACTCCTTGACCAGGTTTACAGCTTCCTGTGCACCTTCTTCTACGACTTCCTTTACGGTTTTATTACAGTCAAGCAAAGGCTCCTGTTCGAGATACCCTATTGTATATCCGGGAGATAGGTGAGTTTCTCCGATAAAGTCTTTGTCAACGCCGGCAAATATTTTGAGCAGAGAACTTTTCCCTGATCCGTTCAGACCGATGACACCGATTTTCGCACCGTAGAAATAGGAAATATAGATGTTTTTGAGTACAACTTTTTTGTCATACTGCTTGGAAACACCGATCATAGAATAGATAATTTTATTATTCGGTTCGCCTGCCATATATCACCGTGTTATCTCAGAAAAAATGCGAAGAGACCTAAAAAGAATGAAAACACACAGCATCCTGCCAGGAGCAATGCAGCAGCAACACCAAGGATGATCCAAAGCGTTTTATTATCCTTTTTCTCTTCTCTATCGACTGCAGTATTTCTCACACCGCTTCCGCCAACGGGTTGAACTTCATCGACGGGTTGATATGGGTCTTCGTCTGAAATGGGAGCGGATGCGGATTCACGCACGTAGGTTTTCGGAACGTACTGCGGAATAGAAGGCTCATGAGGGGTGACCGGAAGCGGCTCCAGGTTATCTTTGACATCATTAAATGTCTCATGAACTTCTTCTACCGCGTCTTTTGCACTCTCTTTGGCTACTTCGTAAGAACTTTCAAATTGTTCTTTTGCCTCAGCAGCTTTGTCTGATACATTTTGGCCCAAGTGAGCAAATTCCTCTTTCACTTCTTCATGATGTTTGTCAACTTCTGCTTTTACAGTTTCTGCGTTTTCAATCATCGAATCAAGAGCTTCTTCGCTTTTCTGATGAAAATCGTTCACGGATTCATTTACGTTTGATGTAAATTCTTCCGTTTTTTCCTGAATTGCGGATTTTGCATCATCCATTGATTCGTTTATGCTGTCAACGATTTCTTCACGTTTGTTTTCAATGTTATCGGAAACATTTTCAAATGACTCGCGGATGTCACTGCTGGCAGAATCCATCATTCCCCGAAGGTCATCAAGCTTGTTGTTGATACCGGCAGAAATTTCATCGCGTTTTTCTTCAAGAGAATCTATCGCTGTATCAATTATCTCATTCCGCTCATCTGCTTTTTCTGTGATCTTTTCGATGGTTTCCTTTGCCTGATCATGGAAGCTTTGAGCTGCATCTTCAAATTTGTGTTCAGCAGCTGCTTCAGCCTCACTTACTTTATCCAAGAATTCCTGATGTTTTTCTTCAATAGCATCAGACGCAGCGTGGACAGATTCGTCAATATCTTTTTTTGCGAAATCCACAGTATCTTTAAAGTCATCAATGTTTTCGCGGATATTTGAAGTTATCTCATCCTTCTTTTCTTCAAATGAATCCTTATCCATAATGTCCTCTTATTCGCCGAATACGATATTCGGATCAAATCTCTCCGGATCAATGTCACCGGACCACGGTCCGGGAACTTCCTGCTTCATGCTGGTGATAATACCGGCAATTTGGCACGCGCGTTCCGGATCATGTTTAATGCGTGAACCAATATAAGAAGTGATGCAGGTGTCGCCGCGGCCTGTTCTGCCGGAGAGGTTCTTCGGTCTGAACGGGGCACGATAGAATTTGCCGTCCGCGTAAACCAGGACTTCTTTTTTCTGTGTGACGACGATTTCTTTCGGACCATATCCGGCCAAAATCTTTGCCGCTTTTTCGAGGTCTTTTTCACCGGTCAGGTGTTCTGCTTCAGCACTGTCCACTTTCAGGAAGGTAACGTGTTTCAGACATTCGTCCATATCTTTCCATGGCTTGAACAGGAGATCATCACCTTCAGGAACACGGACAAACCCCTGTGCATCCAATGCGATTGGAGCCTTTTTGGATAGTTTTACCAATGTATCAAGACTGATCTCACCAGCAATGATCGGCAAAATTGCAATGATTTTTGCATTGACATCCGGGATATCTTCGTAGGGAATTTCACCTGCAAAGCCAAACAATTTGCATATGCGGTGATCCATATCAGCAGAATTATAAATGTTGATGCAGCCGGAGGATTGTGGAGCCGGATGCAGATCAAATTCAATGCCCATATCCATCAGCGGTTGCAGGCTCGGAAAATCTTCCGGATTACCGCGGGAAGCGACACCGACTTCCAAACCCAAACGACGCAGGACAACCGCGCCATAATATACCGCTCCTCCGGCACAAATTTCTTCCTGTCCGTCAACGACAATCTTATCTTTGGCAAAATGGCCAACCATTAAAATATCCAAATCTTTTTTCATTTTTCTTTTTCCTCCTTTGATTATGGCTGCGGAGTCTGGTACATTACTCCATCATAAAAACAATACTTAAATTCCTCACGATCGGAAAACTCTACACAAAACGAATAACAATCCTGAAGCTTACTGCGTTCCGGATCGATACACATCCAGGCTAAACTGTCCGGAGTGGCTGTGATACCATCCGGAGAATAATAGGTAGGTGTAATCGTTGCAGTCAATGTCGCGATGGGTGTTACATATGAATGATCCCCGACTGATAGAATATAATCAAATCTTCCGAAAACATTTCCATAGGAATCCTGAATCTGGAAATTTTCCGGATAATTCCCTTGTTGTGCCGGAGCCGCCAGATATATTGAAATCAATGCGGTTCCGCCGGGCGCAACCGGATATGGCAGGTTATATTCTTTCGTTACTGCCATTGCGACATTGCTGATGTCTATGATTTTATAATTGGTTTGCCAGGTCGTTGTTCCGCTGTTGCGGAGCGTAACATCGAGATGGATCGCTTCACCCGGTAAAACAGTTGCGCCATTAACCGGATTGAAGCCGGCAACCTCCATTGCATCCTTCATTCCTCCCTGGTTGGCGACAGGTAATGCAGTTGGAATTGATGAAACAGGCTGCACATTGTATGTATCATTTATTGTATCATTTGAAGGTGAATCAGGCCGTATAATGATAGACCCTGCTTCACCGCGTTTTTCGACACCGAGTATGATCGGTGTCACAGTTGGTTCTCCTGTCTGTGGTTCGGTCCATACAGCCTGCGAAGATGTCCGCGGACGGGAAATAGTCTCGTCAGTATTATTCTGAAGGTTCGAATTATTTGATGTTTCACCATTATTTCCGTTATTATTTATTCCTGACACAGTTTCTTTACCGGGTAAATTTTTGCAGGATGTAAGAAACAGCAGCAGCGAAAACAGCATTATGATCCTTTTATTGATGGTAAAGAAGTTTTTATTCATATGTTATGATTTCTCCATTTACATAACAATTGAGACCTGTTTCATGCATATGCTGTACTGTTTCAATTGTGCAATAATCAAAACATCCATCTCCCTGGATCAGACTGCGTTCAGCGGAACTGCACATCCATTCCAATGAGGATGGTGTTGCGGTAAAAAGCAATTCAGGAGCCTGGGTGACAAAGGTTTGATCCCCAACGATGGTAATGTAATTCACATAATAAAACGGTATTCCATCCGGATTTTCGAGCGTCCAGGTTGTTTTGTATGTTCCTTCAGCCGCAGGAGCTACCGCGGGCATCGTAACGGTCAATATTCCTCCCGGCTCTACTGTATCTGTGATTGCGTAACTGGATTGTTCAGCTAATTGGATTCCGTCGCTGTAATAAAATCGATATTTCCCGGACCAGGTGGTGGTTCCGCTGTTTTTTAATTGCCAGGTCAGATAAAAGCGCTGCCCGGGAACGAATTGATTCGGGCTGGGCAATGATGCGGCAAAATCAGCTTTATCGGGAAACACAACGGTAGCAGTCGGCAGAACAGGGGTGGATGTTGGAAGAACTTCTTCCTCTCTGCGGATCATCATTCCATCAAATCCCGTTTCAGTTACTGACCCATTATTGCGGATAATCATCACATCATCAGTATTATTCGAATTTTCAGTTTCATCATAGCGAAGGATCATAAAATCATCCGAATTTTCAGTTGGGATCGGTACTTCTGTCGCTGTCGGAAGCGGTGTGCTGGTATCTGTCGGAACCGGAGTAAACGTAGCGGTTGCCGTTGGCATTGCTTCATAGGTTTGAGTAAGGTGCATGGCAGCGGTCTGTTCCAGCATCTTATAATCTACAGCCTGTTTTTGGGAATGTAAGGTACAGGATGAAAGAAACATCCCGCTGATTATCGATAAAAGAATGAAAAACTCTCTCCTAACCATTTTTCATCTCTCCTTACAAAGATATACAGTACATTATATCAGAAAAATAAAAAAATAGGGCTGCCGGAAAGCAACCCATATAAAATAATTTCGATAGATACCGGAATAAGAATTATTTCGATTTTTTGAGGGAGTCGCGGATCTCTCTGAGCAGCAAAACTTCTTCACTGGGCGCAGCGGGAGCTTCTTCCTTCTTTGCTTCCTCAGCTTTCTTCGTAGCAAGTGCTGTGGCTTTGTTTGCGGCTTTCATAATGGCGAACAGAACCAGTGCAATGATGAAGAAATTGATAACAGCGCTGATGAAGTGGCCGATAGTGATCATCGGAGCACCGGCAGCCTGAGCCTGAGCAAAGGATTCATATTTCTCACCTGTGAGCGGAATATACCAGTTGTTGAAGGATACTCCGGAAAGCAGACGGCCGATGACAGGCATAATCACGTCATTGATCAATGAATTTACGATATCATTGAAAGCGCCGCCGATGATAATACCGATCGCCATGCTGAGAACGTTGCCTTTAGAAATAAAGGTTTTAAACTCTTCAAAAAATTTTTTCATAATACACTCCTCTTTTTATTTTAAATATTTCAGATAAGCTTGCATAAAGCCATCTAAATCACCATCTAAAACACCCTGTGCATTGCCGACTTCATATTCGGTTCGATGGTCCTTGACCATCTGATATGGATGCAGCACATAGGAACGAATCTGGCTTCCCCATTCAGCTTTTACATATCCGCCGCGCAATTCTGCCAGTTCTTTTTCCTGCTCCTGGTGTTTAATATCCAGCAGTCTTGATTTAAGAACTTTCATCGCGGTTTCACGATTCTGTGTCTGTGAACGTTCATTTTGACAAGTTACAATAATCCCGGTAGGAAGATGCAGCAGCCGTACAGCGGTTGAGTTTTTCTGTACATTCTGTCCGCCTGCACCGGATGACTTGAAAACATCTATACGAATATCCGATTCAGGAATTTCGATAGAGTCATCGTCCTGCGCTTCGGGGAGAACTTCCACCATCGCGAAGGATGTATGGCGCCGATGCGCGGCATCAAACGGAGAAAGCCGTACCAGACGATGGGTTCCTTTTTCTGATTTCAGATACCCGTAAGCGAATTGTCCGCTGACCGTAAAGGTGATTGTTTTCGTACCGGCTTCTTCACCTGGGGTGAAATCGACAACTTCGACGTCATATCCGTGTGATTCCATCCAACGTAAATACATACGCTGCAGCATGGAAGCCCAGTCATGCGCTTCTGTACCGCCGGCTCCGGCATGAATTGCTAAAATAGCGTTTCCGCGGTCAAATTTTCCGGAAAGCAGCGTAGCAATTTCCTTTTTGTCACACTCGGTTTCAATTTCTTTGATCTCGTTTTCCAGTTCATCCCGCATGGCTTCATCGTCCATTTCGGCGAGTTCCATCACATCATTTGCCTTTTGGGAAAGCTGAACCCAGCTGTTGATTTCCGCCTGGAGATCATTGATCTTTTTCATGAGTTTTTGAGCTTTTTCCGGCTCGTCCCACAGGTTCGGGTTTTCGGATTCCTTTTGCGCGGCAGCAAGCTCATTTTTCCGTGCATCCAGGTCTACATGCTGCATCAGCTCGGAAAGCTTCTTTTTTGCTGCGTCTACGCGATCTATCAAGTCCTGCATAATTAATTAAGCCCTATTCTGTTTTCAAAATACCTTCAATAAAGTTGTCCGGATCAAACACCATCAGGTCTTCCGGTTTTTCGCCCAGTCCTGCATAAATGATCGGCAGACCAAGTTCACCCGCGATGCAGAAAGCCATACCGCCCTTTGCAGATGTATCTAACTTGGAAAGGATAACACCATCCACCTTGACCGCTTCCTTGAAGGCTTTCGCCTGTGACATGGCGTTCTGACCGGTAGTCGCATCCAACACGATCCATACCGCATGAGGCGCTCCCGGCAGTGCTTTTCCGGTTACACGGTAGACCTTTTTCAATTCTTCCATGAGGTTGTAACGGGATTGCAGACGACCGGCTGTATCGATAATCACTACATCCATTCCGCGGGCAACAGCGGCCGTGGTGGCATCGTAAGCGACAGCTGCTGAGTCTCCGCCTTCTACTCCTGCGATAACCGGGACATCCAGACGGTTTCCCCATTCCTGCAGCTGGTCAATAGCCGCTGCGCGGAAGGTATCTGCCGCGGCAAGCATGACCTTTTTGCCGGCATCTTTGTATTGTTTGGCTAATTTCGCAGCAGTTGTGGTTTTCCCGGATCCGTTAACGCCGACCATGAGGATTACAAACGGTTTTGCGGTGCTGATGAGTTTCATGGGGTCTTCCGGTGTCTGCAGACGGCTGCGAAGTTCATTCCGAAGTGCGTTTGTCAAATCAGAAGTTTTGTAATATCCTTCTGTTTCGGTCGCTTTTTTCAAATTGTTCATGATGGATTCGGTGGTTTCAACACCCGCATCCGCCTGAAGAAAAATCTCTTCCATTTCATCCCAGGTGTCGGGAGTGATTTCATTCGTTCCGAAAATGGAAGCCAGTCTGCTGAATGTAACTTTTCGTGTTTTATCCAGGCCTTTCAGCCATTTGGAAAAGAAATTACCTGCCATTCTAAAACTCCTATTTGCTTTGTTCTGCCAAAAGCTGGCCGCATCCGGCACCGATATCAATTCCCCGCTTCAGACGTACGGAACAGGGTATACCGTTTTTGTCCAGAACTGATTTAAAACTCTGGGTTCTGTCAAAATTAGATCCGCTGCCTTCATATTTTTTGGTACTGTTCAAAGGAATCAGATTCACGTGACACAACATCCCTTTGAGACGTTTGCTGAGCTGTACAGCGTTTTCATAGTTATCATTTACGCCATGGATCAATGCGTATTCGAAGGTGATCCGACGGCCGGTTTTTTCTGTATAGTTTTTGCATGCGGCGAGCAGATCATCGATGGGATATTTCTTATTCGCAGGAATGATTTTATCCCGAACCGCATTGCTGGGCGCATGCAGAGAAACGGCCAGGTTGATCTGTCGTTTTGCCGATGTGAACTGTTCGATACGGGGAACCAGACCGACCGTGGAAATGGTGATCCGCCGTTCACCGAAGTTCATCCCGTCTGAATCATTAATGATGTCTATGGCTTTAATCACCGCGTCGTAATTGTGAAAAGGTTCACCCATTCCCATCACAACGATATTGGTCAATTTCAAACCTTCGGATTTCAGCATGCGTGCGAAGAAAAGCACCTGCACTACGATTTCACCTGCGGAAAGATTGCGGATGAATCCCATCTGACCGGTGGCACAAAATGCGCAGTTCATCGGGCAGCCCACCTGTGTTGAAATGCAAATTGTATTCCGGTCGCGGTAACGCATCAGTACAGATTCAATCATTCTGTCATCCTGCAGTTGGAAAAGCAGTTTGTTTGTCTGTTCATCGGAAGATTTTAAATCTTTGACTACACGCAACGGTTGAAAACAGAACGTCTCATCCAGTTTTTGACGGAATTCCTTTGACAAATTGCTGAAATCTTCAGGTGAGGCAACCAGTTGTTTGTAGATCATCTGCCAGATTTGTTTGGCACGATAAGCCGGTTCGCCCAATCCGGTAATTTGAGCCGTCAGTTCTGCTAAAGAAAAGTCATTGATCAACGGTTTCATTTTCATTTTTTTCCTGCATATATTATACAGGAAAAATGAAGATTTGATGGAAAGTAAAAGAAATCTGTTGTTATTTATGAAGTAAAACGGAGCTGAAAAATTTTCAACTCCGTATACATGACATAAAAACGAAAATTATTTTTGCAGCTCTTTCAGCGCATTCACCAATTCCGCCAGATCTTTGCAGATAAGGTCCGGCTGGGGATCCAGATGAGGAACTGTTTCCGGAGTTTCATATCCGCTCAGTACCAAACCGGTCCGGGCGCCGAAATTGATCCCACCGGCGATATCTGTTTCATATCGGTCGCCGACAGCCATAATCTCATCGGGATTCAACCCATTTGCTTTGCATGCCATTTCAATCATGACAGTGTTCGGTTTTCCGATAACAAAGGGTTTAACACCGGTACAGGTTTCTACACAGTTCACCATTACACCACCGCCGGGACGCCAGCCGTTTTCGGTTACGAAAGTACTGTCAGTGTTTGTGGCATAAAATTTCGCACCGTGTTCACAGATTTCGATCATCGCACGGGAAATCTTTTCATAACTGATCTCCCTGTCAAGACTGGCTAATACGACATCGGCATTTTCCTCAACAACTTCAAATCCGTTATCTCGCAAAAGCTTTTTCAATGAGGGCGAGCCGAATACATAGATTTTGGGTCCATGCGGAAAATCCTTGTGAAGTTGATAAACCGTGGCGATCCCGGATGTGAAAAATTGTTCAGGCTGAACCGAGACGCCGAATGAAGCCAATTTTTCACAATATTCTTCCGGTGTTTTGGTCGCATTGTTGCTTCCAAAAAGCACAGTCAATCCGGCTTCCCGGATTGACTCGAAAACTTCGTGAAGATTGCCGATTTCCTTTTTATCGGCCCACAAAACACCATCCATATCAAGGAAAAGCGCTTTGACCTTCTTCAGTGCTGATTGTTCCATTTTATCTGACCTGTTTTCCTGGTTCCAGGACCTTGTCGATCAAACCGTATTCAACCGCTTTCTGTGCGCTGAAATAGTGATCGCGGTCGCAGTCTTCGAGTACCTTTTCATAAGGCTGACCGGTGTGGAATGAAAGGATGTTCATCAGGTCTTTTTTGAGACGCATGATTTCTTTCGCCTGGATTTCTATATCGGAAGCCTGACCTTCCGCACCGCCCAGCGGCTGATGCATATGGATCGTGGCATTCGGGAGAGCGAAGCGGTGACCCTTAGCGCCGGCTGTCAGCAGGACTGTACCGAATGATGCGGTAAAGCCACAGGCAACGGTATTGATGCGGTTCGGGATCATCTGCATGGTATCATAAATAGCCAGTCCGGCATAGACAGAACCACCCGGAGACTGAATGTACATCTGGATGTCACGGTCCGGATCTTCACGGCTCAGATAAAGCAGTTCAGCAACGACAAGATTCGCGATTTGTGAATCGATCTGACTGCCGACAAAAACGATGCGTTCCTTGAGCAGAAGGGAATAAATATCATAAGAGCGTTCAAAACCGCCGTTACCTTCGACGACGCTCGGAATAATCGTGTTCAATGGATTCATAAAAAGTTTCCTTTCCTTTCGTTTTTCAATTCATTTATCTTATCATAACGCAGACATTTTTTCGTTAGAAAAATATAAATGTTTTACAAAAAATATATTTACAATAAACCGTAAAAAAAGAGCGCATTGCAGCGCTCTTTTTTATATCAAAAGAAATTTATCTTATTCTTTATTTGCTGCTTTTTTTTTCTTCTGCGGCAGCATTTTCAGCTTCGATCTCGGCTGCGGCTTCAGCGGCAGCTTTGGCAGCGGCTTCAGCCTGTTCATGATCGTGATCATGGCTTTCGATTTCCGGATTTTCACCCTTGGCGATAGCCATCAATCTGCCGAATACCGCACCCATGTAGGTTTCATTCAGTGCGTCTTCACGGATGTGAGAAAGCATATGTTCGCGTTCATGTTTGTTCTTTGCGGATTCCAGCTGACCCTGCATATAGGACAGGATCTCGTTGTATTTATTCTGGAACTCTTCGAAATTCAGATTGATTTTTTCAAGGTTCGCGAATTCACTGAGGACAAGTTTGCGTTTGAGTTGTTCTTCAGCAAGAGGTTTAACTTCATCTTCGATGAATTTTGCTTCATCAGTCTTCTTCATCTTCAGCCAGGCATCGAAGCCGATTCCGCGATCCTGAAGATTATGTTTCAGCTCATGAACGCGTTCATCGATTTCATTCTTCAATTCAGCAGAAGAGTAGACTACGTTGGAACTATCTGTAAGTTTTTTGACAACGGCTTCAATGTATTTATTTTCCTCGGCACGTTTTTTGCTTTCCGCCAGGCTCTTTTTGATTTCATCCATCAGTTCGTCAAAAGTATCTTTGCCGAAGTTCTTGGCGAAATCATCATCATTTTCCGGCAGCATCATCTTCTTGACGCTCTGAATGGTGGTGGTATAGGTAGCGGTATGACCCTTGAGAGAAGCGATTGGGGAATCTTCCGGATATGTATATTCAGAAGTAACAACGTCGCCTTCTTTGTGTCCTTTCAGGCACTGTGTGAACTGAGGATAAGGCCAGGCAGAGTCTCCGTCATTGTCGGATCCCACGATAAACTGATAAGGCATTTCCTTGACCAATTCTGTGGTACCGCCTTCTTCCATCGGTTCATCCAAATCACCCTTGATCATCACAAACACAAGATCGTCATCTCCGATTTCACCGTCATAAGGTTCCTGCTCTGCATAGGGTTCTTTCAGTTCCTTCAGGGCTTTTTCAATTTCTTCATCGGTAACAGGTTCTTCGACGTAATTTTCACGAATCTCACGGTAATCACCCAGATCTACGGTAGCTTTGAGCGGAACGGTGATGGAGAACTTCGGTTCCGGAGTAAGCGCATCAATGCTCTTGAGGCTGCCCATGGCACCCGGTTCCACACCGGCTTCTTCCAGGATAGCGCCGTATTTTTCTTCAAGGAACATATCGAAAGCTTCCTGTGAGACCGCCATTTCACCGAACATATTGCGGATCACGTTCGCGGGGGCTTTGCCTGGACGGAAACCCGGGATACGCTGAGAACGTGCGATTTTCTTTGAGGCTTTGTCCATATACGGAGCGAATTCAGCTGACTCGACGGTTACATCGAGCTGAACTTCATGATTATCAAGGTTTTGCTTTTCGATTTTCAAGGTTGGTTCCTCTTTTATTTAATAAAAAAATTCCACAACGATATGCGGTTCTGTAGGGAAGGAGGGGCTCGAACCCTCACGCCTTGCGGCACATGATCCTAAGTCATGCCTGTCTGCCAGTTCCAGCACTCCCCCAATCCAAGTACGCCTACTGAGACTCGAACTCAGGCTCTTACCTCCGGAGGGTAATG
>JAFPZX010000059.1 GCA_017417055.1 Anaerolineaceae bacterium
GCTGGACATGCGCCTGATCATGGAGCGGTTCATTCTCACATATACACAGGTGATGGGACCGCTGGAAGATAAATTCAAGGAAAAAGACGGGCGGGAATTGTTCCTGCTGTATTTGCGTCCAATCATCAACGGGACCGGCAACTATTACATAGAAGCGCAGACACGGGACCAGACCCGCACAGATGTCATTATTGATTACCTCGGAGAACAATATATCATCGAGCTGAAGATCTGGCATGGAGAACGCTATCATGAAGCCGGAGAACAGCAGATCATCGAATATCTTGATTATTATGAATTGGATACCGGCTATATGCTCAGTTTCAATTTCAACCAAAAAAAAGAGACCGGCGTCAAACGAGTGCAGATCGGCGAAAAAGTTCTTTTTGAGGGTACGCTATAGGGCAGCGTTCAAAATTGAGAGTATAAGCAGGACCGCTTTCGTGCTCTTTTTATATTGAGCAAATGGGACAATTTTGACTTTCGCCGGTGTCCTTGATAAAGCGTTCCTTAGTCACCTGAGTTTATGAATTAATTGATGCTTCCCTGCCCCGGTCAAAAAACCTTCAGATACAAACTGCTAACACCTGAAACCTAAAACCTAACACCTGACATCTAAACTCCCTAACAAGTTTGTCACAAAAAAAACCTTACAAATATCATATTAATATAATGTGCCAGTTTTGATATAATACCTTTAATTCTGCAAACCGTAAACGTTTACGGTTGAAAAACTTCAAAAAGGAGAAAAAAGTATGAAGAAGAGTATTGTTTTGTTAGTCGTTATCCTTTCTCTGGCATTCGCAGCTGTTGCCGGCGCTCAGGATTACAAGATCGGTTACGCGTGTAATAACTACAATGACACGTTCCAGACCTACATTATGGGCTATGCCGATGCATATGCCGATGAAAATGGCGTCGATTTGGTTCTGGCAGACGGCCGTGATGATGAAATGAAACAGATGAGCGATATCGAAAACTTCATCGCCGATGGCGTTGATGCTCTGATCGTTATCCCTGTCAACCCGCAGGGCGTTGAACCGATCATCGATATGGCTGCCGAAGCTGAAATTCCGTTGATTTTCGTCAACCGCAACCCCTTCATCGATCCTGACACCGCTGAAGAACTGGAAATCCCGGAAGGCGTTTACTATGTCGGTTCCAACGAAGTTGATGCCGGTAACTTCCAGGCTGAATACGTTGTCGACCAGCTCGGTGAAGACGCGAAGTGCGGTTATGTTGTCCTGATGGGCCAGCTGTCCAACACCGCTACCCCGGGCCGCACCGGCGGCAACAAGGAAATCTTCGACCAGTATCCGGGTTATGAATTCCTTGCCGAACAGACCGGTAACTGGCAGCGCGACCAGGCTGTGACCATCATGGAAAACTGGATCACCGCCTATGGCGATCAGCTCTGCGCAGTTATGGCTAATAACGACGAAATGGCATTGGGTGCTGTTGAAGCTCTCGAAACTGCCGGTATGAAGGATGATGTCATTGTTTGTGGTGTTGACCTCATTGATGACGCTATCGTTGCTATCAGCGAAGGCCGCCTCGACTTCTCTGCGAAGCAGGATGGTCAGGGTCAGGGTGAAGGCGCTGTCAAGACCGCTCTTGCAGTCCTGAATGGCGAAGAAGTTGAAGACTGGACAGTTATTCCGTTCATCCCTGTTTCAGCTGAAAACGTTGTTGATTTCGTCGAATAATTTGTCAATGATTATGAGGAGGGGAGAAAAATTCTCCCCTCCATATTTTTATAAGGTAAGAAGTAAGAAGTAAGGAATAAAAGAATCTCGGGGAAAATCTGATTTATTGTGGTTCAGCGATATTTTCCCTGTTTTGCTTCCTGATGATAGTCCGTAATTTTTCATTCTTCATTCTTACTTCTTAATTCTTACTTTCACAGGCACTTGGAGGGTAAATGGCTAATGACGAATATTTACTGCGAATGGTAAATGTTGAAAAGACATTCCCGGGTGTCAGAGCATTAAAAGGTGTTAATTTGAATGTGAAGCGCGGTGAGGTACATGCGCTTTGCGGTGAGAACGGCGCGGGTAAATCCACGCTGATGAAATGCCTGATCGGGATCCAGCCGGTAACATCCGGAGAGATCATCTTTGACGGCAAATCCATCTCCAAATATAATACTGCCGATGCGCTGAACATGGGAATTTCGATGATCCATCAGGAATTGTCTCCGGTTGAATATCGCCCGATCATGGAAAATATCTGGCTGGGTCGTGAACCGGTCAACAAGTTTGGGCTTGTCGATCATAAGAAGATGTATGAGGACAGTAAACAGGTTCTGAAACAGATCGATTTGGATGTGGATCCCAAAACACTGATGGTCAACCTGACGGTTGCTCAAATGCAGATGGTTGAAATTGCGAAGGCAGTTTCCTACAATGCCAAGCTGATCATTATGGATGAACCGTCTTCCTCTCTGACAGAGCGCGAAGAGCAGCAGCTCTTTACCATTATCCGACGGCTGAAAGAGGAAGGGCGTTCCATCATTTACATTTCCCACCGATTGGAAGAAATCTTTGAAGTGGCTGATACCGTAACTGTTTTCCGTGACGGCACGAATGTTGGAGAAGCTGCCGTAAAAGATATTACAACGGAACAGTTGATCGCGATGATGGTCGGCCGTCCGATGGATGACATGTTCCCGAAAATCGATACAGACAAAGAAGGTATCGTGCTGAAGGTCGAGCACCTTTCCCATCACAAATATTTCAAAAATGTCTCATTTGAAGTACGCAAGGGTGAGATTCTCGGCTTTGCGGGTTTGGTAGGTGCAGGACGCACGGAAGTTATGGAAACCATCTTCGGTATTCGTCCTCATACAGAAGGCCAGATTTACCTGCACGGGAAACCGGTTGAAATTCATAACCCGGGCGAAGCTATCAACATGGGTATCTCCTTCCTGACGGAAGACCGCCGCGGTACCGGTATTTTCCCGCTGCTTTCCATCGATACCAACATTGCTATCCCGAACTATGACAAATATTTGACAAAGCTCGGTCTGGTGGACCAGAAGGCAGTCGATGAAGCCTGTGCCAAATATGTTGAGGCAATCGAAATTAAGACGCCGAGCCTGAAGCAGAAAATCATGAATCTTTCCGGCGGCAACCAGCAGAAAGTTTTGCTTGCCCGCTGGCTGATGACCGAACCGGATGTTCTGATCCTTGATGAGCCGACACGCGGCATCGATGTGGGTGCGAAAGCTGAAATTTATCAGTTGATGAGTGAATTGGCTGCCCAGGGCAAATGTATTATCATGGTTTCTTCCGAACTGCCGGAAGTGATTGGGATGAGCGACCGTATCGTTGTCATGCATGAAGGCAAGATCACGGGTATTTTGGAGAATGGACCGGATATCACGCAGGAAGTTCTGATGCGTTACGCTACCGGTACGGATGATGATTTTTAGACAGAGGATGAATTATGAAAGCTAAAGAAATTTTATCGAAATACGGTATCGTATTGGTTTTGGTTATTATGGTCGCGCTGCTTTGTATCGTCAGCCCGAACTTCCGGAAACCTGCCAACCTGATGAACATTTTGCTGCAGGCTTGTATTTTTGGTATTCTGGCGCTTGGTATGACGCTGGTGATCATCGGAAAAGGTACCGACCTGGCGGTTGGTTCTACCCTGGCACTTTGTGCCGTGATTTGTGCGAGTTTCGGTCAAAAAGCAACTGCCTCCGGTAAGATTTTCCCGAACATGCCGGAATTGCCGATTATTGTTCCGATCCTTATCGCGTTGGTTGTCGGTGTAGTGGTTGGTTTGGTGAATGGTTCTTTTATCGCCTTCACCGGTATTCCTGCGTTCATTGCTACTCTCGGTATGCAGACCATCGCCCGCGGTTTTGCACTGCTTTACTCCGGTGGTAAACCGGTCTCCTCATTGGTTCCCGCCTTCAAAACGATTGGGTCCGGTCGTGTTTTCGGATTCCTGCCGGTTCCGGTTCTGATTTACCTGATCTGTATTGTTGTGACCTGGATCCTGCTGAACAATACCCGTTTTGGTAAACGTGTTTACGCTATCGGCGGTAACATGCAGGCTGCGGAAGTTTCCGGTATCAACGTCAAGAAAATGATCCTGCTCATCAACGCTTACATGGGCCTGCTGGCCGGTGTGGCGGCTGTCGTTTTCGTCGGCCGTACGCAATCCGCTCATCCGGGCGCCGCGACCGGTTATGAATTGACCGCGATTGCTTCCACTACCATCGGCGGTACCTCTCAGTCCGGCGGTATCGGTACGGTTTGGGGTGCTGTGGTCGGTGCGCTGATCTTCTCCGTGCTCCGCAACGGTATGACCATCCTCGGTATCGATGCTTACTGGCAGCAGATCGTTGAAGGTTTCGTTGTCATCATCGGTGTTGTTATTGATATGCGCAAGAACGCCCGCAAAGCGTAATTCAAAATATGAAATCAGAAATCAGAATTCAGAAATAAAAATCAGAAATATGGGACGGGGATTATTCCCTGTCCCATATCTTATAAGGAGAAAAATGAAAAATTTGAAAATCGGTATCGCCGGACTTGGCAGACTTGGAAAAATTCACGCAAAAAATATCGCTTTCCGCATTCCGAGCGCCTGCCTGACGGCTGCCTGTTCTATCGTTCCCGCGGAATTGGATTTTGCGCGGGATGAATTGGGCGTCACGGATCTTTATACAGATTTTGATGAAATGCTCGCGAAAGCCGATATTGATGCCGTTGCGATTGTAACTACCTCCGGCGTGCATTGTGAACAGCTTTCCAAGGCTTTGGCAGCCGGAAAGCATGTGTTCTGTGAAAAGCCGCTGGGCGTCAATGTGGAAGAATGTCTGGAAGCCGAAAAAGCAGTCGCCGCCCATCCGGAGCTGGTTTTTATGCTCGGATTCATGCGCCGCTTTGATCCCTCTTATGTTTATGCCATGGAAAAAATCAAGGCCGGTGAGATCGGTGAGCCGTATCTCGTAAAAGCGGTTGGTGTTGACCCGGTGAAATCCGTTGAAGGCGCGCTGCGCTTTGCCGCTACCTCCGGCGGTTTGTTTATCGACATGGCGATCCATGATATTGACCTGATGCGCTGGTTCCTGAATGATGAACCGGAAACGGTTTATGCTATCGGTTCCTCCTACGGTTTCCCGCAATTTGCCGAACTGGGTGACGCGGAGGCCGGATGTGCCCTGTTCCATTTCAAGAAGGGCGGCATGGGCATCGTTCACACCGGACGCACCGCAGCGCATGGCTACCATATCGAGACTGAAATCGTAGGGACAAAAGGTTCCATCCGCATCAGCCCGATCCCGGAAAAGAATTTGGCGCTGCTTTATAACGAGCATGGTGTCGTGACCGAATGTGTGGAAGCCTTCCCGGAACGTTTCGCGGAGGCTTATCTCGCGGAAGTTGCTGAATTTGTGGATTGTGTCCGCACCGGCCGCAAACCCGATGTGAAGGTCCAGGATGGCACTGCTTCCACCCGCATCGCTTTCGCTGCCACAGAATCTTTCAAAACCGGAAAGCTGGTTGAGATCAAGTAAACGGAAGAATATTAGGATTCTCTCAAACGGCTGCGTTTTCATTCGAAAACACAGCCGTTTGCAGTTTAAGGTATTGATTTCTGTGATATTTTCATGTACAATTTAATAAAGGAGATCCTTGTTATGGCAGAAAGAAAATCATTTGATGAACTGACATTAATGGATGATTATATGTTCGCGGTTGTGTTCCAGGATACAAAGTTTCTGAAACCTTTGCTGGAATTTATTCTGAAAATCAAGATCTCAAAAATAGAATTAGCCGAACCGCAAAGAACAGAAAAAGAAGGTTACAACGCAAAAGGTGTTCGTCTCGATCTTTATGTTGTCGATGAGAATGGTGTTATCTATAATGTAGAAGTACAGACTTCGAATAAGCGGAATCTTCCGAAGCGAATGAGATATTATCAGTCGGTAATTGATATTAGCGTTTTGAATACCGGTGACGAATATAACAAATTGAGAAAATCTATTGTGATTTTCATCTGTAATTATGATCCTTTTTATCGAGATCGTTATATTTATACCTTTGAAAATATTTGCAGAGAGGAACCTGACCTGCGATTTGGTGATGAAACCACTAAAGTGGTTATCAATACGAATGGCTGCAAAGGTGAAATCAGTGATGAGTTAAAAGAAATCATTACATACCTGAAGGATGAAAAAATCACCGGAGAATTCAGCAAGGCCTTAGACGATGCTGTGAATGAAGTAAAAGAGAGCGAGGAAAGGAGAAGGGAATATATGATACTTAATATGCGGGATAACGAAATGCGTGCCGAAGGAAAGTCAGAAGGCTTAATAGAAGGCCGAAAAGAAGGCCGAAAAGAAGGCCGTAAAGAAGGACTCAAAGAAGGACGAAAAGATGGTTTGACGGAAGGTGCTTTTCTGACAGCGTGGAATATGGCTAAAAGCGGACTGATTCCTATTGAAAAAGCCGCCGAATTTGTAGGACTGTCTGTGGATGATTTTGAAAAACAGGTTGTTTCCTACACAAAAAAATCAGAAGGTTGATTGCGGTAAAAGGCTGAGATAATGAATCTGTTGATTGATACGTGTGTACTTCCGCGTGCTAAATTGGAAACAGTGCAAATTTACAAGGAACGGTTTGGGTCGAAAATCGGTTTTGAATTTCTGCCCATGTTCGATTTGCTGACATTTGAAGCCAATCTGAAAAAGAATCTGGACCTTTTCTCTGAAGGAACGCTGTTTTTCCATGAACCGGTCTGGGGGGTGGAACATACCGCGCCTAAAGGCAGCATAGAATACAAAAAAAGCATGTATCACATTCTGATGACGAAAAAGTATGCGGAAATTCTGCATCCGACGGACATGGTTTATCATCTCAACAATTGCCGGGTAATAGCAGAAAGAAAAGATGAAATGCTGCGTACGTCGTTGGAAAATCTGGATGAGATGCGGAACCTTTTTCCGGACGTTCGGCTTCTTGTTGAGAACACGGGCACCGATGCGGATGGCTGTAAGCTTTTGGATCAGGATGAATTTACGGATTTGTGCCGGGATCAAAAGTTTGATGTGCTTGTTGATGTCGGTCATGCAAACGCCAATTCCTGGGATATATACAAGTTAATTATGGACCTGAAGGATCAGATCCGTGGATTCCATTTGCATAACAATGACGGAGCCCGTGACCAGCATAACCGCCTTCGGGAAGGGACTATTGACTTTGACCGTCTGTTACCTTTTATTCGGGAGACGGTTCCGGAAGCCAATTGGGTGATAGAATATACCCGTCCGGAATATCATGGACAGCTGCTTTTGGACGATATTGATTGGATATTGAAATTTATGGAGCTTTAGGAGAGAGATAAATTTTGAGCGATATATTGGATGATAATATATTGGCATATGTCTTTAATAATACGGACGATGCGGTTTGTATTACGCACAAATCCGGTGTATTGCAATATGTGAATCCCTCTGCGGAAAGACTGTTTGAAATAACACCCGATTCTATCGGAAAAGATGTCCTCTGGGAAAAAATCCCTTTAATCAAGAAAAATGACAGTTTGCTGCAGCTTTTTCTGGATGCTGTTAATGAACAAACAAAATCACAAAAAGCTGTCGTTGATTTTGTCAACAACGAAAAAAAATCATTCAAACTCTGGGTCAGCATCACCTATACAGAGGAAAATGACGGCTGCTTTATCATTGTGATTAACGATGTGACGCAATTGTTTAAAGTGAACGCTGCCTTTGAGCGCTATACCTCTCCCGATATTGCTGATTTTGTCCTGAATGATCCCAAAGGAGAAAAAAAGGGCGGACAGGCGAAAGAAATCACAGTCCTTATCAGTGATTTGCGTGGATTTACAGCCATCAGTTCAGAACTTGCCCCATCGGAATTGATCAAAGCCTTGAACCATTATTTTGAGAAGATGGTAGCTGTTATTGAACGGTTCGGCGGAACGGTCATTGAATTTTTAGGTGATGGAATTTTTGTGGTTTTCGGTGCCCCGAAAGATGATCCGAATCACGCGGCTCATGCGGTGGCTTGTGCAATTGAAATGCAGAATGTCAACGAATCGGACCATGACTGGTATCATCAGCGGGACTATCCTGAGCTGGAGATGGGCATTGGCATCAACTCCGGCAGTGCGGTGGTTGGAAACATCGGGTCCAAACAAAAAATGAAATATGGGGTCATGGGATATACGGTCAACCTTGCCGGGAGGCTGGAAAGCCTGACGACCGGCGGTCAGATTTTCATCTCAGAGGCTACAAAAGCGCTGCTCGGTGATGAGCTTCAGATCATTTCCAAAAACGAGGTTCTTCTCAAAGGTGCTGATAAACCGATTGATGTGTATGATATCTGCGGGTTTGGAAAGCATCAGCTGATGAAAATTTCAGGCCAGAATATTCGTTGGCGCAAACTTTTACCGGGCTCTGATTTTGTTTTTTATTTGCTGGATGGGAAAGCTGTACAGAAAGACGCTCGTAAAGGCGTTCTCAAGGCTGTTTCGGAAAACCAGCGTTATGCTCTGTTTTCTGCGGATTCCCCTCTGAAAGTAAGTGATAACATCATGCTCAGCGTCGGTATCGATATTTATGCCAAGGTGGTTGGCGTTGAAGAAGAGTCCTATATGATTTCCTTCACTTTGCGGCCATACGGTTTTTCCGAATGGATCAGAACGCTGAGAAAACGCAGTCTTTCTCAAAAATAATTAAGAAATCACTTATTAATTCCAGTTCGGGGACGGTTTTGCGCGAAGCGCAGAACCGTCCCCGTCCTCCAATGATTCAAGAGTTTTATGCAGTCAGATCCGCAATCTCCTTACAGACTTTCGTGTAGTCTCTGGTCAGATTTCGGAGACGGTTCGAAAGGTGCATCAGGATCATGTTGACTTTTGGCGGATTTTGTTTCATCAATTCGGTCAGGTCTTCCGCGTCGATGGTTTCGATGGTTGTTTCATCGTCCAGTGTCACTGCGGTAGCACTTCTGGTTTCGTTGTCGATCATGCCCATTTCACCGAAGAACTTGTTGGGATAAAGAACCGTGATTTCCTTTTGATCCGGAGTTCCGTAATTGGAATAAATGCCGACCCGTCCGAAGTGGATATCATACATGCAGCTGGCTGTTTCGCCCTCTTTGAAGATGATGGTGCCGGCGGGATAAGAGGCAACCTTGCCTTCCAGTCCTTTACCATGTTCAGCTTCGGCTTCTTCCACCGATTGGACATTTGTATCGATACCGCTGAGGAATTTTTTGATTTTGTCAAAGAAACTCTCGTTTTGATTGGCGGATTTGCCTTCTTTGAGATCCTTCAATGTTTCGGCAGCTTCATTATAGTCCTGTGTCAATTCACGGATGCGGCCGCTGATGTTTTTCATCATCAGGATGATTTTATCCGGTTGTTCGCTGAAGAAAGCATCCAATTCGTCCTGCTGTATTTCCGTAACGATGGTGTTGTCTTCGATGGCGATGACTGTGGCGCTGCGGTGGCGGCTTTCTACCACGGCCATTTCACCGAAGAACTGTCCCGGACCCATTTCTGTAAGTTTTTTTTCGTCTTCGTTTCCGTAGTTGATGATAATTTCAACTTTTCCTTCCTGAATCTGGAAAAAGCTGTTGGCGTCATCGCCTTCGCGGAAAATCACATCACCTTTGTTAAATTTCTTTTCTATCATGTTTTATCAACCTCATATTATAGAGTTCAGGCAACTGTTCATAAAAAGTCAGAGATGATTATTCTTCTGATTTAATTCTGAGTCAGTGAAAACAGATCACTTTGGCTCAGATCTGAACAGTTGCGAGTTCAAATCTCTTTTTTCAAAGCTGATAAAATTATATCAAAAATTTTTTTATAAAACAAAATCAGTCTATTTTCAGTGTAAAAAGACACGTTTTGCTGCAATTCATGGGGTAGGGGTCGATCCTTTAGGTTCGTCCCCCGCCGTCTTGGATCGGAAGGATCAAAACAACAGATAATCCGTTTGCAAGATGTGAGGTGTTCTCCGATAGCTGGCGCGTAAATAGTAAGCACGGTTCTGTAGGGAGAAATCTCGTGGGTTACTTTCAGTGGTTTGCCGGTTTTGCTGCGTCGGTATCACGGCACCATCAAGGTAGATCTCGTTTGCTCCATGAATAGCAACTCTCGCGGGATTATGCACAAGGATGTGGCGGCGTGGGTACCAAAAAATTTGAGATGACGCACAACTGTGCAGTCTTTTTGTGCCGGCTGCGCGGCAGCAAAAAGACAGACCAGGTGTGCTGCGGTATAGAAAAATTTGTAATTGTTTGAAAAATAAGCATGATATAATGGAATTCATCAAACACCTGCCTCAAGGTTGTGTTGACAAGTATTTTGACGTAACGGTTCAGTACAGAGTCAATGCAGCCTGTTCTGATGACTCAAGCATGCGTCAACGAAAACAAGTCACTTTGACTCATTCAGAATTGTTACATATAGACAAAGAAAAGCGGAGAATCATTATCATGAAAAATCGGAAAACCTTCATTGCCTTTGGACTTCTTTTGCTGCTGCTTGTTATTTTCATGGGGATCACGCTTTATACGAACATCCTGTCCTTTATGGAAGTTTCCTCCCAGGCTGATCTGAAGGTCAGCGGGATGGTCAATACACTCACGCGTGTGCAGGAACAAATAAACTCACAGGAAAGCGAATACCGTACGAAAACGGAAAACATGATGGAGCTGATGTGCCTCGCGCTCCGTCCGTATGTGAAGGAAAATACCTATAACGGACCGGAATTGTTCATAGACGAATCCAATGAGCGGAGCAATGACGGGATCGTTGTCAGGATTGAAGACAATGGGAATGTCATCTATCCGGAAGGGTTTTCCGGACGGTTTGAATTGCAGAACGAATCGGATCAGGTTGATCGTATGCCGGTTATGTCATCTGCTGCCCTGATCAATGAAGACGGCAGCTCAGTCTCTGTACTCGTTTCCGCTAAAAAAATTGAAGGGAACTTTTATTATCTTGACTGGTGGAAAACAGAGAATTACCGTTCTTTTGTTAATTACGAGAAAACCATCGGTGAAGCCATTGCTGCGCTCGAAAAATTGTATGATGCAAAACTTCTGCTGGTCTGGCAGCCACAGGAAGAATCCCAAAACAACGAGACCGAAATCCTTTACGTTTCCGAAGAACTTGGTACCCCCGAATCATTCAAAGATCTCGGAATAACGCAGGAAGACATTCTGTTAGAAACAGCAAAACTGACCATCGGGAAGAAAATTTACACGGCAACCTACGAGCAGCTGATGATTTTTGACCGGCCGGCAAAAGCGGTCGTCCTGCTGAACCCGGTCAGCAATAACATCTACATTCTGAACTGTATCGTCATCGCTTCCGGGTTTATGCTGCTCTGTATCGGAGGACTGATCCTCTGGCTGCACTGGATAAAAGACTATTCCCGTGATCATGAACTGACGGAAAATCAAATGCGATCCTGGCGGCTGTCCCAGCTGCGAAAAAGAGCATTTGCGGTCGGGCTGAACGGAGCGCTGCTGCTGTTCCTCCTGCTGCTTGCATACCAGTTGATGGGGAACCTTTCCCGTACTTCCCAATCCAATCAGGAAAGTCTTGATATCATGATGGCACGGCTGGAGGACAGCAGCAAACGGGTCGCTTCCGCCAAACAGGATGCGGAAGAATGGGGGATTTATTATGCCGGAAGGATCGCGGATCTTTACAGCCGCGTGCCGGAGACTCATTCTCCTGAATTCCTGAAAAAAGCGAACGAACTGATTGGCAGTGAATCTATTATGATTTTTGACAGCAAAGGCAAAGAATTGCTGAGCTCCAATGGCTATGTCGGATTTACGCTTGGTGACGGCGTCAACACCGAAAAAGATTTCACCTATCTGCTCAATGGTATTGCGCATATCGTGCATGAACCGAAAATGGATCAATTTACCGGCAAAACGCTGCAGACGATCGGCGTGAAGATGGATGTAGGGGATCCGGCTTCCTATGGTGCGGTGATCGTCGCAATCGATCCGGAAATCACGTGGGAATCCACGGAGAGGCAGGAAATTGCGAATTATGTGCGCATGCTGACGCATCAGGAAAGTTTGAGTTTTATTATCAGAGAAGCAAGCGGTAAAGTCGCATACACAAGTGATTCGGAGCTGCTTGAGAAAACTCCGGATGAAATTGATCTGGATTTGGAGACGCTCCAGCCTGTCTCCCTGGAAACCTTTATGATCATGGCGAAAAAATGGTACGGAGCGTATAACCGTGATGAGCAGTTTCATTACTTTTTTATGACAAATGCTGATTCTATCTGGGGGGACAGCCTGAAGTTTGCGCTGTTTTCCGCTGTCTATTTTATGCTCGTTTGTCAGCTGATCAGCCTGTATGTGCTCGGGACTTCCCGTGAAGATTTTATAGAATTTACGAAAGATGCGGAACAACTCAAAGACAAACTGAAACAGAAATCCGGTATCACGATTGATACGGAAGCGCTGGACGCCTTCCGATATGAGGAACGCGGAGACCGCAGTCTGAAAGAATGGTGGCATGATATGACCCCGGACCAGCGGATTGGCCTGGTGATGAAGCTCTCGATCACACTGCTGCTGGTCATCTTGTTCATCATCCTTTCCTATATGAATGAATTCGGGACCCGATCTGTGTTTAATTTTATTCTGTACGGTGGCTGGAAGCGTGAACTGAATGAGCTTTCGGTCACGGCTATTCTGATCGTTCTGGCTGCCCTGCTGACTTTTATTCTGTTCAAGGATCTTCTGGTTCGGGTTTTGAGCTCGGTGCTCAATGCCAAGGGAAAGACGATCGTCGGACTGATTTCCAGCCTGCTGCAGTATATTTCCATTATTACGGCAATTTTTGTAAGTCTGTCTTATCTCGGGTTTGACTCCAGCGTGCTGATTACATCCGCTTCTATTTTGACGCTGGCTGTTTCCCTCGGGTCAAAGGATCTGGTAGCGGATATCCTCTCCGGGATCTTTATTATTTTTGAAGGGGATTTCCATGTCGGGGATACGATTGATGTCAATGGTTTTAAAGGCCGCGTGCTGGACATTGGCGTACGCTCCACGAAATTGATAGACGCCGGAAGGAATATCAAAACAATTGAGAACCAGAATGTGAAAAATGTTCTGAACCTCTCGAAGGAAAACAGTACGGCAGCCATTACCCTGACTGTTTCAACCACTGAACCGTTTGAGGAAATTGAGGCGATGCTGAACCGCGAACTGCCGAAAATCGGAGAACGTATCCCGACAATTATCAATGGACCTTTTTATGGCGGTATTGCCGAGATCGGTTATCACAGGTTGGCAATCAAGGTTACTGCTGAATGCAGACAGAAGGATCAGTATAAAACCCAAACAAGGCTGAACCGGGAATTGTGGGAACTGTTTACGAAAAACGGCTATCGGTTGTAGGATAGCCGTTTCGTTACGAATCAGGACGCCGCACATGGGGACTGGCATCTTGTGCCGCAAAGCCGACACAAGCGTGCCTGTCCCCACGTGCGGCGTGAAAATATATATCAGAACCTGAAGAAATCCTTGAACCTGCGGAAGAAACCGCGCTTTTTCTTTTTGTTAAACTTCTTTTGCGTGAGTTTCATCTGCCGTTTTTCGTATTCTTTCACAATTTCCATGCTCATCTTCTTGGCATTCTTTCCGTTAGCGTAGACATCATGGAAGGCCTCGGCAAACATCTCCACCGGTGCGGTGGCGCCATATTTTGACGTATGACCATTTTCAAAAAACTTACTCTTTTTCGTATCGATCTGACCTTTCAGAACTGTCGGACCGCGACCGTTCAATAATGTCTTATTTTTAGAGTATTTTTTGATACCCTTTTTTTGTTCTTCATTCAGAACATCGGTGTTAGCGATAACCGTTTGGATGATATCGCTCTCGTTGACACCTTGATTCTGGACCATAAAGTCCTCTATTTGGTCTCCGGTGTCCGGCAGGAGGGATGCCAACCCATGTCCCAATTCATGTGTGCCGGCGTAATTTGTGTTTGGAGCGTTATAACGTCTTTCTTCCTGATCTTCACGCAGGTGTCTTGCCCGCTCCGCTTCTCCTTCAGCCCCTGCTCGGTCCATATTGGCGTTATACTCGAGCGTGATTTTTTTCCGTCCGCCGCCGGAACCTTGTTCTGCCATAACCTGAGTGGATGTGGGTTTAATGGTGGTCATATTACCAATGTTGCCCCGCAGTTCGGGATAGTCATAAACGACCCGGGTCATATGTTTCAGCTTCGCCTTGAAAAGGGACAGGTCAGGGGCTTGACCGAATTGATCCTGGTATTTGCCGTTCGAGTTTCCGGTGAAGTCAGCAAAGATGCGGTAGGCTGATTGTACGTCCTGTGCGCTGTCGATTTTCTTCTGAATTCGGTTAAGTTCCCGAATTTGGTTTGGATTGAAGGAGTCCTCACCTTCTTCCGGCATTTGGGTGTCATAGGCGCGTTGGTTACCACCTTTCGGCGGCTGATCACTGAAGATCTGAAGGGAGACATCTTCCAATCCATGCTTGCCCAGTCTGGTGGACAGCATATCAATGTATTGCTCATATTCATAAGCAGCATCCTTTGCCGCATCTTTGTCTCTGATGTTTTTCTGCATGATTGTGGTCAGGATACCTTTGGAACTGTAGTCCTTCCCGGAAGCCCAGGCGAGGAATTTGATCCCCTCTTCTTTTGTAAACTTCCGGTTCTTTTTTCCTCCGTTGGATCCCTTTTCGATCATCTTCTTCAGTTTTTTCTCCATGCGCTGGTAGACCTTGCGGCCCATATCCGAAGAATTAAATATCTCCAACAGCTTTGTCTCAATTTGCGGTTCCTTCATGGTATAATCGGGGTGGATTTCCTCTTCATCTCCCTCGTTATTCGGGATCATTTGAACTGCTCCCATGGGCATGGACTGGGAAACGTTTCCCTTCACTGCTCCCTGCTGGACCGTATGTACCAATTCATGGGCGGCAATCGAAGGGGTAAATCCTTCTTTGCCGAAATAAACGTCTCTCCCCTGTGCCCAGGCACGAGCGCCCATCGCCTGACTTCTGTTCATGCTGTTCACATCGCTGTGGAACCGCACGTCGGAAAAATCCGCGTTTAGGCGGCCGCCCATCTCCCGCATGATCTCATCGGGAGTGGAGGATGTGATCCCCTGGGAGAGGCGGTCTGCTTCTTTTTCCGCCTCGGGATCTTCCATGATGCGGGAGACCATGCTGTTGGGGAGCATTTCCCGTTTTATGCGCGCCGATGGTTCATCCGGGAATTTATTTTTTTTGTTTATTTTTCGTTTGTCAAATGAATAGCTCATTTTTTTTCTCTTTCTCCCCGGCAGGGATGAAAATCATCTGCCCGACGGGGTCAGACCTTCAGATCCGTAACCACCATCTTGCCGATGGATAGTCCATTTTTTTTACATCCCAGACCAAGGCGGCGGGGTCAGATCTAAAGGTTCGCCCCCACCATCTTGCCGATGGATAGTCTATTTTGTTTTGTTCATTCCAGTCCAAGGCGGCGGGGACGAACCTGAAGGTTCGACCCCTAATCTCGTTGAAAGATTCAGTCCGGGATGGCAGCAATAACGCGGCGGTTGGCGTAACCACCCTCAGATAATTCATTTTCACAGGTGACGAGCGTCAGCGTGTTTTCAAACTGATTTGCCATCGCTTCCAGAACTGCTGCGTCATCAGCGCTGATCAGTTCATTTTCAACCACAGTGAAGGACGTCATTTTGTCTTTCGGGTTCAAAACATACAATTTCGTTCCGGGCTCCAATTGGGAAAGAAGGGCAAACGGCCCGGATGCTGTTGTGTTGAGATGGTTGTGTCCTGTGAGAACACAAGCCCCTTCTCCCGGCAGCGCGCTGCCTTCCAACATTCCGGCAAAACCGTCCAGCCACTCTACCGGGTATTCATTTTCCAGGAAAGGAACCTGAACGATTTCCGTTGTTACGTCAAGTGAGGGGATCTGTAATTCCCACCCGGTGGAATCATAATTCAGGCTGAGCGGTTTTTCTCCTGTGCTCTGTGTGAAGCGGGATGAAAATCCGGTTCGCGGAAGCTCTTCCATTCCCACAGGGAAAAAGAAGGGTCTTTCAGGGTTTTCAGCTGGAGGAAGCTGAATTTCATACCCGGAATAAATCGCACCTGAAATTCTGGTCCGGCTGTTTACCGGGACAACTGTATAACTGACCGGTTTCCCTTCCGCATCAAATTCGGGAAGACCATTGATTGTAAAAACAATCTGATTGCCGGCCTTTTTTGTTACAGTAATTTCAAATTGTTCGAGATCAACGGGGGTTCCATTTGCTGATAAAGCAAAGTTTTCTCCCGGTTTGGAAGAAACCGTGCCGGCTTGTGTGCTGACTGTGATGCTGACCGGGGACACAACAGAATTCTGCGCTTCGTCAAGATAAGCTTTCAGATTGGAAAAATCAAGGATCGGTTTGACAGCAGAGAGAGACGTGATTTCTTTATATTCCTCGGGACATGCAAAATCCCAACTGCGGCATTTTCCCCGCTGCGTAACATCCTTTGCCGAAAGATCAATAAGAGCTTGTTTCAGCTGTTCCGGTGAGCGATTCGGGAAGATCTGTCTCATGATCGCAAAAGCTCCGGTGACCATCGGTGCTGCCATAGAGGTTCCCGAATCTAAATCATAATACGTAGTTCTAACCTCGCCATCATATTCGTAGGAACGTGGATTGATGGATGAATTTATATTATCACCAGGGGCTGTAATATCAATCAAATCGTTGTGATTGGAAAAGGCAGCAAGGATAGGACTTTCCTGATCCGCAAGTGCTCCAACCGCGATTGAATTTGATGTGCAGGCGGATTCCGGCAGACTGTCGTTTGTGTACTCGTTCCCGCTGGCGAGGACCGGAATGATACCTTTTTCCAGCAGCGATTGGAAGTAGTTATAGTTTTGGATGTCATCACAAGCTGTTTCGTGGAATTTGCTGTTTGCCAGGCTCAGGTTGACAGCGGTCAGGTTCGGATAGTCCTGTGCGTGTCCAATCAGGTAATCGAATGCTTTTGCCGTGTCCTGTGGATTTGCCGCGGTGGTGCAGCACTTTCTGGTTTCAGGTTCTTCCTCACCTTCATCAGGGAATTCTTCCCAGGGGCACCAGTTGAAAAAGGAGTCATCTTCTGTACAAGTCCACTCAATATCGGTAAAAACCTGGATCGCTACGATGTTGGCTCCCGGTGCGATCCCGCCTTTGCCTGCGGCGATTCCGGAGGCATGCGTGCCATGACTGAAGCTGTTTATCGTATTAATCGCATTTTCGGGATAAGCATTGTCTTCATTCACACAGGGCGAATGGAATATCGTCCCATCCTCCTCGTCAACATCATCAGTACCATAGCAGCGCTGCCCGATCACTCTGTCTTCAAACTCCGGGTGATCCGGGTAAATGCCGGTGTCAACCACGGCAACAGTCGAGCCTTTTCCGGTGAAGCCAAGCTCATGAGCTTTGCTGACAGAAGTTAGCTCTTCCGTATGACCTTCGAGTGTCACGGATTTTTGAACGTTGTCTTCCGATTCAGACGGTCTCTCCGCAAAAACGAAATGTTCTTCATAAACTTCTTTCAGATCGGTATTATCGACTGCGAATTGCAGGATCTGCTCAAGCGTCCCTGTCAGGATAATGACATGCAGATTTCGCAGCGGTTCAGATTCTTTCATCCCGAGGGAAAGTGCGCGCTGACTTTGCGCTTCCTCCGTGCCGGGAGTGACTGCTGCCATCACCATGAAGCTTCTCTGAGCTGATTCAGCATATGCCTCATCCGTCATCTCGGAGCCTTCCAGAAAATCCAGAAAGCGGTTGATACTGAAGGAAGTGATTTTCCCCCGGTCTGCGGCAGAAAGGCTGATGAAACTGCTGCCTGATTTTGCGGCACTGCCGTCTTTCGTCTGTGTGCCGCTGACGGTTACCGTACAGGTATCCCAGTCATAACCGTCAAAGCTTTCCGCAAGGATCCGTGCAGTGCCGGGCTGCAGGCCTGTCACAGTATAATGAACCGGATCGATACTGATTATCGAATCATCGGTGACGCTCCACTTCAACGCATGGATAGAAAGCTCTTCCGATCCATAGGACATCTGGAAGCTGTAGCTTTCGCCAACCTCCAGCGTCAGGCTTTCGACGCCCAAGTCGATCCCGGACATGTTGGAGCTGCCAGCTGCGGGTACAGTCAGCAGCAGAACCAAGAGCAGACATAATGATACAGTTTGTAATTTATTATGGAAAAATTCAGGAAACATAGTCCATGGCCTGTCCTAAAGTCATTTTCATTTTTGACATAATTTTTTTTATGTAAAAAACAGTAACATTTTCAGCCGTCTCGTTTCTCATGTCTTCGATTACCTTACACATAGCGTTCAGCCATTTCTCATCTTCTTTGAAATATCTTACCTTATCCGCAAGTTCACTGTAATACATATCTTGCCCGTTTAAATCCCGCGCCTTTATCTGCCCTCTGAATTTCAAAATTATATACCTTACCCTGCGAATCCACTGCTTCGATATCGAGCCAGATATCACAGCCGAGCAGATTTTTCATAACTTTTTGTGTTGTAACACGCTTCACACAAATATCAGGCTTGTTTAATCTGATCTTCAGCAGAAGTTCCGTGTCCTTGATATATCCATCGAAGCAGACATTCATAAAGTCATCATCAAAAAGGCGGAACCCTCTGATGCGCTGGGGATCTTCCTGATGCTGCCTTTGTCTTTCGGCTTTATCCAGAACCATAACGATTTTGGACTTTTCCTCGGTAAGTTCAGCGATTTGATTTTCAAATTCTTCTTTCTGCTGCAGTAATTCTTCCAGTGTTACCCGCATAACATCCTCTGAATAGATATTTTGATTTTACCCTGAAATAAATCGAAAATCAATACAATTTCCGTATTGCCCACGATAGTTTTTACTGTTTAAGCGTTGCCCCACATGGTGCCAGTCCCCACGTGCTTCGGGCTGAAGACATCACTGAGGACGTTTTTTCCTAACGCTCAATGTTTTGTCCTGCTCCTCCATCCGGCAGGTTTGGGTCATGGTTTTAACGATTCCATTGAATTTGGAGCGGTTCTGAACCATTCCCGAAAGCGCTATGGAAAGATTGATCGAGGCATATGCCAATTTCGGATCGCCGCCGATAGCGGGAAAACTGTTATTAATAACAGTCTGCTGGATCACCTCAATAAGCTTTTCCATTATCATTTTCTCGGTGATATTTTTGTTCGGGTCAGTCGCCTGGATCGATCGGTAAATTCCCTTGACGATCATCTGGAACCCCTTCTCCTTTTGTTTGATGCGGGTGGTCAGATAATCATCCAGCCATGTCGCTGCGACTGCCGGATTTTTTGCATCTTCTTCCGAGATACCGCCATCTTTTGCTTCCTTCATCCACTGGGCTTTTATGTCTTTGAAGAACTTTTCCATGAAAATCGTGATGTAGATTCCTGATGCGGATTTATAATTATCCCGGACGCCTTCATTGACATCTTCCTCACCGTGGGGAATTTCTTCTCTGGTTTGCAGTCCGTTTGTCTCTTTGTCATGCAGCCGGAAGGCATAGTCAATATCCTGCTGGTTGTAGGCATCCTTTTCGGTCATGTAGTTGTGGGATTTATCAAACTCAAGGGCCAGTTCTTCCAGCCGTTCCAGTTTCCGCAGTTCTATAGCTTCATCATAAGTGATCTGTTCATCGTTTTCCATGCCGAATTTGCTTTTCAGCTTACGACCCTGAATATTCATGAAGCCGTGTGTCCAGGTGCTGGCTTTCTTTTTCGCGCGAAGTTCCTTCAGCCGTGCGTATTTTTCGACGGCTGTTTTCGGATCCTTATAAATCTGTATATAGGATTCGTAATGCGTCGGGGTAAAATTCGCTTCATTCCCATCCGCGCGGACAGTGATGGTCGAAAAATTCAATTTTTCCCGGGTGTCGGTGATATTTCTTGAGTCATTTCCGCTGCGGCTGGTTAGCTGGTAAAGCTTATCAACATAATTGATACCGTAATTCAGCAGCGAGATCAGGTTCATCAGATCCTGATGAATTCGCGCGTCATTTTTGAGGTAATTATTGAGCAGAATGTTGACCTTTTCAATATTTCCGCTGAGTTCCTGCCGGGCGGTGCGGATTTCGTCAGCGTTGGTGTAAAATTGCTCAATGGCATCCTGCCGCTGTATCTGGTTTTCTTCGCTTTTCCCTTCATTTTCCTGATCCAGCCTGTTCTGAATTTTAGCGTTGAGCTGATATAGCGGGGCACCCATTCCGTTCAGGGTATTCATAAGTGTTAAAACTTCATACGGGAGCTGCGCACGAGTCTCTTCCGGAAAGATTTCGGCAAATTTTCCCTGAATTGCTTCCCCATGCTTTGAGATCGCATCATCAAGTTTTGAAAGTCCGACAGAAATATCTCCATCATCATCCTTCAGCGGCTCATTGAAATTGAATGAGCCGATCTGGCCGGTTCCGTCCCCCTGCAGGCGGCGCATCCGCTCAGCGGTTTCTCCAGGAATGAAGGTTTTGTTAATAATGTGACCACCTTTTTTCTGGGAAGCGAAGTAATTTCCCATGTCCTTCATGGTCACACGCTTGTTGCCGTAATTCTGATAGGTCTGATCATCTTTTTCGGCAAGATCCATCAGCGTGTTTTTTGCCCCGGCCTTTTCATTGCTGTCAAAAGCAGAAGCGCCGAACATGCCAAAATTGGCCAGGTGGCTGTACTCGACTTCGGATTGTTTAAAAATATCGCCGCCGGTTGCCAGATGAGCCGTATCCACGACCATCTGTTTGACAAATGTGGTACAGTTTCGATCATAAAATCCATACCCGCCCTCAGCATATTTTTCCGAGGCGTTCAGAATGGCGCTTACCTGTTCCGGCTTTGCGGGATAGGTCCGGCTGACATTATAATTGTGCCCGCTGTCATCCGCCAGCTGGCCGGGGACGGTCGCGTTATGAAGCATCATCATCATTGAACTGGATGCGTTAGAGAAACTTCCAGCCGGATAAAAACCGTATTCCAGTTTATAACGCTCATAGCGGTTGGAAACAGCACTCTTGCGGCTGAATTCTATGCCTAAGAAAGCATGGCCCATCTCACGACCGTTCATGGCCTGGGCTGATCCGCTTTTGGGCTGTTCGATCATGATACTGACGGTCGGGTCCAGCGGCTTCTCTTCTTCTCCATCCTCACTTTGGACGGTATCCGCGGCTTTTGCGGCGGTCAGCTGGGACCAGACTGTCGGAACCCGGCGGAAATCCGCAATAACTTCTTTGTCTTTGGATTTGAATTTTGCGCCATCCCATCCCGGAATGCTTTTGGTGTCCTTTGTTACCTGCCAATTTTTTGTGTCAGCCGTGGCAAAACGGACAGCCGCTTTCGCACGCCGGTAATGGCCCAGTGTGACGATTTGCAAGGCAGTGCCGAGTATTTTTCCCATGCCCCAGGCTGCATAGGTTCCGAGCTTGCGCAGAAAAGAGGGCTTTTTGGTATCCTTCATCTTCACCGGGTCAAAATTCCAGTTTTTGATCTTTTCCATCTCTTCAGCCTGGAACTGGGCTTGCTCAGCTTCGTCTTCACTGGCCAGTTCAATCTTTTTCATGCGTTTTATGGCTTCGCTTTTCCAGCGTGCGTCTTCATCTAAGGCTTCGAGTCCCGTGATCTTTGATTTGGGCCTGGAGTTGACGATATTCTGCTGTTTAGGTGATTTTTTGCCTTTTTTCTTTTTCGCGCTCTTTTTGCTGCCGGTTTCGACGATCATATCCTCGTCGAGGGCGTAGGTGGAAAGGGGGGCAAAGTCATCAGCATCTCCCGGTGCCTGACCCTGCACGATTTTTTCCGCCATGTTCAGCGCTTTTTTCTCATCGTCTTTGGATGGTTTTTTCTTTGGTTTGCTTGATGTGCTGATGATGTTCAGATCACTCGCATCGCTGATATCACTTCCGGTGTCATTGCGGATGATATTGTTGTCATTGCGAATGTTGATGGAAGAGCCAAGGTCCATGCTGTTGTCATTATTCGAATTCTTGAGCAACTGATCCATAAGCTCAACATTCGCAGCTTCATTGCCTGCCGGTTGTATAGAACTCAGACTTTCTTCAAGTTCTGCTTCTTCGCGGACGTTTTCATCCTTTGGCGCGGGTTTTTTCTCTTGTGTGCTGCTGGCTCGTGGAAGCATCTATACAAATCTCCTGTCAGAAAAATTATACCAAAAAAATAAACTTGAAGGAAATTTTTATATTGGAAATACGATTGAGCTCAATGAGCTGAGAGGTGTTTTTGTTCACGGAGCACGCCTGGTCTGCCCTTTTTCTGCCGCACAGCCGGCACAAAAGACTGTACAGATGTGTGTCCCCTCGTATTTGGAGCCGCCTGTGCCGCCATTTCCTGCTGCATAATCCCGCGGGATTTTTCTCTCCGAAGCTCATTAGTCAGTGGTTTTCTGAAATATGACACAAGATATTATATGTGTGCGTAAAAGATCTTTTTTGGGTTCCTATCCAGAATTTGTTCCCAATCCTTTTCCAGTTCCGGATTGTCTTCGTAAGCTTCCAGATATTCGAACGGTTCCAGGTCGCCGACAAAACACTCGCCGCTGTCGAGAATGAGCGAAATACTGTCTTCACTGTGACTGGGAGTATGGATGATCTCGCCGCTGATTCCCAGCGTTTTCAAAAAAGCTCTGCTTTCCGCGCAGCTTATGATTTTTGCAGCCTGTTCATCGATCGGTTCGTAAAGCAGATTTTTGTCCCGGGCAAAAATGCTGTCCGCGAAGTGAACATAATTTTGCTGGACGTCAATCATCAGCAGCGGAATGCCAAGTTTCTGCAGTTCGCTGACGAGTCCGATGTGGTCCGGGTGGTAATGCGTAGCCAGGAGAAAGGAGATGCTTTTCAGATCAATATCGGCTGATTTGACCGCGCGGAAGAATTGCTGCAGCGTGCCCGCGTAGTCTGTATCAATCAACAGACTGCCGCTGCTTCCCTCAAGGTAAAACGTGTTGGTATTTCCGTAACGAAGGTTTTTAATTACCATTTTTTGATCAATCACATCAGAATGATGAAATGACGGAAAATTTTTTCTCTCCCTCTTTGACCGGACATTCCCGGATGCCGCAGTCGGTGATGTGAATGGGCGGTGTGGATTTGAGCAGGTCGACGAGCTTTTGCAGGTTGTCTGCGGTTCCCTGAGCCTCCATCTCTACACGGCCATCGTACATGTTGCGCACCCATCCTGTCAGTCCGAGCCCTGAGGCAATGATCTGCGCGGTAAAGCGGAATCCAACGCCTTGCACACGTCCATCAAAAAAGATGTGCCATCTGGTGATTGTATCTGCCATTTATGCCTCCTATTTGTCTGTTAGCCGCTCATCAAGTCGTCAAGGATCTGATCTCTGACGGCGGCAAGGTCGATCTCACGGACTTTCTGACGCAGCGGCAGGACGGAACAGGGCGGAACGCTCAGTTCGTCGATACCAAGGGAAAGAATGGTCTCTGTCAAATTCAGATCGGCAGCCAGTTCACCGCAGATACCTATCCGGATGCCATTCCTATGGGCATTGTCACAAACCATCTTGAGCATACGCAGCACAGCGGTGTGATGAGGATCGAAGAATCTTCCGAGATCGGCGTTCCGGCGGTCGCATGCCAGTGTGTATTGCGTCAGGTCATTAGCGCCACAGGAGAAAAAGTCAGACTCTTTCGCGAGTCTGTCACTGATCATGGCGGCAGCCGGCGTTTCAATCATAATACCAATTTGCACGTCATGATCGAAAGATATGCGCTCATCCGTCAGTTCTTTTTTGACCTGTTCGCACATCTTTTTCGCTTCCAGGACCTCCCATACGGAAGAGACCATCGGGAACATGATGCTCAGTTTTCCAAAAGCGCTGGCGCGGTAAAGGGCCCGAATCTGGGTGTGGAAAATTTCCGGCCGGTTCAGGCAGATGCGCAGCCCACGATTCCCCAAGGCAGGGTTTTCTTCTTTGGCGAGGTTTAAATAAGCGATTTGTTTGTCCGCGCCGATATCCAGTGTACGAATGATGACCTCATGCCCGCCCATATCCTGCAGCACTTGTTTGTAAGCCTCGAATTGAAAATCTTCGGACGGGTAATCATCGCGGCTGAGGTAAAGGAATTCACTGCGGAACAGTCCTATCCCCTCCGCGTCATTTTTCAGAACAGTATGGACCTCGTCCGGATTATTGATGCTGCAGGTAATGCGGATCATTCTGCCGTCTTTGGTCCGGTTCGGAAGACCTTTGAGATTCTGGAGCATTTTCCGGGTTCTGCGCTGCTCTTCCATCCTTGCTGTCATCTGGCTGCGTGTATCTGTATCGGCATCAATGACGGCGAAACCTGTGGTTCCGTCGAGGATGACCTCATGGCCTTCATATTCCGGAGACAGCTGATCCCCAGCCTGAACGATGGTAGGAATCCCCATCGTGCGGGCTAAAATCGCGGTGTGACTGAACGCAGACCCGCCTTTGGTAATAATGCCTGAAATTTTGCTTTTGCCGAGCTGAATGACTTCACCGGGTGCAAGATCATCAGCGGTCAGAATCACGGGAAAATTGGCGTTGATTTTTTCCGGTGCGGCTCCTGTCAGGATGCTGAGGATGCGGTTGGAGATATCTTTGATATCCGCGGCGCGTGACTGCATGCGGGGATCGTCCATGGCGGTGAACATTTCAGCGAATAGCGCTGCTGCACCCGTTACTGCGGCTTCAGCATTTTGTTCCTCATCCTGAATTGCTTTCAGGATCGTTTCTTCAAAGTCCGGATCTTCCGCCATCATCTGGTGCGCCTCAAAGAGCAGTGCGGCTTCGTCACCGGCTTCTGTGCGTGCTTTTTTGGACAGATCACCGAGCTGCTCAACTACTGTTTTCTGAGCTGCCTTGAACCGTGCCCATTCGGCACTGCTCTCTCCTGCTCGACAGCGGCTGATGGTGCTTTGGGCATGCCGAAAAAAATAAAGGGGACCGCGTGCTATGCCTGTTGATGCGCTTTTGCCCTGAATTGTTATCATTATAACTTTGCCTTGAAGAATTCTTCTATGATCGGCGCTGCGGTGTCTTCGTCAGCACCTTCAACAGAGACAATAATCGTGTCCCCTTGTTTGATTCCCATCCCCATCAGCGTCATGAGTCTTGTACAATTCACTTTTTTTCCGCCTTTGGTGATGGAAATAGCGGAGGTATATTTTTGGGCTTCCTTGGCTAATAATCCTGCCGGGCGCAGATGAACTCCGAGCGGATCCGTGATTGTGTATTCGAATGTTTTCATGTCTTTACACCAATCCCAGCTTTTCAAAGGCTATGGCCAGGCCGTCTTCTTCGACAGATGGGCAGACATAGCTGCTCATGGCTTGAAGCGCGGGACTGCCATTCCCCATGCACACGGAATATCCGACGGTTTCGGCCATTTCCAGATCGTTCATGCTGTCGCCGAATCCGATGGTGTCCGTCAGGGCATACCCCAATGCGTCGGCTATCAGCCGGATCCCCGTACCTTTGTTATATATCCGGTTGTTGATTTCTCCATTTACACAGCGGGCTCCATTATTCCCGTCCTGGATCAGAAAGGTATATTTGTGCTCTAAAGCCTTGCGTGCCGGGGCCAGCTGTTCTTCCGTTTCACACATAAAAACGATTTTATAAGCAGGACAACCGGGATATTCGCTGAAAGGCCGGATGCCGAGGTCATGTTCGAGCGCTTTGCGCCAGCGCAGCAGTTCGCTGTTTCCGCCGTTCTGTTTGGCAAGGAACTCCCCCATGCCCGGGTCGCACCAGGCGCCTTCTTTGGCTTCGATGCTGCTGTAAACATGGTTTTCTCTGAGCAGCTTCATTGCCAGTTCTGTGTCCTTCCGGTCCATGGGACAATCGTACAGGAGTTTGTCACCGATACCGACAATCGCTCCGGAGCCGCCGACAAACCCATCAAACGCATAATGATCTAAGAGCGGACGGAGCATGGGAATATTGCGCCCGCTGCACAGACAGACTTTATGCCCATTCTTTCGAGCATTGCGTATAGCTGTTACAGCGCTCTGCGGGGGAATGTTGGAGCCGGGAGGTGTCAGTGTCCCGTCGATATCGAGGAAAATCAGCCTGGATTTCACGACTTTTGTCCTTTGTTGAAGCACTCGTCGCAGATGCCGAAGGAATTGGTGACCGGAAGCACTTTTCCGCAGCGGCGGCAGGTGCGGATGTAGTCGCCCTTTGGTGCGGTGAGCAGCCGTGTGATTTGACGGATCACGTCCCGACGGAAGCCTTCGCAGCGGTCTTCCCGGTCAAAGCGGCGGCAGAAGTGATGATAGAGGTCCAACGCCCGGTATTGTGTTTCGCATTTTTCCAGCGTTGTCATCCCGAAATTCGGGATGGGGATTTCCTCGCCCTGTGTTATCGCGACGGCGCATTTCACCCAGTAGTCAACGATTGCCAGATTGCCGGTATCAACGGGAAGGGTGATGAGTTTATACATCAGCTCCTTTTCCACGCGGATCCGTTTGGTCGGAAATGATTTGAGCAGCATCAGCGAATCGCTCATGTCTTCACGGTCGTACCAGTCTTCCTGCGGAAGTCGCTGCCATTCTTCCAGCAGTCCGCGCAGGGAAAATTCGGAGTCGATCGCTTCCTGACCCGGGAAGGCGATGCGGTAGCGCCAGATGGAAGGCGGCGTCCCTGACATTGCGTGGATCACCGGTTCCATTTCTCCGATCGCGGTCACTTCGCCGACGTTGAACATGCCGTAACGCCCGGCACGTCCGGCGATTTGCAGAATTTCAGTATGGGTGAGTGCTCGGACTTTGGTCCCGTCGAATTTCCGCAGTTCGGAAAAGACGATCCGGCGGATCGGCAGGGAGATTCCCATCCCGATGGCGTCTGTTGCCACGACTACATCGCATAGCCCGGTGGTGTATTTATACACTTCCGAACGGCGTGCTTCGGGTGGAAGGGAACCGTAGATCACGGCCGGTTTGAATCCCCGCTGTTCCAGCGCTCCGGCAATGCCCAACACGCCGCGGCGGGAAAAGGCGATGATCGCGTCATGGACCCGGATCCCGCTCAGTCCTTCCAATGGTGGTACGGCACGCAGCGGGGCAAGGCGTTCATGACGCATGATCTCGTAGTCCGATCCGGTCATTTTCACCAGTTGGCAGATCAGTTCCTCCGCTTCCGGTGCCAGACAGACGTGAACGGTCTCCGCATCGATGCGGCAGAGTGCGTCCAGCCAGCGGGAACCACGGTCCGGGTCGCTGATCATTTGTGCCTCGTCGATCACGGCGGTTTGATAGCGGGTGCGGAAATCCGCCATTTCGATGGTGGAGGATGTGATCCCCGCTCCTGCCACTGGGATGCTTTCTTCACCTGTCAGCAGGGAACAGGGGCAGTGGTCCGCGTTCAGTTTGTCGAACACCTCGAGTGCCAGCAGGCGCAGCGGACCGAGATAGGCTCCTCTTTCCGCGCGTTTGAGGTCCTGCAGTGCGGTGTAGGTTTTGCCGGAATTCGTCGGTCCGATGTGGAGGATAAAATGCCGTTTGAGCTGCTGGGCATATTCAAATTTATAGTCCGGTGTAAATTGAGAAATAAATGCAGCCCGCTGGGCTCTGCGCCGGGCATCCCGTTCCATCTGTTTTGATAAACGTTCTTTTTCCGCTTTTAATGCTTTGTCATTTTCGCAGATGTTGATCACTTTCCGGCGCGGCCATGCCAGTGTGGAGTGCCGACCCGGGACCAGTCCGTTTTCCAGCGGCGGCAGGAATTGCACGATCATCACGTCTGTCAGCCAGGGATAGCGCCGTTTCAATTCTCGTTTTGTAATGTAAGTTCGTTCTCTTTTTGCCATTGTCTCACTTATATAAATTTTAGCAGTTGAACATATTGTTTGTTATCTTTTTTACTATATCTTGTGCTGAACTCTTTCAATCCGCAGCTTTTGTATAGATCAAGTAAACTCTGAATTGGTTCACAATCCAGATATTTCATTCCCCCTCCGATTCTGTATTGTATATATTTAAGTTCATTGTCAACTAAATCCATCATGAATTTTCCATTAATTCTTTTGCCATTATCTATAGCGTAATTTTTACCAAATTGAGCTACCAGAAAGGCTGAAACTGTGTATGTTTGAGCTATTATATCCAATTCCGAATACCGTTCGATTTTTTTTTGGATTGTATTACTCAATCCGTCAGCACTGATTAGTATTGGTTTGTGAGTAATTGTAAAATATCCTAATAAGGCGCCGTCATTTGTGTCTTGTAATAAGTATGTTACTGATTTTTTTTGTCTTGCAAAATCAATGGAATTCTTCTTAAGAAATGCTTCTATATCGGTATTGAGCGAACGAGAATCATTTTTATGTTTTATACAAGAAAAATCGGAGAGGTATTTATTCAGTTCTTCCTCTCCGAATTGTTTCACAAGGTCAAGAATATTGGAGACAATCAGATTCATTCCCTGTTGTACCTTTTTCTGCCTTTATCAAAAACGATTCTTAATATTTCCGGGTCTCTGACGACGTTTGAATGAATTTCTTCTTCATTTTCAGTTTCCGGTATATTTTCCATGGCGTTAATGAAATCTATCATTGCCTGAGAGTTATTTATAATTATTTTTTCGGTTATGCTTGATGTTGCCATGATGACCTCACTTCTGAATTAAATATTACATGATTTTACGGGAAAAATCAAGATGTAATTTTGCAAAAAGGGCAATATCGATATAATTCATTGCAGTAATAAGATGAAAAACGGAGGCGTTTTATGATTTTATGGATTTTTGCAGGACTCTTGTCCGGATTTATCAAAGGACTCTGCGGGGTGGGAGACGCTCCGTTGTTCTCATCGATCATGTCGTTTGCACAGAATAATATCGATATTTCTCCGGTCAACCTGATCCCGAGCGTATTCAGCAACCTGCTTATCACCTGGCAGAACCGCAAGTCCTTACAGACCCGCATCTGGGTTCCCATGGCGCTGCTGTTGTAAGCGTCAAATAGAAGACGGCTTGAAAAAATGTAGAAAAGGACCATACTCTAAATAAGACGCGGGGTTTCTACGAGAATCTCGTGGAAATCTCGAGAAACCTATGAAAATAGTAAGGAGTATGGCATGGAAGGACGAAA
>JAFPZX010000004.1 GCA_017417055.1 Anaerolineaceae bacterium
AACTAACAACTAATAACTAATAACTAAAAACTAATAAATAATAACTAACAACTAACATCTAACATCTAACATCTAACAGCTAACATCGAGGTGGTTTTAAAAGTGAATTCGATCCGTACCAAAACAACGCTGCTGACAGTGTGCGCGATTGTTGCTTCTTTAACTATCGCGACGCTGCTCGGTCTCTTCGCCATACGCAATATTGGGAATGAAAGTTCAGACCGGATGCTTCTTTTGCTGTGTGAGTCCGGCGAAAAAAACCTCGATTTTTATTTCGAAAGTGTGGAGCACTCCGTTGAAATTGTGAATGCTTATGTTGAGGCTGATCTTGCGGAGATCGAACTTGATCAGCTGCCGGAGCATCTGGAACGTGTGAAAGATGTTTTCGCGAAAATGGCGTATGACACGAACGGTGTGCTGACCTATTATTACCGTATTGATCCGCATGTTTCAACGGAAGCGAAGGGTTTCTGGTTCGTCAACCTGGACGGGAAAAGTTTTCAGGAACATGAGGTGACGGATATCACGCTGTATGATACGGAAGATACCTCCCGGCTGGTCTGGTTCACCGTACCGAAATTCACCGGGAAAGGGGTCTGGCTGCCGCCTTATATCACCGATAATCTGGACGTGCGGGTGATCTCCTATAATGTGCCGATTTATTATAAAGGGCTGTTTATCGGCGTGATCGGTATTGAGATTGACTACACGACCATGGCTGAGCAGGTGGACAATATCACGTTGTATGAAAACGGCTATGCCTTTATCAATGATTCGGAGGGAACGATCATTTATCATCCGCGGATGGACGTTACCACCATGGCCGAACAGCCGAAGGTTCCCAGAGGTCTTTTGAGTGCAGATAAATTTATCCGCTATTCTTTTGACGGCGTGGAAAAGCAGGCTGTCTGGCTCCCGCTGCACAATGGGATGCGTTTGAATGTGACGGTTCCTGTTTCAGAGATCAATGCGGGGTGGCATAACTGGATTTGGCAAATTACGATTGTTTCTGTTGTGCTGCTGGCGGTTTTTGTTTTTGTCACATTTCGGTTTACCGGCCACATCACCAAACCGCTGCGGGACCTGACGGAAGCGGCGGAGCAGGTCAATGCAGGGAATTACGACTGCAAGATGGACTATCAGGGGAATGATGAGGTAGGCATCCTGACCAGGGCTTTCAACGGACTGATTTCCCATCTGAAGGTTTACATCAAGGATCTCAATGATCTCGCCTACGCGGATGCGCTGACCTCGGTGCACAATAAGGGCGCTTTTGACAAATATATCAGCGGTTTGAACGAGCAGCTGAAGGCAGATCCGCAGCAGGAATTTGCCGTATGTGCTTTTGACTGCAACAACCTGAAACAGATCAATGACCACTATGGACATGATAAAGGAAATCTATATCTGAAATCAGCCTGTGCGCTGATATGCGATGTTTTCAATCACAGTCCCGTGTTCCGTGTCGGCGGGGATGAGTTCACTGTCATTCTGCGGAATTTTGATTATCAAAACCGAGAGGAACTGATCGACTTGTTCGATAAGGCTTGTGAGGAACGGCGGAAAGAGAAAGAAGCGCTTTGGGAGCAGGTGGACGTCGCCAGAGGAATGGCGGTGTATGATCCGAAGGTGGATCACTCTGTGGATGACGTGGTGCGCAGGGCTGACCGGCTGATGTACGAAAACAAGTGGAAGCAGAAGGAAACCATTCAGGAATAATAATTGGGACAGGAATGGGGATGGTTCCCTTCGGCGCAGGCGCCTCAGGTGAACCATCCCCATTGCGTGAATTATATAAATTTTTTACTTTTTACGGACGTCTTTCTTCAAAATCATTGTTGCTGCTGTCGTGGGTAGGACCCTGCTGTCCGCCGAAATCGTTAGAATTGTTCTGCGGGAAACCGCCCTGCTGTCCGCCGAAATTGTTGGAATCGTTCTGCGGGAAACCGCCCTGTTGTCCGCCGAAATCATTGGAGCCGTTCTGCGGGAAACCGCCCTGCTGTCCGCCGAAATCATTGGAGCCGCTCTGCGGGAAACCACCCTGCTGTCCGCCGAAATCATTGGAGACGTTCTGCGGGAAACCGCCCTGCTGTCCGCCGAAATCATTGGAGCCGCTCTGCGGGAAACCGCCCTGCTGTCCGCCGAAATCATTGGAGACGTTCTGCGGGAAACCGCCCTGTTGTCCGCCGAAATCATTGGAGCCGCTCTGCGGGAAACCGCCCTGCTGTCCATTGTCTTGAGGTCCAAAATTCTGTCCATTCATTCCGCCGGGCATTCCGTCCGGACCGGCAACGCCGCTGTTATTGTTGAGTTGGAACTCATTGGAGATGTAGAGCTGCCCGTCATAGTCGATCCCGGCTTCTCCACCGACTGTGGCACTGCTGATCAGCAGGCTGCCGCCGATGAGGTTGACGTCTCCGTTAGAATCCATACCGTCGCCCTGGCTGCGGATAATAACTTCACCACCGGTCATGTTGATTGCGTAGTTCAGTTCTCCCTCGTAAAGTCCGTCGCCGTTGGCTGCGTTGATGGCGTCATCAGTGGAATTGATGTTGATATCCCCGCCGAAGATGTTGACAACTGTACCTTCAAGACCTTCATTGCTGTTGTTCACTCTGACAGTCGGACCGTGACCGTTTTCATCACCGATGGTCAGAATATGATCGGCATGGATGGCGTCGTCTGCCGCGTTGATGGTGAAATTCCCGCCGAGTAAAGTTACATCATAATTGGAATTGATGCCGTCGTTTACTGCTGTGATGTTCATCGTGACGCCGTCAATGATGATGCTGGAGTCATCGCCGCCCTTGATGCCGTTTTTGGCATTGCCGTTGATGGTCAGGGTGCCGTCACCGGTCATATAAACCTGGGAACCTGCTTTGGCTTTCAATGCTGCACCGTCAAAGGCATCTGCGACATCTGCGTCGGTTGAGTTTTCATCTTCAGGGTTTTCCGCGTCCGTGAGAACCACATTTCCGGAAATGATGACCTGAACTTCGGCATTCTTGTTGATTGAGACGGTCGCGCCGGTTGTGCTGGTGAGATCCAGATCCTGCAGGACCAGGACAACGCCGGTGGTTTCTTTTTTGACGGTGATGTTGCCGTCGCTGGAGCTGCCCGTGACGATATAGGTGCCGGATTCGCTGATTTTCACCTGACTGTTGTCTTCAGTGACGGTGATGGTGGTTGCGTTATCATAATCCGCAGTCAGGTTCATCGCGGAGTTGGTCATGGTACCGGTGATGATTTCGCTCGCGGAGGAGGCGGATTCATAGGTATTGTTCATGCCGGGCTGCTGCATCATTTCTCCGGACATCTGATTGGACTGACCGGGCATGGAAGGCTGTTGAACGGAAGCCTGTTGTGCGGCCGGCTGCTGTTGACTCGGGACAATATATTCATTATTTTGGTTTTGGTTCATCCAAGGCATGTTGCTCATTTGCTGCGGCTGATTCATCTCAAATACTTCAGCAGTCGGAAGTTCGTTATTGTTTGATCCCCAGGAGGGAGCAATAATGCTGCCGTTAATATCTGTTTCCCAAACGTTTCCGCCATGGAACTGAATATTCGTGCTCTGTGAAATGCTGGAACTTTCGGAATTCAGAAAAAATGAACCATTGTCAATGGTGAGCATTCCGGCGTTTTCACCGTCAACTGCGATCGTGTTGAGAGGCGCGGATATGTTGAAATTCCCATTATTGAAGGTCAGGTCAGCATTTTCGACATGGATGGCTTCCCGATTGTTGCCGCGAACGTCCAGAGATCCGTTTCCTTCGAAGAAAGTCGGTACCCGGCTGTAAATGGCTGCGTCAAATTGTCTATCATTTCCGCCATCGGCGATCCGGTTGACGGAGTTATCGGCCATTGAAATCGTCAAAGAGTCACCGCTGAGGGCAACGATACCCGCGCTGCTGCCGCCGTCCAATGTGAAGTTATCCATGACCAGGACGACATCGCCTTCACCCGGGTCCACAAGGACGGTACCGCGCATGGAACCGACAAAGCGGTAAGTTCCGGCTTCGGTGATTTTCAGCTGACCACCGGAAAATTCCGGGGTTTCACTGCCACTGGCTGAAACAGCCATGACACATAACATACACATGAGTGCGGCGACAAACATTATAAATAAACTTTTTTTCATCTTACCAAAATCTCCCTTATTGGTTTTATATTTTTGATTTTTTGAGCCTTTTTATTCGCTCAATATATATAAGCGAAACGATTTTCAAAAAAAAGGGGGTAAGAAAAAAAATTAAAATGGTATTTATTCAGAACGCCGCACGTGGGAACTGGCATTTTGTGCGGTGCAGCCTGCACAATTGTGCCTGTCCCCACGTGCTTCGCTGCGGGTATTGGAAAGATACCTTTTCAGAATGAATCAAAACAACCTGTTTTCACAAAACAGGTTGTTTTGATTCATTCTGTTCATATTTATTTTCCCGGATCGCCGGTACCTCTGCCGATATCCGGTGGAACTCCATGTTCTCCTTGTTCGGAGTGTGATTCATCATGGGAATTTTCGGCAGGCGGCTCAGAAAGTTCATGAAATGTATTGCCCGGATCCTGATAAGCGGAATCCTGCTGCTGCGGTATTGATTGGTTACCGGTTTCCGGATAAAATCCGAATGAATTCTGTTGTTGATCATTATTATCGGGTTTTGCGGGTTCACCTTCCGCCGGTTTCTGCAAAGTACTATCCTGACCGAATTCAGATGCTGCAGTCTGGCCCGATATGGCAGATTCCATGGAATTCTCTGGTTCCTGACGGTCTATTGATTCTTTCGGCGGCTCTGGTTCATTTTCCTGATTGCTACCGGGTTCTTTCTGCCGGTCAACCGGTTCTGCGGGTTGGATCTCCGGCGAAATGGTTTCAGAATCATGCAGAAAATTATCAACGTCTTCAGGCTGCTGTCCCGGATCCTCAGATCTATGGTCTGTGTTTCCCGGTTTGAGATCTTCATTTGGCTGTAATGGCGGCTGACTCCCGTCAGATGTTACCGGATTCTTTTCAGAATTTTCCGGCAGGCCGCGCTTCAAACTGTACTGTCCGACAGAAAGATCTTCTGAATGGGCCTCCCCGGTGTCCGCCCAATTAAGACGTTCGACTGTGATGTTTTCCGGTCCCTTTTGTTCCATCGCCTCCGAGAAAAGATCGAGTGTTCTCTCACCGTTTCCAAAGCGGGTGGAAATACCGATCATCAGCGGATCCCGCTCATCTGAAGTTACCGCTTTATCCGGATAGATAGCGGTCAGAGTCCGGTCCATGACATTTTCAATTTTCTCAAAACGATGCGGTTCAACCGAATCAATAACGGCTTTTCCTTCATCACTCTTCGTCTCGGAAGAAAGCACCTCTCCGCGCGCGTTCAGCTGATATTGGATGGAAACGGCGCCGCTGTCCACGCTCACGTAAGTCCAGGGTACATATTTAGTGGCAGCATAAGCAGAGGATGGAACGAGAATCGCAAGGCTTGCGATGATGATCATCCCTTTATAGCGCAGCCGCTCAACTATGCGGCCGAGTTTTTCTTTCCCCTCTTCTGCGGCAAAACCGATGCGGTCTGAAAGGAAAAACAAATCGGGTTCCAGGATGATACGCTGACCGATATGAAAATTACGATCCTTGACACGGAGGAAGCGCCCGCCGGAAGCTAAAATAACCGCTTTCCCTTCTTTTATGCTCATTACAATGGCTGGTTCGTTCATAGTTACTCTTCTTTTCCTCTGAAATATTCCTGAATGCCCGGAAAATCACCGGCTTCGATTTCGACGGACGCAATGATATATTTGCGGAATTTGTCCAATAATTTGCGGGCGATTGGCACAGCGGTTTCCATTTCCGCGGCGGGCAGCTTCAGTGTTCTGCGCAGACGGGCGAGCAATTCGGCAATCGCGCAGACAAAGCGGGCCGCTTTGAGACAGACAGCACGGGTTTTGTGCGCTTTCGGGCAGCATCCGGGCAGGTCGAAAAAATCGATCTGATAGTATCGCAGGATGGCCGAGAGTTCATTGATTTCCTGCGCGAGCTGGTTGTCCGGCAGTTCCTGAACCAGTTTTTTCCCGATTTCATTACGAAGGTTTTCATCCGCGCTCTCATTGCCTGCCTCTCCACTGAAAACATCCGGTTCTACTGAGATTTCCTGCCGGTACCGTGTATTCCCGCGAATATAGTCAATCAGGCGGTGGCGAATCACAACAGATGCATAGGTTTGCAGAGAGCCTTTGGATGGATCATGGGTTCGGGCAGCTTCCCAGAAAGCGGACAGCGCTACACTATATTCGTCGTCGGAGCGGCTGACGGGCCGGCCGAGGACAAATGACGCGGTGCGCAGTATAAACGCTTCATTTGCCTGCAAAAGTTCTTCTTCCTGATTCACAATCGATCCTTAATCTCTTTTTACGAGCTGCAGAAATGGGGCTGACCCTGTGCGCTCTTGTATTTATGCCATTGCTTATTAATGTATAACCGTTCCAATTGACATTTGCAAGTTTTAAGATCAAATTTTGTTACATCCGGGGTTTCTTTTCACGGAACATATGCGAGACTGGCATCGAATGCCGCGCAGCCGACATGAGTGTACCTGTCTCCAAGTAAGTCTTATATTGGCAGACGCCTGAATAGTAACATCCGGGCTATAGACTTATCGGGGACTGTGCTCTGTCGCGGTGGGGACTGTCCCTTTATGGGACAGTCCCCCGCCCTGTGTGTATTATATTTCGCCTCTGAACAGGCGCAGGATTGCGGCAAATAAATTTTGAAGACCCGGTTCTTGTGTGTCATTATTCGTGGTTTGACCGTCTTCGGGTTTGGCAGGCGGTTCCTGGCCGTCTTCGGGTTTGGCAGGAGGTTGCTGACCGTTTTCAGGCATGGCAGGCGGCTGCTGACCGTTTTCAGGCATGGCAGGCGGCTGCTGACCGTTTTCAGACATGGCAGGCGGTTCCTGACCGTCTTCAGGTTTGGCAGGCGGTTCCTGACCATCTTCGGGTTTGGCAGGCGGCTGCTGACCGTTTTCAGGCATGGCAGGCGGTTCCTGGCCGTCTTCAGGTTTGGCAGGCGGTTCCTGGCCGTCTTCGGGTTTGGCAGGAGGTTGCTGACCGTTTTCAGGCATGGCAGGTGGTTCCTGGCCGTCTTCAGGTTTGGCAGGCGATTCCTGGCCGTCTTCGGGTTTGGCAGGCGGCTGCTGACCGTTTTCAGGCATGGCAGGCGGTTCCTGGCCGTCTTCAGGTTTGGCAGGCGGTTCCTGGCCGTCTTCAGGTTTGGCAGGCGGTTCCTGACCATCTTCGGGTTTGGCAGGCGGCTGCTGACCGTTTTCAGTCATGGCGGGTGGTTTCATTCCTTCCTGGGGAACGAATTCTGTCAGACTTTCAGTCGGGATATAACCGGTTTGTCCCATTATATCAATTTTTGTGTAATTCCCGGATGTTTCCAGTACGCGGAACGGTGTTCCGTTTCTAAGTGTGGTGATTACATCCGCATTCGCGTTTGCTGTTGAAAGCAGATTGACGGTTTCACCGGATTCGATTTGTACACTCATTATTGCAGCGCCGTCCTCACCCGGTGCCGGGCGGTTTTCCATTCCGCCGGGCATTTGCTGGCCATTCATTGGCGGGTTGCCCATTTGATTTGGCATCTGCTGCCTGTTCATTGGTCCGTTCATTGGCGGATTTCCCTGTGGAAAGCTGTATTCGCTTTGGGCTGCGGCTGCGCCGAATATCAGACAAAAGCTTAAGATCACAATTAAAAACACAATATTTTTTTTCATCGCTAAAATCCTTTTTTTTAATTCTTATAAGCGTTTTTCGCGCTTAATAGATTTAAGCGAAATAGCCACCAAAAAAATGGGGGTAGGGTAAAAAACTGTTTTTAGGCACCAAAGTGGAAAAAAGCATAAGACAGATGGGCTGCGCCTGTCTGTCAAAGGCAGCCCCGGAACAAAAGGGACAGAAATTTCCGAAACTTACCGAACTGAATACAGAGGAATTTGTCCTTATCACCTGTGCAAGGAAGATCGCTTAACCGGAGAAAGCAAGAGGACAGTTCCACTGGCGCGTAACCGTCCTCGCAGCCTCGTTATATTTTCGACAGCCATTTACGGATCGCGTCAAGGACCTGATCCAGGTGGTTGTCATAACAATGCGTGTCATTGGGGATGTTCACATATTCAGCATTTTGATATAGCTTCGCAGCTTCGGCGGCACACTGCCAGGGAACGGCTTCGTCTGTATCGCTGTGGATGATCAGAACCGGTCCGGTAAAGCGGGCAATGGCATCCTCCACATGGATCAGCTGCGCGGTCCTGAAGTAGTTTCCGCTCAAAACCCATCCTTCCGGAGAGATATATTCTTCGGGAATATGGTTCGGATCAAAGGTCTGTCCAAACAGTTCTCCGGTCCGGGCTGCTTCCGGGATCATAACAGCAGGCGCGAGGGGGATGATGGCATGGATATCCTCATGTTTGAGCCCGGCTGCCAGCATCACGGTGAGTCCGCCCTGTGAGTGTCCGCAGAGATACAAGTCGGTGACGAAAGGCAGCGTTTTCGCATAATCGATGACGGTCAGGGCGTTGCTTATCCATTTGAGAAGTGTGTGATTTTTGAATTCCCCTTCACTTTTTCCGTGTCCGTACATATCCACCCGCAGTGTGGCATAACCGAGCTCATTCATGGTGCGGGCAGCGGCAAGGATGTGTCTCTCTTCGCTGTGGCCGGTGAATCCGTGAATCACGATCACCAGCGGGCATTTATCCGGATTCCCAGCAGGCATTTCCAAATCGGCGTGCAGCCGAATCTTGTCGTCATAGATATCCATTGTGTTCTCCTTGATTGTTTTATACTGAATGTGATAGATATAATTATAAATGATATTTTTTTTCTTATTCTTGATCACAACAGAGATTGGCTATGCCGTGAAACATAACAAATCATGATTATTGTCATACGTAATTTTGAGAAAAAACCTTTGAAAATGAAAAAACAGAGTATAATATTGTTAAATTATTTGCGGATAGAATATTAATATGTGGTTGAACTGAAAGTTAGTATCAGGTTAAAATTTGTTCCGTTCTTTTAAAAAATGATGATATAATGGATTTGTCCTGTTGTATCGGATCAATTCATTAGTATTCCGTTCTTATGCGGAATTGGGGTTTAGCAAATATTCCTGTATTGTATGAATCAAATTTAGTTTGGCGTTCATTGCCCCGTGAACATTCAATTACCCATATTAAAAGGTGAATTTTTTTTATGAAAAATCAAACATTAGAGAATGCGACCCTCGCCCAATTACGGAAAGTTGCGGCTGAGATGGAAATTCCCAATGCCAAGCGGATGAAAAAGGATAATCTGATTGTCCAGATTCGCCACGCCCAGGGCCTTGCGGAAGGGAAAGAAATTCGGGGCGGCGTTTTGGAGATCATGAGTGAAGGCATCGGTTTCCTTCGTCAGAATTATCAGATTCACCCGGAAGATGTTTATGTTTCCCAGGCTCAGCTGCGCCGTTGGGATCTGCGCAATGGCGACCAGGTGATCGGCCTCTGCCGTCCGCCGCGTGAATCAGAACGCCATTGGGGGCTGGTGAAGGTGGAAAGCATCAATGGCCTGACACCGGAAGAAGCCCGCAACCGCAAATCCTTTGAATCCATGACTCCGATTTTTCCCGACAAACGCTTCGATCTGGAAAACAAGAGCGGCGGCATGGCTACACGCCTGATCAATCTTATTGCTCCCATCGGACGCGGCCAGCGCGGTATGATCGTTTCACCGCCGAAAGCCGGCAAAACCACGATTTTGAAACAAATCGCCAACGCGATTTCTTCCGCTTATCCGGAAGTACATCTGATTATTGCCCTGATTGGCGAACGTCCGGAAGAAGTGACGGATATGGACCGGTCCGTTGACGCGGAAGTGGTTGCCTCCACTTTTGATGAACCGGTCACCCAGCATGTCCGCACCTCTGAAATCACACTGGAACGTGCCAAACGCCTGGTGGAAAACGGCAAGGATGTCGTTATCCTGCTGGACAGCCTTACCCGTCTGGCCCGTGCCTACAACATGACCGTCCCGCAGTCCGGGCGAACCCTTTCCGGCGGTATGGATCCTTCGGCCATGTATCCGCCCAAGCGCTTTTTCGGTGCTGCCCGGAACCTGGAAGAGGGCGGTTCGCTTACCATCCTTGCTACGGCACTGGTGGATACCGGTTCCCGTCTGGATGATGTGGTTTATGAAGAGTTCAAAGGTACCGGGAACATGGAGCTCCATCTTTCCCGCAAGCTGCAGGAACGCCGGATCTTCCCGGCAATTGATATTGAAAAATCCGGTACACGCCGTGAAGATCTGCTTTTAGGTCCGGATCTGCTGCCGCGTGTCTGGCTGATGCGCCGTATGTACATGCAGATGATTTCCACACCCCCGCAGGGCGCCGGTATGGATAATGCTGTGGCTACGGAAGCGATCATCCAGCGGATGGCCAAAGCAAAAGATAATCTTACTTTCCTTGAAAACCTGACGGAGGGGAATTGAGTTTGAATCTGAAAACCGGTCGGGTGGCAAAGCCCGAAAAGGTACAAAACAGTACGCCGAAATGGATCCTCCCTGCGGTTCTGTGGATTGCGGCTCTCTTTTCCGTCTTTTTTATGGGTATTGTGATTGCCCAGCGGACGCCGGTGATTCGCGGAACAGAGCAGACACAGGCAGGATCTGTAGATAATGCCCTTGTGGAAAATATCGTTTCCAATCCCAGCCTGCCGGAGATGAACGCGATGGAGGTTGAAACAAAACCTGAGTCCGTGGTTCGTCTTGCGGCCGGCATTACCCATATACCGGAAAATATGCGGACCGGAGCGGTGACGTACACAATCGACACCGGTGATTCGCTGTATGGAATCGCCAAAAAATTCGGACTGGAACCGGAGACCGTCCTTTGGGCAAATTACAATGTGCTTTATGATGATGCGCATAATATTTCTGTCGGAGATGAGCTGATCATTCCACCGGCAGATGGGATCTATGTCCAGTGGAAAGAAAGCGACCAGATGCAGCGCCTTGCGGACAAATACCGTGTTGAAGTTCACGATGTTTTGGCCGAACCTGTTAACAAACTGGATATGACCAACCCGGTGATCGAGGCAGGGGATTATATCCTGTTCCCGGGCGGTTATCGCGAAACTGCTGCCTTTAACCCTGTCGTTTATGAATATTCCCCCAATTCCGGCGTTAAAAAAGTCATTGCCGGACCGGGCGGCTGCGAGTGGGATTACCGTGCTTATGGCAGCGGCGGTTTTATCTGGCCCAGTGCCAGCCATTCCCTGGTTGGGAACGATTTCGGTGCCGGACATATGGGAGTTGACCTGGCAACGGTGCAGGGCGGCCCGATTTATGCCGCGGACAGCGGTACAGTGGTTTATGCCGGCGCGATTTCCGGCGGTTACGGGATCATGGTGATGATCGATCACGGTACCGGCTATCAGACGCTGTATGCTCACCTTTCCGGTGTGGCGGTTTCCTGCGGTCAGGGCGTTTCCCAGGGGCAGGTGATTGGATATGGCGGGTCCACCGGTAACTCTACCGGTCCTCACCTTCACTTTGAGGTCCGTTACGGCGGCGGTTACGTCAACCCCTGGCAGTTTTTGTAGGAAATGATTTGGACATTATGAGCTTTGTAAGTCTGCCATTTTTTGTCATTACAATTGTTACGATCCTTCTTTATTTTCTGTTTCCATTGGGAAAACGATGGGTCGTTCTTTTGACAGCAAGTGCCGTTTTTTATTATGAAGCAGCTGGCCTGGCCGCTTCTTTTATCATATTATTAACCGCTGCATTCGTCTATTATGCAGCTATCCTGATAGAAAAATCCGATAATGAAAGCCGAAAAAAGAAATTTATTTTTTCAATAGCTGTAATTGCGGTTTTATGTGTTCTGATATTGACAAAAATTAAGAACAATGTACGCATTTTGGCAGGTTTTTTGATACCAATGGGAATCAGCTACTATTCTTTTTCGCTGATCGGATATCTGGCTGATGTATATACAAAAAAACAAATTTCCGAAAGAAATTTTCTGAAGTTCCTGCTATATACCACCTTTTTCCTGAAAATTATGCAGGGTCCTATTTCAAAATTCCGGATAATTGGTCCAAAACTGATTGAAGGACATCGGTTTGATTACCAAAATCTGTGTATGGGAACGCAGCTGATCATCTGGGGATATTTCAAAAAGCTGGTTATTACGGAGCGAACAATGATGTTCGTGTATAACCTGTTTGCTGACCTCAATAATTATGAATTAGGCGGCTTCTCATTACTGTTTGCTACGATTTTATGGGGATTCGGTTTTTATTGTGATTTTTCGGGATATATGGATATCGTAACAGGTATAGCGCAGATAATGGGAATTCAGCTTGAAAAAAACTTCGACAGGCCGTTTTTTTCCCGATCTTTTTCCGAATTCTGGGGCCGCTGGCATATCACTTTGGGTGTTTGGTTCCGGGACTATATTTATATTCCATTAGGCGGCAGCCGAAAAGGAATCATCCGAAAATACTTCAATTTATTTGTTGTATTTTTAGTTTCAGGCGTTTGGCATGGGACCGGTTTGGATTATTTGATCTGGGGGGTGTTATGCGGAGCGATTTCAGTTCTTTCCCAGGTTCTTGACCCTCTGTTTGTCAAAATTAAAAAAATATTGAAAATCAATCCGGAATCAGCAGACTGGCGTGCTTTTCAAATCATTCGTACATTTTGTGCTTATTTACTCATTTTGTTAATTGCAACAGCGACAGGTATCCGTAATCTGAAACCTTATTTCAGAATAATATTTAAAGATTTCGGATTCGGCAGGATGGATATTCATTCGTTTACACGCTATGGTCTGAATGGAACTAATTTTGTTATTCTGGTTATTGCGGTGGTTATTTTGTGGTTTATGGAATGGAAACAGGCTGCCGGTTCAATCCGGGTGTTTGTTGCAGGATTGAATGCTCCTGCAAAATGGACCTTTTATGCTTTAGGAACATTAATAGTATTATTTCTTGGAATTTACGGTGCGGGTTACTCAACAAGTGGTTTTGCGTACGCTTTTTATTAGGATCTGATAGAAATGAACAAGATTATAAAAAGAATTCTTTCGTTATTCGCCGTTGCAGCTCTTATTTATGCCGGATGCAGATTATTAACCTATATGCTGCAGGATGATACGGCTTCAAAAACCCGGTTAATGATGCATGAATTTTATAATCAGGATAATATTGATTATCTGTTCGTTGGTACTTCACATTTTGTATATGGCATCGACCCTATTCTGATTTCTGAAAAAACAGGAAAAAAAGCTTTTTCCGCATCTAATCCCGCTCAAATGCCTGATGCATCTCTTGCACTGATCAAGGAAGCGGTCGGTTTATATAAGATCAAAGAAATCTTTCTTGAAATGAATTATTTTGTTGTAAGTCAATGCAGTCCATTTAAGGAAAGAACAGAATTAGTCTCTACCTATTCTGTTTCAGATTATTTACGTTTTTCTGGTAATAAAATATCATTTCTCCTCAATGCTTCTTCCGGATCACATTATGTAAACAGTTTTTGGCCGGGGAGAAGGTATTGGGAAAAAATTACAGATCTGAATTATATAGATGAAACGCTGCAGAAAAAATCAACGAGTAAATATAAAAATTACACTTCTTATTATGCTAATAATGAGATGGGGAAAATGGCTGAGTATAAAGGCAAAGGATTCTCTGCCTATTATACGAGAGTTAAGGATCATCAATTCTTGTTTAGAGAGCCCTCATCTCCAATAGGATTGGAATATGTTTCTTCGGATTGTGTAAATATTTATGAAAAAATTATTGATTTTTGCAAGAATAATCAGATTAAGTTGACATTGCTGAGTACTCCTGCCGGTAATCCTTTGCTGCAATATGTAAAAAAATATGATGAATTCACTCCTTTTGTTCATGACTTGGTTGAATCAAAGGATATAAAATTTATTGATATGAATTTGTTGCCAAATGATTATTACCCGTATGTACAGACAAATTATATGGATGGGCTTCATCAAAATGGAAATGGAGCTGAACAAATCTCGAATTTTATTGCAGATTACATTAATGGTTCTGTCCCTGATGATGTTTTTCTTAATACAGTAAGTGAAAAATTAAAGGCTTCTCCGTCAGATTATTACGGAATATTTTATTATGATGATTATGATAAAAAAGAAAGGGAGTTTTCACTGATTTCAAATAACCCTGATTATTTTGAATATAAGATTGAATTTAAACCCGGATTTAGTGATTATCGTTTGATTCAAGATTATTCGGTAAATAATGTTTTCAGTGTCCCGTTTGATTGGATTCCGGATTGTGAATTTAAGGTTTCTTTCCGCCAGACGGGTACCCTTGCTGAGGGAGAGGAGATCCGTTATGTAGATATGGAGCCGGTTTATTGAGCCGGCCTATTCTCCATAAAAAAGAATTTGACGTATCTGCCAGGGCTGGTCAGTTTCCGCAGCGCTTTGGATTTGCAGATATTTGCAGGGCTGATGATTGATCAGCCAGCCGTTGGTTCCGTTTTTTTCAACCGGGAGCTCTTCCCAGTCAGAATTACCGTTGATTTTGGTATAAAAACGCAGTTTTTCGGATGCTTCCGCGTAATCCCCCGGAAAAATTTCAATACTTTCCAGTCTTATTCCATCTTTCATTGTTATGGTCAGTGTCTCATTGGATGTGTGCTGTTTTGCTCCGGTCCAGATTTCGTCTTTGTCTTTAGAAAGAATAAATTGGATATTGTCGTTGTTATGTGATGAATAGATCTCATCTACACATTGTTCCGGTTCCAACAGCTTGTTATTCGTTCGCTCGAAAATTTCAGCCAGTTTGGTGCCATTCTGTTCAATGCTGTAAACAGGTGCATAATAAGGGAAGGACTGACTGTTTCCCTGCTGGTTGTTGTAATTGAAAATTATGTATTTCATTGGAACTCTCTGCGTCTTCCAGTCTATTGTGGAAAATCGTTCCCGAACCGGTTTTGAGAGACCTATCAGCGAGAATGGAATAAAAGCATTGGCGTTCATGACTTCAATCTTCTGGTCCGGAGAATGATCAGCCAGATATTCCAGACATTCAAGTGTTGATGTATATCCCATATCGCGTTCAAAATTGTCAGCAGCTGAATTCCTGAACAGGAGGTTATAATAAATTCCTTCATATGGATGTGCATGGATCATTCCTGCTGCTGTGACCAGGAGGGAAGCTGCTTCCAGTGCCAGAGCTAAGGAATTGAGCCATTTATTTTGAGATTTCAAAAGACGGTCCAGTCCGTAAACAGCAAACCAGACAAAACTGAGATTCAGAAAATAAAAATGGCGCCAGCCGCTGTACAAAGTGGGACGAATGATCGGAATTCCAACAATAAACAGAACAAAAAAGGCTGCAAGACTGTAATCCATAATGGTCCAGAAGGAGTCAGCCTTGTTGAGGTTTCCTTTTTTTGTGAAACAGGAAATTCCACCAAAAACAAAAAGGCACAGCAGGGTGATTGGTGTGGATATCAGGATCCACAGGGGCAGATAATACCAGGGCAGCGCCTGTTCAGGAAAGTATTTGCCGGCAAATAACAGCGTGGTACTTCCCTGTGTGTCAATCATCCGTTGTTTGGTTGTGAGATGAACAATGGAAGTCACTATGGTGCCGAACGGATCCTTCCATGCGATTGGACTGAGCGCATACCAGCTGAGTGAAAAAAACAATATGACCGTGATTACCCACCGGCGTTTGGCTGGATATTTGATGAGTATTAAAATCAGCGGAATGATGAGCATAAATCCAAACATGCGGATATTGATCGTTATTGCCAGTACAATGCCGAATAAAATTGACGTAAGCCAGCCGGTCTTTTGCAGGAAAAGTCTCATTGCACAGAAAGAAAAAACCAGCCAGGAGAGGAAAAGCGGGTCTCGATCGTTATAAAAGACTTCAGGGAACATGCGCGGGACAAAAATCAGGTTCGCTGCAGCAAGAAAAGCAGGCAGATAGCTTTTATAACGTTTTTTTACCAGCCAGAAAACGCACGTTACTGCCGCAAAAAAGCACAAAAAATTCCACAAGCGTCTGATTTTCCAAACACGGTTAACATCCCAGCGGAAACCGAATAAAGCTTCGATCAAAACCGTTATAAAAGTTGCTCCCTGTCCGTAATAACGGTTCATGTACTCTTCAAGCGGAGGAAGGTCCGGAAAATGAGAATTATCTCCGGTAATATAAGCCCAAACGATGTGTCCGGCATCAATCTGATTCCGTTCTTCGCTTACCGGCCCGAAATCGTCAAAAATCTTTATCCCGGTACAGAGAAACAATGCAAAGAAAATGATGATACTCAGACAAATGAATAATTGATTGGTGCTTATGATCTTTTTCATGGGGTTTCCTCATTTTTCCTGCATGCTCAATCGGGATTTTTTTCTTCCGTAAAAAACAGATGCGAGGATTGAGAGCAGTGAAATCATTACGCCGGGAATTAGACCAATCGGAATATATTTTAAATCGACAGAATGTGTGCCCGGCGAAACAGAGACTGCCATAAATGTTCCGAGAACTTTATTCACAGGAACTTTTTGTCCATCGATTCGAATGGTCCACCCTTTGTTGTAAGGTATTGTAAAGAATAAAACTTTATCATTTGATGCCGTGAAGGAGCCTTCCAGGCGGGAGCTTGTGAGTTTTCGCAATTCAGTTTTATCTTCCCGCAGGGAGCTTACTGCTTTGTCTAATGCATTGATATCTTCGTGATAGAACTGAGCATTATTCAGGCAAACACGATCTTCCATCGGGGTCATTTCTAATGCCAGCTCGTTTCCCGCTTCGAATGTGCCGAGACGAAGAATGTGACAGGAAAAATTATCAAAATAACGCCCGAATGGTTTGGTGTTGAGTCTGAGTGTCACAGGGTGGATGTCTGTTCCCGGGAAAAAAGCGTAAAGCGTATCACTGTTTTTGGTTGTAATATTCCATGTAAGTGAGCCGGATATTGGTTCGTCATCATCATTTTTTATTGAGAACCAGCACATATCCGGAGCAGCATCCTGATAGATAAGATCATTGGTGATAGGACCTGTTGAGGATGCCGGGTGAAAAATTATGATGTCTTCACCGGTTAATGCGCTGAATATTTGATTCTGTAATTCAAAACTATCGCTTTCAACCGCCAATTCTGATGTCATGACAGCCGGAGAAGCTGTAAACATAATTGGCAGTACGTAAGGATTTTCAAACACGGTGTATGAATTCTTTTCAAATACAGGAGAATATGGTTTGAACATTTCATCAGCGGATATCAGATATTTGATGCCGAGCAGACTGTCCATTGCCGTGTCGGACCCTTCCCAGTAAAGAAAACGGTAGGGATAATAACGAAATCCGATGCGGGGAAGGAAATTCATCACATCTTTATTCAATGTTGAAGAATAATGGGTGATGCCGTTGTAGTTGAACAGCATCGGGTCATTGGCGGTACGGAAGTGATTTTTTTCAATGCGGTAAAATCCACTATCCATATTTTTAATTTCATTGATAACCGGTTGGTTTTCGTTGTAATAACTCACATAATCATTGACGGTGTTGCTGCGTTCATATGCTGTATTGATGGTGAGGATATGGGACGCATTCAGAAACAGTTCGATTGCTGTCATTATGCTGAGAATCGCGGCAGCGTGGGCATCTTTTTGGTGAAATCCGAGACGAATCAGCAAAAAGATTCCGGCGAGAAGAACTGAATTCAGCGTTAGTGAATCTGCCGTCATCCAGTCATAATTTGCGGTGGAAAGGCGCCAAATCAGCAGAGCGCAGCAGATAAAAGTCAGGCATATCCCCGAAAAGTGCCATCTCCCGCGGTGCGTAAAGCTTTCCTGAGCGATGCCAAGCAGGAAAAAGCAGATAATAAATGAATAACGATACGGCCACCATCCCGGCTGATTGAATCCGTGCAATGCGAGGTTCAGCGGATTGATCTGCATGATGAATATGAAGCATATCAGCATAACGGCTGTAAGTCCCCGCTTTTTCACAGATATTTCCCGATCCAGGAAAAAAAGAGGCAGCAGCATTCCACAGAACAGCCCGATGTATAAATTAGGGAGTCCTTCGGCTTTGAACTGCTCAACATCATAGGCAGAAACCAGCATTTTCCCGAAAAGCCCCTGCCAGGGCATGTTGATTCGAAATGTCAAAATATTCGGATCAAAAGATTTCGGACCATTTCGCAGCTGTAATACAACAGGAATCAGCAGAAAGGCGCATATACCGACTGTCAGCAGAGAGAAAAAGATGAACCGCCATAGTGTTTGAAAGAAGGTTTTTTTCCGGTTTTTTTGAAAATAATAAAACAGGAAATAAATGGCTGAGAAAATACAGATCTGATAGCCGGAATAAAAATTCAGAAATATAGCACAGGCAAGGGCCCATACGTAGGTGCGGCGTGAGTTCCCATCGATAAGCTGCTCCAGACCCATGATCACCAACGGCAGAACCAATGTGCTTTCCCGCAGGTTTGTGTTTTCCGCATTAAGAATGTTAAAGCTCATCAATGCATAGCAAGTGGAAAATAAAAGAGCGGAAAAACCGCATTTCCGCTGTTTTGTAAAATATATTGCTGCTGTCAGTCCAGCAATTCCATAGCGTAATATTACTAAGACTGTGACAGCCAGCGGAAGGTCTGTCGGTTTGAAGAGGCAGACCAGCCAATTGAGCGGATTGATTACGTAAAAGGCCAGCAGAGAAAGAAGATCATCACCAAGAGATTTACTGAATGAATACAACAAATCATTGTCTCCGCTGAGTATGGTGCGGAAATAGGCCATATAATCCGCGTATTCTCCCCACATGTCATTGATCAGGAAACTTTTTTCTCCAAACGGGGTGATTTTTAGAAAGACACATAAAATTGTCATGATCAGGCAGGGAGCCAGAAAAGCGCAGAAAAAAATGAGAAGGTGACGATATTTTTCGGATATCTTTTGTGCGGAATTGCAGAGAAAAATCCCGCACAGATACAGGAAACAGAAAGCGCCTTCCCACAGGAAAATTTGTATCGCATTTCCGGTCAATTCAGACAGCAGCCCGTTCCGCAAAATGATGCGATATGGCTGATCCGCGGTCATTTCCGGAGTAATTGTTATTGCTTCCCTGCTTCCGGAGATTCGGAGCGTTACCGTACCATCCGCAGTTTTGAAACATAGCACAGCCAGGTGGGTTCTGAATTTTTCAGACAGGCCGAGGGAAGCACCCTGTTGGTGCGTCATCAAAACCGGATCATCATCGTTTAAAATTTCATCCCATGTCCCGGTTTTGATTAATTGAGAAAATGATATATCCCGGTCAGGATTGGTAAGAAAAGGATCTGTTTTTAGTGTGCGCGGCCGGAATCGGTAAGCCCATGTCATTGACAAGGATGCATTCTCTTCAATTTCGGCAATAGTTATGGTATTATCTGCCGGGAGCTGCATCGGAAGTTTCATTAAATCCGGAAATTCAAAATTTACCGCTGCAGCTGTTATCAGGCTAAGTGTGAATGACAGGAAAATTATTTTCGCGGAAAGTTTGCGTGCAATCAGAAAGGAAGTCACAGCGATTCCTGCCGCGGAAGAGAGAAGAATTATTGATTCTCTTGCGGATATGATGTCATCTGTTCCTGCATAGAAGGAAAACAGCAAGAACGATCCTCCGGCAGCCGTAAAACAGCTGAGGAGCACAGACTGTAGGATAGGTGAGAAACTGTTTTTCTTATTCACAATGGTCTTCCCTTTGCACATTTTACATAATTATAATACGCCATTGGTTACATAGTATTTGTTAAATCGTAACCTGGCTGATTTTTTTCTGAAAACAGTGCTGCTATTCACAAAGCGCATGAGGGACTGATACCCTATGCTTCGCAAGCTGTCACAAGGGCTGTTCCCAAGTGCGGCGTTTATTTTCCGAATGGCAACGGATAATAAAAAAGGGCGGGATTTTGTCCCGCCCTGAATCTTATATTTTTGCGAATTTTATTTGCTCTTCTTCTTGCTGCGCAGGAAGTCCACATAGACCGCGAGCAAAATGACCGCACCCTTGATGATGTACTGCCAGTCGGAATTGACACCCATCAGGTTCAGGCCATTGTTCAGGATACCGATGATCAGCACACCGATCAGCGTGCCGCCCAGTTTCCCGGAACCGCCGGACATGGAAGTACCGCCGACGACGACAGAGGCAATGGCATCCATTTCCGCACCGTCACCGCTGGTGCAGGTACCGGAGTACAAGCGGGAGGCGATGGTGATACCGGCCAGGCCGGACATGAGCCCGGAGAAGCTGTAGACAAAGAACTTGACTTTTGCCACGCTGATACCGGAGAATTTCGCCGCGGTATCGTTGCCTCCGACCGCATAAATATGACGGCCCATCTGTGTGCGGTTCAAAACGAGCACACCAATCACGAAGACGATCAACATGGTGATGACAGGCGTTGGAATCGGTCCGACGTAACCGGCGCCCAGGAATTTCCAGGCGTCCGTCATGCAGCGGATCGGTTTTCCGCCGGAATATACATAAGCGATACCTTTGGCGATGTTCATGGAAGCCAGGGTAACGATGAACGGCGGGATTTGCGTCAGCGCGATGACCATACCGTTCAGCAGACCGAAAATCAGACCGGAGAAGATCGCGATCAGGATACCGCAGATTTCCGGCAGACCCCACCAGACGACCGCAGCCGCGCCAAGAACACCGGACATGGCGATGATGGAACCAACGGACAGGTCAATACCGCCCAAGATGATGACCATCGTCATACCACAGGCGAGCATCATGTTCGGAGCACTCTGACGCAAAACGTTAAAAATGTTTTTCTGCGTCAGAAATGTGCTGTGCGTCGTGGGGAAAATATACAGGAACAGGATCATTGCCGCAAGCGCAATGATGATGCCCAGGTTATCGGTAAAATATCTTCTAATCGCTTTCATTAATTGTTCACTCCTGCAGTTTCTTCTGTTGCAAGCTTCATAATGGCTT
>JAFPZX010000060.1 GCA_017417055.1 Anaerolineaceae bacterium
AAATTCCGCGAAGCTCTCTCAAAATCCCTCGAAATCCGTCAAATTCCACCCCAAAATTAGAACGCGATTAGAACTTTCTAATTTTGGCGGGTGGCGCGCCGCGTCACCGACCGCCTTTATTAGAATTTTTGGCTATAAAACAGGATTACAACCTGTTCTAATTCATCCTACCGCCAATCTTGGCGATAGGACAAAAATGTATGTTCTTTTCTTGAACAACCACAGCAAATTGTGTTTTTCATCCCTGATATACACAGCAGTATATCTGCTGGCACAATGGCCTTGTATTTCGGGAAAAATAAAGCGGCGCATTTTGCACCGCCAGAAAAGGTAAAAGCATATTATCCGATCTCAACGGAGAAAGTGATTGTTTCATCGCTGTAGCAAACGTTCAGCTTACCTTTGATTCGCTCTGACATCTCTTTTGCCATGGAAAGGCCGATTCCGAATCCTGGTTTTGCTGAATTATGGGATTCATCTTCCCGATAAAAGCGCTCGAAGAATCTGGAAGTGTCTGCAGTTTTCCCCTCAGCATATGTATTGGAAACACTCAGTTGTGCGCCTTTCCCTTTTCGATTAAGGCAAACTGTTACAAAGACCTTGTCTCTCGCCAATATTATAAGTCTTTTGCTGCTGTTGCTGATAGATCTAATGAAACCAGCCTGATCGATTAGAAATGGTTTTTTGTCATGTGGCTCAACGCCTTGAATTTACTTGTATTCAGCCCATATGAAAACACCCGTGTGATTGCCTCTTTGGCGATAGGATCAGCCTGCCAGACTTCACTTTTCTTCTGTTATCAATTCTTTGTTCTTTTGCCAGGCTCCAATATTAATCAATTAAACTCCTGGATTGCCAGATGCGCATAGTGTCCCAAACGATCCAGACGCCGGGCAAGATCTGCAGCGGAGAGGCCATTTTCATTTTCAAGCCAGTTCAGTATCAATCGCATGGAGCCTGTGAAAACGTAATCGTAAACGTAATTCAGGTCATCTCTTTTGTATTGAGGAAAATCCTTGCACCAGTCGTCAACCATAGAAGACCGCATCATTTCCTGAATCCGCATCAGGAACCGGGGATTTCCGTTTTTGCCCATAATGATCTGGCATAATTCCTGATTCTGCATGATGCAGCGAAACACGTCTGCCAAATGTCCGCCTTCATAGTTCGTTTTCATATAGGAAGAGAAATGAGCCAAGTTTTCATCAATAAACTGCTGCTCAATTTCCATCAGCAGGTCATTGGGTGTGGCATAATGCAGATAAAAAGTGCCCCGATTAACCTGAGCCTCATCACAAACTTCCTTAATCGTGACCTGATCAATTCGCTTGTTTTTGAGGACCTTCAGCAGTGCCTGCTGCAAAACCATTTTCGTATAACGCACCCGATTGTCTGTAAAGGCCATTTTTTCTTCCTCTCAATCAACATTTTTCGGGAAAGTGTTCATCAACTGTCACGCTCTAAAAGGTTGTATATTGACGAGATGAACACACTGTTATCATAATCCTTTATGAAATTAAGTCAACACTGTGTTTATGAAATAAGATTGTGAATATATAAAACAAAAGTTGGCACAAAGAGTAGGACGGCGGAGGTGGAAGGATGCCGGTGCAAAAGCACATCAATCTGAAAAAGGCAAAGGCAGAGGGCGTGAAGATCGAAAAAACCGAACAAGGTTATGCGCTCACAATCCCTGCGGAGGGTGGAAAGCTGATTTTTTCCGGCTTGCCCGGGTTTCTGGGAGGCATACGCTGGAAGGGTATGACCCACCTTGTGATGGACGTCACCGCGAAGGACACCATGGATCAAACCTTTACTCTTGTGTTCGTCACACCGGCCGCGGAAAAGGGCGATATGTGCATCATTAACGCCGGGGTTCTTCCGCAGATTCGTACGACCTGGCCGGTGGCACTGTCGCTGCTGGACAGCCAGACCATGTTTATCCCCCGTACACCCGGCAGACTGAAGGAGATCATTCTCGGCCGGGGCATCAGCCTGAAAAAAGCAGTGGCGATGGTACTGACCTTTAAGAAGACAAACTATGAACAGCATATCCTGATCCACGATTTCTATTTGACGGATGAATTGCCGGATACTGCTGTGCGGGATGTAAAACCGATTGTTGATGATTTGGGCCAGTATATGCACAAAAACTGGAGAGGAAAAACCGCTTCCCTGTCCGATATGCGGGAGTCCCTCACCCTGGAGCGGAAGGGAATCCAGCCTGGAGAGACTTTTTCCAACCGCAGCCGATTTGGCGGCGATCTGTCTCACAAATATGACGCCACCGGCTTCTTCCATACGCATTTCGATGGAAAACGATGGTATCTGGTTGATCCGGACGGATACCGTTTTGTTTCTGCCGGCTTGGACTGCTGCATTCCCGGCGATTCTGGCTATATTGATGGGATTGACGGTTTGCTCAGTGAAAGGGTGGATCCTGATCAATACCCCGGAGCGTTTGAAGTCACGGAGCACACGGACAGATTTACTGGTAAGTATTTGAATCACAGTGTCTTAAACCTGTGCAAGGTCTTCGGACCAGACTGGAAGCAGGCGTGGATGGAACTGACCCGGAGCCGCCTGATCCGCTGGGG
>JAFPZX010000061.1 GCA_017417055.1 Anaerolineaceae bacterium
CCGCCGATTCATACCGCTGTCTGTAAATCTCATCCGCGAACATCTTATGGGGAAAAAGCTATTTGGCAGCTATCCAATGCGTCCGGATGATACGACATGGTTTTTGGTGCTGGATTTCGATGAAGAGGATTGGCAGCAAAATGTATCTGCCTTCAGGGAAACCTGCAAATACTACAATATAATTCCGGCAGTGGAGCGGTCCAGGTCCGGAAACGGAGCCCATATCTGGTTTTTCTTTGAACAACCTGTTGCCGCTAAAGAAGCGAGAAGATTCGGCAGTGGTCTTCTGACGAAAACAATGAGCAATCGTCACGAACTGGATTTTGCTTCCTATGACCGGATGTTCCCCAGCCAGGATACGATGCCCAAAGGCGGCTTTGGAAACCTGATCGCGCTGCCGTTCCAGGGGAATGCCCAGAAAAATGGGAATTCTCTGTTTATTGATGAGAACTTTATCCCTTATGCTGATCAATGGGCTTTTCTTTCCGGGCTGCCGCGGATCACTGAAAATGAATTGATCGTTTGGAATCAAAAACTGAATACACAAAGTGATCTGGGATTGCTGGCTGCTGCTGACGAAGACGCCCCATGGGAATCTCCGAAGCCTGCCGCCGATTTACAGCAGGAGGATTTTCCGCAAAGATTGAATCTTGTGCTCAGCAATATGTTATATATTCCCAAAGCGGGACTTTCGGATAAAGCGATCGATAGATTTAAAAGGCTGGCTGCTTTCCGCAATCCCATATTTGCCAGAAATCAGGCGATGAGACTTCCGGTCCAGAATATTCCCAGAATTATAGATTGCAGTGAATTGTATTCGAATCACCTTGGCCTGCCGAGGGGATGTATGAATGAAGTCGCCGAGATTCTGAACGATCATTTTGTACCGTTTTCAATTGATGATAAAAGAAACACCGGAAATCCGATCCCTGTCTCTTTCATCGGCGAACTCCGGCCAGAACAAATTTCGGCAGCAGAGGCCCTCCTGACGAATGAAATCGGTGTACTTTCTGCGACAACTGCCTTTGGAAAGACGGTAATTGCTGCCTGGCTGATCGGTCAAAGGCAAGTGAATACACTGGTGCTGGTCTCGTCAAGTGCTCTTTTGACGCAATGGAAATCGGCACTTGAAAAGTTTTTGAATTTTGATGCAATACCGCAGCCGGAACAGCCGAAGAAGCGCGGGAGAAAGAAGAAGTTTTCGGCTATCGGACTGTTGGGATCCGGGAAAGATTCACTGAACGGGATCGTCGATATCGCAATAATTCAGTCCCTTTTTGAAGGTGATGAGAAAAATGTGAAAGATCTGGTTCGCAGCTATGGAATGGTGATCTGCGATGAATGCCATCATGTCGCGGCATTCAGTTTTGAAAAAGTCATGAAATCTGTGACCGCAAAATATATTTACGGGCTGAGTGCGACACCGAAAAGGCAGGACGGCCATGATCCGATCATATTTATGCAGTGCGGCCCGATCCGATATCTGGTTGATCCGAGATCCCAGGCTTTAAAACACGGTTTTGAGCATTTTATTATTCCGCGTTTTACAAAAACGAGAATTGAAGATAAAGAAGCGATCCAAAGTATTTACTCGGAGCTTTATCAGAATGATGCCAGAAATGAGATGATCGTTCGGGATGTTCTGAATGCATACGAAAAAGGACGCACTCCGATCCTGCTGACAGAACGCAAGGAACATGCAGAATTATTGGCTGCCAAGCTTGTTTTTCATGCAGAAAACCTTTTCCTCCTGATCGGCAGCGATTCTGTCAAAGAAAAGCGGGAAAAACTGGAACAATTGCATTCTCTTTCCACAGAAGATCGATTCATTATTGTTGCAACCGGGAAATATATCGGCGAGGGCTTTGATGAACCAAGACTGGATACGCTATTTCTTTGTATGCCGATCGCATGGAA
>JAFPZX010000062.1 GCA_017417055.1 Anaerolineaceae bacterium
CAAATATAATTTTAGGAACTTCCTATTTTTTTTTCACCAGTTTCTTTGAATATATGATACTTGAGCCGCTCCAGAGGCTCAAGTATCATATATTCAAATTTGCCAGTTTTTCTTTTCTATGGAAATTTGATACGCAGACATTCATCGAAACCTTCATGATGTATTTTTGTTTTCGGATTATCATTATTCCAAAAGACGAAAAAATGTTGAGAGGAAATAGTTTTGCCAACAATTGCCCCGGTATCAGATCTCAGAAACTATGGCAGTGTTCTGGAAAAGGTTTCAAAAGGATTCCCTGTATATTTGACAAGGAATGGACATGGCGTTTACAGCATCCGGGATATGGAAGATGAGGAAAATTTAGAAAAAGCTGAGGCTATGATCCAGCTGCTTTGCGAATTGAATGCCGGGATCCGTTCCGCAAAGGAAGATGGATGGATTTCGGAAGATAATATGAGATCGTATATTCATAACCTGCGGAATTTACATCAAAAGAAGAAGAAATATATTTAATAGCTAATTTAAGGTATAATAATATTAGCTATTACAAAGAGGTACATTATGGAAATGACAACTGCAACCGCAACAGAAATGCAAAATAATTTTGGCAGGTATTTGAATTATGTTATTGATGGGAATGAAGTGATCCTGACAAAAAATGGAAAGGAAGTAGCTCGCCTGATTCCACGAAAATCTGTCGTTGCCAGTTTAACCGATTCTCTTACCGGTATTTTGAAAAATGAAACAGATGCGGAAGATGAAAGGGAATGGGAGTTGACAAGGAAATATGCGGGTGTTCATTGATGGCAATGTGATTTTGGATGTGCTGCAAAATCGGAAGCCTTTTGTTATCGACTCAGCCCTTATTTGGAAGTTGTGCGAAGCAGAAAAATTGGAAGGGTATGTTTCATCTTTAACCTTTGCTAATCTGGTTTATGTGATGAGGAAAGAACTTACCCCGGAAAATATTGATGATATATTAAAAAAGTTATTGCTTATTTTCAGATTTGCTGATTTGACCGCAGATGATTTGAACAAAGCTGCATCTATGCATTGGATTGATTTTGAGGATGCAGTCCAATGTATGATTGCTAAACGAATTCATGCGTATTATATCATTACCAGAAATATCAAAGATTTTAATCAAAGTCCGATAACGGCACTATCTCCTTCCGAATTTCTTCTTAAAATGTAGCTGTTCAGAATCCACAGCGACGCACATGGGGACAAGTACACTTGTACGGGCTGCGCCGCACAAAATACCAGTCCCTACGTGCTCCGTTCTGAATAGATACCTCAGAATTTAAAAGAAATGTGCCTGGCAGACCGGCACATTTCCGATTTCTGATTTCTTATTTCTGATTTCTCAGAACAGCTGCCGCTTGGCGCGTTCCTTTTCGGCTTCCTCGTCATCCACAGGGTACCACATGGGATCGACGAAGCGGACGGCACAGGCGTCGCCCTGGGCAAAGCGCACGCGGTGCGGTGTCTGGATCTTCACCAGCTGTTCGCCTACCGGGACGAGATATTCGGTGCGGTCCGTCAGGAAGATGCGCTTTTCGATGCGGGATTTGAATCCCTCTTCCGTTGCGGGCAGCAGCTCGATTTCATTCGGTCGGGTGGCGACCACCATCTGCGCAGCGGCATCTTTCGGGATCTCCAGCTTGATGGCCTGAGAACCGTCGCCGCGCGGGTAAACCTTGCCTTCCCGGACATCCACATTGATAAAAGTAGACTCCCCGAGGAAGTTGTGCACAAAGCGGTTGACCGGTTTGTTGTAAAGGTTTTCCGGTGTATCGATCTGCATGATCTTTCCCATATCGCAGACCATCATCCGGTCGGAAATCGCCATGGCTTCGGACTGGTCATGTGTCACAAAAATGATCGTGAATCCGAATTCCCGCTGCAGTTCCTTGATCTCAAAGCGCATGGTTTCCCGCAGCTTCGGGTCCAGGTTGGAAAGCGGCTCATCCAGCAGCATCACCTTCGGGTTGGTCACGATGGCGCGGGCCAGCGCGATACGCTGCTGCTGACCGCCGGAGAGGTCACTCGGATAAACATTCTCAAGTCCGGTGAGGCTGGTGTGCTTCAGCGCCTTGTTGACCCGTTCCGTCACCTCGGAGTTGGAGACCTTCTGAATACGCAGCGGGAAGGCTACGTTTTCGAAGACATTCATGTGCGGCCAGACCGCGAAGGCCTGGAACACCATGCCCAGTCCCCGTTCTTCCGGCGGAACATAGAGGTTCTTGGACGAACTTGAAACCAACCGTCCGCAGAGCTCGATTTCCCCTTCGGTGAGGTCTTCAAACCCGGCGATCATGCGCAGGGTGGTAGACTTGCCGCAGCCGGAGGGCCCGAGGAAGGAAAAACATTCTCCCTCATGCACCGCTAAATTAAAATTATCGACAGCGACAATGTCGCCAAGGGTCTTGGTGGCAAAGCGTTTGGTCACATTACGCAGGATAACCTGATCAGCCATCTTACACCCCCTTCCGTTCCTTGGTGATTTCGGTGACGATCGTGTTCAGGATAATGATGATCACGATTGCCACAGATGCCAATGCCGCTGCCTGCGGGATCATACCGGCGTCGCGCAGACTGTAGATCTTCACACCCAGCGTCATGGTCTTCGGACCGTAGAGCAGGATGGACGTCGTCACTTCACGCATGGCCGGCAGGAAGATCAGGAAGAAACCGGAGACCATGGCCGGACGGATCAGCGGGAGCGTGATATCCGACAGGGACTCCGTATGAGAAGCGCCGCAGACACGCGCTGCCTCCTCCAGCGAGGAATGGACCTGAAGCAATGCTGCGGAACTTGTCTTCATGGAGAAGGAGAGGTAGCGGGCGATATAAGCCACCAGGATGATCCACAGCGTGTTATACAGTGAAATGCCAAAAATGGCGCCGGACCAAGCCAGGATCACGCCGATGGAAAGCACCGTGCCCGGGATAGAATAAGGCAGGACGGAAACCACTTCCAGAACTTCTTTCCCCTTCGGTTTGATCTTCTGCACCACGTAAGCCACCAGCGTTCCGAGGAACATGGAGATCACACCGGCGCTGATGGAAAGGATCAGGGAGTTCTTGATGGAGTCCACTGTCCCGTTCATGTTGAAGACCTTCTGGTATTGGGCGAAGGTGAAATTCTCGAACTTCAGCGGCAGACCGTAAGCCTTGATGAAGGAGATGAGGAAGATCATCACCAGCGGGACCAGTACGATCAGGACAAGCGTGAAGATGGCCAGGATCAAAAGCGGGATCTTCGCGCCGCGCAGCTTGATGAGCGTCGGACGCATGGACTTACCCTTGATGATGTCGTAGGATCCCGAAGAAAGGATCTTGTTTTGCAAAATCAACGCGATTGCCACGACTACGACCAGCATCACCGAAAGTGCGGCACCCTGTCGGATGCCTTCAAAGGACCCGGTCGAATTGTAGATGACCGCGTAAATGCGGGTCGGCAGCGTGTAAATTCCCTGCGCATACCCCAGGATGGACGGCACACCGAAGTGGGCCAAAGATGTTGTCAAAATCAGCAAAGCCCCTGCAGAAATGGAGGGTTTCATCAGCGGAAGGGTGATCTTCCAGATGACGGTGCTCTGTTTGGCACCGGCGATGCGGGCGGATTCTTCCAGCGTCGGGTCCATACGTTCCAGCGCGGAGACCACCTGCATAAAGACAAACGGGAAGTAATAGCTCACTTCCACAAACACAATGCCCCAGATAGAGTTGATGTTGAATGGCATTTTTGACAAGCCGAAGGTGGTGCGCAGCCAGCGGTTCAGGTAGCCGGAGCGGCCGTTGAGCAGCAGGTCCCAGGCCATCGCACCGAGAAACGGCGGGAACATGTACGGGATGTTGAAGAGTGCCCGCATCAGGCCTTTGGCCGGGATGTCGGAGCGTCCCAGCAGCCAGGCATAAAACACGCCCATGATGGTCCCGATGATGGTGGTCAGGATGGCGATCTGGACCGTGTTCCACATGGCGGAGAGGTTTTTGGAATCTGTCATCTGAGAGGTGAACAGATCCAGAGAGAATTTGCCTTCAAAGAAAAAGGCGTTGTAAACGATCATAAAGATCGGAATCACAACGATGATCAGCAAAAGAATAAAGCAGACCACCGTCAGGATCGCGTCCATATTCAGTTTGCGTTCGTTATCTTTCGCGGCTGCCATGACTTATGCTCCTTTCCCGAACAAGCTGAATTTCTTCTTTTTCTTTCCCTCTTCGGCAGTGACGACTTTTTCCGGTGGTTTGGGGTCGTAATAATGCGGGTTCATAAAGGTAACACCAATCTCCTCCCCCTCACCCGGTGTGCCGTAAAGACGAGCGGCCAGCATATCCTGCTGCACACGGATCTCTTTCTGCCCCAGCTTGAGGAAGTAGTTATATTCACTGCCGAGGAAGACCCGGCTGTTCACTTTTGCCCGCAGCGGGGATTGGGGATCAAACACCACGTCGTTCAGGCGGACGCCCAGCTCTTTTCCCGCGATATTTTTGTTCTCCGGGTTCAGTGAGGGCGGCAGCGGCAGCCTGGTGCCGCAGTCCAGGCAGTACTTTCCGTTTTCAGAAACCACCGGGATAAAGTTGGAAACACCGATGAATTCAAAGACAAAACGGTTGGCCGGATTCAGGATGATATCTTCATCCGAACCGAACTGGCAGAGACTGCCGTCCGGCTGCATGATAGCCATTTTGTCACAGAGCTGCAGGGCGGACTGCTGGTCGTGAGTGATATACAGGATGGTTGCGCCCAGGCGGTTTTGGATCATGCGGATCTCCAGCAGCATCTCTTCGCGCAGCTTGGCGTCCAGATTGGTGATCGGTTCGTCCATCACCACCACGTCGGAGTCGGTCACCAGGGCACGGGCAATCGCCACGCGCTGCTGCTGTCCGCCGGAAAGCTGGCTGGGCAGATGGTTGGCATACTCCGTCATGCGGACCTGTTCCAGTGCGTGCATGGCGCGTTTCTGGATCTCGTCCTTGGGACGGCGCTGTTTTTTCAGCGGATAGGATACATTTTCAATAACGGTCATATGCGGCCAGACCGCGTAATCCTGAAAGACAATACCGATATTGCGTTTTTCCGCCGGGACATTGATGCGCTTTTTCGCGTCAAAAAGCACTTTGTCGCCGACGGTGATCGTACCGGTCTCCGGCTTGTTGAGACCGAGCAGCGCGCGGACCAGAGTGGTTTTTCCGCATCCGCTGGGCCCGACAAGACAGACGATTTGTCCGCTTTCAACTTCAAGCGAGAAGTCCTTCAGAACCATGTGGTCGCCGTAACCGACCGTGATGTTCTCAAAGCGTACATTTGCCATAGGGTTTCCTTCGGAAACAGTTAGGAGTGAGGAGTAAGAAGTCAGGAGTGAGTGGTGAGGAGTGAATGTCTCATAACAAACCTGCACTCCTCATTTCCCTCTATCCTCACACCTGACTATACATATTCACTTTTTACTGACATCTAACTTCGAACGTCTAACGTCTTACGTCATACGTCTTACGTCTGGCCACTGACAACTGGCCACTGACTGCTAACAACTATTTATTGAAAATCCCGTTGAACTGTTCCAGATAAGCGCCGGTGTTTTCAGCAAGGTCGTTGAAGTCAACAGGGAGGTTGATGGCGGCGATGGAAGAGGTGTCCACTTTCATTTCCACGTCATCGCGGACGGAAACCAGGTTGTTGGCGACGAGGAGTTCCTGACCTTCCTTGGAAAGGATGAAGTCATAAAGCTTCTGAGCGTTTTCAACGTTCTGGCTGTCTTTGAAGATGCCCAGCGGGGAGGTCATGGTGATGACATCTTCATCGGTGTAGTGGAAGGCCATCGGGGAACCTTCGGCAATCAGGTTGGCGGAGACATAGTCCAGGCAGATACCGACTTCGTAGGAACCGGCGGCGACGGCGTTATGGGTCGCGGTGGTGCCGGATTCCAGCAGGATTCCGTTGTCGCGCAGGGCTTCGAAATAGGCAGGGCCGTATTTTTCATTCTGCATCATGGCAGCCATCCAATATTGGGTGGTGGAAGCCTGGGAGGGGTCGGTCATGACCAGCTGATCCTTCCATTTCGGGTCAAGCAGGTCGTTCCAGTTCTTCGGGGCGTCGGCTTCATCGACAAGCATGGAAGACCAGGCGATGCCCATGGTCACCAGACGGGCAGCGGTGTAGTAGCCATCCTTGTCGATGTAGATATCGGCGATGTGGTCAGCTTCCGGTGAGGAATACTGCTGCAGCCAGCCCGCGGCTTTGAATTCTTCATAGTCGGAGGGGTCGCCGGTCCAGATGATGTCGGCTTCGATCTTACCGGCCTGGGCTTCGGTGGTGACTTTGGTGATCACTTTACCGCCGGAGGCATAGTAATATTCCATGTCGATGTCGGGATACGCAGCTTCAAAGGCTTTTTCGATCGCCATCAGCTGATCTTCCTGCATGGAGGAATAAAGCATGACTTTGCCATCCGCATAAACTGCCGCGGTGCAGAACAGCACACAAAGCGCTAATACAAGAACAAGCATTTTTTTCATAAGTTTTCTCCTTTTTGTTTCTGATATCGAAACGACTTAATGTAATTAAATCTTATCATGTCCGTTCCGATTCGTCAAGAAAGAATTTTGCCGTTACGAAAATAAGACAGAAATTATTATTCCAAAGCACATACGGGACCGGTACCGAGTGCCGCGTCAGCCGACACGAGCGTGCCAGTCCCTATAAAAACGCTGTCCCGATGAGATGTTCCGATTGATGAAAAAACGCACACGAGGTCGAGCCGGTATCGGCTTCGTGAAACAGCGTGTCAGTGAAAGACCCTGCTCGGTAAGATACGAGCTGCGCTCGATTTAGATGCGGAGCAGGAACTGTTTTCCCATGTCCAGCTCAGCAATATTGGCGAATGTGTGAACAGTAACTTAAGGAAACGCCGATTAATGGCTATTTGCGTGAAAAGAGTCAATGCAACCAGTTCTGTTGACTCAAGTATGAGTCAACGAAAACAGGTCACTTTGACTCAAGCAAATTTTCAATACTTCCTTATATATGAACGTAACAAGTATGAATATTACGGCACCTCTAACAATTTTTCGTATTATCAGATATAATTCAGAAAAAATTGAGGCAGCATGATATCAGCTAAAAGCAAAGAAGAATGGAAAGCGTTTTATAACGATATTTTACGAAAGCCGGCCTACTGGCTCTGTATTGCATTTATCACATTATTATCTTACTTATTTGACCTGACAAACCGGACCGTTGGCATTGATGACCTTGCCAGGGCAAAATATATCAAAGATGAACATCTTATGTTTGCCGCAACAAGATGGGGAATTACGCTTTGGACCCGTTTGTTAACAAATTCGAAATTTGTGCCTTTTATTGACAAATATCTGGCGATTATTTTCTTTATTTTCAGTGCTTTATTATTTACGAGGATATTTTTTGTTTACATAAAAAATAACCCGTACAAACTTTTCTTTTGCACGCTTTTCAGCTGTCTGTTTATCTCCTACCCGTTGATCAATGAAATCTGGAACTACAATATGGTGAATTTTATAACGACGGGAAACGCGGTTTTATCTGCCCTCTGCATACTTCTTTTGCAGCATAAACAAAAGATTTTCAGCAAAACAACCCTTCTTTGTTCCCTGATAATGACCATTCCCATGGCAAGTTATGAGTCATCTGTATTTCTGTATATCACTGTTGTGATTACACTGCTGCTGATGGATTGTCTTGTTTTTTCTGAAAAAAACTGGTTTACAAAGGGCTGCCGCTTTGCAATTCCGCTGGTTATCGCGTTACTCATGCGTTATATTATCGGTTTCGCTATTATACGCTTATTACATTTGTCATACAGTCCTATTGGAGAAACCACTATTGCCTGGCTGCCTGACGTAAGCCTGACAGAACAAATCAACTCGTTATTTTTTGAAACATTCATAAATTACTTTTTGAAAAGTCTGATTTACGAACCCATAGCAATCTTTGATATTTCGCTTATTCTTGCAACCATCAGCATCATCATTTTATCAGTCAAAAAGAAGAGTTTACTTAGTGTTCTTCTTTATTTTTTTCTGGTGATCTCGCTTTTTCTGCTTTCACTGATTCAAGGGAAAGACATGCCATACAGAACAGCACAGACACTCCAGTTCTTTTGCCCGTTCTCCCTGACTTTGACAGCTTTTATGATTTCAATGATCAACAATAAAATTTTTGTCAATATCTGTTTTGGCCTGCTCTGTTTTCTGTGTTACCGGCAGGGCGTTTTTATGAACAAATCACTGGCTCTGAATAACCAGCGATCGGATTATGAAGCTGCTATAGCCAAAAATATCGGTATCAAATTGATGGAATTTGATACATCAAAACCGGTTTATTTTGTCGGTAAAATAAGTTTAGGTGAATTTGTAAATAGCCAAAATCGTCCAAATCTTTCAGAACGCGGTGGATATTTATATAAAAAATATGCAGAAACGAACGGTTTGCTAAGTAAAATTTATAATTTTATGAAGATATATAAATCTAATGTCAATTCAATTATAAATTGGAACAGATTTGGATTCGGTGAACAAAAAATGATGTATGAATACTTATCATATTATGGATTTGATATTACAGCTGAGGATACTTTACAAGCAGAAGATTATGAATTTTATCTGCACCAGGCAATTGATAATAATATGAAACCGATGAGTGTTCTGGATATGGGCGATTATATTCTCGTTTATTTAGACGAAGATATTTATGTTAAGAATCCGTAATCATTATTTTACAGGTGGAAACCTCTCTATTTACTGATACATCCCGGATCGATCGTTTTTCCTGACCTGCAGGATTTCCATCAGCATTTTTGGCACTGCACTCCATAACTTGATTTTGGAGTTTTCTTCATATTGAATCACAACAGGAATTTCAGTAATTCGATAACCGAGCTTTTTCGCGATAAACAGAATTTCGGCATCAAACGCCCATCCATTGATGCGCTGCAAAGAAAAAATCTTTTCCGCAGCTTCTGCAGAAAAGCATTTAAACCCGCATTGCGTGTCACGAATACCCAGGTGAAGAATCATGTCAACAACAAAATTGAACACCCGGCTGGAAAGTCTGCGGATCAGCGGTTCGTCCTTTCGCACAGATCCTGCTGCTGTTCTGGACGCGATAGCAACCTGACAATCAGGCAGTTCGGGCGGAATAAATTTACTTACCTCGGTAATCGGCATGGCAAAATCAACATCCGCAAACATCCGGTAAGAGCCGCATGCTTTCATCATTCCCCGTTTTACCGCATTTCCCTTCCCTGCTGATTTTTCATAAACAGCCTGTACATATGGGTATTGATCCTGATACTCCGAAACCATTTCGTATGATTTATCCGTACAGCCATTCGCAACAAACAAAACTTCAACAGAATACGGAACGGTATCAACAAAAGCTCTAATTTTGCTGATACTGTCAGGCAACCGCTTTTCTTCGTTATAAACAGGGATAATCAGGGACAAATGAACTTTTTGACTCATAGTTTTATAATTTTATCATTAATTGATTTCATTCAGAATCGCATTGTTCAGTAATTCATACCTTATAACTATTCAACGTGCTGCTGCCGGCGCAAAAGCATTGATACGTTTTTTCCAAACCACATATCCAGCCGCAAGAAGGATCACGCTGACGGCAGAAATCAGCAGCGCAGCACGCCAGGAGGCAGGGTCCCGGAAAGCAACGGTGATCGTTCCGTCAAAACTATCCGGCACATCAAAGGTGATCACATTCTGCACTCCGGAGGAAAGAGGAAATTCATTCCCGTCCTCATCCACCGCATGATAGCCCTTGTAATTAAATATCGGCACGATCACATGATGTACCTCATGGCTGTCATCCGCGCGGGCGTACATCTTCAAACTGTAGGAATTGCGGGAAAACAGGTCCAGAGCAGCCATATGCTCGCCTTCGATCACATTGGCCTTGATGCCAATATCATATCCCTGAATCAAGTCATATTCTTTCGTCCCTTCCAGCAGGTACATCGTACCGGTCAGCTCAGCCTGCAGAGAGGATGTATCATAGATCCAGCGGATCTCACCGGAATTCATCACATTTCCGGTGAACCAGCACATCATCAGCACAGCGCACGCGGCAAGCGCCCATCGAACCTTAACAAAATCATAATCACGCAGCAGCTGACCGGCGAGCAGCGTCTCGAACAGCACCGCAAAGGACAAAAACCGCCACGGGAACTGAATGGTGGAAAGGGTATGCCAGAATTTGGAATGGATGATCAAATGGTTCCAGGGGAAAACGTCCGTGGAAAGCAGCATTGCGAGAGCAGAGAAAAACAGCAGAAAGTCATACTGTTTTTTCCGCGGATCATACAGCCGCAGGCCCAAGGCGATCACAAACACGATCATCAGCGGGAAACCGGGGGTAAACTGGGACCGCCCCACCACAAAATAATCGGAACTTCCGTTAAGATTCTGAGAAAAGGCGAAAAACTGGGCGGGCGAAACACCGCGCAGCTGGATGAAATAATTATTTTGGTCAGTGGAAATCAGCGAAGGAACATTCAGGTGATAGTCAAAGAGCGGCACAAGGAAATAGAGATTCACGGCAATCGTGAAAATAACTGCCAGCACCAATGCCGTGAACGTTTCTTTCCGGAAAGTCATTTTCCACTTCAGAAGACAGAAGATCCCCAGGAAGAAAGCGAAAAGGATGGTTGTCAGGATATGGGAACCGATAATGCCGCTCATCGCTGCGGTCAGGATCAGAGCGTTGCGGAAAATCTTTTTGTAATCTGCTTCCCGGGCAGAAAACATCCAATAAACCGCCAGCGCTGCCAAAGGCAGGAATGCCTGCGCCGTATATTCCCCGACAGCTGCGCGTTCATAAACGTTCAGGATCCGGTAGGAGGCCGTAGTATAAAGCAGCGTCAGCACCATCCCGCTCTTTTTGCTGCGGAAGATCCTGCTAAAGGAAACGTACGCAATCAGAACCGTCAGAAAATTGATGCTGAACGCATAGATCTTATAAGCCGCGTTGACAGAAAACCCAAGCAGCCTCAGCAAGGCCGGGAAATAGAGAAAGATATCGTTGTAATAGATGGAAAAGGGATAGCCAAGCCCGTAATGGCAGATCGAAGAGATACGGGCCGGGAACTGTCCCGAACGGAGTGCCTGTACGATTGCCTCGATCCGCAGGTAGTGTACTTCCAAATCATCCGAATCCTGATGTCCGCGGAATGCCAGCGGCAGCGAGATGAGCAGCGCGATCCCTGCGAGAGCAAGAACCACCCGCCGCTGCTTTAAAGGCAGCGCGGAAACAGCAAAACAGGCATCCAAAATCAGCAATGCCGCCAGAACTTCGGTAAGGATCCGTTTGTTCCGGTTATTGTTCGGCGTGATAGAAATCGAATTCACGCGGAAGTTCCCATAGCCGCTGTAGCGGATGATCAGCTGGAAACGGTTGAGATTTTCGGAACACTCAAATTGATAAACGACATGGTCCGCATGCCAGTTCAGGATCCCTTCGGAAGAAGTGACCAGATGATGATCCTCTCCCGCAGCAGTAGCATAAACCTTCTGACTGGCATCAGCTTCATAATTTACAGAAACGGAATAAGAACCCTTCGGCAACTCACCGTACGGCCCCCAGATCAGGTTAATGGGTGTGCCGGAATCCACATAAGATTCATCGACATAAAGAGAAGCGCCGTCAAATGCGGCATAGGAAACCTTCCAGTCAGCGATGTCGGAAAGGGTATATCCGACGGGTTTCAAATTCCTATGCGCATAAAGAAACCAGGCAAAGGCCAAAAGAATGATAAGAATATTCAACGCCGCCAGGGCAATAATTTTTTTACGCTTGCTCAACATGCCTTTCACAATATCGACCTTCCTCTGATAGTTTTTTGGTAATTGTTCAGCACCGAGTCAAGCGACCTGTTTTCGTTGACTCAGACTTGAGCGAAGCTCCTGCTCCGAATAAAAATCGGGCGAAGCCCGTACCTTGCGGAGCAGGTTTTACAGAACAGGCTGCATTGACTCATTATCGGGGACTGTCCCCCACCCCTTCAGGCTGCTGCAGTGGGGACAGTCCCATAAAGGGACAGTCCCCGATTGCTTAACGCCCATTATACCGTATTTCTCTGTTGGCCGCCCTTCCGCTTCCAAATCATGGTCTTTCACCGTTCCCGGCGATATCCGGATGTACATCTGGAATATGCTCACCCTCGGTATTACGGCTGGCTCACATAATACCGGCCGTCATTCATGACCAACAGACCGTCTTCAAAATCAACATTCCCCAAAAGTCTGACATCCGCGTCAAGGAAAGAATAACTTTCCCCACCGCCGGAGGAACTCACGCAGTCAGCTTTCCCGATCACCTCACCATTACGAATCAAATTCCGCAGCGCATCTTTCTCCTCATCACTCAACTCAATAGGGATCGGCCCTTCCTCACAATCCATCTGAAAAGCCGCGATTTCCGCGTTCATGACTATTTCCACGTCAAACCCCGCGAATTCCATAAGCGGCACAGGCTGGAAGCCTTCCGGACCCAGTCCGGGATCATAAGCATCTGACGGCACACCGGGGAAAAGGCTGCGCAGCCGCTTATAAAGAGCCTGCGCGTTTGGGTCGGTATTTTCAAACAGAACCTCACCGGACATGCCGAGCAGGATCGTTTCCGCTTCACCATCCCGTGAATACCGCACCGAACAGCTTTCTTCCGTTCCGCCGTCAAGAATATTGGTATATGTGGGGATATATTCCTGTTTTTCCACTGCGGAAATCAGACTTTTGAGTACAAAAAGATCATCAGAATTCAGCGTACTTTCCTCATTGAATTTCTCTGTCTGAGAGAGATATTCCAGTTGTTCACCACTTTCAGAAGGCCAGCCCGCTTCGGAATAAACGCCGCTGAGCGTCCGGACAACACCCGCTTCGTCCACGCTCCCGATTTCAATGCGGTCATCCTCGCCGATCTGCCGGTACCAGGTGTAAAGAATGATCCGCGGTTCGGAAGACTCCGCCGCAGCGATGATTTCCATCGATACAGAGCTGATTAGACAAAACAGCAAAAAAACAAATAAAAATTTTCTCACAATGATCTCTCCTTATGAAAACAGGGAAGCACTGATTCATTCAGGTTCAGGGACAGTTTTGCGCAAAGCACAGAACTGTCCTCCCACATTCACCGAAATTCCTGTGAATTTAGAGCACACCGTGATCTGCCTTTTTGCTGCCGCGCAGCCGACACCAAAAGACTGCACTTTGTGTGCGAGCTCCGAAATTCATTATAAAACAAAAACCGCCCGAAAAAGGCGGCTTGAGCGGAGAGGGGGGGATTCGAACCCCCGAATGAGTATTACCCCATTAACCACTTAGCAGGCGGTCCCGTTCAACCACTCCGGCACCTCCCCGAACACTGCTTTATTATAAACGATTTTTAAAAAAATGAGGGATTTTTCATAAAAAGTGACAAATTTTAAAATAAGAAGTAAGAAATAAGAAGTGTTATACGATGCCTCACTCTGTACGTTTATAACCTATGATTTGTAATGTTGACCGTAACTGTTCAGAAGAGGCCGCGTTGGCTCAGGTTCTGAACAGTTACCGGGATAGAAATTAAAGGTTTTGTATTTCAGATTCCGGGAGACCGGTATATTTGGAAATCAGTACGGGGTCCATTCCATCCGCTTTCATCCGCCGGGCATCTTCAAGATGAGCATTCCTCAGCCCATCTTCTTTGCCTCGTTTGAAGCCTCGTTTTTCACCTCGTTTTTCACCTCTTTTTTCACCTCTTTTTTCACCTCTTTTTTCACCTCTTTTTTCACCTCGTTTTTCACCTCGTTTTTCAGCCCTCGTTTCAGCAAGTGACATTCTGAAGGCTTCTTCCCGTTTGGCGTCCTGATCCATTTGATAACGTCTTACCAACAGCGGATCATTGATAGCGATATTGTATTGTTTCGCAAAATTTAACATTCCTTCTGTCATAGCCGCCAGTTCCTCCATTTCCTCTTTATTTTTATAACCCCTGTCCAGTAAATATAACCATGTCAAAAACAAATCATCCTTCACCGACGCTAAGGTTTTGTGATTCTTCCGAAACGCCGGCATTTGGATATGATACATTTTGAATACATCCGTCGCCTGTTCCTTACGGTCATTTTCATAGACCATGATCACAGGCTCTACCACATTGTCATGATCCTCCCGGATATAAAAATCCACAATATTGATCACCCGCACCGGCGGCATTTTATCATAGGTCAGACCGGATTCAAACTCGTTCGTCGCCAGTTTCCCACCGTAAAAGAACGAGCGCTCATTCACATAGTCCTTTTCGATCTGCACTTCAATATCAAATATCCGCCCTGATTTTGCCCGAACCCGCACGTCCAGCCGTCCGTATTTCTGCCCGACGCTTTCCGATATCAGCGGATATTCGCTCATCATGCTGATGATTTCTTCAATTGGTTCTTCTCCCACATGAACCAGGATCGCATTCAAAAACTCCAGCATGGCCTGCCCTGATTTTTCCTCGCTTTGAAAGATACAGGAAAAAACCAGATTATTCAGTGGGCTTAATCGAACAATCTTTTTCTTTTCCATGAAACGCTCCATTTTTTATTCATCTTAAAGCATACCATGAATCAGTGGTATTTTCAATAGGCAAGTCGACACAAAAACAAAATTACACGGCACGGATTAATCAGCGTTTCTTTAGAACTGTGACATTGCAGCTGAAATGATGAATCTTCCGGTAAACCGGTTTCAAGAAATCTTTCGTCAAATATGGAATTTCATTCGGATGCCGAACAGCGAAGGCCAGGCGGCGGAGATGAATATCAAGATAATCCTTGCGTCCCGGCTTAACAAACGGCGCAGCGAAAGGCCGTTTTTCAATATTTTCACCGTATTTAACCAGTCCCCGAAGAACCAGATTCTTTTTTATGTCATTATCGAGCAGCGGACAGTGTTCAACCTGTTCGCGAAGTTCCTGCAAAAATAACTTTGCGGATTCTTTTTGCCCCGGGAAACGCCTTATATAGGCATGCAGCCGAAGAAAAAAAAGCACCTGATAAATAATATATTTCTTCGTGTAAGTATCATGATCCCGTTTGAGCAGTAATTCCAGGCAGGTTCGAAACACTTTCAGTCTGTCAAAAAGCCGCACATCCGAATAGGTCCTTGTGAGGGAGTCCTTTCTGTAAACGAGGTGATATGATTCAGGTGCGTCACAAATTCCAAAAGATGCATTGCTCAGCCCAAGAAGAAACAGATAATACATATCTTCACTATATCGCGTATCTCCATATTTTATACCCTGCTCCAGGATCAATTTCCGGCGGACAAGCATACTTTGATGCTCTCTCTTGAAAACCATATAAAGCGGATATCCTTTTGCCAGCCTATCTTGAATTTCCCGGTTCAATTTGCTTTTTTCTGAAATTCCCAGCTCCGGGATGTCAAGAACAAAACTGCCTTTGACAATATCCAGATTTTTTTCGGCAGCGTATTGATAAAGCGCTTCGAGAAAATGATGGTCTATAAAATCATCCGGATCAACGCACAGGATATATTCTCCCCGGGCGGCTTCAATGCCCCGGTTCCGGGAAAGACCTGGGCCCATATTTTCCGGATTTTCCAGGATGCGGATGCGAGGGTCTTCGGCTGCCGCTGCCCGTATCTTTTCCATGGCATCGTCTGTTCCCCGGTCATCCACAAAAATCATTTCGATATCTTTCAATGTCTGGCTGCGCAATGACTCTATGCAGCGGTCAATACCCGGTCCGGGATTCCATACCGGCAGGATCACGGAAATGATAATGTTTTTTGCAAATAGTCCATCCATCATAGATCAAGCTTCTTGTTCTTCATGTCGCGGTGTAAATTTTTCCAGAGAATTTTAAGCCGCCGTCTGCACTTCGCAGCAAACTGTGGATGCGCCAGGGCAAAACCCAGATAAGCTGCGGCAAGATCAAGATAATCTGAAAGCTTTCTGTTATCCCATCGGAGCGCAAACACCCTGTCCGGCAGGCATATGCCATAGTCTAAGAGGACCATGGCGGAAAAAGATTTGTTTCTGAGCATGCCGCTGAAAGGCAAACGCTGAGCAGAAAACCTGACTCGTTCCAGACATTCGGCATATTTCTTTTTCAGATGAGAATCCTTCCTGAAAACAGTGAAATATTGAGATAGCCGATGACCCAGTATACTCAATATATAAGTGCATGCATGCTCATCAGCAGCAGAAGATCCGGAAAAGAAATCTGCTAATGCCTCAAAGGACAGGGTAATATCTTCCAATCCATCAGCCTTATTCTTATGCATGGCAGAATTATTTCTCTCCATATAAAAGTATCTTGCATCATCACAGATGACAATTTTATCCGTCTTTGAACATATACGCAGCAAAAAAATTGTATCCTGGTCACGACGGGTGACGCCATACCATACATCTCCGCTTTCAAACAATTTCCGGCTATAAATTGCAGAAAAATGTTCATAAGTAAAAGCCGTAAACAGCGGTTTCCTTTCCGATAATTCTTTTCTGATTCGCTCATTCAGGAAAAAAATCTGCTCCACATCTGTTCCGTCCCCTTTTCGATAAACGCAGAACCCTTTGGCAATATCCGCCCCGGCGGATGCAGCCGCTGCATACAGACGTTCAAAATAATTCGGCGCGATATAGTCATCCGGATCAATGAATGAAAGAAACTCTCCCCTTGCGGCTTCAATGCCCCGGTTCCGGGATGGACCGGCTCCCACATTTTCCGGATTTTCCAGGATGCGGATGCGAGGGTCTTCGGCTGCCGCTGCCTGTACCTTTTCCATGGCATCGTCTGTTCCCCGGTCATCCACAAAAATCATTTCGATATCTTGAAGGGTCTGGCCGCGCAGTGAGGAAATGCAGCGGTCTATCCCCGGTCCGGGATTCCATACCGGCAGAATCACGGATATTCGCGGATTTTCAGAAATGCACTGATTAATTGTGGAACGGGGACGGTTTTGCGCGAAGCGCAGAACTGTCCTCCCGCCTTCACTGGAATTAATCAGCGTTTCCTTAGAGATTGTCGAATCAGCAGACATCAATTTTCTCCGGATTGATTGAATCGATAGAATTATTGCCCATATTCCTTTTTCTCTACTCTCCGGGTACTCCGAGAGGAAATCGGCTCAGCGCCGAACGCGGTCATAATGGATTTCGTTCGGTCTCAAATTACGGACAGATATCAGATTTTGATGATCCACCAGGATCTGCAATTCAATTATAGCTGTTTTAAGCTGACCCTTATCCGGAATTTTCATGATTTGCTGACGCAGAGTCAATAATATTGTGCTGTTTTTAATTATAGGGAGTTGAGGCTATATCAGCGAAATTTTCATAGCACTTCGACGAAAGAAGATGGGGGGAGTGCTGTCTCTAATACTTTCAAATGGGCTGACATCAAATTTTGGTAATAATGTCAGTAATAAAAATCGATCCGAGAATAATGAATTGTTTAATGATATATACTATTTTGTTGTACTTGGCGTTTGTTTTTAATGTTTATGAGTTAAAAGGTTCAAGGCTGAGAATAGGAGAACATATGGATCAATTATTTAAAAAATGGTTAGAGGAAGGAAAGATCTCTCAGCGGGCATATTTGAACCTTATTGGCGGCAATTCAGTGCATAATTCAACATCTCCCGTGGATGGCAAATTGAAGATTTCCGTTTTGATATCTACATATAAGAGAGCTGCTTATCTGATCAGACTTTTAAATTCTATCAAAAATCAGCAATATAATAACTGCGAGATAATCATTGTTGACGATGCTTCTAACGACGATACGGAAGAACGTGTCAAACAATACAGAGAAGAAAACAGGGAACTGAACATTATATATTTGGTGAACGAGCGCAATTTGGGCGCCGGTGAAAGCAGAAAGAGAGCGTATTTAAAAGCTACAGGTGATATCGTTATTTTCGTGGATGATGATGATTACTATATTGAGCCGGCTTATTTTTCCATGCTGAATCATTTATATGAGGAACATCCTGATTGCACGATGACGGCTGCACCAACAATAGAACTCTTTGAACAGGAAGGAAAATATGAGTACCGTGGCTTAAATAATCCGAAGGCAATAAGCAATCGAGAGTATTTTAATGGTTTTGGCAAAAAGTACACAAGTCCGCATATAAACGCAGTATCATTAAACAACACTGTACTGAAAAAGGTCCATTATGAGGAACTTCTATTTTTCAATCATATATCTCTGCTATTATTTGCATTGTTGGAGAAAGGAAATGTATATACAATAAATCAGGCCGTTGGAATTCGTACATTCCATACGGGAAATATGACAGGGAACACAACTCCGGAGTTTATACTATCGAACATGGAAGCCAAAGAGGATATCTATCAGCGGGCGATGGCCGCCGGACTGCTGGATAATCCAAAAGAATGGCGATATAGACACTTGTCGGGTACAGCAATTTATCACTTTGAGAACAATCAAATGATAACAGCAAAAGATATGATCATTTTTATATGGATGAAGAAGCACCTGGAGAAAACAGAATTTCATAGATTCGTCAAAAGAATATTGCAAATGACAAAATTAAGAGTCAAACGTTGGCTGCGAGCGAATTTCAAGGAAAACACTGATTAATTGAGGAGCTGGGACGGTTCTCCCGAGGAACGAGGGGAACTGTCCTCCCGCCTTCACCGGAATTAATCAGCGGTTCCCAAGGTTTAAATCTGCTTGTGACAAAAGGAATCGAAGAATAGATGTACAAAATATTTTTCTACTCACATCCCAATATGGGCGACAGATTGAACAAGGTTATGCTTGAAGATCTGTTTGGAATAAAAGTAACCCAAACAGACCTGATGAAAAGTAATATGAGCGCAATTGGAAGTTACCTTGGTGTATTAACGTGCAGCAAAAGACTTAGATACAGATTAAAGCAGCGATTGCGCTATCCATTTGCTCCGAAAGATCATTATGTGTGGGGGACAGGCTTTATGTCATATAAGACATATAAAAATGTAGGATTACTATTCAGGAATTTGCATTTTTGTGCAATAAGAGGAGAGCTTAGTAAGAAAAAAATTGAAGATATCATCGGGAAAAAACTGGACATTCCAACAGGTGATGGCGGATTGTTAGCGGACCGCTGGGTTGGAAACAATGCAAAGAAAAAGTATTCTATAGGTATCATTCCTCATTTTAAGGAGCAGGATCATTCCCTTATAAACAGCATTAAAAACTATTACAAGAATTCAGTAATTATAGATCTTACGGATGAACCACGGAGCGTATTAAGGCTGATTTCTGAGTGTAATACTATATTGTCCAGCAGCCTGCATGGTCTAATCGTTTCTGATAGTTTTCATATTCCTAATATGCATATGATACTATATAGGTATGGCGAACGAATTTTGGGAGATGGATTTAAGTTTTCAGACTATTATTCTTCTTATGGAGTTGAAGATAACCCCATATGTATGGAAAGCGGAAAATGGCCCGGCGTGGATGATATAGTCAACAACTATGTAATAGATACGAAGATGGTTGAGAATAAAAAGGATCAATTATATAGATGCTTTCCGAAATTGTGATGCTAATCACTATCAAGCGGCAAATAATTCGCGTCAATATTAGAGATTGTTGAATCAGCAGACATCAATTCTCCCCGGGACAAATTTTTCGGTAAATTAACTATACTGCTCGGTTTAATGCACGTTTCAGCGCGGGGGATGAATAACGGAGCATCAGGCTTCGTTGGCTGCCGGTCAGTCTTCTGATTTGTTCCCGTATAAACGCAAAATACTGTTTCCTGAAAAAAACCGTTTTCCCCGGTGTGATTGTTTTCGGGAAAATTACATCGGCCAGAGCGAGATCAAATCGGGTCCATATTCTATTATCTTTGATTTCCGGATGCTTCGACAGGAAATCGACCCAGCGCTGAACCCGGTCATAATGAAATTCCTTTGGGCTCAAATTATGGGCAGGTATCAATGTTTGATGATCCATCAGGATCCTTGATTCAACGCTGCACGTTTTGAGCTGATCCTGATCCGGAAGTCTCATCATCTGTTGACGCAGAGAATTCATTAATTCTGCCGCCTGCTCTTCCGAAAGCGAATCTACAGAGATGGCATTACATAGCATGGATATGAAATATCTACTTTTACCGGACAGATATTGATAATCATATTTGTAACCTTACATTGCTTTCGGAAGGGTAAACATTTCCCCGACCCAGAGATCAGCTTCCGGAGGGTTCCATTTGCATGTACCTGACCTGGAGGTAAATGTCATTTCACCAAACTTGATTTCACCATTGTCAAGAAGATAAAGATCAACTCTGACATGAGGAAATCCGTCTGCCAGTATCTCTGCTATTCTTATCATTTCAGGCAAGGATTTCGGCATGGGAACATCGTTTTCATAGTTTTTATAAGGTCTAATCGTATAAGGGAGTTTGTTCCATTTAGAATCGAACAATACAATGTATCCACCATTTCTGCGATCTTTTATATATTCGATAAATTTACATTTTCCATCAAAACACCAGAATTTATAGTCCGGCATGTCTCCGTCCATGTTTTCCATGTATTGCTCGACGATCAGCCTGCGGGGAATGTCGTTGTATTGCTGTTCATAGCCGTATCTGAAGGTAAAATTTTCATGCAGCCAGCCTCTTGCAAGGGAGCGGATTTTTTCGAAATTTTCATTTGATTTATCCCGAACAATATAATTCATTCTGCTGCCGTGGTTGGCTTTAAGCACGAAGGAATTTGGCAGTGCGTCAAAATCGATCTCGTCTGCGGAGTGGTAGACACCAAGAAGTTGTATCAGGTATTCTTCACCGATTTTTTCTTTGATCCACTCCCGTACCAGGTATTTATCCACGAGCCTGGTTTTCATGGGGTCACGATCATACACCTTCATCCACTGGATCTTTTCGTTATAGGTTTTCGGATTCTCCAGGTCCAACGGATTGCCGGTGATGTCCTGGTACCATTGTTTAATAGCATGGGCGTAAAGATCAGGATCGAGATGATTATAGGAGAGGGTTTTTAACTCATTGTAATTTGTATTAAGTGTTTGCAGCTGTTTCTCCATCGCTGTCAGCCGTTTGTTCAAAGACTGCGACGACATCGGTAGAAATTGTTTCAACCATTCACGAAATGACATATTTTTAGATTTTTCCTTTATTTCCTTTTTTCTATTATAACCTATTCTCAGCGGTAATTTCAGTATAAAAACGCTGTAAAAGTCATAATTCTTTCTGCTATAAGAACTCACTTTAAAGGACCGGCTCCCATATTTTCCGGATTTTCCAGGATGCGGATGCGAGGGTCCTCGGCTGCTGCTGCCCGTATCTTTTCCATGGCGTCATCTGTACCCCGGTCATCCACAAAAATCATTTCGATATCTTGAAGGGTCTGGCCGCGCAGTGACGTTATGCCGCGGTCAATCCCCGGTCCGGGATTCCATACCGGCAGGATCACAGATATTCGCGGACGTTCAGGAAAGCTCTGATTCATTGGAGCTCGGGGACGGTTTTGAGCGAAGCGCAGAATGGTCCTCTCGCCTTCTCGGGAATTAATCAGCGATTCCCTGGAAATTGTCGGATCAGCAGACATCAATTCTCCTTTGGTCGAATGATTCTGTAAATAATTTTTAATGCATAAATCATTGCAGGTGACGAATAACGGAACATCAGACTTCGCTGCCTACCGGTCAGTCTGCCGATCTGTTCCCGTATGAAAGCAAAATACTGTTTCCCGGAAAAAACATGTTTCCCTGATATTTTATTAGATGGGAAAATCACTTCGACCAGAGCGAGATCAAACCCGGTCCATATTCTGGTATTTTTGATTTCCGGATGCTTCGACAGGAAATCAACCCAGCGCCGAACCCTGTCATAACGGAATTCCTTTGAGTGTAAATTACGGGCAGGTATCAGTTTTTGATGATCCATCAGGATCATTATTTCAACGCTGCCTTCTTTGACCTGATTCTGATCCGGAAGTCTTATGATCTGCTGAGAAAGAGCATCCGCTAATTCCGCCGCCTGCTCTTCCGAAAGCGAATCTACAGAGATGGCATAACATAAACAGGATACGAATACTGAAAATCTTTGGGACAGATACAAATAATCAAAAGTGTCCATATTACCGCTGAGCAGAAAATCGATTCTCTCGGTGAGGCTGTCCAGGTCATACTGTAAGCGCCGTTTCGTGAAAGGAGCCGTTTGGGAACCGGGTCTTTGGGAATAATAGTAAACCGCGTCATCGTCAAAAATAATGTTCCGGGCTTTTTTGCAAACGATCAGCAAAAATGTCACATCCTGCCCGTTGCGGCTATTCCCGTACCGGACCTTCTTATCCTCAAACAGGTTCTTTTTATAAATTGCGGTCTGGTGCTGCCATGAAAACAAGACAAAAAAAGGAATTCCCTGTTTTAAGTTCTTTCGGATCGCCGGATTCAATTTTTCTATATAAGAAGCACCGGATTCCAGGTCAACTTTTCTTCTTATCCCTTTCGCGATGTCATAATTTCCTGAAACTGCCTTTGCATACAAGCGTTCATAAAAATCCGGTGCGATCCAGTCATCCGGATCAATGAATGAAAGATATTCTCCTTTTGCGGCTTCAATGCCTCGGTTTCGGGTTGGACCGGAACCAAGGTTCTCTGTATTGCGGATGATCCGAACACGTGGATCGGTTCGCGCGAAATCTTCGATAACGGCCACGGAATTATCGGTGGAACAATCATCGACAAAGATGAATTCCAGATCCCGGAAGCTTTGCCGCTTCAGTGATTCGATGCAGGCGCCGATATAAGGTTCTACATTATAAACGGGAAGAATAACGGAAATCACGGTCATTGTTCCCGTCCGGTTGTCAATTCTCTGCAGCTCACAGTGTTCGCGTCAATGTGAACCTCTCTGTCACAGATGTCCAAAGCCGCCGGACGATGGGTGACGATCAAAACCGTCCTGTCGGTCAGGGCCCGCAGGTGTTCCAGCAGCACCCGCTCGGTTTTCTCATCCAGCGAGCTGGTTGCCTCATCCAGCAGCAAAATCGGACGTCCGGTATAAATCGCGCGGGCAACCGCCAGCCGCTGCACCTGGCCTTCCGAAAGCCCCAGCCCTTTTTCCCGAATCTGCGTATCCAACCCTTTTGGCAGCTTTTCGACAAAATCCAGCGCACAGGCGATCTCCAGCGCCTCCCGGACTTTTTCATCATCCTGTTGGTCTGTTTTGTCGGAAAACGTAACCACCTCCCGGATAGAACCGGTCATCAGTTGATTTCCCTGCGGTACGTAGGCGAACAGTCTTCTGTAAGCGGCGTTCAGTTCATCCTCCGTTCCATTCTGATCCAGGATCACTTTTCTGCCGCCGTCCAATGGATAAAGGCTCATCATCAGTTTGAAAATCGTGCTTTTCCCGCTGCCTGTCAGGCCGGTGAAGGCGGTAAAGCTTTGTTTGCTTATGGTCAGATCCACATGCGAAAAGATTTTTGGCGCGGTATATAAGGCATCCGCACTGCGGTCCTGATAGGAAAAAGAGACGTCCCGGAGTTGGATCTCCCGGAAGCGGTTTTTGTAAAAATCGCTGATCTCTTCATCACCTTTGACCGGACCGGCCGGGTCATCCGGGTAGGATTCAGCCTCCCGCAGTCTTTCAATGCTGACAATGTAATCAAAAAAATTATTGATATAATTTCCGAAGCTGTTGAGCGGGGCGCGAATTTGGGTCAGCAAACGGTAACACATCATCAGCGTGCCATAACTGAACCGTCCATTCAGAAGATAGTACCCCCCTAATAATACGAGGATCTGGGTCCCTAATCTGAAGCCGGTATTCTGCAAGGATTTTTTATAGAGCGTGATCAGAAAACGCCGGATTCTTTTGCCGTATTCAGTTTTTAACAGTTCATCTCCGCGTTGTTTGGTAAACGCCTCCCTGTTGAACGCTTTCACGATCATCATCTGGGATAAAGCGTCGATTAAAAAGGATCTGGTTTTCCCCTGTGCCTCACGAAACTCCCGCTGGCGCACCATCATCGGTTTCCGTGTAATCAGCGTCAGCACAGCAAAAAAAAGGACAGCCAGCAGTGTGGCAGGAAGGAAGATCCATGAGACACTCAGCAGCAGCCAGGTGGCGCCGATGAGGCGGAGCACTACACCGGTCAGTCCCGGCACTACATTGGCAATTAATTTCGAAAGACCATCTGTGTCACCGTTGATCCGGTTCATCCATTCGCCGGTATGTTTTTCGGAGAAACGGGAGAAATCTTTATTCAGTAAAGTCTCAAACTGACGCTGCTGCAGACCGATTTGGATCTGAAAAGCGGTGCGGTTCGACAGGTATTCATCCAAAACCGATAAAATCAATTCTGCTGCAAGAATCAGCACCATACGGACCGCCATGGACCGGAACAGCTCCCGGTTGCAGGTTGTCGCGGCATCAATGAGCGTCCGCAGCCAGGTGGCGCTTAGCAGTGAAAGAATCGTGGTCACAACGGAGATCAATATCAGCAAAATGACCATGCCGTGCCAGGGTCTGGTCATCCGGAAGATCCAGCGGATGTTTTCGTTTTTATTCTTTTGCGGTGAGTTATTCAAACTGATTCTCCCAATTTTTATATGACATCATTCGCACGGGGACTGTCCCTTTATGGGACTGTCCCCATTACATTGTGATTTACAAAACTGCCGGGGACAGTCCCATAAAGGGACAGTCCCCATCTCATATCTTTTCATCCAGTTTCCTTTGAATTGTACGCAAAAATTCACTCAATACAGCCGGGAACTCACGAGGATGCCGGCAGACAAAACCGGCTATATGCAGCCACCTACGCAAATACTCGCCCATGCCCGGTTTATGAAACGGAGTGGTATAAGGCTTGAATGAGAGATTTTCTCCATATTTGACCAATCCCCGGATGGGCAGATTGTTTTTGATCAGGTCATCGGACAATGGACATCTCATAACCTGTTCGCATATCCCTTTAAAAAAGGTTTCAGAAGTTTCCTTCAGCTCCGGAACAGAACTTGCTCCTGAATGTCTAAGAAGCATGTATCTGGTCCTCTTCAAAAGAACATATTCTGCATATTCGTCAAATTTTCTGCTCAGCAGAAAATCGACTTGCTCACGGAATCCATCCAAACTGCCCATAAGATTTTTCTCGCATATTTGGTTCGTAAGGGAGTCTTCCCGATATACATAATGGTAAGCACCTTTTGTTTCACAAATATCGAAAGAAACTTCAGCATAGCCAAAACGAAGAAGAAACGTTGTGTCCTGTCCACAATAGGAATTTCCATAGCGTATTTGATATTGCATAAGGATGGATCGGCGAAACAGAATACTTTGGTGTTGGTTCAAAAGTGTATAAAGCGGATCCCCCCCCGAGTATATCTCTTTTTTATACGGTCATTTACACGTTTTTTGAATACCTGACTGCCATCAGCCAATTCGTGAACAAATTTGCCTTTGACAAGATCAAGCTTTCCCTCGCATGCGTACCGATAGAGTTCCTCAAGATAGTCAGCATCCATAAAATCATCCGGATCGGTAAATTGGAGGTATTCTCCGCGGGCGGCTTCGATGCCGGCGTTGCGTGAAAAAACGGGACCTGAATTTTGTTCATTGTGGATAATACGGATGCGGGAATCTTCATTCGCTGCTGCATGAATTTTCTCCATGGTTCCGTCTGTTCCACAGTCATCTACGAAAATCATTTCTATTTCCCGCAGGGTCTGTTCTCTCAATGACCTGATGCAGCGTTCAATACCGCTGCCCGGATTGCAGACCGGCAGAATGACAGAGACTTTGATGTGTTCTGAAATTTCGTGATCCTGATTTTTCTGTTCCATGCGTTTTTGTATTCCTGAACTTTCAGACGAATCCACTAAAAACATTTTATCACGGTTATTTCAACACACCGCTCCGCTGAGCCAAATTCTTACATACCTGGTTATCATTCACGGCGTATCCTCGGGACAGGCCCAAGGGCCTGTCCCCACTGCAGTCTCATGCGCACGGAACGCTGAAATATACCCCCGACGGGTTTTGAAAGTATTTACTTTTTGCAAATAATCAAGGGTATGTTCCCGATATGAGCCGCGCATCTACCGAAGGAGCTCCAGTAACTTCCATAGATCTTGGAGCATTTGCTGAGGCACAAGAGGTCAATATAAGCATCACGGATTCCGTTTTGTTCAGCTCTGGAAAGTTCTATTCCTGTACGGGTGAAGATATGCTTACTCCCGTAACGCTTCAGGAGTAATGACTTGCTTTCACTGTCATCTGATGCGATGAAAAAGATACAATTACCGTTATTTTCATCCATTTCCCGGTCCATGTTTTTCATGAAAAGCTCCAGTGGGGAGTTTTCAATGGAGGCAATGTTATCTGTCCGGCGGATGTGAATACCTATCAGGTTCGTGTGATCAAAGATTTTGGGCAGAGAGTCTGATATCGCCGATACGGGATGAAAAATTGTGTAGTCTAAGGGTGGAAAATGTTCGTCAGTAGTTTTGTATAAGGTTTCACAGGTCCGAATATAGATGTTTTCGGGCTTTGAAAGAAACTCGTGTGCTTTATTCTTTTCTTTCCATAGTTTGATGTCTTTATCTGTGAAAAACCGATTTTTTCCCATGATTGTCGGAATTAGCTTGAGAAACTTTTTTGGGAAAAAACCATTCACAACAATTCCTTGAATATTTTCCGGCAGATTGAATAGTTCCCGGTAACTGCAATTGCAGTCGGTATCGTTTTTCCAAACAAGCACCAGCTTTTTATTTTCTGTTTCAGCGACATGATAGGCGGAAGCGATAACACGCATTCGGTTACACAATCCATATCTTGGTTGAAGGAAGATAATACTTCTGCCCATAAAAATGAGTATATCACACGGTGTAGGTTTGTCAACGATGGGTGACAAAACTCTTTAAAAAAGCGGGGTAATTCACGCGTCTGCCAATATGGCTGTGACATACATGAAAGCAGCGATGTCCCGCTGATCTGGGGCGCTCATGGCGAGAGATGAAGCTCCGCGCGTGCTTCACATAACTGCACTCTGAACTCTGCACACTTCACTCTTCACACTTATTCACTCCTCATTCCTCACTCCTAACTCCTCACTCCATAAAAACTGTGGTATGATAAGTAGGGGTACATTTATGGATAATAAGATAACGATCATTGAAGGACCAACACCGACGTTTGAATCGGTCAACGCGAACTGGGTGGAAGGTGTCTGTGAAACACCGCAGCCCGGATGCATCATGGCGACGAACCTGCGCACCATGAACGGGCTGGCCCTGCTCGAACGCTGCCGCAATACCTGGGCACAATGTGACACCATGTACCTGCACTACCGCAACACACTTGGGATGGAAGAGCGTGTCCCCATCATTGCCGCGGAAGTCGTTGACACCGAAGAAGGCCAGAAACTGATCCTTTGGGTGGAGATGCCCTCCGCCAACCGCGGACATGTTTACATCCAGACCGATGATGATTATGATGATGACGATGAGGATTAGACCACTTTCGACCCATGGAACCGGACAGGGATAGACGCCCTTTTCTAATTTTTCTCCTGATCGCGATCATTATCATCTGCGTTGGCCTTTTTACCCCGATTCGGGAAAAAATCTCATACCGCATTGATGATTTAAAATCACGCCTGTTTTATCTGCACTCGGACCCGGCCAACACCATGTTTGTGCCCGGACAGTCCGGTACTGCGCCGATTTCCGATGCGGATGTTGAAGCCACAATTTCCCAATTTATCACGGAATCCGCCCCGACAGCGACCGAAATACCTCCGACGCCCACAGCCACACAGCCGGAAGCCACTGCCGAACCGACCGCGACGGAAGTCCCTACGGCAACACCGGAACCGACTGCCACTCCGGAACCCTTGCCGGAAAGTTTCTTTATCAGCGGCGTCAAGTACGAAACCCAGCACGGCATCTGGAATTACTGCGCTCCGACAAACCTTTCCATGGCGATGACCTTTTGGGGATGGCCGGGGCAGCGGCTTGACATCGGGAAAGTTGTCAAACCCTTTGAAAAAGACAAAAATGTCATGTTCTATGAACTGGAAGAATTCGTCGCGGATAATTCCGGACTGCGCACCCTTGTCCGCCCGGGAGGAACCCCAGAACTGCTCAAACGCCTGATCGTCAAAGGCTATCCGGTCCTGATCGAAAAGGGCTCCTTTATGCAGGAAGTGAACGGGCGATACTCATGGATGGGTCACTATAACATCGTCACAGGCTATGATGACGCGGCGCAGGAGTGGACGGTTCAGGATTCTTATTATAATGCCGACTACAAAGTCTCATATGAGACCCTTGCGCAGGAATGGCTGTGCTTCAACAACCAGTTCATGCTGGTTTATCCGGGTGACCGCGAAGGGGAAGTTTATTCCATCCTGGGTCCCTACACCAACAGCAACTGGGCGAACAACAACGCACTGCGCATGGCGGACGCCCAAATCGAGGCTGCCGAGACACCGGAAGAATATTTCTACGCCTATTTCAACCGCGGTACATCCCAGGTTGAGCTCAGTGATTTCTTCGGCGCCGCGCAGTCTTACGACATGGCGTACACATATTATCCGGACATCGAAGCCAACCGGCGCCCGTATCGTATGGTCTGGTACCAAACCGGACCGTATTATGCCTACTACTACTGCGGCCGCTATTATGACGTGATCGCCCTGGCGGAAACCACGCTTGCTTCTACTTCGGAACCGTATCTCGAGGAATCGCACTACTGGCGTGCCATGGCATATAACGAGCTTGGTGAAATTGAAAAGGCGCATGATGATCTGGAGACCTGCATCAGGCTCCATCCGGGCTTTACTGCCTGTGAGGCTTTGCTTTATGAACTTGGTTATTAGAAAAACGCTGATTATTCCAACATGCCTCTCAATGCGTCACGATCAATGGATTTTCGGCAGCGCACACCGAGGTCTGCCCTGCTGCTGCGGCGAAGCCCGCACAGCAGGACTGCACTTCTGTGTACCTTAGAAAAAAGGGGCTGCGATGAGTGTCAAAATACTCCATTTTGCGGACGCGCATATAGATTCCTACACCGGCGGACGGCTTAATTCAAAAACCGGTTTTTCCTATCACACCGGTGATTTTCTGGCCGCTATGGACGAAATCGTTGATCTGGCCATCAGCGAGAATGTCCAAATGGTCCTGTTTGCCGGGGATGCCTACCGCAGCTCCACACCGGTCCCGACTTTCCAGCGTGAGTGGCAGCGCCGCATGGTCCGCCTGTCGGAAGCGAAAATCACCACGCTGATGATCCCGGGGAATCACGACATTTCCAACTCGACGTTTAAGGCGAGCGCTCTGCAGGAAATGGATACCCTGCCGGTGCCTTACCTTCACTATGCGGCCAAAGGGATCCATCTGTACACCCCTAAGGAACTGGATGGGCTGCCGGTCCAGGTGCTTGCTGTTCCCTGGATGCCGCTTTCGCTGCAATCCGCCCGTGACAAAGAAAACAGGCTGAGCCCGGAAGAACGTGCCGGCCAGATGGAAAGGGAAATCGTCAAACGGGTACAGACTGCCGTTGGGAAAGCGGATCCCGGCTTGCCGCTGATTTTGCTGACGCATTATTCCGTTCAGGGGAGCAAATATCCCTCCGGTCAGTCAGCTGAGCTGGGACGGGACGTTACGCTTTCCCGTTCGCTGGTATGCGACCCGGCCTTTTCCTATACCGCCCTCGGTCACATTCATCTGTTCCAGGACCTGAACGAGGGTCAGCAGCCGCCGGTGATTTATCCCGGCTCCATCGAACGGGTCGATTACGGAGAAGCCAGAGAGAAAAAGGGCGTGGTCATCGCCGAGGTCGAAAATCATCACGCCGAATATTCCTTCCGCGAGCTCCATTCCCGCCCGATGTATAACCTGAAGTATGAAGCAAAAGACGGGGAAACAATTCAGCAGGATCTGCTTGACCTGCTGCCCACGCCGGAACAGGCACAGGATGCCATGATCCGTCTTTCCATTACCTATCCGCACGCGTTTGAATCCAAAATCAATGAACGGGAACTGCGGCAGCGGGTGGAAGGCGCACTGGACTTTCAGATCAAACGCAAGCCGATCTATGAAACCCGGATGCGCATCCAATCAAAAAACATCAGCAGTCTGACGCCAAAGGATCTGCTGGAAACGTATTGTCAAACTACAAATACATCCGAAGCGGAAACCGATGCGCTCTGCGCTCTCGCGGAGGAGATTTTTAAGGAAGCACTGATTAATTGAATTTTAAGCATACCAAGGTCTGCCATGCTGATGCGGCAAAGCCCGCACAGCAGGACTGCACTTTGTGTGCGAGCTCCAAAATTCATTTATCGTGGTGCCTGTGATGGCATATTGAATAAGGATCACTAAATGTCAGAAGTTGTTATCGAATTTATTTTACTGTTTGTGCTGATTCTCATCAACGGGCTGTTTTCCATGACGGAAATGGCCGTTGTTTCCTCGCGCCGCGCAAGGCTGCAAAGCATTCTCGAAGACGGTGACCGGCGGGCAAAAACCGTGCTGGACCTGTTGGATAATCCAAACGACTTTTTTTCGACCATTCAAATCGTCATCACCTTGATCGGGGTTGTGAACGGTGCCATCGGTGCGCAGACTTTTTCCGGTTATCTGGTAAATTTACTCGTAAAAGTACCTTTCCTTAAAGGAATCGCACAGCCGCTTTCCGTTCTGCTGATCTCCTCGCTCATCACTTATTTCAGCCTGGTGATCGGGGAACTGATCCCCAAGCGGATCGCCACCAACAATCCGGAAAAAATCGCCATGACCATGTGCGGACCGATCAAAGTCCTCTCCCGCATTTTCCTCCCCGTTGTCCGCGTGCTTTCCCTCTCCACGGAAGCCGGCCTGAAGCTGATGGGCATCAAGGAAAATGAAGAGTCCCAGGTCTCCGAAGATGAGATCAAGGTCATGATCGAGCAGGGGAAACAGGATGGCGTCTTTGAGGAAAACGAACAGAACATCGTTGAATCAGTCTTTCGCATGAGTGACCAGACGGTCGATGCCCTGATGACGCCGCGTACCGAGCTTGACTGGATCGACCTGGAAGAACCGGTCAAGGAATCGCTGAAGGAAATCGCCGATTCCACCTATCACTATTTCCCGCTGGTCCGCGGCAATCCGGATAACGTCCTCGGTGTGATCTCTTGCAAGGCACTGCTGGACGCCTATATCCGTAAGGAAAAAATCGACCTGGAAAAAATCATGGAACCGCCACTGTTTGTCCCGGAAAGCAAACCGGCGCTCAAACTGTTGGATGACCTCAAGGCCTCCGAATCGAATTTTGCCGTGGTTCTGGATGAATACGGCGGATTTTCCGGCATGATCACCCCTTATGACCTGCTCAACAAACTGGTCGGCGACGTCACCAACATCGGGGAAGAACCGGATGACGAGGATGATGTCCTGGTCCGTGATGACGGCTCCTGGAGCTTCGACGGCATGATCGATATCGATGAATTCAAGGAAACCATCGGTGTCCGCGAACTCCCGGATGAAAACCGTGTCGGTTACCAGACGCTGGCCGGGTTCATCCTGAGCCGGACCGGTTCGATCCCTTCCGCGGGAACCAGCTTTGACTGGAACGATTTCCATTTTGAGATCGTCGACATGGACGGACTTCGGATCGACCGCGTATTCGTTTCCCGCATCGAACCGGAACCGGATGAACAGCAGCCGGCAGAAAAGGATGAGAAAACGGAAGATTCGGAAAGCAGCGGTCAGCCGGCTGAAGATGCTGACCATTCCAATGAAAAGGAGCCGAGTAACCCCGCATGATCCCTGTCAAACTTACGATCAGTGGTTTTCTTTCCTATCAGGAACCGGCGGAGCTGGACTTTACCGGCATCCATGTCGCCTGCATTTCCGGGCGGAACGGTGCGGGGAAATCCGCGATGCTGGATGCCATGACCTGGGCGCTCTTTGGAGAGGCCCGCAAAAGTGATGACAGCATTATCAATGACGCGGTGGATAACAATACCGCCAAGGTGGATTTTGAGTTTATCTACGAAGGGACAAATTACCTCGTCCGCCGCGGAAAGACCAAAGGGAAAACCGGCACCATCGAATTTTTTGTCCGCGGCCCTGACGGAGAATCCTGGAAGCCGCTAACGGAAAAACGTTCGAGCGACACCAATAAAAAGATCTGCACCACGCTGCACATGGATTACAAGACTTTTATCAATGCATCCTTTTTCCTGCAGGGGAAAGCGGATCAGTTCACCGGACAAAACGCAGCCGACCGCAAAAAGATCCTCAGCACCATCCTGAACCTGGATGTCTGGGAAATCTACAAGGCCAAAGCTTCGGAAAAGCGCAAACTGGCTGAAAGCAGCGCCGATTACCTCAAAGGCCTGATCGATGAAACGGAAGCCGAGCTAAGGCAGGAGGGCGAACTGCGGGAGGCACTGAAGGCCGCCGAAAGCAGAGCGGCCGAGGCGGAAAAGGCATATAAGGACGCGGATGAAAAATGGCAGATGGCAAAGGCCAATGAAGCTTCGCTGAAGGCGCTGAAAGAGAACGCGGAACGAAAACAGCAAGAGGAAGTCCGCCAAACCAGGCAGATCCAGGAACAGCAGAATCTGTTGGCACAGCGCAGCCGGGAGCTGACTGGGCTGCGCGCGGAATTGTCCAATGCGGATACCATTGAAAAGAATTATCAGGAGCTCCTGTCGATCCGGACCAGGCTGGATCAGCTGACTGCTGCTGCCGCGGCATTCAGCCGGCTGGAGTCGGAGCGGATCCGCCTCGAAGGCGAAATCAAAAACCGCGAAAACCAGCTGCGGTATGAATATTCGCAGCTCTCAAAAGAAAAGGCTGAAGCAGAGCGCTTCCGTCAGGATGCGCAAAAGCTGGAACCGCTTCGCACGGCTGCCGCTGCGGATGTGGAAACCTTAACAAAAACCTGCGCTCAGCTTCCCTCACTGCGCACCGAACTGGACAAAATAAAAGATGAAGGAAGCCTCTATAAAGGAAACATTTTCCATTTTGAGGAAAAGAAACGCGAAATTTTGGCAAAGCTCGACCGCTTCCTGGCCAATCAGGGTGGTGTCTGTCCCACCTGCGGCAGGGAAATGGATGCGGAACACTGCCGGAAACATTCGCTTGAGCTGAAAGAACAGCTTGCGGAAATTCAAAAAAGCATTGATTCCAACAGCCAAAAACGTGAGATGCTGGCGAATCGATACCGTGACTGTCAGAAAAAAATTCAGCAGCTGGAAACCCGGGAAAAGGAACTGAACGCCCGTACCCTGGAGCTGACAAAAATGGATCAGCAGCTAAAAAATATCAGTGACCGGCTGCAGGGATGGGATGAAAAGGAAAAACGGCTGGCGCTTGCCTCCGCCTCGCTGCTCAACCAGGATTTTTGTACGGATGAACGGGGAAAACTGCAAACCATACAGACGCAGATCGCAGAACTGGCTTATGACCGCCCGGAACATGAACGGCTGAACGCCGCGAAATCCCGGCTGGCCGCTGCCGAGCAGGAACATCAAAAGCTTATCGCTGCCCGCAGCAGGATCGAACCGCTGGAGCGGGAAATCACGGAAAAACAGGACCAGCTGATCGGCTTTCAGGATCAGCTGAAAGTATTGCGTGAAGAACGCGAAAAAGCCGAGACGGATTACCGTAATCTTAAAGAATTAATGCCGGACCTTAAAGAAATTGAAAACGAACGGAACCGCACAAATCTGCTGCGGGACCGCGCCAACAAGGAATTGGGACAGGCGGAACAGCGGGTGAAGCATCTGGACAGCGCCCGTGCTTCCATGAAGGAACGCATGGCGGACTATCAGGCAAAACTCCTCGAGATCCGCCGCTTTAAAGACCTGGAAAAAGCCTTTGGGAAAAACGGCATCCCGGCCCTGCTGATCGAGCAGGCCATCCCGGAGATCGAAGAGCAGGCTAACGAAGTGCTCCAGCAGCTTTCGGGCGGGACGATGTCGCTCCAGTTCGTCACCCAGGGCAGCTATAAGTCCAAAAAGGATGAAGTGAAAGAAACGCTGGACATCCTCATACAGGACCCGTACGGCGTGCGGGAATATGAGATGTTCTCCGGCGGAGAGGCCTTCCGCATCAATTTCTCGATCCGTCTTGCCCTCTCCAAACTGCTCGCGCAGCGTGCCGGGTCCCGTCTGCAGACCCTTGTGATCGATGAAGGATTCGGCAGTCAGGACGAAGAAGGCCGTGCGCGGCTGGCAGAAGCCATCACAGCGGTTCAAGATGAGTTTGAAAAGATCCTCGTGATCACGCATCTGCCGGAATTAAAGGAAGTCTTCCCCTCCCGTATCGAGGTCGAAAAAACAGAAAACGGGTCCCACATGGAGGTTGTCCTGTGAGTGTGGGTCTGATGCAGCGGGTGTGCGCCGGGTACCGGGTTCCGCTTTTCGATACCCTTGCGGAAACGCTCCCCGGCGGGCTTTCACTTTATGCCGGTGACCCGCGTCCGGAAGAGATGATCGACACATCCAAAAAGCCGGAAAAGGCAGCGTTTTGGCATGCGGAAAACGTACATCTGTTTTCCGGTAAATTTTATTTGTGTTATCAGCGGGACGTGCTGAACTGGCTCAATCAGGCTGACCCGCAGGCGTTGATCCAGGAAGCCAACATGCGGTACCTGCGGAACAAAGACGCGGCGGACTGGATGCATCGGAAAGGCCGTCCTGTGATCGGCTGGGGACTTGGTACCGGAAGCACCGGCGGGCTGCTGCTGAAGCGCCATATGCGTATGTATGACGCGCTGGTGACTTATTCTTCAGCCGGGAAACAGAGCTACGCGGCTGCGGGATTCCCGGAAGAGCGCATCTTTGTGGCCTGCAATGCAGCTGCTCCGCGTCCAATCCGCCCGATGCCGGTACGGCTTCCGGATCGCTATGACGGGAGGCCGATCGTGCTGTATGTGGGACGGCTGCAGAAACGGAAGCGGCTGGACCTGCTGATGCAAGCCTGTACAGCCCAGCCGGAAGAACTGCATCCGCGCTTATGGATCGTCGGTAACGGTCCGATCCGCGCGGAACTGGAAGATGCAGCCGCTGCATATTATCCGGAAACGGAGTTTTTCGGAGCCCGTTACGGAGACGAACTGACTGCCCTGTTTGACCGTGCGGATCTTTTCTGTCTGCCCGGTACCGGCGGTCTGGCGCTCCAGCAGGCCATGGCTTCTGCCCTGCCGCTGATTGCCGCGGAAGCGGACGGTACGCAGAACGACCTGGTCCGCCCCGCGAATGGCATTCAGGTGACTCCCGGTGATTTGGCGGAGCTTTCCGCAGCGATCACCACGCTGCTCACGGACCCGGTTCGGCTTCGTGAAATGGGTGCGGAGTCTTTCCGGATCGTGCGGGATGAGATCAATCTGGAAGCGATGGCGGCAGTATTCGCACGGGCTGTGGCATTTGTGAAAGCTGAGGGACTGCGATGAAAATTCTGCTGATTGCCGACGGAAGGAGCCCGATCACACTGCGCTGGATCGAAAGCATGCGGGAGGACAATATTGAGGTTTATCTTGCCTCATCTTATCCCTGTGCCCGTCCGGAGAACATCGCCGGGTTTTATTTGATGCCGGTGGCCTTCGCGAATTTTTCTCATAAAAATACCGGTCTGGCGCCCGCGGGTCCAACCTCTGCCGCACCTCCGCCGCGCAGTCAAAAAGGGCTGGTGGCCCGGTTCCGCGGACTTTTTATGCGCATGCGTTACCTGCTCGGGCCGCTGACCCTGCCTTATTATGGGTTCAAGCTGAACCGCATTGTCAACAAAATCAAGCCGGATGCGGTCCATGCCCTGCGGATCCCCTTTGAGGGGATGCTCGGTTCACAGCTCTCCCGAAAATATCCGCTGGCCGTCAGCATTTGGGGTAATGACCTGACGCTGCATGCAAAGGGATCATGGCTGATGGGGAAGCTTACCAAAACCACGCTGCACCGTGCCGACGCACTGGCTGCGGATGCGGCGCGGGACATCCGGCTTGGGAAACTCTGGGGCTTTTCCGATGAAAAACAGACCCTGGTGATCCCCGGGAACGGCGGGATCTCCCTCTGCGATATCCGTCTGATTGCTGAGGACGGACAAAACGGGCTGAACTGGCTGCCGCGGGATCATCACATCATCATCAATCCCCGCGGGTTCCGGCCGGGCTCTGTCCGCAATGACACATTTTTCAAGAGCATTCCGCATGTGCTCGCCAAAGCGCCGAACACGCTGTTTTTGTGCTGTTCGATGGCCGGTCAGCCGGAAGCGCTGGAATGGGTGAGCCAGCTAAAAATTGAAAAGAATGTCATTTTACTCCCAACCTTAAAACAAACTGACCTGTGGCCGCTCTTTATGCGCGCGGAGGCCTCGGTCAGTGTTTCCCAGCATGACGGGACGCCGAACTCGCTTTTGGAAGCCATGTCCCTGGGCTGCTTCCCAATCGCGGGAGATATAGAATCCGTCCGGGAATGGATCGTCCCGGGAGAAAACGGCATCCTGATCGATCCGGACTCTCCGGAACAGCTCGCCAATGCCATCCTCTGCGCCATTGGCAATGAACCGCTGCGCCGGCAGGCCGCCGAGATCAACCGTCAGCTCATCCTCACCCGTGCTGAAAAATCCGTCGTCTCCGCCGCCCTCGCCGCCTTCTATCGTCAGCTGATCGGGAAATAAGGTTTCCAACCTGCTGAAAGATTTATTGGGAATAACGTTCCGCAAGCATGCGAAACGTGGTATTGCTGTAGATTTGCCCGGCGGGAATAAATAAATACTGCCATTCTTTAAAACCGTTTGCTTTTGCCCAGCGGCTGGCTGTTTCGCAATACTGCACACCGCGTTCCTTTTTTGCGATGACCTCCGGGTCCTTCAGTTTATCTTCCCCTTTGACCTCGACAAGGTAGTTCTTTTGCAGTGTCTCCACCACAAAATCCGGTTCGTAACGGTGCCCGTGATTATAGTAGATGTTAAATTCCTTCGGATGCGGACGCAGCCATTTCAGCACCGCTTCATCTTGTTCCAGCAAACGGGCAAGGGTCAGCTCTCCCTCTTTACTGTCAAATTTTGTGCAGTCAAAAACTCCTTTGCGGATCCCTGTAAACAAAACGGATTGGATATTTCCGATCGGGTTCATAAATAACTCACATTTTTCCTTGTAGGAGTAGGCCGGTTCCAGATTCATCTTTCTTACCATTTCGACCGTTTCAAAAAACCCTTCCTGATGCTGGTAAACATGCTGCAGCATCTGTTCATAAATGGATTTCACGATCTGCCGCTGATACATCATGACAATATTTTTCAGACCGCTCAGTCCGAATTGTGCGCGGTAATGGTCACAAACCTGATTGATGAGTTTAAACAGCAGTTCCGCGCAGCGTTCATAGTCGATTTCCGGAGCTTTCCTTAGTCCTTCCAGTATTCTTTTTTGCGGATTGAATCCTTCAAAATCGATATAGTCACCTCTCATATGCTGCCGGTCGGCCGGGTTTTCAAGGTTTTGCAGGATCAGTGTCCGGTCCGGAACAGGCTGCTGATCGAATTTTTCAAGGTCAATATCAAAATCAAGAAAGACAAATTCTTCCGTCCCGTTGTCTGTAATTTTGATTTGCGGGATGGGAATAAACTTTTCAAAGCTTGCTTTACAAATCTGTTCAGCCTTTTGTTCCAATAAAGCAGCGATGATCGGCGTACCCGTCATTTGCAGCATATCGGCAAGGTCTTTATCCTGTGCAAGGGTTTCAACGGTTTTTTGTGCGATTTCTTTGGCTTTGTCCGGTGTTACAGTATGTTCGCTGCTGTGCTGAATGGCATGGGAGACTTCATAGCGGATCATCTCATCAGCTGAACGATAGAACTTCACACTTGTTTCCGAGGGCGGAAGGCCGAATTCCTCCTCTGCTTTTTCCTGAATCAACGGTTTTTCCAGGTCCAGTGCCGGTTGAGCCATAATGATATGTACAGGAGCCAGATCCTCAGCCTGTATCACATTCTCAGCTCTGAAGATTGAATCTCCGCGCTGTGCTGCGGCAAGAATTTCGTCAAATCTATCATGCGCGGTGAGAAAGACCGCATCCACATCCCGCTCTCCGGTGCGTACCCCGTAAGGCAGGCGCAGTCCGCGTCCCACCATCTGTTCCCGCAGGATCTTTGATGCGGCGGTGCGCAGCGGGACGATGGTATAAAGATTGTTGACGTCCCACCCCTCTTTGAGCATGTTGACATGGATGACGATCTCGATCGGGTTATCGGGATTTTCCACACCCAGCAGCGCACGGGTGTTCGCTTCACTTTCAGCGCTTTTCTGTTGGGAATGGATGACCAGGGTTTTATTTTTATACTTGCCGTCACGAAAGGCATCGGAGCAGACGTAGTTTTTCACCCATTCTGCGTGTTCCGTATCTTTGCAGACTACCAGCATGAAGGGCTTGACTTCAGGTTTCTGATTGTTGGCGGCATAAGCTGCCAGCTGACGTTTTACGTTTTCATGGCAGGTGATCCCATCGCCCAGCATCAGTTTATCCAGTTGTTCATCACCGAAATCGAAAGCACGGATATCTGAACGGGTAACAGCAAAAGGCGTGCGGGTGAAGCCGTCCCGGATGGCATGGGAAAGCGGATATTCATAAACAACATTTTTGAAAGGGATTTGTTTGTTTCCTTTTGTAACCAGCGGCGTCGCGGTCAGTTCCAGCCCCAACAGCGGTTTCAAATCGTTCAGTGCCGCGGCTCCCTTTTCCGCACGGTAATGGTGGCTTTCGTCCATGATGAGTGCCAGGTCATCCAGTTCGGAAAGCATCCTAATGAAGGAATTCCCGAGCATCTCGTTTTCCCGGCGCATGGAGGTGGTCTCTTTGTTAAATTTATCGATGTTATAGACAAATATGCGGATATCGCCGGTAAGGAAACTGAGCTGTTTGCTTTTATAATCCTCATCTGTGACGATTTCCGGAGCGCTGACAAAGCAGCCCAATCCCCGGAAGACATATTTGGGATCGTTGGGATTGGAAAGCTCGCGCTTGAGTTTTTCAAAGATGGTGGTGTTGGGAGCCACGACGAAGAAGTTTCGGAAGTTATGCCGGGTGTAAAGCAGCGCGATGAAGGCGCCCATCAGACGGGTTTTCCCGACACCTGTCGCCAGGGCGAAAGTGAGGGAGATGAACTCGCGCTCAAAGTCGGTGCAGGTGGGATACAGGGAATTGACCGCCGCCAGCGCGGGGCGGATGTTCCCCCCTTTGCGCAGTGTGATATTTTCAAGGATCTCTTCTAAAATTTTGAGGGATTCTGTCTGCGGCTTGCGCAGGGACATCACCCCGCTGATGTAGTCTGTGGTATATTGCGGAAATCGGTCGTTTGCTGCCATGAGGTAATTATAACCGAAATTTTTCACTCCGACGGGGACTGTCCCTTCATGGGACTGTCCCCATCGAATTGTTTTATATCAGCAAAACATATGATCGCGGATGTACTGATACCGATCTAATGTTTTGGGTTTCATAAAGTTTTCTAATATTTTTCTTTCAGATTCTTCCATATCTGCAATGGCTTCCAAAACAGAAAAATCAAGAATTTCCAATACGTTATTATTGTCAGAATTAGCCATGTTCTCAAAGAAATCAAAAATTTTCCCAATAATATAGCTATCCTTTTTGCACCATTCCTTAAGCAGTGGAACGATGACAAATGAAAAAATAATATGCATTCCATCATCTTCATCGACATCCTCAGCGATCATCTTTTCTCTGACGATTGTTTTGATTTCCGGAACTGTTGATAACAATTCAGATAATACTGTTTCGTATTTCATCGATATCCTCCAATTGCTTTTTTCAAATCATCAACTAATTGTTGAGCTAATATTCGATCAGATGCAGATAAATTTCTATTTCTTAAAATCTTTTTTTCAAGGTGTCGGACCATTTCCCTTCCTTTTTGAAGATGTGTAGTACCGCCTCTTCCAATGCCAAGCCCGGTAGCTTTTTCAAATCTTATTGCATCTGCGGTACCTCCATCTCCAATAAAAGATCCTTCACGGTAAAGTTCCTTGATAGCAGTTCTCAATCTATTGTCGTCTGCCTTATCCAAAATTACATTACGTTGATTGGTCCCTATCCAATTTTTATATTTAGCCGGGAGTGCTTTACCATTTGGTCCGACAAAGAAATCCGTAGGATCAACTAAAGATTTTTCCACTCGATCAGCATTGTTTTTTGAGGCGATTTTACTATTTAGCTGAGTAAAATTTCCCTGTGTTCCTTGTGTTCCGCTTGCAATTTCAGAACTTGATCCTGTCGACATTATAGCACCTCCTTTCAAATTCGAGCCTGATTTCTTTGCCGCATTGTATTATCAATAATCAAAACTTTGATACCTTTAGCTATTGCGTAGGAAAACAACTTTAATGATGTTTCATCTTTTCCGCACACGGAATAAATTAAAATCGTTTTCAAAGGAAAATGATCTACAATGTATTTGACAGTTTCTTTCACTCTTGTTCTTTCACGGGCTCTGCGAACATGACCTTTCGTACTGAAACACATCACTGTGCAATTTTCAAATCCGCTTAAATAAACTGGCAAGCTTTTCTGCTGAAGATATACTGCGTTTGGAATCACAATTGCACCAATTTCCAGAACGAACCAGAGCATGATTATTCTGATTTTCCATAATCGGCTTTCATTTTCAAAGCGCCAAATGTCATCAAATAGCGAATAATCCGGAGCAATTACAAAATTAATTCCGGCGTATATTTTTTTAAATTTTTCCAATAGGTTTTTATCATTTCGATAAATTGCTTCAAAAAGGCCATCTTTTTTATCAAATGTTTTATCGAATGTATAAAAGCCAAGCGCTGTTGCTGGTGTCAGATGATATTTTGACTTTTCAGTATTTAGCGCAATAAAGTCAGGATAAACTCTTGGATCACAGTAATGAACAGGTAAATCATATTCATTTAATTCAGTTTGATTTAATAAATCTGCAATACCAAGATTTAAAAGATATTTTAACTCTCTTGGTTTTCTTGAAATCGTCCCATCTGCATTTTGTGTTTTAACACTGATTTTTCTCATAATCTCTCCTTTAAAGAAAAGGTGTTCCACCATAGCAAATATGATGAAGCAACATTACAAAAGCACAGTAAAATCTATGAAAATAGAAATTCATAAATTCAAATCTATGCACTTGTCAAAAGAGATGGGGATTGGTATAATCAAATTGAATTGAAGGATGATTATACCAATCTCATCCCGCCTACAGCAGCTGAAATTGCCGTTTCAGCTGCTTTTTTTATTATAACACTGTTTCTGTATTTTCGTCTTTATTTTGCGTTTCTTTGATGTCAGATCTTGCTCCTTTCATGTCAAATTCAAATACATTCTCATTGTAATCAAAAACACCGGAAACTTTGTATGTGCGCGTTTTCAGATCCCAGTTCATTAATCCGGAAAGGTAGTTTAATAAATCTTTATTGTTCCAGCGGACGGAGACGATACCTCTGTTGTTTTCCCGGTAGAACGGAATAGCCGGGGATGCGTCATCTTCGCTTGCTTCAATAGCAAGGATCTTTTCATTGTCATTGATATACAGCTTGACATATGCCGGACATCCCAGTTTTTCGACAGCGGCCTTACTGAAGGTCAAGCCATTATCTGTGACTGAGATTGAAGGCAGTCCGTTAACCATAATAAAAGGTCTGAATCCTTCTTTCATTGTTGCCTCTTTCTTCTTAAATTACACCTATTATACATTAAATTTTTGCGTTGATGATATATGTAATATAAATAATAGCTGAAAAAATGATATTTAACAAACTGTTAAGTAATTAATTATGATTCCATTCGTTTGTCGGGAATTTTATCCTTATCTTCATAAATTTCTCTTTTTGTTATTTTAACTGATATTTTGAAAAATGCAATGGTCTGTGTATAAGCAGACGATTTTGGGATGATTTTTAGTTAATGATCACTCATCTGCCGGAACGGGGACAGTCCCATGAAGGGACAGTCCCCGGTTATTCTTCCGCCGCCGGGGGATGGGTGATGTTCAGGGCGTAGGAGGGGTGGTTGAAGTCACATCGGTCCAGGAGCATCTGGGGGATTTTTTTGATGGTGATGTTGGGATAAAGCTTTTCTGTCCCGGCGTCGTGGGCTTTGCAGGCGATGAGCAGGTACTCGTTTTCTGCCATTTGACCATGGATGGAGTCCAGAAAGGGTGCGTTGATGTGGCGGGTGGTGACGAACAGCCAGGCGTTTTCGCTCCCTTTGGACTGCTTCCAGAACAGGGTATCGTCAGGCCGGTACGTGAAGCCTTCGTGGAGCGCGACGGCTGCGGCGAGCATGTCGGCGTTGTAGGCTTTGTTGATGACGGGTTCGCCGAAGGGATCTTCATTGATGAGGGTTGGCGCCAGTTCATAGAAGCGGTAGCCGCCTCCGCCCTGCCAGCCGCTCGCTTTGGTGATGCCGCCGGGGTCTTCTCCAGCGATGACTTTGTCCAGGCGGACTTTGCAGTGGGTATAGGCGTGATCGCCCATCTCGATGCCGATCCATCTGCGTCCCATCTTCTGCGCCACAGCGGCGGTAGTGCCGGAACCCAGGAAGGAATCGAGCACTAGGTCCCCGGGGTTGGAGCCAAGCGTAAGTACGCGTTCGATTAGGCGTTCGGGCTTTGGGGTATCGAAAACAGAAGTGGAGTTAAATGCTTTTACTTCTTTTTTTGCGTCTTGATTATGACCAACTTCTTGAAAAGGCCATATAGTTAATGGTGTCATACCACTTTTAACTTCAGAAAGAAATCTTTTTACCCTGGGTACATTATTCCCATTTTCTCCGAACCATATTCGATTTTCTTCTACCATTTTTGAAAATGTATCTTTCGAAAAACGCCAACAATATCCTGCTGGTGGATTAACAATACGTCCTGATGGAGTTGTAATTGGATAATCTGAACTTGCGCTGTATGTTTTTACAGAGCAATCACCAGAAGTCCAAGGGCCTCGAGGGTCATTGTCAGGATTTTTATATCGAGAGTTCATTTCTTCTGATCGCGGCAACAAATTTGGTTGCCATGATTCTTTATTTTTTGCATATACAAGAATAAAATCGTGATTGTCTGAAAACCATTTTGCATCATTTGAAGGTGAAAATTTTTTTTGCCATATGACATTGCAAACAAAATTAATTCTTCCAAAAATTTCATCGCATAGGATCTTACAGTAAGCCTGTTCAGTATCATCGAGTGATATCCAAAGAGAACCATCCTCCGCAAGCAAGGTGCGAAGCAGTTCGAGGCGCGGGCGCATGAGATTGAGCCATTGGGAGTGTTCGAGGTTGTCGTCGTAGTGTTCGAAGGCGGAACCGGTATTGTAAGGCGGATCGATGTAGATACACTTGACCTTCCCGGCGAATTGGGGCTCCAGGGCTTTGAGCGCGAGCAGGTTGTCCCCGTGAATCAGCATGTTTTCCGTCTTCGGGTTCTGTGCCGTGTTGGATAAAGTCTTGTCCTCAATCAGCAGCCGCGGCTCCACCCGTATGCGTTCTTCTTTTCCCACCCAGGTCAGTTCCAGTTTGTTCGCCATCGCCCATCCCTCAATTTTCTTCAAGATACCTTTATTATAACGGAAAAACCGGTGACTGGACCCGCAGGGGCCTGTACCCGTATCACGAAAACAGCGGATGGCTAAACGGGGGAATGGATGCTTCAGCACTTCTTTTTCACAGAAGAATGCCGTGACAGACGCGGTGAATGGTTGGCCTTTACGCAGACAGTCCTCCGCGGGTACAGGCCTCTTGCGAGTCCAGTCACCGGTGGACAGCCTGTAATTTGAAATCGATAAATATTATCATTTTAGAATTTTTGTAAATTTTCCTTGACATTTTAGTTCTTTTCTATATAATATAGTACAGAATAATAAATTCTAATTAATCAGGGACAAACGCTTTTGGCAGCGATTCCTGAAAAAAAAGCTTTGAGTTTTTATTCGGAGCCTGTTACGCAGCATGTTTCGAACAATCCCCTGCGGCTCGATTTCGCGTCTGCGGTGGCAGTCCCAATAATGAACGATTAATTTTTGAGAAAGGAGAAGCTGAAAATGACAATGATGGCGGCAGAAGTAATGAAAAATGCAGTGAATACGCAGCGTGATGTTCCGGCTCCGGCGACTGAAAACCGCGGGATCCTCACGAACATCAAGGCCGCCGATCTGCCGGACGAGTCGCTCATCGAATTCAGCAACGCTCCTTTTGAATTTGAAAGCACCGCGGCGTTATTATGGCAGGACACACAGACGGTTTACGTTCACGCCTGCACCGCCAACCGTTTTTCCGAAAATTACCTGACTTTCTGCGGGATGCTGGAAAAGAACATCAAACAGCTCGGTTCCCTGTGCCTGACGAAGGCGGTTTTGGAACAGAACGGCATGTCTTTCCCGAACCTTTCCGAAATGTCCATCAAAGAACTGGTGTGCATGGTCTCCTTCCATCTGCGCAAAGCTCATGCCGCGCTGGAGGGGATCTATCAGGACAACAGCATTTTGGGGATGACTTACCTGAACTGGGAATTCCGCTGGGCA
>JAFPZX010000063.1 GCA_017417055.1 Anaerolineaceae bacterium
CAAATATAATTTTAGGAACTTCCTATTTTTTTTTCACCAGTTTCTTTGAATATATGATACTTGAGCCGCTCCAGAGGCTCAAGTATCATATATTCAAATTTGCCAGTTTTTCTTTTCTATGGAAATTTGATACGCAGACATCAAGATATAGATGAATTCTGAATTAGTGTAATTATGGTATAAATAAATTTATGAGAGCATTAAAATTTCTTTTTCCTGCAATAATTATTTCCCTGCTGTGCGGGTGCAGCACGATCAAAGAACGTGTGACACAGGCATTGTGGAATTACTCCGGTATAACGGAAGATCCGGCGTATATCCAGTATGTAGAATTGGAAAAAGGAAATGAATTGAATCAGGAAGGTGTTTATCATTCAGAAATCGTTGATGAATATCTTGCTGAGGAAGATAAACCATCTGGCTCCATACAGGTCAGTTTTGCCCGCAGTGAATTTCTTCAGATGGAATATTACCGGGATGCAGAGATGAATGAAAAACTCGATACAGAGAACTGCTGGCTGAATCCTGGGGACACGATTTATGTTTCCGAAGTAAAGCTTTCCAATACGATCAATCCTTTTTATCATTTTTCTGAAATACGGGTTCGTCAGATCGATGAAAAAGGGAATGCCGAGATTCTATCTGTTGTAACTGAGGTTCCGGGGCTGCTTTATCACATTCCGGAAGATTTCAGCGGGACGGACATTTCCATCGTGCCGATTGGAACCTACCAAAACAGGATTGTCAATCTGAATGCAGTCTATGTAAAACCGGATGGGACCGAAACGGTTATGGAAAATGGTATTTGGCAAATCAACGGGAAACGTCATGGAAACGGACCGGTAGAATTAAATCCAATGGAATCCTATCGGGTTGTTTTTGACTACAGCGCTTATAAAGATAACTGGTATTTTGCCGGTTCCAGCCCTGAAGCCTATTGGGATAACGATAACGAGGCGATCATATCCTTTTTGACGGTTCCATCAAATTCGGAACAGATGGATTTTACTGTCCGCTTGCATCCTTACGGAACCATGACTGTGTTGAACGGGCTGACTTATCAAAACCCTCTGAATTCGATTATTGACAGTGCGGCAGCTTTATTCGGAAATAAAAGCATTATTGAAACGCAGAATATTATTGAACTGATTCAGGTGAACGGGATCACATCGATTAATAATTTCAGTGATACAGAAATCAAACTCTCTGATTTGAAAACAGGTGATGAAATCCTGATCCGTGTCCCTGAAATGTATAAAGTGATAGCGGAAGGTCTGCAGCTGCCGGCCTCAGAACATAAAGAAAAAAGCAGCAGAGAATATCGGTTTACCATCCCGGACTCGGAAGCGATGACATTTCGTTTAAGTGTCACGCAGCGGAACAGTAATTTGGATGGCATATATCATACAATGCCTGTAACCAACGGAGAGCTTGCACTTTACGACGCATCCGGTGTCCGTTATTCAGACGGAAGTGAATTGCCTGCGGAAAATGAAAAAATTGCGGTAACGATCGTGCCGGATGCGCAATACTGTATTTACGGTCGGAATGTCAAAGATAATATTTATCAGGCTGAGATGACCTATAGTGATTTCAATAAAAATCTTCAGACAATACTCACGGATCATCCGATTCGTCCGGGTATTGTTGTCACGATTGACACCGAGGATGACAGAGGGAACTGTACTTTCTGGAGTGGAAACGAAATGCTCACCGGCACGGTGTATTTGCGGGAAGGGCAGGACCTGCAGTTTGATTACCTGCTTGATCCGGAAGGTGGTTATGAAATCATACTGTCAAAAGAAGAAAGAGAACAAATGATCAACGTTTGGAGCCCCTATGCCGCTTCAAGATATATTGAAGTAAATGATAATTTGCAGGGGAAAACCCTGAGATGCAGGGATTTTGTTACAATGCAGGAAAGGGTAGGCGAAAATGTTGCTGCGAATACTTACTAAACCTGTTGTTTTATTAGTGGTTGCCATATGTCTGGCGTTAGCTGCGGGTTTTTTGTGGTATCAGGCTGATAATTTTGGTGCAGAAATTGGCGCAGGTACCGGAAAGATGACCGGTTTGGCAATTGGTTCCTTTAAAGGTGTTTCATCCGGTCTGGAAGCCGGAGCTTTAGCCGGAAAAGAAGCCGGTTTAAATTCGGATGACATGACTCTGGAAATTTCGCAGATCGTCCGTGAAGTCGGTAATCTGGAAGTGCTTGTAGCTAATGTAGAAATTCCCGATTATCATGAAGTTGGAAAAAAGTATGCCGCGCTTTATTTGTTCCGCGGCAGCGCTGTTTTTTCAATCGACCTCAGCAAAGCTTCTGTCAGTAAAACCACAGATGGAGAGGTGATTATTCTGCTTCCGGAACCGACGGTCATGGTCAACATCAATGATTCTGAAACTGAACTATTGGCAGAATATCAGCGTAAATTCTTCAATGGAAGTGCTGATGATGGCTTTCAGGCCTATTTGAACTCCCTGCGCCTGATTGACTCAATCGCTGTGGAAAGAGTTTCCAATTATGAGATGCTGATGAATATGGCGAGAACTTCCGCAAAAAAGCAGGTTTCCATGCTTGCCGGGAACGTTTGCTTGAAATGTTCAAAGATTACAATTGTTTTCCGCAGTGAATCATGAACAGGAGGGAAGCAATGGAAGAAAATAAGAAAAGCGTCAAACCTGCAAAAATTGAACCGGAAAATAGATCTATTTCCGAAAAGAAGGCAGCGGTGAAAAAGAGTGGAAAGAAAATTTACCTGATCCTTGCGGTAATTATATTCCTTTTTGCCGGCGGGCTGTTTGTTGCTTCATTCATGAAAGGGACGCGTGCTGTAAAAAAAGCCTTTGACCGGGAAAAGGAAAAAGCTGAACAAGCTGTTTTTCAAAGTTATTATGAGCAGGGATATAACGCCGGTGAAAAGGAATATCACGTGAAAAACCGCGGGGTTATCACTTTGGGGAATATCCGGGAAACAGCGAATCTGGAAGTGCTGAGCGTCAGTGATGTTGCTTATATGATCGAAAATCCTGACAGCAGTAATAAAAATACACAATCCTGGATCGAGGTTCCCGGGACCGGAGTATTTACCGTGAATCTGGCTGCCGGTGAATTTCTTGTAGATGATGTCAGAAACTCGGTTTACGTCCGTGTTCCGAGGCCGGAACTTTTACCGATGAATATCAATATTGATCATTCAAAGGTGCAGGTGCTTCGATTTGCTTCTAACACATGGAACAGTTCCATCAGCGATGGGGAACAGCTTGCCGGAAAGCAGTTGAATGAAGCTCGGACGAAGATTCAGGAGGATATCAGTTCCAATTTGCAGTATTATGAATTTGCTGAGAAATCTGCTGTTTCATTGATAGAAAATCTGATTAAAGCTCTAAACACCGATATTCCTGATTTGAAGGTGGAAATTGAATTTTTTTGAAAGCATTTGAATGTATAGTAAATTTATGCTGATTTTTTAGAAACTTAGTAGAGGTGCGAATGAAATTTTCAACCTGTCAATTTACAAATCCAGGAGGACGATCTCCAAACGAGGATTCAGTTGGATATTTTAGCAATGACAATTATGCGTGGATTGCTGCGGATGGTCTGGGCGGGCATATCAGCGGAGAAATCGCATCAGCTGAAGCAGTTAGATATTTAAAAAATGAGTTTTATTCTTCATCTGTTGTCAATAAATTGTTTATGGAAAATGCGTTTAAAAAAATGAATGACAGCATTTTTGCGTTGAATGGCCCTCTTACAACTGCGGTGTGTGCCTTTTCGGATGGAAAAACATTATGGTATGGCAATATCGGAGATTCACGTATCTATTTTATCCGCAATAAAAAAATTATGCATCACAGTAATGACCATAGTGTTGCTTATGTGGATTATTTATGCGGAAATATTACTTATGATGAAATAACTGTTCATCCGGCTCAAAACCGTCTGTTTCATTCGTTGGGAACTGAGATAAATTTTTTTGGAGAGTTTTATACCCCTGTTACGCTTGAAGATGGTGATGCATTTATTCTGCTTACAGACGGTTTTTGGGAATTGATCAATACAGAGGAAATTGTCAGAACATTGAAAATCTCACGCACATCGGAAGAATGGATGGGGACGATGCTTGATATTGTTGAATCAAGATTGAAATCAAATTCCGATAATTATTCCGCAGTCTGCGTGATGGTCAAATCAGATTGATTTGACATCCAATCAGTGCTGAACCAGGCAAAGTATTCACTAAGCAGAGATTGCCAGTAATCTGTGTTATGGCCGCCGGGTTGTATATTGTATTCATAGGGATAGCCTATGAATGTCAATTGAGCGGCAGCGTTTTTTCCATCATGACGGTAGGAATCTTCATTCCCGGTGTCCATGCGTATTCGGAGCATATTGTTGGGTTTATGTTTTTCTGAAAGGTAATAAAGACTTTGATCATCAATAAATGTGCCCGGCATGCTCAGCATGCCGATGGAGCCGAAGTATTCGGGATGCTCAAAGGCAATTTTTTCTGTCCAGAGTGCCCCTCTTGAAAAACCTGCGAGGGAGCGGCAATTTTTTGATGAGCAAGTGTTGAAATGTTCATCGACCCAGGGAATAAGATCATCCAGCAGTGCGTCTTCAAATCCTGACAAGGCCATGCTGATAAGATATTGATCTTCCTGAGGGACTACGGTTAAAAATAATGGAATTTCATTTTGATTGAGCGTATTCCGTATGATTTCCTGCAGGTTCATCTGCTGCCAGATCTCAATGCCCATATCCTGTCCATGGAGTAAATAAACGACCGGGTACCCTCCGATGACGCGGTCATCCGTACAGGGAGGAATGTAAACATCAAATGATAATTCGCCATACAGTGCTTCTGATGGGATCGTGTAATGTTCAATTGTTACAGACTGTTGTGAACATGACTGGCCTGATGCGGAAGAATAGAATGACAAGATAATAAGAATACAATAAACAAAATATCTCATAACAACATTTTAAAACATTTCCCGTTGTTTCAAAGATTTATTTCAAGAAATGTGCATATTCATTATTTACAGAAACGATGAATCCTATTAAAATCGTTATAGTTTATTGAACATCACCGGGGAAACGAAAGAGAGGTTTTAATGAATCGTTGGACACGGGCCAGGTACCAGGTAAATTTACCGCTTTATGCGAACCAAACGAAAGTGACGGCTTCCGAAGAACATTTGGCGCTTGCGAGACATGCTGCAAGGGAAGGCATGGTTCTGCTGAAAAATGAAGAACATGTGCTTCCACTCCGCGGTGGTACAAAGGTCGCTTTGGTCGGTAAGGCCATATTCGATTATGTAAAAGGCGGCGGAGGAAGCGGTGACGTTACCTGCGCTTATACGATCAATTTGTATGAAGGCTTGAAGCAGCAGGAAACTCCGCCGGAAATCTTTGAGCCTTTGTGTGATTATTACCGGGAATATGTAAACACGCAATTGAATAACGACGCGTTGCCGGGGCTGATGCATGAACCGGAAGTCCCGGAGAAATTACTTGATGATGCGGCAGCCTTTGCAGATACAGCTGTAATAGCGATCAGCCGTTTTTCCGGTGAAGCCTGGGACCGCAAGAGCGTCCCTTATCCGAACCAGGAAGAATGGGAAAAAACATTTTCAGATCTTTCCAAAAAGATTTTTCCGGACTGTGATTTTTATTTGACACCCGCTGAGGAAAAAATGATCAGCGCGGTGTGCAGCAGGTTCAGCCGGGTTGTCGCTGTGCTGAATATCGGCGGGCTGATGGATGCCAAATGGTATGCCGGGAATCCAAAAATCAGCAGCGTGCTGCTTGCCTGGCAGGGCGGCATGATGGGCGGCCTTTCAACTGCTGATTTGCTGATGGGCAAAGCCTCTCCGTGTGGGAAACTGCCTGATACCATCGCGAGTGATCTTTCTGATTATCCATCAACAGCAGGGTTTCATGAATCTCCGGATTATGTCGATTACAAGGAAGATATCTATGTCGGGTATCGTTATTTTGAGACCATATCCGGTGAAAACCAAAAAGTGATCTATCCATTCGGATACGGACTTTCTTATACGAATTTCAGCATTAAACCTGTGTCTGCTCAAGCGGTGGATAACGAAGTACAGATTGAAGTGGATGTCGAAAATACAGGTACTTTTGCAGGAAACGAAGTCGTTCAGGTTTATTACAGCGCTCCGCAGGGAAAACTCGGAAAGCCCGCAAGAGTCTTGGCTGCCTTTGCCAAAACGCGTCAGCTTGCTCCTGATGAGAAACAGAAATTGTCATTTTCGGTTTCGGTCTCTGATATGGCTTCTTTTGATGATCTTGGGAAAATTGCACAATCTGCCTGGGTGCTGGAAAAGGGTGACTATCGGTTTTTCGTTGGGAATAATGTACGGGATGCAAAGGAACTTGATTTCGTATATACAGTTTCAGATGATATTGTCGTTGATCAGTTGTCTTCAAAATTAGCTCCATCAGGATTGAAAGAGCGTCTGCTGTCTGACGGATCCTTTGAGAAATTAACAGAGAGCGAACCGTTCGATTCCCGTGAAAATGGTTTGGGATGGGAAAACTCTCATGCCGGAGAAGTGTACAGTCCGGAAACCCGATACGTTCCGCGAATGACGTTTAATGGACGGGACAAAGAATTTGTTTTTGATGATGTGGCGGACGGAAAAATTACGCTTGCGGAATTTATTGCTCAGCTTTCCATTGAAGAAAAAATCCATCTCCTCGGGGGACAGCCAAATACTGGTGTGGCGAATACGTTTGGCTTTGGCAATCTGCCTGAATACGGAGTTCCCTCTGTCATGACGGCTGACGGTCCTGCCGGTTTGCGTATCCGTCCGGAATGTGGTGTTTATACAACGTCTTTTCCCTGTTCCACACTGCTGGCTTCCACCTGGGATGCTGAACTTGTTGAAAAAGTCGGTTTTGCTGCCGGAGAAGAGGTGAAGGAGAATAACATTTCCGTTTGGCTGACACCGGCTGTTAATATTCACAGAAGTCCATTGTGCGGGAGAAATTTTGAATATTACTCCGAGGATCCGTTATTAGCCGGTGTGCTCTCTGCCGCTATGATCCGCGGGATTCAAACCAACGGTGTTTCTGCGGAAATCAAGCATTTTTGCTGCAATAACAAAGAGACAAACCGGAAAAACAGTGATTCCCGGGTTTCGGAACGTGCCTTGCGTGAAATCTATCTGAAAGTGTTTGAAATTGCTGTAAAAAACGGCCACCCCTGGGCATTGATGACATCCTATAATCTTGTGAACGGCAGACGCTGTTCTGAAAGTGTTGAGCTGCTTCAGGATATTCTGCGGGGTGAGTGGAAATTTGATGGCGTAGTGACGACAGACTGGTGGAATTTCGGGGAGCATTATAAAGAAACCATTGCGGGTAATGATATAAAAATGGGATGCGGATATCCGGAACGTGTGAAAGAAGCCTTCGATAAGGGATTGATTAATGAAAAAGCAATTGACGCGTGCGCGGAACGTGTTCTGCAGTTTATTTTGCGCGTAGATTAGCGAACGTTAAATCTGATTTTATGACTCAGTAAAAAAAGGGGCTGCCGCACATAATTATATAGGAAAGCCATCGGAAGGGAATGCTTCGCAGGGACGCGGCGAGCAGCGCTGCGAAGCATATGCTCTTGATGGCAGTTCAAAAAATGGATGCAATAAACTCAAAAAGAAGTGCGGCAGCCCCTTTCTGTAAGGTGAGTAAATTAATTGGAAGTTTGTTTTTTCTCAGGCGATTTGATTTTCGCGTAGATAGCTAAAAGAATACTGCCCAGGACGGCTATGGTTATTAGATTCGAAGCCGCGGCAGTAAGGCCTTGAAGAAATACTTTATCTGCGGGTTCTTTGTAAATCAGAATGTCAAGCACCGGGGCGAAAATCCCCCAGCCGATAATGTTGGCGGCAATTTGATATAGATTGAAATATAAAAGATCCTTTATGTCCACTTTTTTGTCTTCGATATTGATTCTGCGGCGGCACAAGCCAATCGCGTAACCGATAAAACCGGAGACGATAATCCAACTCCACCAAATCGTACCGTTTGACGGCAGGTTTACAGCATCAGTGAGCAGGTGCCCTACAAACCCGATCACGGCACCGGCTATGGGACCGAACGCTGCAGCCATAAAAGCCAGAAAGGCATATGCAGTGTTGATGTTTGTCTCCGGTATGCCGCTGGGAATGGATACATAACGGTTCAAAAGGAAAAAAATCACGATTCCAATCAGGATCGCAGCTATTGTTTTTGCTGTATCTTTCAATTTGGGCTCCTTATCGAAAAAAATTATGCTTCTGTAAAAATGCGCCTGTTCGTCACGTGCTCCATCCGGGAATTGAACAGCTGCCAAAAATATTATATATCAGAAAAGAGAAGAATATTCCGAAAACTGAATTAAGGTGAAGCGTTTGTTACGTTTTACTGAGTACATAGGAACAAACAAATGAATCGTAATAAGCATTTTGGAGAAAATCGGTTATTTTTGTGTTATATTTGAACATTTTCCACGAACAACAATTATAATTAAAAAGAATTTAAGTTTAGAAATTGAGTCTTTTACTCAAAGCCAAATAGGAAAACCTATTCGAAAAATCAAAGAGGGAATTATATGCGGTTTGGATATTTTGATGATGAGAGAAGTGAGTATGTAATTGATACTCCAAAAACGCCGCTGCCATGGATCAACTATCTGGGCAATCAGAGTTTTTTCACGATCCTTTCCAATACAGCAGGCGGGTATAGTTTTTATCAGGATGCTCGACTGAGAAGGCTCACAAGATATCGATATAACAACAGTCCTTTGGACAGTGATGGATATCATATCTATATCCGTGACGGTAAAACTGTATGGAATCCGGGCTGGCAGCCTGTTCAATGTGATTTGGATTCCTACAAGTGCCATCATGGGCTGGGTTATACCGTTATTGAATCTGAAAAGAATGGTGTTTCTGCTGTTCAGGAAATGTTTGTGCCGCTGAATGAAGATTGTTTATTGATGCGGCTGAAAATCACCAATCAGACCGCATCGGAAAAGGTTCTTGACGTTTTTCCCTATATGGAGTTCTGCCTTTGGGATGCCAATGATGATTCGACCAATTTCCAGCGAAATTACAGCATCGGTGAGGTAGAAGTAACCGAAAAAGCGATTTATCATAAGACTGAATACAGAGAGCGGCGGAATCATTATGCTGTGTTTTGGACTGATCAAAAACCGGATGCCTTTGATACAGCACGGGATGCATTTATCGGCGTGTACGGCAGTCCGGCACATCCGCAGGCTGTGTTTGACGGGAATTGTACAAACAGTGTGGCACATGGCTGGGCTCCGGTCGGGGCAATGCAGTTCCATTTGTCTTTGAAACCGGGTGAAAGCAAAGTTTTGCTCTTTGGGCTTGGCTATCTTTCAAACCCTGTTGAAGAAAAATTCACTGCTCCGGGCGTGATCAATAAAACTCGTGCGGAAGCATTGATTTCCCGATTCTCCAATGTGGAACAGTATGACAGTGCTCGGAAAGAACTTGCTGAATTTTGGAAGAATTTACTTTCCGGGTATCAAGTTTGTTCCGATGACGAAAAACTCAACCGCATGGTCAACATCTGGAACCAGTATCAGTGCATGGTGACCTTCAACATGAGTCGTTCCGCCAGTTATTATGAAAGCGGCATGGGACGGGGAATGGGCTTCCGCGATTCCTGTCAGGATCTGTTGGGTTTCGTTCATATGATCCCGGAACGCGCCAGAGAAAGAATCCTGGATATTGCGGCAACGCAATTCCCGGATGGCAGTGCGTATCATCAGTATCAGCCGCTTACCAAGAAGGGAAATCTGGCTGTAGGCTCCGGGTTCAATGATGACCCGCTCTGGCTGATTGCCGGAACAGATGCTTATCTTCGCGAAACCGGTGACTGGTCTATTCTGGATGAAATGGTCGATTTTGACAACGATCCGAAACTGGCACAGCCGCTGCTGGAGCACTTGCGGAGAAGCTTCAATTATACTGTTACGCATCTCGGACCTCACGGACTCCCGTTGATTGGCCGCGCAGACTGGAATGACTGCTTGAACCTGAATTGTTTCTCGGAACATCCCGGGGAAAGTTTCCAGACCACCGGACCGAGTGAAGGCCCGGTCGCAGAAAGTGTGTTTATCGCGGGCATGTTTGTGAAATACGGGAAATCCTGGGTTTCCATATTGCGGCATATCGGTTTGAATGATGAGGCTGAGACAGCCGAAAAAGCTGTGGCGGCAATGGAAAAAACTACGCTCACTGCCGGTTGGGATGGCGAATGGTTCCGCAGGGCATATGACGCGAACGGTGATCCCGTCGGCTCTTTTGAATGTGAAGAAGGGCAGATTTTCATCGAACCGCAGGGTATGTGTGTAATGGCTGAAATCGGCAAAGAAACCGGCGAGGCCGAAAAAGCGTTGAATAGCGTAAAAGAACGCCTCGATACGAAATATGGGATCGTCCTGCTGCAGCCTGCTTATACAAAATATTATCTGAATCTTGGTGAAATTTCCAGTTATCCTCCGGGCTATAAGGAAAATGCTGGTATTTTCTGTCATAATAACCCATGGATCGTCTGCGCGGAAACAGTGCTCGGTCATGGAAACCGTGCATGGGAAGTCTATACACGCACAGCGCCTGCTTATATTGAAGAAATCAGTGAAATTCACAGAACTGAGCCTTACGTGTATTCCCAAATGATTGCGGGGAAAGATGCCCGCACATTCGGCGAGGCAAAAAACAGCTGGCTTACCGGTACCGCTGCCTGGACATTCCTGAGCATCAGTCAGGCAATTCTTGGCATTCAGCCAACATTAGACGGCTTGATGATTGATCCCTGCATTCCATCCGATATGAAAAAATTTACTGTGGACCGTACATACCGCGGAGCCAAATATCACATTACGGTTGAGAATCCGAATGGGGTCGAAAAAGGTGTCAAGAGTTTGATCGTTAATGACAATGCTGTAGATGGAAATATTATTCCAGTACAATCCAAAGACAGTATTGTTGATGTTCATGTAGTTATGGGTTGAAAATGATTCAGGAGAGATCATAATTATTCAGTACTGATAGGTCGGTTGTGTATTTACTGCATCACAATACTGAATGAACTATTGATTTATTAAAGTTATTACCCATTGGAAAAGAACTGTATCGAGAAATCGGTACAGTTCTTTTTAATTGTAAACCTTATCTTTATAAAAAGTTTACAATAAATGCAGTTATTTATATAATGATTTCGTAATTGGAAAAAAATATGAGGACGAAAGAAAAGCTGCTTCAAATATTGGAGAAAAATAAAAACAATTGGATTTCCGGTGAAGAAACTGCTGAGAATTTATCCATTTCCCGTGCCGCGATATGGAAAACTGTAAAAAGCCTTCGCAATGATGGATATATAATAGATGCGGTACGGAATAAAGGATATCGTCTGGTTTCTGAGGTCGATGAGATCACGGAACTGGGAATATGGAAGTATTTGTCTCCTGAATGCCGCATGCTTGATATCCATCTGCTTACGGAGGTCGGCTCAACAAATGTGCTGCTTCGTCAGAAGGCTGATGAAGGATATCAGGAGGGAACTGTACTCATTGCTTCTATGCAGACCGACGGACGCGGCAGACTCGGACGAAGGTTTTATTCTCCCGCTGATACAGGCATTTATATGAGTCTGCTGTTGAGACCGGTCACGATTCAACCGGAATATGCTCTGCGGTTGACAACGATTGCAGCGGCTGCGGCCGCAGAAACCATTGAATTAGCTTCAGGAAAAATTGCGGCAATCAAGTGGGTAAATGATATTTACCTGGACGGGAAAAAAGTCTGCGGCATATTAACGGAAGGTTCAGTAGGAATGGAATCCGGACAGATAGATTCCGTTATTGTCGGCGTAGGAATCAATGTCTATGAGCCGGAAAAAGGATTTCCGGAGGAAATAAAAGAGACAGCCGGAGCTGTTTTTGACAAAAATATACCGGATGGCAAAAACATTCTCGCAGCAGGTTTTTTGAACCGTTTCATGCGGTATTATCTTTCCGGAGATTTCGACAGTTATATCGCGGAATACAGAAAACGATGCTTTATTCTCGGTAAAGGTATTAGTGTGATAAAGCAAGCACAGGTCAAACGAGGCATTGCAGAAGACATAGATGATGACTGCAGACTTATTGTCAGGTACGATGATGGAAGTGTTGAAAGACTTTCCGGAGGAGAGATAAAAATCAATTGAACAATTCAGTATGGGGGAAAGCAATCTGTATTCGATGACTCAGAATTGATTCATCAAAACAGATTGCTTTGCCCCATACTGAATAATTACAATCAATTTATAAACTAAGAATTAAAGGTGACAATTTATGAAAAACAGCAGAACAAAACAACTGGTTTTATGTGCAATGTTTGTGGCGTTGATTGCGGTCGGCGCGTTTATTACGATCCCGATTCCGATTATTCCCCTTTCGATGCAGGACATGTTCGTGATGCTGGCAGGCATCCTGTTGGGTGCCAAGTGGGGAGCGATTTCTGCCCTGATTTATGTTTTTATGGGCTTGATCGGTCTGCCGATTTTCACGCATGGCGGCGGACCGGGGTATGTTCTACAGCCGAGTTTTGGCTTTATTATCGGTTTCATCCCCGGAGCGTATGTGGCCGGGAAAATCGCCAACAGTGTAGAGCGGCCCGGTTTCAAGCGGATTTTCCTCGGGAATTTGGCCTCGGTTCTCGTCATTTATTTCTTTGGAACGGTTTACCTTTATTTATTAAACCGCTTCTATCTCGGTAACACGATTGCGCTTTGGCCGATGATCGTAGCTTGTGACATTCAACCGCTTCCCGGTGATATCATCAAGAGCATTCTTGCGGCTTTGATTGGCGTACGCTTGATCCCGATGATCCGTGATGGCCAAATCTGAGAAAAGCTGCAAAAGATCTGCAAAAAAGGAGGCATCGTTTTGACAGATGATGCCTCCTTTTTTTGAAAAAGATTCATCCTTCCGACGGGGTAATCCCCGCAAGACCGATACTTTCGGCACATTCCCGCATCCCGAGAATCGTTTCCCGAATCACATCATCCAGCGGCATTCCCAAGCGCTCGGCGCCATCCTGAATTACCTTTCTGTCTACATTAGCGGCAAAATTAGCGGTTTTGAATTTCTTTTTGACCGATTTCACTTCCAGGTCCATAACGCTTTTAGAGGGACGCATCAAAGCGCAGGCATAAATCAACCCTGTCAGTTCATCGACGGCAAACAGAACCTTTTCCGCATTGGTTACCGGTTCCACATCAGAACAGATTCGTAAGCGTCAAATAGAAGACGGCTTGAAAAAATGTAGAAAAGGACCATACTCTAAATAAGACGCGGGGTTTCTACGAGAATCTCGTGGAAATCTCGAGAAACCTATGAAAATAGTAAGGAGTATGGCATGGAAGGAC
>JAFPZX010000064.1 GCA_017417055.1 Anaerolineaceae bacterium
AAAGATCTCGGTTTGGAAACTGTCCGTACGGAAGGTCAGAAGCTGGTGGATATGCTCAAAGAAGATGCAAAGATCCTCAGTCCGGAAGGTCCTGTCGCGAATGTCGGTGGAGCCGGTGAAAAATTCTATCTGACATGGCAGGAATATACTGAAGCCCATAACATAACGAAATGGAACTGGAACGATGCAGCGGATGCCATCGAAAAAATAGCAGTTCATGCCGGTGATTTGTATGAGGCCGGTGACGCAAAGAATGCTTATGAATTTGCCAAAGCCACCTATTGGGGGTATTACGAAACCACAGGTTTTGAACGTAACACCATGACGTCCATTTCCGGTGCCCGTGTGAGTGCGACCGAATTACAGTTCACTACTTTCCGTAAAGCGGTCAAGAAAGATCTGGGTGTGGAGACAGTTCGTGCTGAAGGACAGAAGCTGGTGGATATGCTCAAAGAAGATGCAAAGATCCTCAGTCCGGAAGGTCCTATTGCCAATGTCAGTACATCTTCTGAAGCCCAAACAACCGAAACGACATCTGAATCATCATCACGCGGCGGCAGATTGGCAGTGTTTGCCGGGGCATTCGAGATTATCCTTCGTGAAGGGCTGGAAGCGATCCTGATTGTTGGCGCGATCATCGCTTACCTGATCAAAACCGGAAACAAACAGGGAATTCGTCCTGTTTACATTGGCGCGGTGCTTGCCATCATCTGCAGTTTCGCTCTTGCCGGAATTCTCTCCTACCTGAAGTCAATCAATCCGGAAACAACGATGACCCAGGAAATTATTGAGGGTATTGCCGCGCTGACCGCCGTTGTTGTACTCTTCTATGTTTCCAACTGGATGGTCTCTAAATCTGAATCGGCTGCATGGTCAAAATATATTGAAGGCAAGGTTGCCGGATCTGCCGAAAAGGGTAACATGATTGCTCTTGGGTTCACCGCCTGGCTGGCAGTGTTCCGTGAAGGCGCTGAAGTGATCCTGTTTTACCAGCCGATGCTGAGCGAAGGACACCCGGACATGGTTTGGCTTGGTTTTGGAGTGGGTTGTCTGGTGCTGGTCGTCGTCTTTCTGCTGATCCGCTTCCTCTCCATCAAACTGCCGCTCAAACCGTTCTTCCTGGCGACCTCTATTCTGATGTCTGTCATGTCGGTCTGCTTCATGGGCTCCGGTATCAAAGAACTGATGGAAGGTGGTGTCTTTGATGAATACATGAGCTGGATGACACTGACTCCTGCCTGGCTTGCCTGGATCCCATATAACGATGTGTTGGATGTCTTCGGAATCTACCCGCTCCTCGGCACGATTCTTTTCCAATTGATTCTGACGATCATCATTGTGGTCACTTTCATCGTGCAGATGCAGCGGAATAAAAAGATCCGCGAAGAAGCGGAGGCTGCTCTGGCAAAAGAGAAAAGTGTTGAAGATAAGGTTCAAACAACAGGCAATAAAAGTAAACAGGTCAGTCAATAATTACTGACCACTGACTACTGGCCGCTAACCACTGAAACTGTGAAAACGCTTGTGCCCAATGACGGGCTGGGCTTTCAAAAAAAATTTATAAGGAGTTTTATTATGAAAAAAGCTTTACTTATGCTGTTGACTGCTGTTATGGTTCTTTCCATGGCTGTTGTCGCCAATGCTCAGGATCTGGGCTTCACTGAATACCCGATCTTTGAGGATGAAGAAGTTGCCTTCATGAATGTCTCTGCTGTTTACTTCCAGCCGGTCCCGATGTCCAATGGTAACGAAAACGTTGAAGATTTCGACATTCATCTCGAATGTGATGTCTCCGCGATGGAAAACGACCTGGGCTACGGTCTGGGCGACTGGGTTCCGTATCTGACCGTTGATTATGTTGTCACTTCCGAAACCGATGGTTCCGTTGCTTCCGAAGGTACTTTCATGGTCATGTCTGCTTCCGACGGCCCGCACTATGGCGCCAACGTCAAGCTTGACAAGGCTGATACCTACAAACTGAAGTTCATCTTCCACAATCCGGAAGAAAACGGTTACCTTGTCCACACCGATGCCGAAACCGGCCCCGGCGGCACCTTCGACGAATATTTCGCTGATGGCAACCTTGAAGTGGAAGTCGGCGGTTGGGATTACACCCCGCAGGAATGGTAATCTGCTGATTTTCAGTTGATTTGAGTTTCAAAATCCAGCGGATCACCCGAAAAGTATCTGCTGGATTTTGAGGTTTCAGTGGTTATCGGAAAAATTCTTTACGAAATTTGCAGATGGAAACAGAATCAGTTGTTTCTATCTGCAGATCTCGGGAAGAAAAGGATTCCCGGGATATATATAAAGGAGGAAGCTCCATGCTTCGATATCTGATTCTTGTTACCGAAAACCTGATCGTTACTGCGATAACAGTCGGGATGCTCTTTGCCTTTATCAATGAGCTCGGAAACAGGACGGGGAAATACATTTTGCTGGGTGGTTCTCTGCTGGGGATTGCCGGTGCGGCAGCTATGGCTGTCATCAAAAACACTACAGCAAAAATTCATACCGGCATGTGGAATCTGCGTGTTTTTGCTGTTTTCACTGCGGGAGTTATCCTGTTCCTGATTTTCACAATCAAGCCGCTGCTGCGTAAAGCTCCGCTTGGAGCCGCCATCAGCGCGGCTGTCATCGCTTTTACGTCCATTTTTTACACTTTTCCGGACGTGATGGCTTATCCGTTCAGTTTCAATCTGAATGGTGCTTCTGTTCTTTCAACGGCATTTTTTACCCGTTTCATTGGATGGTTCGCAGGATGGATAGTTGCCCTGCTGGCATTCCTGGCAGTGAAATATCTCTGTAAAAAGATCTCACAGAACCTTCTCTGCGGAATTCTGGACATCGTGCTGATCATCACGGCGATTCAGCGCGTGATCCGTGGCCTGGATACGCTCCGTGCGACGCGTGTGATCACTGACAAAGCAATTGCTCACGATATATTTGTGGCGGCAAAGTTCACGACCAACAACAGTAATTTGTTTATTTATGCGGTCCTGCTGCTGACGCTTGTCATTCCGGTTACTCTGTTTCTGCGCAGTTTTAAAATAACGAAACCATATAAAAATCCTGCGGAAAAACGCAAGCTGCTGGCAGAAAATTTCAGGAACCGCCGCTGGTCTGTAATAAATGTTCTGTGTTATATCGTAACGGTTCTTTGCATGACCTGGTTCACATTTCTCAGCACACAGACAGTCGAACTTTCCCCCATTGAAGATGCACTCATCAAAGATGACGCGGTATGGGTCTCATTTGAACAGGTCGCGGACGGTCACCTGCACCGTTTTGCCTGGACTTCTGAAAACGGAGTGCAGATCCGCTTTATCGTCATCAAAAAGCCAAATTCTTCCTCCTACGGGATCGGGTTGGATGCCTGTGATATTTGCGGAGAAACGGGTTATTACGAGAAAAACGGAAAAATCGTCTGCAAGCTTTGTGATGTGGTGATGAATATTAACACGATTGGCTTCAAAGGCGGATGCAACCCGAAAGTGATCGATTATAAAATCGAAAACGGTTACATCATCGTTCCGACATACATATTGCTTGAACACGAAAAAGATTTCAAATCCTGATCAGGGAAGAAGGAAGGATGATATGTTTTTCAGAATGATTTGGGGTGCTTTCACCCGTCAAAAGAAGAAAATGTTGATGATCTCCCTGACAATTGCACTCGGTGCTTCTCTTGCTACTGCTATGCTGAATGTGATGCTTGACGTAGGGGATAAGATCAATCAGGAACTCAAGACCTATGGGGCAAACATTACGGTGGTTCCGAAGGAAACTGCTGCACTGAACAACCTCTATGAGCTGGAAGATGGGTCTGACAGCACAACAAAAGCTTATCTGCTTGAAAGTGAACTTGGACAAATCAAGACCATTTTCTGGGCTTTCAACATTGTTGACTTTGCTCCATTTATTGATACCCAGGTCACGCTGGCTGATGGCAGTACCGCAAAAATGGTCGGCACCTGGTTCAACCATCATATGGACCTGCCGACCGGTGAAAGTCTGGATGCAGGGGTTCAATCCCTGCGCTCATGGTGGGACATCACTTCCGGAGCCTGGCTGAATGAACAGAATGAAAGCGGTGAAAATGCCTGTATGGTAGGTGTGCAGCTGGCAAAATTGCATGGTTATAAGGTTGGCGATACTCTTTCCGCCTCCACACAGTACGGGAAAAAAGACTTGAACATCGTCGGCATCTTCGATGCCGGTGGCGAAGAGGATGATCAGATCTACACCACGCTGCATACCGTCCAGGACCTTTGCGATGCCAAAGGTTACGTGAGCAGTATTGAGGTCAGTGCGCTCACCACACCGGACAATGAGCTGGCAGCCAAAGCCGCCAAAGATCCGAACTCGCTGACAATTGCGCAATACGAGCTCTGGTACTGTACTGCTTATGTCAGCTCGATCTCCTATCAGATCCAGGAAGTCATCACGGATTCTGCTGCTTCTCCTGTTCGTCAGGTCGCCGAATCTGAAGGCGCAATCATGGAAAAGACTGAATTGCTGATGGTCCTCATCACTATTCTAAGCCTGATTGGATCAGCACTGGGTATCACCAACCTGGTCACAGCTTCCGTGATGGAGCGCTCCCAGGAATTGGGGCTGATGAAGGCAATCGGAGCCACGGACAACTCTGTGACGATCCTGATCCTGACAGAAGTGATGATTACAGCTGTTATCGGAGGTGTGATCGGGTACTTTATGGGGTTTGGATTTGCTCAGATCATCGGACACACCGTGTTCAACTCTGCTATTGAAATGAAAACGATGGTAATCCCGTTGGTGGCCGTACTGGTTGCGCTTGTGACGCTGGTTGGCAGTATCCCCGCGATCAACATGTTGCTGCGGCTTCGCCCGGCGGAAGTTCTTCATGGTCGCTAAGGGAGGATAAACATGTCAAAACGAAAAATGTTTCTAAAGATGATCACAGCTTCCCTGATGCGCCGACGCTCCCGTATGCTGGTTGCGCTGCTTGCTATCGCTGTCGGTGGGACGATTCTTTCCGGACTCGTGACGATTTACCGTGATGTTCCCCGGCAGATGGGCGCACAGATGCGTAATTACGGTGCGAACATGATTTTCGTTCCCGCGCAGGCAGATGTGAAGCTTTCTATGCCATTGATTGAAGAAGCCGCTTCCTATATTGATAAAGCAAACCTGATCGGTGTTACACCGTACCGTTATGAAACAGTGCGTATTCATGAACAGCCGGTGATGGTCGCCGCTACGAATTTTGAAGGGGCAAAGGCTACCAGCCCATATTGGCTGATCGATGGTGAGTGGCCGTCCGGGATAAATGAGATCCTTGTCGGTCAGGATACCGCGAATACACTTGGACTGAAACCGGGGGATACGGTTGCGGTGGTCTATTCAAATGCAGAAGATGACAGCAATACCCCTAATTTCGGTACGGACATGAAGGTCACCGGGATTCTGGAAACCGGCGGTTCCGAAGAAGAGTATGTTTATATGACTCTCGAGGATATGGCTGATCTGACCGGTGAAAGTGCCGACATCGAACTGACAGGAGTTCCGAGCCGCATAGACCTTGCCGAATTGAGCATTTCAGCATCAGGTGATGTTCTTCAGGGTTATATTGATGAAATTGAGAAGAATGTTAGTGCAGTTTCACCCCGTCTGGTCAAACGTGTTACCGCATCGGAGACCGCGGTGCTGACGAAGCTGCAGTCACTGGTTCTTTTAGTGACGATTGTTGTGTTGATCCTGACCATGATTTGCGTTGCAACCACCATGAATGCTGTCGTGACCGAACGCCGGAAAGAGATCGGTCTCCGTAAGGCGCTTGGCGCTTCCGACCGGAGCATTGTTGCCGAATTCATGGGCGAAGGACTGCTGCTGGGGTTGATCGGTGGCATCTTAGGCGTAATTCTTGGCTTCGCATTTGCTCAATACGTCAGCCGGGAAGTGTTCAGTTCTTCGATCACTTTCCAGTTTGCACTGGTTCCGCTGACAATTATCGTTTCCATATTAGTGACAGGACTGGCCTGTTATTTCCCGGTACGCAGTGCGACGGAAGTGGATCCGGCTTTGGTTTTGAAAGGTGAATAAAACGGGATGCAGAGGAGTAGAAAATGAGTTTACTGGAATTGCATGGAATTTCAAAAATTTACGGGGATTTGAAAGCCCTGGATAACATTAATTTTAGTATCGATAACGGTGAATGGGTGGCGATCATGGGGCCTTCCGGTTCCGGAAAAAGTACCATGATGAACATCATCGGCTGTATGGATAAACCGACACTTGGACAGGTTCTTCTGGACGGCAAAGATATATCCAAACTGACGAAGAAGGAATTGACCGAAATCCGCCGCGACAAAATTGGCTTGATCTTCCAGCAGTTCCATCTGGTCAATTACCTGACCGCAGTGGAAAACGTGATGGTCGCGCAGTATTACCACAGTATTCCGGATGAGAAGGAAGCGCTGGAAGCGCTGGATCGTGTCGGACTGAAGGAACGTGCATACCATCTGCCCAGTCAGCTTTCCGGTGGTGAGCAGCAGCGTGTCTGCATTGCGCGCGCTCTCATCAACCACCCGGAGATCGTTCTTGCGGATGAGCCGACAGGCAACCTGGATGAAGCCAATGAAAATATCGTTCTGGACATTTTCCAGCAGCTGCACAATGAAGGCACGACATTGGTCGTTGTGACGCATGATCCGGAAGTCGGCGATGTGGCGCAGCGTGTTATCACCCTGGATCATGGAAAGATCTCCAAGGATGTGCAGAATGAGAATTTTGGAAAATAAGGTTTTAGATATTAGATTTTGGGTGTTAGTCGTTGGATAATATCCTGATGTTCGATATTTATCACTGGCTTCTGCTTCATGAATAGGGATAGTTGATTATGAAAAGAATTGCTGAATTATTGATGTTGGGTTTATTGGTGATTGTACTTGCGGCTTGTGGGGGATCGGCCTCGTATAAAGATGGTACATACACAGGACAGAGCGCAATGTATGAAGGTGAGGATGATGGCAGTGGTGCCGGTTATGGTGTTGTGAATCTTACACTGAAAGATAACAAGATCACTGCCTGTGAATACAACACGTACGAATTGGACGGAACGCTGAAAGACGAAAACTACGGTAAAAAAGACGGAGAAGTAGCGAATCAGGATTTTTACAACCGTGCCCAGCGTGCCCGTCTGGCCTGTCCGAAATATGCTGAACAGCTTGCTGCGACCGGAGACCTGAAAAAGGTTGACGGCATCTCCGGAGCCACGATTTCATATAACGAGTTTAAGGAAGCCGTGACTGACGCCCTGAACCAGGCGAAAAATTAGTAGTAAGTAGTTAGTGTCCAGTGGTTGGTGATTTGTAAAAACTGACCACTGGCCACCAACCACTGACCATTGAACACTGTCCACCGGTAACATGAAACACGTTTTATTCACACTCACAGTATTATTTATTCTCGCGATTCCGGCGTTGTTTATTGCCGACTGGACGCCCGTGTTCCATAACGGAGTGGATGCGGTCACAGGGGCAAGCCTCGAAGTTCCGGATTCTCCTTCCGGAAATTTTTACATTTTAATGAACAGGAAGTACCGGAACGGGACAGAAAACGAATGGAAAAATTTCTTTACCGAAAAACCGGTGGGGGTCATTTTTGAAGACGTATCATGTCAGGTTCTTGCGGCAGATGTCACGGGGAAACAGCTCGCGGAGCGCTATCAGGCCCGGCTGGCTGAAAACCAGATGAAGCTCCGCTCGGAACCGAACAGTCTGCTGTTTTCAGCCAAAGTCGAAAATGCTTATTTTGATACAGCTATTGTTTCAAAAGAGATCGCTGAAGTATGCAATATTACGGAAGTATTCGAAAATCCTGATATACTTGTGATACCTATTCAAAGTGAAAGCTAAAAAATGAATGGGTAACAGGAGAAGGAGCTGATGAGTCTCCTTTATTTTAAAGATGAGAAAATTTAACGCCATACTGACAGTTCTGATCATGATCCTGTTCCTGGATCATGCGATTTTTGGCTCACTGCAGCTGTTCGGCGCCAACAATGTCATGGTGATGAAAGTTACAGCCCGCATCTGTGCCGTGCTGATTTTTATCCATGCGGCCATCGGGATCAGGCTTACGATTGATTCGATCCGGGTGTGGCGCAAGACAGGAGCTCCCTATTTTCGGGAAAATGCTCTTTTCTGGGCAAGGCGCATCAGCGGAGCCGCAATTATGGTATTGATTTTTTTCCACATGTTTGCCTTCAGCAACACGGTCAATGGGAATCTTCAGCTCAAACCGTTTACCACAGCAAAAACGATTATGCAGATTCTGTTTGTGGTTTCCATCGCACTGCACGTTTTGACAAATATTCGGCCTTTGTTTATCGCGATCGGAGCAAGATCGCTGAGACGTTTTCTGCCGGATATTCTTGTGATTCTTTCGATCGTATTAATTATTTGCATAGCGGCATTTATTGTTTATTACTTCCGCTGGCAGCGGATTTGAGGTGCTGAATATGGAACAGATCAAAATTATCGGAGCGGGCTTGGCAGGACTTTCAGCGGCAATCCATCTTGCCGAAAAAGGCATATCCAGCACATTGATTTCCTTTCAGCCTTCAGAACGGGCACAATCGGTCATGGCAGAAGGCGGCATCAACGGTGCCATGGACGCCATGGGAGAAAATGACTCTCCTGCGGAACATGCCGCGGATACCCTGCATGCCGGCTGTGATCTGGCAGATCCGGAAGCAGTCAAAAATCTCACAGATCACGCACCGGAGCTGCTGGAATGGCTCGTTCGTCTCGGCACACCGCTGCACCGCAAAGACGGCAGGTTGATCCAGCGCAATTTCGGCGGACAGAAGAAAAAACGCACTGCCTATGCGCAAAGCAGCACCGGAAAAGTTCTGATGACAGCCCTCATTGATGAGTGTCGGAAATATGAAGTCTCAGGGCTGATCCACCGTCTCAGCCATCATGAATTTGTTTCCCTTTCAGTCCGAGATGGGAGCTGTCGGGGTGTATGGATCCGGGATGATCACAACGGCGTAATCTTTTTTCTACCCGGGCCGGTCATCTTTGCTTCCGGCGGGCTGAACGGATTCTTTCCCGGAATGACCACCGGTACAACAGCGAATACCGGCAATGCTGCTGCGGCTCTTTTTGCACAGGGTGTGGCGTTTGCGAACCTTGAGTTTATTCAATATCACCCGACTACCGTGCAGATACCGGAAAAGCGCATGCTGATTTCCGAAGCAGCCAGAGGGGAAGGCGGACGCCTGTTTGTGGAACGGAATGGTTCACCCTGGTATTTCATGGAAGAAAAATATCCTGAACTGGGAAATCTGATGCCGCGTGATGTTGTTTCTCGTGAGATGTATTATGTCATGCACGATGACTCGACCGAACGTCAGGTTTACCTGGACCTCCGCGGCCTTTCCAAACAGACATGGAAGGAAAAACTGGCTGATCTGAGAGAAGAGATCCGATATTATCTTGCCCTTGATCCGGCCAAAGAACCGGTTCCGGTTTCACCGGGAATTCATTACTTCATGGGTGGAATCTTTGTAGATAAATTCCACCATACCAATATTGGAGGACTTTATGCTGCCGGAGAGTGTGCCTGTCAGTATCACGGCGCAAACCGTTTGGGCGGAAACTCTACCCTGGGTGCCATATTTGGCGGTAAAACTGCGGCAGAGACAGCAGCAGCTGAGATGAGTGATTTTCAGTCCGGTGAAACGCCGGATAACGCACCGGTGTGGAGTGAGAACGTTCCTCTCTATGCAAAACAGCTTCGCGATGTGCTGCTCAGCGGACTTGGTATTCTTCGGAATGAGACTGATCTGAAAAAGGCAGCAGAACAATTGGATTCTCTTCCAATGCCACAAAATCAGATGGAAATCAACCGCCGGTTGCTGGCAAAAGCCATGCTGCTGAGCGCACTGGAGAGACGCGAGAGCCGGGGTGCTCACACCCGGACGGACTATCCGGATCGGGACGATGAACATTTTCGCAATACTTCAATCGTACAGATGCAAAACGGTGAGATCGTTCATCATTTTGCGGCGATTGGGAAGGAAGTGAATAATGACTGAACTTTTGATTCTGCGCCGAAAAAATCAAGATGAAAAACCTTACTGGCAGCGTTTTAATTATGATCCGAAAAGTACTGATGATTCCATTGCTTCTGCGCTGACAGCTTTGAACGAACAGGAAGATCTGCGTGATGCCGAAGGAAAACCGGCAGCACCGGTCCGCTGGGAATGCTCCTGCCTGCAAAAAAAATGCGGTGCCTGTGCTATGGTCATCAACAACAGACCGCGGCTGGCCTGTGGAGCACGGTTGAGCGAATTCAAGGGTGTTGTTAAAATCGAACCACTTCGGAAATTCCCGGTCATCGCAGACCTGATGGTGGACCGCAGCGTAATGTTTGAAAACCTGAAGACCCTGCGGCTCTGGTTTGAGTCAGACGCAAAGGGCAAAGATAAAGCCATGTCTGTCTCCTATGAAGCTTCCCGTTGTCTGCAGTGCGGTTGCTGTCTGGAGGTCTGTCCTAATTTCCACATCGACGGCAAATTCACCGGGACCGCCTCAGCTGTTCCCATGGCACGGTTACTGGCGCAGCTGCCGAACTCACAAAAGAAAGCCATGACAGACCAGTATCGCCTCCATGTATATGAAGGCTGTGGGAAATCTCTCGCCTGTCGGAACATCTGCCCTGCCGGTCTGGATATCGATGAGATCCTGCTCAATTCCAACGCCATCGCCGTCTGGAAACGATTCTTCTGATCCCTGCCAAACATACGATACACATTCGGCACTTTGTGCGGAACAATCCGAACAAACGTGTCTGTTTTCGTGTGTTTCAATGATCAGGAAGCGAAACCGGGATTAACGATGAAATTTGTACCAAAAAGCAGCTTTTATCTTTGGATATAAGAGGTTGATAATATGACTGTGTATAAGAAAATGGCTCGTGAAGAATTGAATGAATGTTCATTACTTGCCGCAGAAGCGTTTTATGATTATGAGTACTTCAGCATCTATATTCCCAATGATAAGCGAAGAAAATGTTTTTTGGGCACATTATTGCAGCTGGAATTTCATGCAAATTATGACAAACCCGGCGCAGTCTTTCTGACAGCCCGGGAAGATGGCCATATTGCTGCTGTTGCTCAATTATGCGCACCGGATTTCAAAAAACCTTCGGATGCTGAATACATCAGACGCGGTTGGGTGCGTGTTTTGCTTACCGGTGGACTCAGGCAGGTAAATGCATGGCATACGATGGAAATGCAAGCCTCTGCTCCGTGTCATGAACTTGCCGGAAAGAACTGGTATCTCAGTCTTCTGACCGTAGCAAAAGCTGAAGAAGGCAAAGGAATCGGCAGCCGATTTTTGAATGATTTCCTGATTCCCTATGTGAAAAATGCGGGAGGGGAAACCTTATCCCTTTTTACAAATTCCGAAATCAACCGCAGATTTTATGAAAACCACAATTTCTCCCTTTTTGACGAAAAACACTTTGAATATGAAGGAAGATCTATAGGCAGCTGGAGCTACATTAAGAAAATATAAAAAAGGATCTTTGGTTGGTAAGAGAAAACGAAGTACGAGAGGTTTTCCTACTTCAGATTCACCCATATGGCGGGACGGACGGCGAATTGATAGTCAATGTCTGTATAGGCTCCGCTGAGGTAGAGTTTACCCTGCTGGTCAACAAATTGGGCACTGTAGGGATAAACACCCGGGGAGCGAAGCCACCAGGAAACAGCACCCTCATCATCAACCTCAACGCCCTGTCGGGAGGCATATTCCGAAGCGTATACTTTTCCTACCGTATCCTGATCCAGGTCATTGCCAAAATAAATCGAGGCTTCTGTCTCACTCAGGAGAAAAACCCGATCCCTTGTATCAGCACCGCCTTCTGTGCCAACAGCAGATTGATCGGAATTCTGATTCAGAACAACCGGAATCAAAGCCCGTTCTGAAGGTTCAAAAGCGGTCTCGTAAAAACTGCTGTTTAACCAGGAACGCAGTGTGCTGTTTTCCCATGTGACCGGTTCAAAGGATTCTGTATGATAAGGCTTCCCGTCGAGTGCGGCAATACTGAGCAAAAGGAGCTTGTCCTCTATGAGGTCCAGCACGAACCAGCGAATTGGTTCCGGCCCATTGTCAGGCCGATCATCCTGTTCATAACGGCCGAAAATGACCTCATCACCTTTCTCTGCGGACCGAAACGCAAGTACCGGATCTGCTTTCAGTATTTGTTCCAGATAATGTTCCGCGTCCTTATAATTCCGGAGGGAACTGAAAAGCTCATAGGATTTCTGATTGTCACCGGACTCAAACTGTTCCAGGGCGGATCGGTATATCTTCTCCCGGTACGCATAAAAAACAGTCATTCCGATAAGTATAACTGTCCCGGGAATCAATAATAACAAGAAAAAAGATTTCTGGACTTTTTTCACAGGGAATTCTTCCTGCCCAATCAGATGAAACGTCCGCCATCCATGTGAAGGATCTCATCGGCAAACTGAGCGGCCTCATTCTCATGTGTCACCAACAGCACAGCAGCACCATTATCCGCAGCATTGCGAAGCAGCCCCATGACTGAGATGATATTTTCCTCATCCAATCCGGCAGTGGGTTCATCAGCCAGGATAATTTTTGGCTGCATCAGGAGCGCACGGGCAACCGCCATGCGGCGCAATTCACCGCCTGACAGCGCATTTGGTTTTTCATTTGCCATCTCCGTCAGCCATACTTGTCCAAGCAGATCTACGGCACGCAGTTCAGGAGCGGGGCCATTGCTGTAAAGAACCGCAGGCAGCAGAACATTTTCCAGAACCGTCAGTCCAAGCAAGGCCGTGTGTCCCTGTGGAATCAGACCGATTTTCTCATTACGCAGACGGGAGCGTTTTTCGTCATCTAATGCGTAAAGATCAACCTCATCCAATAATATCCGGCCGGAAGTTGGTCTGAGTATTCCTGCCAGCATATTCAAAAGGGTACTTTTTCCGCTCCCGGACCGTCCTGTGATCTCAATCATTTTTCCCTGTTCCAGTTCTATATCGAGCATTTGAACAGCGGTAAAAATATTGCTGTTTTTCCCTGCTCTGTAAAAATCTTTTCGGATCGATTTTGCGGTTAAAGCCATTTTATTCACCTTCTTTCAATATGAGACCGGTGTCAGGACTGCTCACCTGTTTGGCCGCAATCAAAGCGGAAAGAATTGCAGCAAGCATAACGAGACCCAATGTGAACAGTGCAAAGATAATGATCTGACCCGCATCCGGCAGTGCAAACCCGATTTCAAGCTTTTGTCCAATCAGATTGCTGAATCCCAGGACCAAAACAGCACTCAGGATGATGCCAAGCAAACCTCCCGTCAAATTGACATAAGCTGATTCCTCTGCAACCATTCTGTAAAGGATTCTTTTACTGGCACCAATAATGCTGAGTGACGCAAATTCCTTTCTGCGTTCACTGATCATCAGTGCGAAAAGCAGTACTGTCATCAATGTTCCAAGCAGGCAGAAAATCACGATAAATGCTCGAACCGTTCCGGATATGCTGTTGAGCGATTCAATAATACCTGAAACCATCTTTTTTGAAGTAGCTGTGCTGACACCGCTGATAGTGCTCTCAATTGTTTCCGCGACATTCTCTGCATCATATCCGTCTTTCAGGCTGATCATGACAGAGGAAATCACGTCATTTGTATCAAAAGATTGATATTTATTAAGTTTCGTGTCAAATGAGGAGTCGATCAAAACTTTTATCGTCTCAAAATTGGTATAGACCGCATTGTCAAGCGTAGAACCAGTTGGCGCGAATTGACCGATCACGCGGCAGTCATTGTTATACAGGCGAAGAATATAATCATCGTAAACCGTAACGTTGGCCCCGACGATCACATCCAATAAGCCAAGTTTCTGTGCTCCTCCGAAGGTCTCACGGATCCAGGGCTGGATGGTAAAATCCGTATCCGGGTCAAACGCGATGATCTGCAGCTTTGCCGAACAGCAGCTTGCGGTTGCTGAAGCCAGAAACAGCTGCGGAGAGGCTTTATCTACACCTTCAACAGCACGGACTTCATTCAGCACAGAAGCATCCATGTAAAAGTATCCGGGCTCAGCCTGGATCAGGAAAGTCTGTGCGTCAAATTCGTTTTTTGCGTCCGCAGGCGTCACCAGAATGTCAGCGCCCAAGCGCGTGCGGACATTTGCAAGTCCCTGCTGCATTCCCCTGACGATCAGGGTGCCGCCAAACACTGCGGCGGCCATAAGTGCCGTAAAGATCAGGATCGCGGTGGTTTTCCCGGGATTGCTTTTGAGATTTTTGATAGGAATGTTCCGTAACGAAACCATAAAAGACTCCTTTATATGTTCAGCAGCATCTGGCCTTCTGTTGTTTTAAGGACATTTCTTTCCGCCGCGCATGCGCTCAAACATCCGACTGCTGTCATGACCAGGCCGGCTCCAAGTGAAATCAGAATCAGCGCGGATACGGAGAGCACGGTTTCAGGGAAGAGTTTTTCACAGAGAAGAAAATACAGCACGAATGAGACAAATATTCCTGCGCAGACTCCGCATCCATGCGTGATAAAAGCCTCCCGAAAAATCACGGCTTCTGTTTTCTTTCTTGAAGCTCCGATCACAGACCAGACATGAAGCTCTTTGCGGCGCTGTTTCATCAATATACTCTGGACGATCAACAACGCAAGGAGCAAAACAGCCCATAAAACACCGGCGATACAAAAGACAGATGCTGACTGTTTCTGAATGTCCGCGGCTGTTTTTGCCAGGGCTGCGTCACTGCGGATGGCAGTAACCCTTCGGATATATATATTGATCCAGTTGGTCACGCTTTCCACATTTTGTTTATCATCCGCTTTCACCAATGCGGCAGAGAACATTGTTTTGGGATCAATTTTCAGAAAGCTTGAGTTCCCCGCTTCTTCAGAGGCCTGAAGAAGCATTCGAAGCGTATCCATGCTGACAAAAATCATATTGTCCAGTTCCGAACCGGTCTCAAGGAGATGTCCTGAAACCGGCCATTCCTTCCGGAATATTGTCAGCCGGTCATTTACGGGGACCGAGACTCCGGAACCAACAACCACTGAACCTTCAGAGGGAATAAACCGTGAGCCTTCGGACAGCCAGGGCGAAATGACAAAATCTGTTTCCGGTTCGTACCCGGTGATTTTATACGTTCCGTCGGAAATATAGATCTGCCAGGAAAGCCCTTTAATGTGATCGCAGTCATCGATCCGGGAAAGCATCGAGCGGTTTTTGTAAACTTCCACCGGCGTACCCTGCATCAGCAAGCCGTCTTTGGATATTTTGCTCATCGCCTGAGATGGATAGATCAGAACATCAGCGCCAAGCCGTGACTGCGCTAACTCAAGTTCCTGCCGAAGGGATAATACCAATGCCAGCCCTGTAAAAAGACAAATTTGCTGCAGCATTGTCAGTGCGGCTAAAATGCCGAATCTGACCGGATGGGCTTTGATGTTTTTGATGGGAACCTGACGCAATAAAAACATATATCTTTATTTGTTTTTGCAGATCCTGATCAAAAGAAATGCTGCTGAAACCGCAGTCAATATACACATGATTCGGACAAAAGGCCTCATCACGGCATAGCAGCGCATGGTGTGCATCATACACATCTGCATAATGTCACCGGGCAGGAAAAACATTACTGCCGCACCGATTACCGCAAATCCGTAACCAATCAGTTTTACCCATCTGTTTTTTATAACTGCCGCAGCGGACAGAAAAACTGTAAGGATGATCGAACCGGTTTTAACAGCAGTTTGAACATCATGGCAATGCATCCATGTTCCGTCTTCTTTCATTTCACATGGATGGAACACCGTTGCAGTCCCGAAGAGAAGCAAAAGTGAAAAAAATGCAGGCATTACTGCTTTTAATGATATTTTTTTTTGAAACATATACTCATCCCATCCTTGCGTTGTTATTTTAATACATAAGGTTAGTTAATAATAACCTTTCTGAATTATAGCTAATTATTGAGAATAAGTACCAAAAAGCTGACAAGTATTTACTCTTTATACTTGTAATAGATTTTCATTAGCTGATTAATAACGACAATCTTTCATTTACAAAAATTTGTAATAAAATACAGAGAAGTTAATATTAACTAACTTGCATCATTCGGATTCTATTTACAAATCATTGTATTGGCAGCAGAAGCTATTGAAAAGAAGGAGGATGCATCATGGAATTGAGGTTTGGCAATGTTCACATACATCATCTGCAGAAAATTTTTTTACCTGAATACTGCCAAAGATAAACAACCGCTTGGCCAACTTCAAATAAAGGACCGAATAGAAAACGGCAAAAGGGAAAAAAGGTTCTTATGGACGATAAAGCGAAATCCAGACAGTATTTCAACGGACATTCCAGTACGGGGATAAACCGGAACGGTTACTGGAGCCATGATTATAAAGCCACCACTGCAGTTTTGCTGGATCACAAGGTGACAAATCATATCGATATCGGATGCGGAAACGGTGCTTTTCTGGCATATCTTCATGCGGCTGCTCCGGAAATCACGATTCACGGACTGGACTATTCGGCAGAAATGGTCAGTCGAAGCAGGGAGAGACTTTCCTGTGCGGATATCGTTGAGGGGGATGCGGAAAAAATGCCGCTGCCGGATGAAGCTTTTGACGGCGTCAGCTGCCACATGAGCATTCATCACTACCCCCATCCGGAGAAAGCATTAATCGTTTTCCGGAGCATTCAGCTAAGGATGTGATAAACAGCGCATTTGAGTATGAATGTTTTATTGCAAGTTTTGTTCTATTGAAAACAATTCTGTTCGGCTCATTCTATAACGAAATCTGCACAGAAAAGAATTAAAATTTCATAGATGCAATAACACCTCCTAACCGAATCGGCTCGGAGGCGTTATTTTAGTTCTTTTTTAATTCACTCTGAATATCCGACATAACATCAGTAATGGTGATATTCCTCATTTTATCTTCCATACACTTTTGAACTCTTTCCAGTTTTGAATCCATCGCCTTATGAATGTTTTTGCCTATTGGGCATTCCGGATTTGGATTCTCATGGAAATGAAACAGCCCGTCATCGTTTACACTATCTGCGATTTGTATTGATCTCGTCAAATATGAATTTGTAACGGAAAATTATCTTTTATCATCTTCTCCGGTGTTCCGGTCACGCAGGCAATTGCTTACACCTGTGTTCTGTGAAGCATGTCCGGCAGCAAACCGGAAACCTGGATCCGGACCGGAAAACAGAAACACTGTGATGAATATCGGGATAAATGAGGAGAAATCTTCCCGTAAAACGGTGCTCCGCCGGCAAAGGCAACAGTTTCCGCCTGTAGGGAAAAACATGAAATTTTTGCGTATAATGTTTGGGCTGTAATTACACACAGGCGGACGCAGCGTGATAAAATATTTTTTAATTCCGCTAACGTTCAGGATGTAAGCCGCAAATTATCGGCAGGCGGAATTATAGGAGAGATTATATGAAAAAACTTTGTATCCGGATCTGGCTTCTGATGCTGTGCCTTTGCTCCCGAAATGTTTATGCCGAAGAAGGTACCTGCGGCACAAATGTGAAGTATACAACGTCGAACGATACTGTCACTTTTTCGAAAGCGGATCCTGCTTCCGAAGCGGTTTGGGGAAACTGCGGTGATGTTTTTCAGTACGCACCAAAATACAGGGTCATAAAGGTGAGTGATACCTTACGGGTTGAGAGCGACGGAGGCTTGTTTTATGACTTCCCTTATGTTCGGAAAATGTACCTGTCCGATTTGGACGTTTCCGATGTTACGAATATGACCGGAATGTTCGCAGACTGCAGTTCGCTGACAGATCTGGATGTGAGCGGATGGGATACTTCCGGCGTGATCAGTATGCATAGCATGTTTAGTAATTGCAGCTCGCTGACCAGTCTGGATGTGAGCAGCTGGGATACTTCCAATGTGATCGATATGGATGCAATGTTCGCGAACTGCGGTTCACTGACAAGCCTGGATTTGAGTAAATGGGATACTTCCAATGTGATCGAAATGGTTTCGATGTTCTATGGCTGCAGATCGCTGACAAACCTGGATGTGAGTGGCTGGGATACTTCCGATGTGACGAATATGTCCTCAATGTTCGAAGACTGCAGATCGCTGACAGATCTGGATCTTAGTGACTGGGACACTTCCAATGTCAATGACACTTATGAGTGGGAAGGGATGTTTTTAGGCTGCAATTCGCTCTCAGTCATAACGCTGGGAAAGGATTCAATGTCCGGAGCAAATATCTTTTTTGACCTGCCAAAAGCCTATAACACGTGGGTTTACACCGCTCAGGGAGAAATCGCGTCGGACCCGCTGCCGCTGAATACAGCCAAATCTGATGCTTCGCTTTTTGAAGAATATGATCACCGCACGATGGCAGGAACCTGGTCCGTCAGCGAAAACGCCGGCGCAGCGGCCGAAAATCAGTCTGCCGGAGAAGGCACCTGCGGTGTGAACGTGAAGTACACAGTATCGGGCGATACCGTCACTTTTTCGAAGGCGGATCCGGCTTCAGAAGCGGTATGGGAAGACTGCGGTTCGGTTTTCCAAAACGATCCGAAATACCGGACCGTAAAGGTGAGCGATACCATCCGGATCAAAGACGGCAGAGATCTGTTTGACGGTTTTCCTTATGTCCGGGAAATGTACCTGGCTAATTTTGACGTTTCCGGTGTAACGGATATGAGCGGAATGTTTGCGGGCTGCAGCTCGCTGACGACTCTGGATGTGAGCAGCTGGGATACCTCCGCCGTCACGAATATGACATCGATGTTTGATGGCTGCCGTTCCCTGACAGATCCGGATGTGAGCTGCTGGGATACTTCCAATGTGACCCGCATGCGCGGGATGTTCAACAACTGCGCTTCACTGACAGATCCGGATGTGAGCCGTTGGGATACGTCCGCCGTGACAAGTATGAGCGGGATGTTCGATAACTGCATTTCGCTGACCGGTCCGGACGTGAACGGCTGGGATATTTCATCAGTGACGGATATGTACTCAATGTTCCAGGGCTGCGTTTCACTGACCGGTCTGAATATCAGCGGCTGGGATACGTCCGCCGTGACCGGGATGACGGCTATGTTCAAAGACTGCAGTTCGCTGAAATCTCTGAATCTGAGCGGTTGGGATACATCTAATTTGGAAGATATTCAACCGATGTTTTCAGGTTGCAATTCGCTTTCAGTCTTGACACTGGGAAAAAACACGATGGCCGGAGGCAATATGTTTTTTGACCTGCCAAAAGCTTATGACACATGGGTTTACACCGTTCAGGGAGAAACCGTGTCGGACCCGCTGCCGCTGAATACAGAAAAATCCGATGCATCGCTGTTTGAAGAATATGATCACCGCACAATGGCAGGAACCTGGTCAGCAGAAAATCACACACCGTAAAACGCCGGTCAGTGGCTCAGAAAAACTGTGTGACATTCGGAAACGGGCGGGTGACCTTGCCCGTTTCCGTACGATCTCAAATGGCAGGCTGTCCGACATTGGCAGCGGAATATTCCGTTTATGAGTCTCCCGAATTCCGCCTTCCGATGATGACAATGTCCTTTTCCGGACAGAGAAAAAACAGTCGGGAATATGCCAAATCCATTATCATGCCCTCGATTTTTATGAATCGCTATCTTCACGCTGAACGAAATATAAAACGCACAAATCACCGATTTGGCGACATCCCATCAAATGAGAATGATGATTTATGTTTATTAAAAGACCGTTTGGGGAAGCTTTCACTTACTGTATTTTTCCAACTTAAAGTTCATTTCTTTAGCCATTTTCAGCAGTTCCTCATTGCTGGCTTTACGCGCTTTTATCCCCATCGAATAGCCATAACCTCCTGTAGTCAACTGCCCCTGGACAGTATACTCAGTTTCTAAATCTCTCCGCAGTTTCTTGAAATCATATTTTTGATCAGAGTCATCTATTGATGCCTGATTATTCTTTTTCTTTCTAAAAAAGCACATATAAGAATTATTTTCCTGCAGTAAAACTAAAAATAAATTTTCCTGAGAATTTCAGGCATTGAATTAAACATCAGTATAACAACAGTTTCCGCAGAAGTGACATTATCATTCAGAACCCACTCCTGTGTCATGCCTACTGCTCCCATACAATAGAATCGAATACTGTAAGCAATCTGCGTGTCGAGAACATCGGTTCCCAGTTTTTCTTTGGCGAGATCCGTATATCGTTTAACGAAGTACTCAAGCATATATTTCCAGAGTGCATTTTGTGATGTGTCCTCATATGCCCGGCGGTAAAATATGATATCGTTCTTCATCTGACTCATAGCTTTTGCTGATGACTCAACTGAAATTACATCGGTCTCATAAGCCTTGTGGCAAAAGATCCACGCTACCAGGTCATATTTATCCGTGAAGTGATAATAGAAGGTCGGCCGTTCGATCCCGGCTGCTTCACAGATTTCCGTGACCCGAATTTTACTGAGCGGTTTTCGCTTCATGATTTCCCGCATTTTATCCGCTATCCACAGTTTTGTAATATCCGCCATACCATGCGTCCTTTTTACAGAATATAGTAATTGTTAGAAATTTTAACAATATTATATGTTTGCATATTGAAATTTTCAAGCAGACTACATAAAATAAAACAAAAAAAGCTGCTGTAAAGGGGATTGGAATTATGCATTTTACTGGAACAGTTTATCGAAATCCATATTGGCCAACCTGGCCGCTTCTGGAAATTACGCAGGGATGTACTCATAATCGCTGTAAATTCTGCACGATGTACAAAGGAATACCATTTAAAATGTCGCCTGCAGAATGGATCGAGGAAGACCTGAAGGAACTCGCCGAAACCGACCCCGATGCGGAAACGATTCAACTGCTGAGCGCAAATCCGCTGGTCCTCTCGTATGACAAGATGGCCCCGATACTTGAAATGATCAACCGGTATCTGCCGAAGATGAAATATATTTATACTGCGGGACGCGTTTCTGATCTGAACAATAAGACCGTAGATGAATTGGGAAAGCTGAAGGACCTCGGCATGAGGGAGATCTCTCTGGGTGTGGAGAGCGGTGACGACTGGACTCTCGACCGTATCCACAAGGGCTACCATGCGGAAGATATACTCGAGCAGTGCCATAAACTGGAAGAAGCCGGCATTGAGTACTGGATGACTTTTCTGAACGGGGTCGCCGGCAGGTCCCACAGTTATGAGCATGCGGTAAATTCTGCAAAAATATTCAGCCAGTGCAAGCCGATGCTGGTCGGAACCGGCGGTCTTACGTTGTTTCCGGGCACACCGCTGCTTGAAGAAGCTCAGCGGGGAGAATTTGACCCTCTATCCGAGAAGGAGATGCTGCAGGAACTGAAGACTTTTGTGGAAAATCTGAATATTGACTGCATCTTTATCACGCATCATACCGTCGCGGCAAATCTCACAGGTCCGAACTTCCAGGGCAGAAAGGATAAAATCATCGCCGCACTTGATTACGCTATACAGCACAGCGACATGGACAGACTGGCAGCTCTTCGCAGGAATAAGAGAACATTATAAATACGGAGGTAAGCATGAACTTTTCAAGCAATATCAACTGCCCTCCTTATGAGACAGCTGACGGATTTTTACAAACAACACAGGGATGCTCCCACAACCACTGCCTGTTCTGCACTTATTTCAAGGATCAGAAATTCAGGAAATCCTCTATTGAAGAAATAGAGTCCGACATCAAAGAGATTCCCTATTACTTTGGAGCGCCGAAAAGAATTTTTCTTCAAGGCGCAGACGGGTTTGCAGCGGATTATGATGTGCTGATGAAAACCGCTGAACTGATCCACAAATATGTTTCTTCCGTGCAATCGATCGGCGGTTATGCACGCATTGATAATTTCTATGATAAAACGGTGGATCAGCTGAAAAACATGGCTGCTGCGGGATATAAGAATCTTTATATCGGCGTTGAATCCGGTGATGATACTGTGCTGAAAAAGATCAACAAAGGATACACGGCAGCTCAGGCACGGGAACAGCTGGAAAAAATTGATGCGTCAGGCCTTCCCTATATCGTAAATTTTTTGAACGGAGCAGGTGGTCATAAATACGGATCAACGAATGCCAGGCTTACCGCGAAGCTCTATGACAGACTGCACATGACAATGGTAAATACATCCATGCTGACAGTTGTTCCCGGAACACCACTGTACAGGGCTATGGAGAAAGGACTTTATGTAGAGTCTACGGAAACAGAAAAGCTGGAGGAAATGTATGAGTTGGTGAGATGCCTTACCAACGAAACGATCTTTATGAATGAACATGCCTCAAATCTGTTCCATGTCAAATGCCGTATTCCTGAGGAGAAAGATGAGCTGCTCTCCTTCATTCAGAAGTTTATTGAGGGAAATGATGAAAAGAAACTGCGTCAGTACCGTGAATATATTACTCGGGCGTTTTGATGGAGGGCATTCCTATGACTTATAATGGGACAATTTACAGACCGCCAACAGAGGCAAATACATTTCTGATCCCAATCACCGAGGGTTGTACGCACAACAGCTGTCATTTCTGCAATATGTATCAAAACATCCCTTTCAGAATGCTGCCGTTTTCAGAAGTCGAAAAATTTCTGCAGATCGTGAAAAACAGCTACAGAAAGTATTGCGAACAAATCAGACGTGTTTATCTGGTCGGAGCCGATCCTTTTGCTCTTTCAGCAAAGAACCTTTTGGAGCGCATTGATCTGATACGTGAATATCTTCCGAATGCGGCAGTTTTTACGATGTATGCACGCACGGACAATATAGCATCCAAGTCTAACGAGGATTTGGTCAGACTGAAAGAAGCGGGAGTAGATGATCTCTATATCGGTGTTGAATGCGGCCTGAATGATGTATTGGAATACCTGAACAAAGGGTATTCTGCAGATGAAACTGAAAAGCAATGTATACGGTTAAACACTGCCGGGATTCGGCACTGTGATCTGCTTATGCTGGGAACCGCAGGAAAAGGCAGAGGGCTGGAATGTGCCAGAGCTTCTGCTGCACTGGAAAACAGGATAAAACCTCATAAGATCCTGATCAATACAATGTCAGCATTCGTGGAAACTAAACTGGATGACGACATCAAAAAAGGTTATTTTCTCCCTGCGACCGAAAAAGAGAATCTGGAAGAAGAACGTGAGTTCCTTGCAGGGCTGGAGCTGCCCGACTGCTATTTCTGGGCACTCCATCCGCTGGATTCCGTGAAGCTGGACGGAATCCTTCAGGAAGAGAAGCAGCAGATGCTGGATGCGCTGGCATGGAGTATCGAGAACGTGAATGAAAACGCGATCAATCGCACGTCAAGAGTAGGAACGCTATAGGGCCATGGAGAAAAAGTTGTTTGACCGGGTAAAGCTCGGGAGTATAGACTTAAAGAACAGACTGATCCGGTCGGCTACGTGGGAAGGGCTTGTGGATGTAAACGGACACCTGCCTGAGACACTGTATCATACCTATGAAGAATTGGCAAAAGGCGGTGTCGGCTCCATCATTACCGGATCATCGCGGCAGATCATTTCGATCCTCACATAGCAGCCGGGCATATAGCTGCTTCGCCGAATCTCCGGCTCTTCGGTCAGCTCATAGTCCGGATAAAAAACGGCGGCATATTCTTTCGGACAGGTGATGATCGCCTCCAGCTCCTCGGCATCCGGTAAATACTTTGTATCCAGCGTTTTCGTTTCAATGTCGGGATTTTTGAGATTTCTGGAGCGCACATAGTGATGTTTCCCTGCTGGCATTGTGACGAAGGTCTTGCTGAGATATCCGGCTGCATCCAGGGCGTCCTTCATTTTCTGGATCTTGGTATTCCCGTAGATCCAGCTTTTTTTGATCGCCTCATAATCCCGGGCGGAGATAACGAGATGGATATGGCAGCGTACCGCATCACAGTCTGTGTTCATTGTTTCAATAACACCGAGATACTTGATCTCCCCGGTGGATGCTTTCCGCAGCTTTTTGAGAAAGTATTTCAATTTTTCCAGCGCTTTTGATTTATCTTCCGGTTCCTCAGCAAATGTCAGCGTCGCAAACAGATCTTTCCCGGAAAAGTTTGTCAGGAGCAGCAGCCGAAATTGTTCACTGCGGTTTCGGTCATTCAGCTTTTTCTGTGCTTCCCGTGACGGCTTGCTTCTCACCTTCCGCGGCTGGGTATAATCCACATGCGCCGGATACGCTTTCACGATCTGCATATTACCGGCACGGATCGTCTTTACCCGCCAGCGGATCAGACTTCCATAGTTGATGTTTGATTTGTCGCCTCTCACACGGGAGGAATAAATTTCATTTAGATGATTAGCAGCCATGACACCTGTTCCCTATACCTAATACTTGTATGCCGAGCATTTAAAGAACAGGCAGCCCGCTTTAAAAAAATGATCACGATCTTTAATAATCATGTTCGAGAGTATATAAAAATGGTGCGGAAAGTATGGACCCGTTTTCCGTTTATAATTCAATTGTCAGGGATAGAGGTATCAATGCTGAAGAGATTTTTGGATGCACAGGAACGGGATTATGGACAAGCGCTGAAAGAGATTCGCAGCTGACGGAAGCGGAGCCACTGGATATGGTATATTTTTCCGCAGCTGGAAGCATTGGGGTACAGCAGTACAGCGAAATATTACGGGATCAGGGATCTGGATGAAGCAAAAGCTTACCTTGCCGAACCGACTCTCCGAGCCAGGC
>JAFPZX010000065.1 GCA_017417055.1 Anaerolineaceae bacterium
CGCCCTCCCGTGACTCGGATCAGCGCTCGGGTCGCTCCTCAGCGTTGCCCTATCCTCTGCCGAGTCCGGCTATTGTATCACATTTTGTGGGATTAATTCCCCACAAAATCAAAAATGTCCTTGACATGGGGAGCACTTTAAAAAAGTAAGAAGTAAGAAGTAAGGAGTGACTGGTGTTTGGTTGCTGGTGTCTGGTGGCTGGCAACTGCCCACTGACCACTGCCCACTGACCACTGATAACTGATTGCTGGTGGCTGGTGCGTATTTTCACTGACAACTAACTGCTGACTGCTGAAAACTACGAACTACCAACCACCAACTGCTAACGATTTACATTCCGTTGGACATGACGTAGAGGATATACATGCCGCCGAAGTACATGATGGTCATGATCAGAGAGTCTACGTCCATGATTTTGCCGATGCGCTTGAACTTGACGATGTTGCCGAGCAGTCCGAAAGCGGTCATCAGCACACCGAGCATACCGACTACGATAAAGGAATTGTCAACGGTGCCCAAAAAGCGGCCTTTGGTGTAAAAGACGTCCGCAATGCCGATGCCGAACATGTTGAACATGTTGGAACCGAAAAGGTTGCCGAGGGCCATATCTGCTGCGCCGATGGAAATCGCGGAGATGGATGTGACCATTTCCGGCAGGGAAGTGACCAATGCGACCAGTGTGGAACCGACAAAGCTGGTTCCCAGACCGGTGATCTCGGAAATCTGTTCCGCAGCCCGGACCATGAAAGGACAAACCAGACCCAAGACCAGAGCGGCGAGACCAAAACCGATCAAACCGATTTTCAGGCTCGGGATATCCGCCAATTCTTCTTCGGTCATTTCAGTGGAAACGGTATCCTGCTCGCTCTGCTGGATCATGTAGATCGCCAGGACGTAGAAGAGCATGATGATGATGGAATCGATCCCAACCCAGCCGATGTTGAAGTTCATCTTTGTGAGAATCGGGTTGGCGACCAGGAAGAAGAGCACCAGGGTGCAGATAAACACGGCAAACCCACCCGAGACCAGATGACGGCCCTGTGAAGTGCGCAGGATGCGCTGGTCTTTTCCTAAAACATCGAGGATCGCCAGGATGAACATGTTGAAAGCGCTGGAACCGAAGAAGTTCCCCGCGGAAAGTTCCGGAGATCCCATGTTGATGGAGTTGATGGAGGTCAGAAGTTCGGGAAGGCTGGTTGCCCCTGCCAGGAGCAGTACGCCGATGAACATTCCGCCGAGTTTGGTACGAGCAGCGATAACGTCGCCATATTTGGCGAGCTGCATTGCTGAGACGACGATAAGAGCGGCAGCAACAACAAAAGTTACCCAGACCCAGCCGCCTGTGGTTGCTGCGATTTGTATGGATTCAAACATGATATTAAATTTTAGCCTTTATTTACTTGTTGTAGTTCTTGTGGATCCCCTTGATCTCAGTTACCGGCCAGTAGGTGAAAATACCGGTATTTGGTTCGGAAAGATCACCGATAAGACGTTCCGTTTCTGCCAGACAGGCTTTCACAACGTCTTCAAATTCGACCATCGCCATCAGTGTTTTACTGTTTTCATCCGAATTGGCTGTGGTGAAGGCAAACCGTCCGGGTATACGCTTCCGGACACGATAGGCGCCGATGCTTTCCAGGATCGTCACGCCGCGAACTCCAACTTTGTTCCAGCCTTCCAGAATCATATCAAGCTTTTTTGAATCGTTAAGAACAAACATTATGATATACATGGCTGTTACACCCTCCTGTCTTATTTTGCCATGAAATCCGGTTAATTCAGCCCGGTCATGACAAGAATTACTATTTATTATAATCCAATAACGAATTTAGGTGTCAGGTATCGGGTTTCAGGTTTCAGTTGTCAGGTTTCGGGTTTCAGATATCAATTGTAGGAGTGAAGAGTATGAAGTACGAAACGAGGAGTTTTGAGTTTCATGCAAAATACTTGAATTTACAGAAAACTTTCAACTTATCATTTTCAACTTTCAACTGACCACTGACTGCTGACACCCGAAAACTGACACCTGAAACCTGAAACCTAAAATTGGTGTAAAATAGAGAGCATGGCGAATAAAACTTACGAAAACTGGCTGGAAATTGATCTCCAGGCCATTGAAAATAATTTGAAGCAGATCCGGGAGATTTCCGGTCTGCCGGTTGCGGCCGTATTGAAGGCCGATGCCTATGGTCATGGGGTTCTCCCCGTGTCACGGGCTGCTGTAAAAGCCGGTGCTGTTTTTCTGGCTGTTGCCCGTTTCACAGAAGCGCGGGAGCTGCGGAATGCCGGTTTCACGGAACCAATTCTGGTTTTGGGGATGATCCCACCGGAAAATGTCATCGAAGCTTCCATTTTGAAGGTTCGCGGAATCCTGTTCAACCTGGAACAAATCGCGCTGTATGAAAAAATTTTGCGCGGTACCGGGCATACGCTGAGCGTTCACGTCAAAATTGACAGCGGCATGGGGCGTCTGGGGTTCCCTGCGGAAGAGGGATTGCAGCTTTTGCAGGCGGTCAAAGATTCCCGCTATCTGGAGGCAGAAGGGCTGTGTACCCACCTTGCCCGTGCCGATGAACCGGGCGTGGAAACTACCGACTGGCAGCTGGATCGGTTTGACCGGCTGGTAGCCGAAGCGGAAGCCAACGGACTGCGTCCCAAACTGGTCCATACGGCAAATTCTGCCGGTGCTTTATTCCATCCCCGCTGCGGAAAATATGACATGGTGCGTGCGGGAGAGGCGATGTACGGAATGCATCCGTCTCCGGAGGCAACGCTGCCGGAAGGGTTCCGTCACGCGCTCACCTGGAAAGCCGGGATCACCTCTGTCAAGATGATCCCCGGCGGCAGAGGCATCAGTTACGGACACCGTTATACTACGCATGGGGACGAGCAGCGCGTCGGTGTGATCCCGGTGGGTTATGCGGATGGGTACCGCCGTGTTCAGGGAAATAAAGTTCTGGTTCACGGTCAGATCGTTCCGGTGATCGGGAATGTCTGCATGGACCAGTGCATGATCGATCTGAACGATATCCCGGATGTCAATATCGGCGATGAGGCAGTCCTGATCGGGCAGCAGGGTGAGCGGATGATCAGCGTTGAAGAGGTTGCCGCGTCCTGGGGAACGATCAATTATGAAGTGACCTGCGGCATCGCTCATCGTGTGAACCGCTTTTATTCCTGAGGGCTTTGTGACGAAATCCGCTCCGGCTTCTCTGTACCGCTGGGTTCCGTATCCGGCCATGTCTGCTGATGACCTCAGCGAACTTGCCGCTTATCCGCGTGTCCTGCAAAAACTGCTGCGTGTCCGCGGTGTTACGACCCGGCGTCAGGCGGAAGTTTTCCTGACCCAAAGCGGCAGCCTTGATGATCCGCTGGACAGGGAACGCGGGTTTAAGAATATGCCGCGTGCTGTGCGGATGATCTGGGATGCTGTTGATCGGCACGAGAAAATCGCGGTCTATGGAGACTATGATGTGGACGGCATTACCGCCAGCACGATCCTGGTCCAGCTGCTGCGGAAAATCGGCGCTGTTGACACGATCAGTTATATCCCGGACCGGTTTGAGGAAGGGTACGGGCTGAATAAGGAAGCGCTCAAGGCCCTTTCCGAGCGGGGAATCGACCTGGTGATCACGGTTGACTGCGGAATCCGTTCGGATGCCGAAGCACTTTACGCAAAGGAGCTGGGGCTCAAGCTGATCATTTCCGATCATCATGAGCCGGGCGAAACAATTCCCGAAGCGGATGTGGTGATCTGTGCCAAGCAGCCGGGAGATCCTTATCCGGAAAAGAACCTTGCCGGTGTCGGGGTTGCGTATAAGATCGCGGAAGCGGTTCTGGAAGCCCGTCCGCAGGTCGGTTTTGAGGCTCGTGACTGGACGGATATCGCCGCGATTGGTACCGTGGCGGATATCGTACCGATGACGGAAGAGAATCGGGCTTTGGTGAAAGACGGACTGCGCCGGCTGCGGAATCAGCCGCGTTATGCGATCCAGGCATTGGCGGAAACTGCGGGTTTTCACATCGCCGATATCTCTACGCAGACCATCGGTTTCGGTATCGCTCCGCGGCTGAATGCGCCGGGACGGCTGGACAAGGCCGGTCTTTCTTTCGAGCTCATGATGAGTGAAAATCTCTCCGATGCACGCAGTCTGGCCGCAGCGGTGGATCAAAAAAACGCGGAACGGAAAGACCTGACAACTTTTATCCAGACAAAAGCCGCGGAGAGTATTCCGAAGGAACATATTCCTTCCGTCATCTGCTGCCGGGACAAAGATTTCAATATGGGGATCGTCGGTCTGGGTGCCGCCCGGATTTCAGATGCTTATTACCGCCCCACGGTCATTGGAGCCTTCGGCGAAACGGAAACCCGTGCATCGGCCCGCTCCATCGAGGAGTTCAGTATGATCGAGGCGCTGGATGAGATTAATGAAAAGTGGCCGGGACTGCTGAAAAAGTATGGCGGACACTGGAAGGCTGCCGGGCTGACTGTTGATAATGATAACTGGGATGAGTTCGTGCAGCGGATCAATGAAATCGCAGACCGCAAGCTCGCCGGGGTTCAGCTGACACCGGTCCGCCATTACGACATGGAGTTGACCTCGGCTTATGCTGATCTGGATCTGGTTTCCCTGTTGGAGAGCCTGGAACCGTTGGGAGAAGGAAACCCCGAGCCGCTGTTTGTTTTCCGTGATCTCAAGGTGCAGTGGGCGAAGCGTATCGGGAAAGATCAGAGCCATTTGAAGGTTGCTTTTGCTTGTGACGACGGGCGTTTGATTGACGGGATCGCATTCGGGCAGGCGGAATGGTGCGAGTGGTTCAAATACCACGACCGGGTGGATGTGCTGTGCAAGCTGGAGAAAAACACCTACCGCGACGAAACCAAGCTGCAGCTGCAGATCGTAGATTTAGGAACTCGTATGACGTAAGACGTAAGACGTAGGAAGAAGTAAATAATTAGTGGCTGGTAAACACTAACCACTCCTTACTCCTTACTTCCACCGCTATTCCCGCGATCATGAAGATCACTTCGGCGGATTTTGCGGCGGTGGCCTGATTGGCTCTGCCCAGCATGTCACGGTAGGTTCTGCCGAGCTTGTAGGCGGGAACAACGCCCATGCCGACTTCGTTTGAAACGATCAGCCAGTGAGTCTGCGGCGTTTTTTCAATCAGACTAAACAGGTCTTCCAGTTCCTGTTCGCAAAGTGCCCGGTATGCCTCTGCTTCACCGACGTTTTCATCCAGGCTCAGCAGAACGTTGGAACTCAGGATCGAAAGGCAGTCAAACAGGACGCAATCCGTTGGGGTCTCCGCAAGTGCAGCTTGTAAATTGACTGCGGCATGGTGAGGCGCTTCAACCGTCCGCCAGGAAGCGGGACGCCTGTTTTGATGGCGGGTAACACGGTCCCGCATTTCTTCGTCGAGGACCTCTGCCGTAGCACAGTAGAGCACCGAGCCGCCAAATTCCCGGGCACGCTGTTCCGCATACACAGACTTTCCGCTGCGTGCTCCGCCAAGGATGAAGGTCAGATTAGGGTATGTGTTGTCCTGCATATGGTATTCCTTTCGTGTAAGACCGCTGCGGTAGAGATAAATCAGTTGGTTCTGTGCCGGGCTGCACAGTCCATGACGATTTCCAGTGAACTTTGAAAATCCGCTTCATTGAAGATCTCAAGCGTCACGACGCCGCGGTAGTCCGCGAGATACAGCTCATCAATGACCGTTTGGATCAATTTGATGGGCATATGGCTCAGGGATTGATGATCCCGGGTTCCGACGCCATGCAGATGAATGACTGAGGTGAGCGGCAGCCACTTCCGCATGACCGGTACCGGGTCCCGCTTTTGCAGAAAAAGGTGGCCGATATCGAGGCAGACATGGGTGCCGCAGCTTCGGATGACCGGCTCATTCCATTCGATGGGATAGCTTTCCAGGTTTTCAATGGCGAACGCTGCCCGGATCCCGGATTCCGCAGAGAGCGCGTTCACCGCCCGGGCGCGCTGTGCCTGCCAGTTGTAAAGGTCCGGTCCTTCTTTTTCCGGAATGTCTTTACATTCCAGATGGCAGACATAGGCGAGCGGATGGAGCATCCGGGTTCCGTTGATGACCTTCATGGCCTTTTCGATGGAAATATCGCGGTCGTTGTCGGAAAAATTGAGGTTCAGCGGAAGATGAACCGTGTAGGAAAGGCTGTTCGCCTTCGCCAGCCCGGTGAGTTCCGCAGCCTGAGCCTCGTCGGGAATGTTGCAGTATTCGTCGACGTCGAAAAGAACCAGCTCGATATCCTGCACCTTTCCCGCAAGCCAGCGGACGTTGGGCAGAATGTCATCCGGGATGATATAAGACGTCGTCCCGATGCGGAAGGGAAGCATGTCGAATCGGGTTGTCATGGGATCACCTGTGCCGCGAGGAGCAGGATCAATTCGGTCATTTCGATGGCGAACCCGAGAACGTCGCCGTTGATGCCGCCGATCTTTTTCTTTGCTGTCAGCCCTAAAAGTACCGCGGTGATTAGACTGAGCAGAAGGCAGAGTAATCCGAATGGGCCATACAGAACCGCCAGGATCAGCGGAATCGGCAGAGCATAAAGCAGTATCTGTTTGGGACAGTGATTTTTCAGCATCGCGGCCATGCCGTTGGGGTTCGCCAGCGGAAATTTGAGTAAGAGCAGCATCGCCCAGCGTGCCGATGCACCGATCAAGGCAAAAAAGATCAGAAATTTGTTTGAAGGGAGGTTTGCAAGACAGAGCCATTTGAGGATCAGCGTACTGAAAAGGCCCAGTGCGCCAAATGTTCCGAGACGGGAGTCTTTCATGATCTCCAACCGGCGTTCCGGTGAGGCTGAGCAGCCGAATCCGTCGAAACAGTCCGCCAGTCCATCCCAATGGAGTCCGCCGCTGAGCAGGATCCAGGTGATCAATGTGAGAAAGGCGGCGATCGGTTTCACGAATATCGTGGAAAACAGACGAAATGCGGCAGCCACGCACAGACCGATCAAAGCGCCGGTCAGCGGATAAAACACCGCTGACCAGCCAAAATCGCGATCACTCCATTCTTTCCGCTGCGGTACGGGGAATACAGTCAGAAAGCCGAGTGCCATACGGAGTGAATTAATTAAATCAGGCATAAATCAAATCAGGAATAAGAAATTCCTCATTCCTGACTCCTCACTCCTAACTTGCTAAAACACCTGTGCGCAGCCGATGGGACGGATGGACATAAGGGTACAGGCTCCGGGAAAGAGCTGTGCTTCGACTTCCTGCTTGAAGGCATCAACATCCTTAACCGGGACAAAAGCCATGATGGTACCGGCAAAACCGCCGCCATGAACGCGATAAGCGCCTTTCCCTTTCAGTGCGTATTCTGCTATTGCCAGAGAATATGCGACGTCCTGATGCTCGGTCTGTCCGCTGATGATGACGTTTTGCAGATGGATGAAGGATGAAAATCCGGATTCCTTTACGATTTGGAGAAAACCATCAACGTCTCCGCGTTCCAATGCGGCAGCTTCATCAATTGCCCTCTGGTTTTCTTCAAAAAAGTGGATGGCGCGGAGTACTGCCCGGTCGCCGGTCTGCTTGCGGACTTTACCGATTTCCGCGCGGAATTGTTCTTCGTCAACTTCACGGAGAACTTCTTTGCCAAAGTATGCCGCGACCTTGCGCATTTCAATCGGAATGCCTGCGTACACGTTGGAAAGATCCGCGTGGGCGCTGCCGGTGTCGATCACAAAGATTGCGTAGCGTTTGCCGAGCTCTTCGGTCGAAATCGGGCGGATCACCGGTGCGGTTGTGTCTTTGAAATCAATAGCGACGAATCCGCCGACAGCCGAAGCTGTCTGGTCCATCAGACCGCTGGGTTTGCCGAAATAATGCTGTTCAGCGTATTGGCCGATTTTGGCGAGTGTCACCGGGGAATGTTGATTTTCACAAAACAGGCCGTTCAGGACTTCTCCGATCAGAACTTCAAAGGCCGCGGAAGAGGAAATGCCTGAGCCGCCGGGAACGTCGGATGAAATGCAGACGTCAAAACCTTTGATATCGAAACCGGATTTTTTGATTTCCGCAGTAACGCCGCGGACCAGTGAAGCTGTGGTTTCCTGTTCGTCGGCGTGGGGTTCAAGGTCGTTCAGGTCTATTTCCAGACCGCCGTATCCGAGCGAAAAAACACGGATCATTTCCGTTCCGTTCAAGCCGGCTGCTGCAATCATGTCTCTGTCGATGGCTGCTGCCAGTACGTTTCCGCGCTGGTGATCCGTGTGGTTGCCGCCGACTTCAATGCGTCCGGGTGCGCTGAAAAGATGGATTTCGTTCGGTTCCTGGAAGTGCTCTGTGTAAGAGCTCAGCAGCGAAACGATTCGGCTTTGATATTTTTCTTTGCCCGAATGATAACGGGGATAAAGCTTTTGTAAGGTTTCGTCATAGGTTCCCTGACGAATGGATTCAATGGCCTGGGCAATATTCATAAATCTACTCCTGTTTGTCTGATGTCAGAATGCGCAAATCGGCATTCGAGTCGCCTGAAGGTATGATAACTGCATCCGCTCGGAAAAAGCCCTGTTCATCATTACTCCCTATCACATAGACATATGCGGCATTGGGTATATATGAGGGCTCTGTTCCCATAGGTAAAATGATATCATGGTTTTCCTGATTCAGTAAAACGAATCCGAGCCTGCTGAAGTCACGGATTCGGTACGCGATCCATGGGTGTCCGCTTGCAAGTCCTGTGTTTTCCGTAAAGTACCGGGGATAAATGAGCCTGCCGTTGAGAACTTCCCGACCCTCTTCTGCGAGCAGCTCCGCAAGCATTTTCTGCTTGTCCGGTGAGGATGAGACGATTTCTTCCAAATCACGGATGTTTTGATCTGTTGTCTGCAACGAATATTGGTCTGGGATCAGTTTCCCGCTGAGTGCCGGAGCGGCTCCGAGGATCAGGAACAGGATCAAAATTCCTGCGATTGCTGCGGGATAAACAGGCTGAGCGGATACATCAAGTTTCGGAACGGACAGGAACAATTCTCTTTTTTCTCCGAAAGAGGCTGAAATCTGATATGTGATTTCAGCAATACCAAGGGAAAAGTAGAAGTAATAAAACCAATCTGCGGGCAGTGCAAAGCGCCATCCGGAATATCGCGCAGCTCCGGTGCTGCCGAGATACAGTGAACAAAGTATGAATGGCAGCAATCCCGCCCATCCGGCTCGCTTCCAGGAAGCTGCCATGCCCAGCGCGATGACGGCAAGGAAGACCATCAAAACCGGGATGTTCCTGGGATGGAGGAGACGTGTTTCTACGTTGTGGAAATCTGTATTAGTAACATCGTGGATCGTTAAATTCGGATCTGTCCCAAAAGGAAGCGCGGTGAGGGCGACGATTTCATTGGCTGTAAAGTGAGATGCGGTGAAGCGGATCACATAGAGCGGTTTTTCAAAAAAGAAATCGATCATATGTTGTTTGTTCCGCGCCGCGTATTCCGCATCACTTTCGCCGGGATTGCGTGTTACAACATTATTTACATCATCTGACCATCTGCGGGCCAGTTCCGTGCTGTGCACCCCGGGTTCGTCGAGAATGAAGTCACCGGTGATGATTTTGCTGCGGATAAACCAGGGAGCAATCACGAAAAGTGCCGCAAGGGCAAATCCAACTGCGGGGAGAAACCGTTTTTTCAGCGGAAGCCCTTTGCGGATCAGGAAAAAGATGACCGGGAATGGGATCAATACGATAAATTGTGAACGGATGGTCACACAAAGCCCCATCAGACAGCCGGCAAGCAGCATTCGCCAAAATGAGCGGGGTTTCTGAAACCAGTCGACTGCCGCGCATATCGATGCCAGCAGACACAGCATCGCCGGAAGATCGGAGAGCCACATTTTTGAATTGGAGACCATGAAATGCGGCCCCATATAGATTGTATTATATTCCCGCAGCGCTGCCAATCCCGCGGCTAAAATGCCGGCCCCATGCGAATGCAGTCTCCTCCCCAGCAGGTACATACAGGCAGGAATCAATGCTAAAACAATGGTGATGCAATCGATGGTTTTTAGAATGTCCCGGTTGGTCAGCGCTTCAAAAAAAGCGATAACGGTGCACAAAAACTGCCGATATGCAATTGTGGTTTTGAACCCAAATCCGGCAAGGATACTTTCAGCCCAAAGGCCGAAATTGGCCGCATCCGAGGCAGGGTAAGGGAGATAGCTGGGGGCAGTGATTTCATGAAAATAACTGTGATTCAGAACCTCCATCGTCGGAATGGATACCCAAAGAAAAGCAGTGCCGATCCAGATGGAGAAAAAGAGAATTATTGTTGTGATCCGATTATTTTTATGAGCGTGAATCAGGTTCATCACCAGTGAAGCAGTTAGGAAAATCCATATGGAAAGGTATATTTCCCAATAATGAATCGCCATACCGGTCGGCTGCCAGTCCATCTCATCCGGGACGATGCCAATGCCTGTGAGACGGATAAAAAGATAAATGCCCGCGCCGATCAGAAAATAAAGCACCCCTGTTCTGCGTATGGATGATTGTTCTGAGCCAATTTTGTTGTTGTCAGAATGAATGGCTGAAAGAAGGAGTACACCTAAACCTGTGATTACCATTCCCAGAATAAGCAGCGGCTGTATTCTTTCGAAAAACGGATGGAAGCTTTGATCTGAAAGAAATCCTCCGATAATCCAGACCAGGAAGATCATAAGAAATAAAATGCTCAACGCTGTATTCCGGGCTGGATTTTTGGAAATTCTAATAATTGCGGAAGGTATTTTTTTTCTGGTATCCCAAAGAGCAATTATTGCAATTATGATCCAGCATAAAGGAATTAGCATCATCGAAAGTCGGGATGCTGAATAGCCGAGGAACACACTGTGAAGGGAATTTTCTCCGATTGTGGCTAACTGATAGAAAGCCGCTCCGGCAGTCAATGCAGTCAGGAAAAAATAGCCTTGAACGAGCAAAGCCTTTTTGTCTTTTTTCTGCGTGTTTTTTTTCATACAGATAATTATAACGGTGGTTTATAAAGTTATGAGCTGAGAAGGATGAAAATAGTTGTCAGAAGTCAGTGGTCAGTGACCAGTGTCTGGTGGTCAGTGACTGGTGGTCAGTGACTGGTGGACGGCAGAAATAGATGCTCAACGTTTATGCTTTATGTCTTTATATGTTTATTGTTCAGTACCGAGTCAAAGTGATTTGTTTTCGTTGACTCTGAATTGAGTCAGCAGAACAGATTGCTTTGACTCGATACTGAATCGTTTCAAAATGTTATTTTATTTCATCAATCAGCAGGGTGTTACGAGCACCGTCATCAATGATCAGCGCTGTTAAAACACTGCTGTTCATTGAGCCGTTTCTGTTGTAACTGTTCAGCACATAGCGCACTTCAGCCGGATTCACATTTTCTGCCTGAAGGTAGGCTTGTGTGACTTCATAACGGCTGGTGTCTCCCATCAATGACCGGAAATTTTCGATCGGTGTCCCGGCACCACTGTAACAGCAGTTCCGCTGCATGTCTTCCGAAAGCATCCACCAGGCCTGGTCAAAGCTGCGCTCATTCAGGTAGGTGTAATATGAGATGATGAATTGCTGGGGAGTTGGATATTTACCGCTTGGCCATGGTGTATTTGTCGGCTGGCTTCCGGAAGAAATGTTGAGAATCAATGACTCTCCGTATGCTGCGGCAGTGGCATTGAACGCAAGATAATCAGAGACGCCAAACAGAGGTGTTTCGGTTGGAGCTAAGGCAGTTTCGTTTGCGTTCATGGTTTCCACTACCTGCGTGTGCGCAGCGGCAGCCTGCTGTGTCTGGAGTGTTCGGTTTTCATTTTCAAGCGTAAGGTGTGATCCTATGATCAATCCAAGCGTAAGAATCAGGAATGCGGCCAGAATGTAAAAGGTTTTTTTCAGTATCGGATGGGCAACTGCCTGCTTTCGGGTTTCTTCCATTGGTGAGAAATAAAATCCGCCAATAGTACCGGTTCCGCCATTACTTGTGATCAAGGCTATAAAATCCGAGCCGAGGCGATGCGTTGTCCATACGGTTGGGGATAATTTTATGATGGAGAAAACATGAACACTGCTTTTCCCGGGATCTAATCGAAATGTTTGCGGCGTAACCTCCAGCCATCCTACCTGAATGTTGATCTGCCCAACCAGAACGCGTTCACCTTCATTTGTAATGGTAAGGACAGCCTGTCCCCGTTCTTTGATTTCTTTGGCGTTGTTTAATTCACCGAAATCCAATACGTCCGGCTCAAATTTGAGCCGGGCGGTTGGAGTGTTTTCGGTGATATTATAATTTTCGTTCAAATTATTCTCACTCAGTCTCAGCAGATTGAGCCAATGCAACGGCACCGCAGGCTCCGGCACGGTCACCAAGTACCGGAGGGGTGATGTATTTGTCGATATGTTCAGTAATTGCAGTTGATTGAACGTACCCGTTCAGCAGCTTGAGAACTTCTTTCCGGATTTTTGGAAAAACATGTTCCTGATGCATCACGCCTCCGCCGAGAACAATTTTTTCAGGGGAGAGCATAAGAATCTGCGCTACACATGTTTGTGCGAGATAATTTGCAAAGACATCCCAGAAGGGGTGATTTTCGCCAAGTTTATCTGCGCTTATGCCAAAACGATCCTGAATGGCAGGACCTGCGCACAGCCCTTCAAGACAGTCGCCGTGAAACGGACAATGGCCCTGATATGGATCTTTTTCCGGGTCTCTGCGAAGAAGAACATGTCCGGCTTCCGGGTGAAGAAGGCCATGAACGGGTTTTCCATCAATTACAGCACCTGCACCTACCCCGGTTCCGATTGTGTAATATACCAGGGATTTTACATTTTCAGGATTCCCCCAGCGGTATTCAGCTAACGCCGCACCGTTAACATCCGTATCGAAAGCGCAGGGCAGCCCAAGTTCCTTTTCCAATGGACCAATCAGATCTGTATCTTTCCAGCCCGGTTTGGGTGTACTGGTGATATAACCATAAGTTGGGGAATCCGGATGTAAATCAATCGGGCCAAAGGAGGCAACACCAATGGATTTTAATGTGTATTTCTTCATTTGTTCTTTGAAGAAATCAATTGTTTTCCCGATTGTTTCCTGCGGATTTGTTGTTGGAAACCGAATTTCTTCAACATAATGGTCGGGATCAGATGCGATAGAGCAGACAAATTTCGTACCGCCTGCTTCAACAGCTCCATAATATTTCATAAAAACCTCCATGTTGGCTCTGGTTATATTATCAATCCGTCAAATCATAAATTTAATGATAAATCCCGGATTGATATAATTATATATGAATAAAACGATTTGGCGTAAAGATTGCACATTTAATTTTTGAAAATTTTAACAGTATTCTAATATGTGTCCTGTACAATCATATGTGAATATTATAAGAAAGTATAGAAGAAAACAGGATGGACGAGTAATTATGATGCGATTTGACCGTTTTACAGACAGTGCTCAGGAAGCTGCCCAGAGAGCTATTGAAATTCTGCAACGATATGAGCAGAATCAGGTTGATACAGAACATATTCTTCTTGGTTTGTTGGAACGTCCGGAAGGAATGATAGAAAAAATATTGGATGAACTTGATGTTTCCAGCAAAATTCTTTGTGATCGTCTGGATTATCTGCTGAGAACTACTACAAAAGCAAATATATATGGCGGTGGAGCAGGACAAATTTTTATTACGCCAAATGTTCGCCGGGTTCTGGATCAGGCTTATGCGGAATCGAAAAGACTTGGGGAAGATTTGATCGGTACGGAGCATTTGTTTTTGGCGATTGTGAATGAAAAAGGGACTGCTGTAGCTTCATTATTATCTGAATATGGTATCACTCGGGTAAAAGTTCTTGAAATTATCATGAAAAACCGAAATACAAAAGCTTCATCAGTCGTTGGACAAAAAGTAAAATCGAAAAGCAATGTGAACCGGAAAGCATTGGATAAATATTCACGGGATCTTACCCAAATTGCGCGGGATGGAAAATTGGATCCGGTTATTGGACGCGACGGCGAAATTACCAGAATGATGCAGGTACTTTGCCGAAGAACGAAGAATAATCCGGTTCTGATCGGAGAAGCTGGTGTTGGGAAAACAGCTATTGTAGAAGGATTAGCCCAGCGGATCGCAAACAATGATGTCCCGGAAATTTTGAGCGGTAAATCTGTTCTCTCTCTTGATATGGGTGCAATGGTGGCAGGTTCCAAATTCCGGGGCGAATTTGAAGAACGAATGAAGGCGGTTATTGATGAAGTTCGCAAGTCTGAGGGCTCTATTATTCTTTTTATTGATGAACTTCATACAGTAATTGGTGCAGGAAATTCCCAGGGCGCAATTGACGCGTCGAATATGCTCAAGCCAGCCCTTGCCCGTGGAGAATTACAATGCATTGGCGCCACTACACTTGATGAATATCATAAATATATCGAAAAAGATGCTGCATTGGAACGGCGGTTTGCTTCTGTTTATGTAGAAGAACCTTCGGTTGAAAATACAATCGAAATGCTCAAAGGGCTGAGAACCCGCTATGAAGAGCATCATAAAATTATTTTCTCTGATGAAGCACTGGAAGCAGCGGCACGTTTGTCAGCGCGTTATGTTACTGACAGAAAACTACCGGATAAAGCCATTGATTTGATGGATGAGGCTGCCGCAAGTTTGCGGGTAAAATTATTCTCGCTTCCTCCTGACCTGAAAGAAATGAAAACGAAGCTCGACCATATGATGGAGGAGGAGGAAAATGCCGGAAATGACCGTAATTATGAAAAGGCTGCGGAATTAAAGGCTGAGCGTTTGCGTGCTCAGGAAGCATATGAAAAGATGAAGAACGATTGGGAGGCATCTCAGAAACTTGATGAAGTGGTTGATGTTGATGATGTCGCTCAAATTGTTGGGCAATGGACGGGCATTCCTGTCAGCCAAATGCTGCAGAATGAAGCTGAACGGCTGCTTCACATGGAAGAATATCTTCATAAGCGAATTATCGGTCAGAATGAAGCGATTACCGCAATTTCCGATGCGATCCGCCGCTCCCGTACCGGCTTGAAAGACCCGAAACGTCCGATTGGATCGTTTATCTTTATCGGGCCTTCCGGAGTCGGAAAAACGGAACTTGCAAAAGCGTTGGCTGAATTTATGTTTGATGATGAAGATGCGTTGATTCGCCTGGATATGAGTGAATATCGAGAGCAGCATACCGTTTCCCGTCTCTTCGGTGCGCCTCCGGGATATGTCGGTTATGAACAGGGCGGTCAATTGACAGAAGCGGTTCGCAGACGTCCTTATCGTGTTGTTTTGTTCGATGAAATCGAAAAGGCGCACCCTGAAGTCTGGAATTCCCTGCTCCAGATCCTTGACGATGGACGGCTTACGGATGGTCAGGGTGAGTTGGTCGATTTCCGCAATACAGTTCTGATCATGACCAGTAACCTGGGTACTGAGTATATCAATAAAAGCGGTTCCCTGGGGTTCCTAAGCTCCGGCAGTGATTCGGATGATCGTGATTCCAAGATGAAAATTGATAAAGCCTTGAAATCTACGTTCCGTCCGGAATTTCTGAACCGTATTGATGAAATCATCATGTTCACCAAGCTTTCACTGGAAGAAATGGAGTCCATCGTTAATCTGCAGCTGAAAGAGCTTCAGGAACGTATGCTCGAAAATGAAGTGACGATGGAACTTGAACCGGAGGCACGCAAATGGCTGGCCTCAATTGGCTATGATCCAGCATTCGGTGCAAGACCATTGCGCAGAGCTTTACAGAAATATATTGAAACTCCTCTTTCCAATCTATGGCTGTCTAAATCTGTGGGTGTGGGAGATACGGTCTATATCTCGCATGATCCGGACAATGAAGGATTGAAACTTGAAGTCCGAAAGGCTTTGACTGAAAGTCCTGTTATCGATGTTCTTGAAGCTCCGAATCCGGATGGAGAATCTGAGGAGAATTCGGATTGATTTAATCCATGAGAGTTTCTGACCGTATTGTTAATCTGAAAGACTTTTTCCCTTTCAATTGCTGCGAAGATACTCTTCTTGCGAAGGCAATGAAACTTGGAAAATGTGTAAAATATTCATCGGGGGAGATCATTCTAACGAACGGCTCCCCCGCTAAACATTGCGGTATTATTATTGCCGGTGAAGCAGTCGCTTTCAAGATTGAGCCGAACGGAAACCGTTATCAGCTGTGTTTAAAGGTAGGCTGTTTTATTGGTCTAGAGTCTATCTGGGATAACGGGAATTACAGTGCAAAAGTCGCCGCGGTTACTGATCTGGAAGTCTTTTTTTGGAACCGTGAAGGTTTTTGCGATTTTTTGGAAGATGATCCGGATTTTGCAGAATCGCTTTATATGTTGGATGATGGCCGAATCTATCAGGAACGATATTTGGTTCCGGAAACCAACATAACAGATCCCGTACTTTGCTCTCAAAGTGCTCACTGGGTTTCTGTTTTTTTCCCGGTAATTCTTATTTTGTGTGTGCTTTCAATCAGTTTATGGGTCTGTTCTCTATTGATCCGTAAGTACCCTGTTTCCTGGTTTTTGGTTGCAGGTTTTTTTGCAGTGGCAGGTATAAAACTTTATCAAATCATCATATCATGGGCAAACGAACGATTTCTTGTCACTGTAAAAAATGCAATCATTGTTCCAAAAAATACAAATATCGAAAACACTGTGATTCGATTATACAGGCTGCAGTCTATCAATGTGGTTCAAAATGCCGCAAGCCGCCTGATTGATGTTGGATCGATAGACCTTATTTCAGATGAAAAAATAGTACGCACTCCGCTCTTGAAGCATCCGGATAAGACAGCTTTCCTGATTCAGTGTTTTGCCCAGAAGGATGCGCTTGACAGGCCAATTTCTGTCAATTCAGGATATACTCACAAAGAAAAGCTTTCAGCAGATAATAAAAGCACTGATCATAGCTTTGATGATACACTGGAATATGAGGATAAAAAGGTTCACTATGAATTTAGAGCTCACTGGGCTTTGCTGATAAAAATGATTATCAAGCCTTTGATACTGATTTTTATCTCTCTTGCTGGAATTATCTATTTCAAAAACGAGATTAATGCAGTATCAATACAAAAAATTTTATTGTTAGTGTTATTGATTGGTTTTATCTGTATGATTTATCAATTTGTTTCTTGGAATAATCATCGCTTTGTAATAGAAGAAAATCTTATCAGAGATTTCAGTAAAAAGCCTTTTTCAGCTGAAGATCAAAATATGGCGATGACGCACAAAATCGAAAGTGTACGGTATCAGAAAAAAGGATTTTTTCAGGTTTTGCTGAACTATGGAACAGTTTATATTTTAGCTGGTGATGGAGAATTAAGTTTCGACTATGTCAGTAATCCACAACATGTACAAACTCTTATTATCAATGTTTGTTCCAGAAGTGAGAACAAATATGTCTCGGGTGTAGTGAATTGATTGTATATCCACACAACACGAAGAATCATTGATATTAGAAATTAACGAAAATAATTTAAGAATTTATGTACCTTTTTTAATGAAATTGATTTGACAAGAACCGTTATTTCCTTTAGAATATGAATGTTTGATTTATGCGATCAAACGGTACAATAATGCCGTATATAGCAGAATTTATATTCAGCAAGAAGGAATAGTAATGAAAGAGTATTCAACCGAATCCATTCGAAATGTCGCGCTTGTTTCACACAGCAGCGCCGGCAAAACAATGTTGGCAGAAACATTTCTCCATTATACGGGTGCTATTACCCGATTGGGAAAAATCGAAGATGGTACAACTGTCTCCGACTTCGATGATGAAGAAAAGCGTCGAACAATTTCACTTTATAGCACTGTAATCCCTGTTGAATACAAGGATCATAAAATTAATATACTGGACACTCCCGGATACAATGATTTTGTTGGAGACGTCATTTCTGCCCTTAGTGTTTCAGATGGTGCAGTTGTTTTGGTTGACTCTGTTTCCGGCCGCGAAGTAGGTACAGAAATAACCTGGAAACATTTGGATAAATTCAACCTCCCTCGCATCGTTGTAGTCAATAAAATGAATCGTGAGAATTCCGATTTTAAAAAGGCAATGGCCTCTTTACAGGAATACACTGATAAGCGTTTGATCCAGGTTCAGATTCCCTGGGGTGAAAAACTCGATTATAAAGGTGTTATTGATATTTTAACGATGAAGGCTTACGCAGGTGCAGACAAAAACGGTGTTGAAATTCCTGCTGAATATAAAGCCGAAGCTGAAGAACTGCGTGCACAACTGACAGAAGCTGCTGCAGAAGGTGAAGAAGAATTAATGGAAAAATTCTTCGAAACTATGGAACTCAGCGATGAAGAAATCATTCGTGGTTTTTCCAAAGTAGTCAAAGAAGGCGGATTCATTCCGGTTTATTGTGCAGCACCTACAGCGGAAATCGGTATTACTCCGATTCTGGATGCTCTTGTCAATTTGATGCCGAATCCAGCTGAAGCTGCACCGAAAGCGGCTGAAAATAAAGCCGGCGAAGCTGTTGAAATTGAATGTTCAGATAACAACCCATTAGCGGCTTATGTTTGGAAAACAACTGCGGATCCCTTTGTCGGAAAGCAGACTTATATCCGCGTTTATTCCGGTGTGATGAATTCCGATTCTCGCATTTGGAACAGCACACGTGAAGTTGAAGAACGTTACGGTAATCTCTATGTTCCCTGTGGCAAAGATAACTACAGCGTCAAGACGATCCATGCCGGTGATATCTGCTGTGTCGCGAAACTGAGTGAAACCATTACCGGCGACTCATTCTCAGATAAAGCTAATCCGCTCAAGATCGTAAAACCGGAATTCCCTGGTTCGCTTTACAGTGTAGCGATTTTCCCGAAGACGCAGGCTGACTCTACAAAGATCAGCCCGACTCTGACCCGTCTCTGCGAAGAAGATATGACCCTTTCCTGGCATAACGATATGGATACCAACCAGACAATTCTGCAGGGTATGGGTGACCAGCATATTGATGTTGCGATTCGTCGTGCGGAAACCAAGTTCCAGGTCAACCTTCTCACTGAAGTTCCTCGTGTTCCTTACAAGGAAACTATCACGAAAAAGGCAGAAGCGATGTACCGTCACAAGAAACAAACCGGTGGTTCCGGCCAGTTTGGTGAAGTATGGCTTCGTGTCTTCCCGAATCCGGATGCAGATTTTGAAATCAAAAATGATATCTTCGGTGGTGCCATCAGTGCTTCCTACATTCCGGCCATTGAAAAAGGTATCCGCAACGTCATGAAAGAAGGTATTCTTGCCGGATTCCCAGTCCATGGTGTGACAGTATCTGTTTATGACGGTAAGGAACACCCGGTAGACTCTAAGCCGATTGCGTTTGAAACCGCTGGTCGTGAAGCGTTCAAGCTTGCGTTCAAAGATGCAGGTCCGGTTCTTGAAGAGCCTATTATGAATGTCCGCATCATCGTTCCGGAAGAAAACATGGGTGATGTTCTTGGTGACCTTAACACCCGCCGTGCCCGTGTTATGGGGATGGAAACGGAAAAGGGCGAAAGCACAGTTTCCGCTACCGTTCCTCTTGCTGAAATGCAGCGCTACACAACCACACTTCGTTCAATGACAGCTGGTCGTGGTTATTTCGAGATGGAATTTGCCAACTATGAAAATGTTCCTCCGCATGTGACGCAGGAAGTTATTGCTCAGCACGAAAAAGATAAAGCAGCTGACGCCAACAAATAAGATTCTTAGGCAAATAAATATAAATTAGCAGGCGGCTTATAACAGCCGCCTGTTCTTTACATAAAATTCAAAAATGGATTCCTTTCCTTATACAATTCGCCCGATAGATCCGGAAAAAGACGCTGAAAAAATCGCGAAGCTAATCCGCAGCAGTTTTCGTCCCTGGTTTGATTACGATAATATTGAATATTTGAACCAGCTGGAGCGTGAAGGAAAAAAGGCCCTTTTGCATCCACTTTGGACGAAGCTCATGGGTTTTCCATACAATTTGAGTGGAGTGGTCTGTACCGATCAAGATAAAATTGCGGGCGTTATCAATACATATCCATTTTATCTAAATGAGCGGAAATGCTGCCTGATCGCAAACGTCTGTACTGAGCCAGAATACCGGAACAGAGGTATAGCGGCACATATGATCCTTGAGGTGGAAAATATGCAGCGTAAGCAAGGGACATATGGGTTGTATCTGCAGGCAAGGACAGAAACAGCTGATACCGTAAAAATGTACAGAAATAGAGGATTTTCCGTCACAGATTTTCGTAAAACCTGGATTTATCCGGCAAAAAAACAGGTTCAGCAGGTTATCCAGACTGAGTATCGAATTGGAAATATTCCCGTAACAGAGAAACCACTTCTGGAATCAATGTTTCAAGTTCGATATCCGAGATCGATTTTATGGAATCTCGACTATAAAGACGAATTATTTGATACCAGTCTGATTACAAAAATCAACAGGTTCTTTTCGTTAACCCACGACTGTCTTTATCGGATCATAAATCCGGAAGGAGACACAAAGCTGTGGTATTCCATCCAGCATTTACGGGAAAATCTTGCCCAATTATGGGTGGTTCCGAATAAAAGCACTACCGAGACAGAAATGAAACAATCGCTCAAAGCAATCCTCCGGAGTTGGAACAGTAAAAAACCATTAAAACTCGATACCCCAGCTGCGGATTCGGATGATATATACAAATCAGTCGGATTCACACTGCAGCAAACATTAGCGTGGATGTGGAAAAGACTGTAGACTCATCTCCATCGCATCCACAACTAAGCGAGCAGCCCTGTTCCAGGTAAACAAATCCAGTACTCTTGCCCGTAGCTTCGACCCTACTCGCGCCCGCTCCTCCGGGTGATCGATATACCACTGAAGCGCTTCGGTTAGCTCATCTACATTTCCGGATGGGATCAGCCAACCGTGTTCTCTGTCGGGGATGATTTCTGCAGTTCCTCCCCCATCAGAAGCAACAACAGCGGCCCCGCAGCAGCCTGCCTCAAGAACACCGGTGGGCATTCCCTCTGTGAAATGAGATGGCAAACAGAAAACCGCCGTATCAGCCAAAAGCGAAGCCACCTCAGAAAATGGAATCTGCCCGGGAAAAAGGATATTTTTCCGATCCATCCATGGCTGAACCAGCTTCATATCACCGTCTCCAGCCATCACCAGAAATAGAGATTCTCCATTCAACCGGTCAAAAGCATCCAGCAAATCGAGGACTCCTTTTTCCTGCATGATCCTGCCGGTAAAAGCAATAATCAACGCATCATCCGGGATGTCATGAGCTTTTCGCCATACACCCGGATGTGTCAGAAACCTCTCAAAATCACGGGGATTGACGCTGTTCGGAATTACCCCTTTTCCGCGGATTCCGTAATGTTCAAGCCAGCGCAGCCCGGCTCTGGAAACCGCATAAAAATCATGAGGAATCCTTTTTTCCAACAGTGTAAGCAAGTTGTCATACCTGTGCCACAACCAATTGACCACAGGAGCTGTAAAGGTAATATCCCCCGCACCATGCTCTATCTGGATAAAAGGTATGCGGTATTTGGCAAAAAAACGGCATCCCAACAGACTGAGCAGATAAAACCGGCATTGTACGATCCCGAAGTCAGCCTGATTGTGTTGAAACCAATCCTGTACGATTCGTATAGTAGAAATTCTCGGCACCGGAAAGCGGCCTTTCTGTAAAGCAAAACAAGGGAGGGAAAAAACTTCCACATCCCCTTGTTTGCTATATTCAGGCTGTTTTTCTGTATTCATGCAAAAAACAGTAAGGTGACTGTCCTTTGCCAGTTCTCCTGCAATAGATTGCGTATATTTCTCCACGCCGCCCAAATGAGGCGGATACAATGCGGAAAAAATAACGATCTGGCGTGAACCCATCCGCTATCAGAGATGACGGATCACCATCACGACCTTCCCCATAATATGGACCTGTTCCGGATTATTGATATAAATCGGTTCCATAGTCGGGTTAGCCGGCTGGAGACGTACACGGTCTCCCTCGTTATAATAATATTTCAGTGTTGTTTCCTCGTTATCAGAGAGCCATACAGCAACCATATCGCCGTTTTGTGCATCACTGGTTTGGCGGAAAACGACCTTATCCCCATCATTGATCATCGCATCGATCATGGAATCACCGGAGACCTCAAGCACAAACAATGCATCGACAGGTTCAGTTTCCGGGAACATTTTCCGTGGAATTTCCACAAAACTTTCCTCATCATAGTAAGTCAAATCCGAACCCGGAACCGGAATCGGTGCACTGGCGACAATGCGTCCGAGAATCGGGAAGCGGATGACGTCACGGCGTTTGTAGGAAATCGGTTTGGAGCGATCGGGATTGGTACGGTCATAAGGGCGAACAACACGCAGGCTGCGGGAGATGTGTTCGTCGCGTTCCAGATATCCGAGATGGATCAATTGGCGGATATAATAGTCCACCAAAGAGGTTGAAGGAACACCGATGTAGTCTCCAATTTCACGAATTGATGGAGAATAGAGATTTTCCTCCTGATATTTTTCCAGGAATTCCATGATTTTTTCCTGGCGTTCAATTGTATACTTTCCTTTTCGCGGCATCTTTACCTCCACACAGGCGAATATTTTTTCTAACTTGTTCTATATTTATAACAGAGCATTTCAACTTCGTCAAGGGCTTTTTCTGAATTTGGGATTAAATTCCACAAAAACGATAAGATTATTAGACCCGGGGCTTTACACTAATCTCCTGATTCAAGCTTTCACAGTTCTCTCTGCTATCATTCCGCGTAACGTTATCCTTTTCGATAATATAAATCGGACGGTTTCTTGACGCATCAAAAGTTCTCCAAAGGTAACCGCCGATGACACCCAGCGTAGTCATCGTGATTCCAAAACTGAAAAGCTGAAAAATGAACATTGTCGTAAAACCGGAAACGGGAATATTCCCCGCGATCTTGTTGATCAAAACCACCAGCCCCCAGATAATAGAAGCCGCAAAAGCAAAAGCACCGACCAGCATAACCAAGGTAATCGGGACGGAAGAAAAACTGTACAGCGTATCCATTACCAGTTTGATCTTTTTCTGCAGCGTCCAGCGGCTTTTTCCGATTTTTCTCTCCAGACGGACATAAGGAACCTCAGCGGTTTTAAAACCGCTCCAGAGAATCTGTCCGGTCAGTGCGGAATCCTTCTCATCCATCATACTCAGGACGTTGATCACTTTTCGGTCGATCAGGTAGATATCAAACCCGTTCTTCGGCATTTTTTTCAGCGCAAAGGTCCGCACCAGACGATAATAAAAATTCGCGAAAAACTTCTGTGAAAAAGATTCTTCTCTGTCTTCGCGAACCGCCAGGACCACATTGTACCCTTCCTGCCACTTGCGATACATTTCGATGATAATCTCAGTAGGTTCCTGTAAATCAGCAGCCTTGACGACAGCGCAGTCGCCGGTACAGTGTTCCAGTCCACAGAGTATGGCAGCATGGGAACCGAAATTCCGGGAAAGATGATATATCCGCACATTTTTATCTATGGCAGCAATTTTTTCCATCTCTGCCCAGCTCTCATCCCCGGAGCCATCATCCACCATGACGATTTCGTAGTCGAACAATGCCGGCTTAATGATTTTTTCCCGGATATCTTCATAAAGCGGTGGAAGGTTTTTTTCGTTGTAATAGACGGGAATGATAATACTAAGCTTTGGCATTTTTGCAGACTTTCATAAATTCATCAAAATCCCGGATGTATTCATTCGGATCGTAATGCTCACTGCATAACACAAGCAAAACCGAATCCAGACTAAAGTCATACATTTCTTTCCAAATCATCGCGGGCAGATAGATCCCACTGTGAGGCCGGTTCAGATTGACGGTCATCTGGTTTCCGGAGCGGTCTGTGATTCTTACTTTACTGGTACCGGCTACATTGATCAAAACAAATTCAGACCGTCTGTTGGCGTGCTTCCCGCGGATAACATCCGGATCCGACCCGTAAATGTAGAAGACCCGTTTGATTTCAAAAGGAATGTCCTGTCCACCTTCCACGACGACCAGACGTCCTCGTTCGTCGCCATTCTCTTTGAATTGGATCAATTTCACTTCAGTCGTTTCTGTTTGCATAGTCATCCCTCAGAATTGCGTACCAGTCCCAATCCCGCCATTCTCCGCGAAGCTTCAAATGTTTATGAAAACATCCTTCATACCGGAAACCTGCTTTTTCGTAAAACCGCTTCGCGCGCATGTTGTCAGCGAGCACATTCAAATAAACTCTTTCCAACTTCAATTCTGAAAAAGCGACTTCCAAAAGTAATTGTGTTGCCGCTAAAGCTGCACCGCTTCCCCATGCGCATTTCCGCGTGCTGATTGCATAAAGCGCATGACTGTTTTCTTCATCGATCTCTTCCAGACTGATGGTCCCGAGATATTCATCAGATTCATCCACAATCGCGTAATGACGTGTATTCTTCGTGTATGATCCAGCAATAAATTCCCGCGCACGCTCTTCTGTCATCGCTTCGGCATCAAACCGGAACCAGCGGTTGACTTCCGGATCATGCATCCATTCCATCATGCCCGGAATGTCCTTTTCAGAAAGTTTACGGAGTCGAATTTCAGAATTCATGAACCATTCTCCCGAAATTCATTCAAAGCCCGGATCACGGTATTCTGTTCTTCTTCCGTCATTCCATTATACATCGGAAGGCTCAGCACTTCATCCGCAGCTTTTTCCGTATTAGGAAACGAACCTCTGGCAATACCCAGATAAGCATATGCCTCGGAGAGATATGGCGGGATTGGATAATGAATAACCGACCCGATTTCTCTCTGATTCAAAAACCGCATCAAAGACTCACGTTCGACACAGCGGATTACATATTGATGCCAGACACTGTCAGCGCCGGGACGAACACGCGGAAGTTCTATCAGCGGATTTTGGATCAGTTCTGAGTAACGCGAGGCCAGTCGTTTCCGTTCTCTGTTCAATTCTTCTATATGAGATAGACGAACTCTGAGCAGTCCCGCCTGAAGTTCATCCAGACGGCTGTTGGTCCCCACAACGCTGTTGTAATATTTCTTTTCGCTGCCATAATTTCGGAATACTCTGAATTTTTGAGCAAGCACTTCATCATCCGTAACAATGGCTCCAGCGTCGCCGAAAGCACCGCAGCCTTTTGTCGGATAAAAACTGAAGCAGCCAACTTTTCCGAATGTTCCCGCGGTTTTTCCCTTCCAGTGATTTCCGTGTGCTTGTGCGCAGTCCTCGACCACAATCAGATCATATTTATCCGCGACCCGCATAATTTCATCCATGTTACAGCATTGCCCGAACAAATGAACAGCCAGGATCGCTTTGGTTCGCGGGGTCACAGCTGCCTCGATCAATGATGAGTCAATATTATTATATTGATCAGAATCGACGAAAACCGGCTTTGCTCCATTCATGGTGATTCCCATGACACAGGCGATATAAGCATTGGAACTGACGATTACCTCATCTCCGGGGCCGATACCCAGCAGACGGAAGCTGATCCACAGCGCGTCCAGTCCACTGCCCAGTCCGACACAAAATTTTGCCCCGATCCAATCCGCGAATTCGCGTTCAAATGCGGATACTTCTTCTCCAAGTATGTACCAGCCGCTGTGCATTACATCCAGAACTTTTTGATCAAATTCCGCTGCATAAAGCTCATATTGCCGTTTCAGATTATTCGCTTTTATCTTCATGATTTCTATTATAAATGTTTTTTTAATAATGCGTGTTTCTTTCCTTAATTTTTTCAACAACAGTTATCAGTGGCCAGTGATTAGTGTGGAGTGTGGAGAGTGAAGTTTAGTGTGCAGTGTGAAGAGTGAAGTGTGAAGTTAAGTGTTAAATTTTGGTGCGCTATAGCCAATGATTAATGTCACTCCTTACTCCTCACTCCTCACTCCTAATTCCTCACTCCTAAATCATCCTACCTCCAATATGGCCCCATTTCCCGGCGCATTCTGCGCTCATAAATTTTCTGCAGATTCTCATAATGTTCCGTCAGGTCTTCGATATGATTGCGGATCGGCAGCGTGTTCGTTTCGAAAACAGCCAGCGCGGCGGACATCACCAGGTCATCATGCAGGATGCGTCCGGTGGCATGATCACGGGTCCCGTTCCCGGGTTGCAGGAGGACTGGAACGCTTGCGGGCCTGTACCCGTTAAAAACAGACAGCCGAAACAATCCCGGAAACGGCTGTTTCGGCTGATTTCTCATCTATTTTCTGTTATCCGGTATCTTATTGTAGTAAGGAATCTCCTCATCATCTCCGGCCCGGTGTTGGAGCACTCCCAGCTGCATGTCCGCCATATCCTGTTGGAACCCC
>JAFPZX010000066.1 GCA_017417055.1 Anaerolineaceae bacterium
CCGATCGGTCCTGATCAGGATGTTATCGGTTTGGCGTATGCCTTGGGAAAACGCTGTCTTGAAAATAAAAATTATAATGGTGCACGTTACTGTTGGAATATCGTGAATAATCTGGTCCATGACGAGGATCTTACCAAAATGATGGATATGCTGCCGAAGGAATAATATCGAAAACAAATGCGGGTGAAATAATCTTCAACATATAATTCATCCACAAGATCAGGGAGGACAAATGATATATACGGATCTAACAAAAAAGGCAATGAGTATCGCTTATAAACAGCATGACGGACAATTCGACAAAGCAGGTCTCCCTTATATTTTTCATCCCTGTCACCTGGCGGAACAGATGGGAGACGACGAGCTGGCCATATGCACAGCGCTGCTTCACGATGTGGTTGAAGATACCGATATGACTTTTGATGATCTGTCAAAGGCAGGATTCCCAGATGAAATCATATCAGCCCTGAAGCTGCTTACTCATGAGGACGGCGTTCCGTATCTCGGGAAATACATCGAAGAGATCAAAAAGAATCCTATAGCCAGAAAAGTAAAGCTTGCAGACCTCAGCCATAATTCCGATCCCACCCGGCTGCCGCCGGCAGAGGATGAAGATGAGGAATCATGGCGGCAGCAGCGTATGGAAAAATACAGGAAAGCGATTGCATACCTGACTGGTGAGTAAAATATAAGGCTGGATACTGATTCCAGCCTTATATTTTCAATGTGTTGATTTAATTGGCACTTCTCTAAAAACTTTTGTTTTGCTGCCAATTCGAGAATGATAAAATGAAGAAAAATGCTGAATAAAGTCTCATACGCATGAGTTATTCATGTAAACAGGGATGACTTTTGACATAAAAACGAAAAAATATGACATCAATGTCGAATTTGTGGGCTTAAGCCCGTCGACAGGTTGGAAAAGGATGACTATATTTCCCTCTGTGTTATTCGATGTTACAGAGGAGAAAAATAATATGATATCTCAGAAGCTCATTAAAGAATGGCTGCCGTCAGCTATAGACACGTTCAAGTCGGTTATGCCGCCTACATCCAAGCAATATCCGGAAATAAGTATTGCTTCGCCGGCGACACTGGTTAAGACGAGAGAAGCACTGGTAGACAGAACCGGAACACCGAATGTGAATATGAAAACCCCATATACAAGCATGATGGAAACGCTGCACGGTCCGCGGGGAGACGCGATTCTTATATATCAGAAGTATTGTCCGGAAACGAAGTCTGAATTCAATCATTCCTTCTGGCATGAGCTGGGACATTTCTATGCGGTTTCCTCAGAGACAGAGGATTTCTCCTATCTGGCAGGGCAAACGCTCGATACCGATACTGTCCGACAAACCGGTTACTGGTTGTGGAATGAATTTATCGCAGAATCTATATCGAATTCCGTTTCCAGCAAAGTATCAGGCATTGACAGGGAAAAAATCATATATCCGGAAATCTGGAGCTATCCGTACAGCAGGCTTCAGCTGATGATCCAATGGGCCTACAATACTCATCCATACTCATTTGATGAATACAGTCTCGCCTTTTATTATGCGACACTGCTCACTGATGAATGTGCAGCAGCATTTTCAGATGCTGCCATTGCTAATGAGCTGCTGGAATGGGATTGCCAGAAAGAAAAATACGTTCCTATAAAGCCCGGAAGTGTTGATTACACTGCGATGTCAATGATCCCTGAACAATACAGCGAACTGCTGACCAAAATCGGATATTTGCTGGAGAGGAAAACAGAGGAGCGGGATTTCTGGAAGGTTGACGGTGATTTTCTTGACGAGCTCGGTACCCTTGTTTGTGAACTCAATGAACAGAAAGGTCTGTCGATTCTGAAGGAACGGATGAAGAAAATATCCGAGTTATGAAATATTAAATGAAACCACGCCGGTGATTATCAGAGAGATCACCGGCGCGGATCAGTTTACCGGGTAATTCTGACCTTATTGATCACTGTACCGTTATCCAGAAGCATCAGCTTTCCCATATCCTCATCAAATACTCTTCCGAACACTGAATTCGTCTTTGAAAACCGGATGATTTTCTCCGTTATATATTCAATTACCGCATCATCCGACACATCCATTCCGCTGCTGTCGGAACGTATTTTTCCTTCGAAATACTGCCGGATGTCACCGGTAATAAAAAACCGTCCTGCGTCCTGATCAGATGCCGATCCATCAAAGCCGACATATCCTGGTCCATCAAATAAATGTGTTTCGCTATATTCAGGATCAAAACTGTAACCCGGATTTTCAATACTCTCTGCAGTCAAAACGTAATCATCATAACCGCGGGAAATTACTGCTCCATCATACCAGCCGGATTCCGCCAGAAACACAAAACTGTTCACCGCATTAGGAGCTGTATCAGGGAATAATTCGATACGGATATCACCGATTACAGTTTCCAGCACTGCGGTATAAGCTGTTCCCTCATGAATTACGATATCAGGACATTCTGAAAGCGAATGCTCATTTGCTTTCAGTTTTCCCAGAAAATTATCCAGTGATGCGTTGTCAAACATGTAATTTGAATCGGCATAATTGAGAAAAACTGTAGGAGTTCCGCTGATGATACCGGTTCTGATCACCTGAGAATAATGATTCCGGATATCCGTCTCATTATCACTGTCTGAAAAGGCAAGATACCAGAGATCAAAATCAAGATCGGAAAAATTACCGAACTCCCGG
>JAFPZX010000067.1 GCA_017417055.1 Anaerolineaceae bacterium
CCGCCTGTTTGACGATATCCGGCAAAGGAGCATAAGTGGTAATGGGCATATCATCGGCATTTTCCGTCACCGGAATCGACATCGGTCTGCCGAGAATGTTTTCTGTCTTCATTTCGCCCATTTCCGTTTACTCCCTTCTTTTAGTTAGGAGTTAGGAGTGAGGAGTTAGGAGTTTCATCAAGGGTTACCCTCTGATTGGGTTATAACTCCTCACTACTCACTACTCATTCCTAACTGATAAAAACAGTTTACAGCGGGAATTTCAAAATGTAAACGGACAATGTTGTCCCTTGACTTTTGTTAAAAAATGTGGTAGGGATATAGAACAAAGAAGGAACGGGGACAGTTCCGGGGAAACCGTCCCGTCGGGGTACACTTCAATTTATCAACCATCTACCGCAGCCGGATACGAAGCATATTCAATAGTCATTACTTGCAAAGTGTTGCCCTCTTCTCTTTTAGAATATAAGATATGTCATGATCAGAACAGAGCTCTTGTTCTGAAGGCTTCAAGCTAATATGGTCAGGAGAAACATCTTATGAAAAAATCAGGGAAAGAAATCTTACTCAGAGTTGTAATTCTTATCGTTGGGCTGACGATCGCGCACCTTGGGGTTACACTCTTTCTGCTCGCTAATCTCGGTACAGACCCGTTCAATGTCCTGATCCAGGGACTGCATCGTCTTATCGGCAATCCGCAGATCACACACGGAACCATCCACATTTGCATTTGTTCCCTGATCATCCTGATCCTGCTGTTCGTCGACAGGTCCTATATCGGGATCGGCACGATCATCTGCATGTTCTGCGGCGGTCCGATCATTGATTTCTTCACGCTCCTGCTGGGGCCCCTTTTTGCCGGAGAGATTTCCCTTGTTATCCGCATTGCCGTCAACATCCTCGGCTGTGTTATTTTGGCATTCGGTATGACCATTGTCATCAAATCGGAAGCCGGAACCGGCCCGAACGACCTGGTCGCTGTTGTCCTCAGCGATAAATTGAAAAAGCCCTTTGGGATCGTACGTGTGATCGTTGATCTGTTGTTTACCGGCATCGGGTACGCACTGGGCGGAACCGTCGGAATCGGTACAATCATCTGCGCCTTCTTCGTCGGTCCGGTCGCAAACTTTTTCTTCCCGCCGGTCGAAAAAACTGTCAAAACACTGACAGCAAAGTTCAATGCAACTGCTCAAAATGAGTCAAAGTGACCTTTTTTTCTCTCTGCATTGCGCCAACAGAACAGGCTGCAGTGACTCGATACGAAAGAATTACAAATAAACCGGTTCGGGGATAGTTTTGCGCAAAACGCAGAAGTGTTCTCACACCTTCACCCAAATCAATCTGTGTCTCCAAACAAAAAAGGGATACCGGGAACAATTCCCGATACCTCTTATTTATTTAATATGCGTATTTTAGAATTTTGATCTTCTCACTGCCTTTCAGGATCAGCCAGCCAAGACCGAAGGAAAAGGCTAAGGTCACGAAAAAGCAGAGTATGGAAATCGGCATTTCATATTCACCGAATTTCGGCAGAATCACATAGATCCGCAGACATTCAATGAATGTGGCATGGATACAGTAAAGCAGTGTGCTCATACATCGCATGAACTTTGCGTTTTTGAGATGGATTTTGAGCTTCATTACGACCCAGAAAAGCATCGGGCCGGAAAGCAGACACAGCAGATAAACATCATTGTACATGGTGAAATATCCATGGGTGTAAAGATAGTTATGTTCAACCCACAGCAGCACCGTTGTCAGGACGAAAAGCAGCAGGACGATCTTCATGCTTACAGCACGGAGTTTTTCCTGATAACGCACGAAAATTCTTCCGATCCAGATCCAAATCGGAGCTACGAAAAAGGTATTCGCAAAGCGCAAATCAGGAATGGCATAAATTCCGGACAATCCCAGTTTATCAGCCACAGGGCGCCAGGTAAATTGTCCCAGACATACCAGATACATCAAAAATGCCACAATGGGCAGCAGCCAGCGGCCAACGCTACCATGATTCAATTTTGCCACGATCACGATCCCGATTGCCAGCGCCATCAGGTACCAGGAAGCAGGGAAGGATGAACCGAGGAAGATCGACCCGAAAACCATCCGCAGTCCTTTATGGGCATAGTCACGATAAACGAAGGTGAAAGGCAGGAAGACAATGAACCAGAAGAGATACAATGTCAAATCTCTTTTGACAAATTTCCACAAATATCCGTTTTTTTCTTCATCTGGAAGCTTATCGAATTTACTGAAAAACAGAAAGGCACTGACCATAAAAAACACCGGAATGGCGATCCTGATCCAGGGGTGAAGCCAATGAAAACGGGAATCGCCAAATATATGAGTGTGTGCCATTATGACCACAATTGCAGCCAAAAATTTAAACAAATCAAAAGAGTCATAGCTCTTTCTTTTGACAACTTGTGAAGCGTTTTCGCTCATATATTACTCCTTATCATTTTCATTTTTTTAGCTTCCGGTATTTCAAGCGGATCGGGATTGATAGCTATTTCTTTTCCGGTAATCTTTTTGCGGGCAAAACGAATCAGCCGCTGTAAGGCAAACATAAGTGCTATGACCAGTAAACCCAAAAGCTGCATCAGGATCAACTGAAGAATAATAATTACGGTGACAGACTTTTTCAGAAAAGCGCCCGCATTTTCCATGAGCATCACCTTCGTAGGAGAATAATCGGTATCATTATCCCATGGGCCGTGGGCTGAAAGCACATCCTCAGCAATCAGTTGTTCGGTTGTAACCAATCGTTCTTTTGCCGGTTCAATCATTTCCGGATATCCTTCTCCTTTGGCATAATGGTCTTCATAAATATAAAGAACATCCGCTTTGAGCCTTTGCGCGGAATACTCCATCACGGAAACCTGGATATCCTGGTCGGCATTGGATTTGATATAAACTGTATATTTTTCCTGATCACAGGGGAGCTCGATCATGGTCTGGTTCCCATTGCGCTCCATATAAAGGATTGTTTGGCTCACACCGCCATGAAAATCCGGGTTGTACTTCTCATCTGTTTCGGTGATAAACCAACCTTCATGGTCAAACTGCTGAATAAAATCACCTTTCTCATCCAATACTTCCACATCTACATTGCCAACAATAGACATATGCAGATATGCCGGATCTTCAGTGAATAATTCATCCGGATCATCTGAGGCAAACAGCCAGAAGCGGTAGCTTTTGTCGTAATGACCAAAGGCAACATTCTCCTGCAGAGAAAGACCATTGTCCCAATAATCATCATCTGAACCGAACTTGCTGGCCATAAATGATTTGAATATTACCTGTGCATTGAAATCAATAAAATGATAAATTTCATAAAGTCTGTTGCTGTATCCCGGACGCTGTTCCTCTATCGATTGAAGAATATCCTCAAAATCGACATTCTGAATGCTTGAACTGATCAACGCCTTCACATCTTTGTCCTGCCAGAATTTAAGCAGCAAACTTTGTATGCTGCGGGTGTACGTGTTTACAGAATTTACAAAATAGGCAATATAGTCAAGCACAGTATGCAGCTGTCTTCGCATCCGGGGGTTGAAAAGCGGTAGATTTTCTGTGTCAAAATCGGCCTTTTCCCCAGCTTTTATATAGAGCTCATTGTAATGACTGTCGGTGGAAATGGACGGCAGAAACAGATCTGTGCCATAACGTTCATATCCCCATTCCGGGAATGGGATCATGGGAACCACATCTTCCGGGTTTATCATATTGTAAATATTGGTATACCGTTTCGGATGTGCCTCCCTTGTGGTCCGTGGTGTGGCAAAGGTATAGGCGTAAACGCCGCCAAATTGATGGCTCTCAACTGCATCAGCGGCAAAAAGGTTGGAAACAGCAGCCGCACGGCTGTATCCGGCCACCCACAGCCGCAAATCGCCGCTCAGATTATGGTCTTTGATATATTTCTTTACCCGTTCCATTACCGTATGTGCGGCATTGTTGAAGCCTTTCGGGCGGATATCATTCTCAATCGTCAGATTCGAAAGCCATTCATTTTGATAATTATTTCCTGAAATCGAAACGCCAATGAGTACAGATTCTCCCAGCTTTTTGTGGGCGATCAGTGTTCCGATCGTGTTGATTCCGGTTGGTTTGTTGAAATCATCGGACTGTGGGTCGGTAAATCCGGCTTTTTGGAAAAAATCGAGAATGTCATGATCCAATTCACCGAGTTCGTAAACCTTACTGCGAAACCCTGACACGGCCATGGCAAAGGAAGCCTGCATCAGTTTGTGGTTGTAAACATTGTCCGGCTGAAGGAACCAGTCGTCGCAGTAGTCAACAGTGATGGTCTGCAAGACATCAGTTACATTACTGTAGTTTACCGTGATGGACTTGATTTCACTGTCAGCTGAAATAACCGCAGCAGAGCAGAAAAAGATAAGAATTATAAATATACAATTCAGAAAAAAATCAGACTTCTTCATTTATTCTCACATGTGACTGTTATTTCGTGTTTACGCTTTTTGAATAATCCATACCCGCTGACAATCACCGATGTCCCTGCTGAACAGTTACATGGATTTATTTCCCAACGAAACTTATTATACTTATTTTCTTCTCCTTTTGCAAATTTGAATATTAATCCACATGTGACACATAAATCAGGCGATACAGTAAACAATGCTAAGCGGGACAACATTGTAGTTACACCCATCAATCATAAAGGCTGCAAGAGAAAAGTTCCCTTGCAGCCTTTTTTACATATAACATAAATTGGAGTCCTTTTTTGTCGGCTGCTCGACAACAAAAAGGCAGACTTTGGTTTGCCCTAATCACAGTAATTCACGAGAAAGAGGGAGGGTTCTTGCGTTTCATGTAAAACTATCCCTGAATCTCAAATAATCATTTTTTCAGACAATTTTGAATTCTGTGATATCCGGTATCTTCGTTTCCTGTTTTTCCAGTATCTTGTTGAGTATCGCCAGTGAAAGATCTTCCTCTGAATCAGCGATGAAATCGGAGAATTCCGGAAGCTTTTCATGATTCACACTGAGCATCATTTCTTTCCCTTCTTCACCCGCATTCAGATTTAGATTGACAGAAGCATCCTGATGTGTTTTGAGAAGCGGCAGCAGGACCGTCGATGTCAGTTCCTCAACGGCAAGCTGGCATTTTGTTGCAGGACGAATACCCATAAACTGGCGCTTGCAGAACTCTTCCAGAGAAGCCATCATTTCATACATATCCAAATCACTTCTGACGCTGTACTCCCAGCTGCGAATGCGGTAGATGAAAGCTTTTGTCCGCACCCCTTGTGGGTGGTTGAAAATCTGATCCGGCGTTCCTTCTTCGTAAATTCCGCCCTGATCCATAAAGAAAATCCTGGAAGAGACATCTCTTGCCAGACGCATTTCATGTGTTACGATCAGCATTGTCAGCCCGGTTTTTGCTAAATCGGAGATAACCGAAAGAACCTCCGAGACCATGGTCGGATCAAGCGCACTGGTCGGTTCATCAAACAAAATGATTTTCGGATGCATGGCAAGCGCACGGGCAATAGCGACACGCTGCTTCTGTCCGCCGGAAAGCTGGTCGGGATAATTTCTGGCTTTTCCTTCCAGTCCGACCTTTCGCAGCTGCTCCATCGCTTCGTTGTAGGCATCTTTTGCGGAAACGCCCAAAAGCTGCTGTTGGGGCATCATGATGTTTTCCGCTACCAGCTTATGCGGGAAAAGATTGAATGACTGGAATACCATTCCCATCTTTTTTCTCACCGCAGCAAGATCAGTATTCGGGTCGCAGACATTCACACCGTCTACCCAAATTTCACCGGAAGTCGGTGTTTCCAAACGATTGATGCAGCGCATAAAGGTGGATTTACCGGTCCCGGAAGGTCCGATGATGCTGATCACCTCACCGGCCTCAATATTGACGCTCACATTTTCCAATGGAACTGTGTTTCCATATTCTTTCCGCAGATTTTTGATTTCAATCAGGCTCATCAGTCCACCCCCCAAATTTTATGATGTTCATGCCGTTTTTCGATAAATTTGTCAATTGAAGCAAATAATTTGGTTATCAACAATGTCAGGAGAAAATAGATAGCCGCGACGGAAATCAATGGGAAAAAGGCTTCCATGGTCCGGCTGCGGATCAGGTCACCGGCACGAGTTAGTTCCAGAACCGTGATGTAGCCGGCTATGCTTGTTTCCTTTAGCATCATGATAAACTGTGAATAAAGCAGCGGCCGGTAATAATGCTTTGACTGCGGCAGGATCACTTCTTTGAATGCGAGGGCTTCATTATACCCCAGCGCCAAAGCGGCTTCCCGCTGACCGTTATCGACAGAACTGACCGCGTTCCATATAATTCCATATGCTCGGGCGCAAAATATCAGAGCGAATCCGATAATCGCAACAATCACCGCGGAGATATTGGCTGAACCAAAGATGATGTAATACAACACCATCAGGATCACCGCGGCAGGAATACCGGCTATCAGAGAGCAGTAGATAGATATCAGACGGTTAAATATCGGATTATTAATCCTGCGGACAAAAACCAGACCGTAAGCCATGCCAAGACCGATAAGAGCAGCTGCAGATGCAATCAGGACAGTCATACCCAAACCGGAAAGAACCATTTTATAGCGGCCTTCTTTTATAAAGGTACGTTCAAAACTGGCAGCGAGATCTTCAAAAAAACCTTCCTTTTCAGCTGCCGCTGCCTTCGCACGGATCAAAATGGTGAAATACGCAGGTGCGTAAGGGGCAAAATCCATGATTTCAGCCCGTTCCGTTGTGATGACGATATCACCAATGGCCATATCGGCTTTTCCGGATTGAACGGTCGGCATCAAAGCACCGAATTCCATTGAGGTAAATTCCACTTTGAGATCCAGTTCCTTTGCAATGGTCAACAGGATCTCCACATCAAAGCCCATCATTTCTCCATTCTCGCCTACATAAGACATCGGCTCAAAAGAGTCTGCACAGGCTACACGAATCGTACCGGCATTGCCCGGCCAGTCCTGTTGAGGTACTTCTTTATCGGGATTATTGCTCAGCATCCATTTTTCCCATAACGCGTCGATGGTACCATCAGCTTTCATGCGATCAATAATTGCGCCCCACACATCCCGCTGTGGATCGCCTTTTGGAAAGGCAAAACCGAAGTTACTGTCCAGATAATGTTCAGTCATCTTCACCAGGTCCGGATTATGTGCTGCCGCGAAATCAATCAAGGCATTGTTGATAAAGATCCCGTCAATTTTCCGCGCCTTCAGTGCCAGAACTTCATCCGGCATGGATGCAAAATAAGCAAATCCGCCGATATCCGGCACCTTTTCCCTCACCATATCCTCAAAAGGCATTCCGGTGAGCAGTCCGATAACAGCACCGCTCATGTCCTCAGCTTTTTCATATTCCGGCTCCTGCGCAATGGCAGCCCGGAAGGGAAGCAAGCTGAAGAGCATCATAATCATGAAAAACAAATATTTCGTGTGCGCACACCTTTTATTTTCCATACAATAGCATAAACTCCTTTGCATATCAGGCAACTTTCTTGCTGTTTACAAGCTGCAATCATATTTTTGATACAATTAAAAAATTATATCATTTACAAACCCAATAACCAATTTTCGCTAAAAACAAAGTGTAATTGATTTGGATTCATCAAAAATAAACCATTTTATAATTTTCCATATATTTTAGATAAGAAAAAATTTTTTCAAAAAAGGATCCAACATGAAAAATTCAGGCTGCGATTCAAGAATTTGCCGTGATAAAAACTGTGAGACTAACATATGGACGAAAACTGAATATTGCCGTCCGTTCAGGGTTTCAGGTCAAAACCACTGTTTATCTTTCGAGATTGAATAAATCATACGGAAATGGTCCGCAACTGCTCTGAGCCGGTAAAAAAACTTTGAATTAACGGGTTTCGGCTATTTTTTTCAAAGTTTTACAGCGATTATTCATGTTCGGAATGGTTAAATGGGAAAAAACTTGCTTTTTCGGTTCACAATGCAAAAAAGACCGGTCAACTTTGTGTTTTACTCTGAATATTAGAGAGATCATATAGTATATATATAATATTCGAATCTTTGTAAAAAAGGGAAAGGGAATAAGAATATGAAAAAATATAAAAATATATCGATAGGCGGTATTCAGCAGAAGATATTCAATCTGGTTTTAATCATGCTTTTGCTGGTGGTTGCTGCCTATACGGTTGTCATTTTCTACCAGGCGAATCAACTGACGCAACTGGTGACAGATACCAATGAAAAACAAAGACAATCCATCTCTGCCATTACTTCACAAACGATGGATGGCGTGATTGCAGCCAGTCTCGGCAGAAGCACGCAGATGGAAGCTGAAATTGCCAATGACATGTTCGAAGGTGTCGCGAATGTCGTTCGGATGACCGCCGATTACGCAGAAAAACTGTTTGAGTCTCCTGAAAATTACGCTCCATTTCCCGTTTCGCTTCCGAATGCATCTGATGATGGAAATGTTTCCGTACAACTGCTGACAGAGGATGGTGTGGATCCTCAGGCCCCGGAGATAGCAGAAAAAGCAGGACTGATAGGGAACATTTCTCCCCTGCTCGCTGCTCTTTATCAGAATTCTGATGTCAGCTCCTGTTATATTGCCCTGCCCGATGGCGTTATGCTGCTGGCTGATGACCATCCATCATCGAAATACGCAGCAGATGGAAGCCTGATCACCTTCCCGATGACGGAACGGGACTGGTACAAGGGAGCTGCAGAAAGCAGCGGTCTGTTTTTCACAGATGTTGTAACAGATGTTTTCACAGGCCAGATCGGTATTATGTGTGCCATGCCTGTTTATCACAACGGTGAGCTGGCGGCTGTGGCCGGAGCTGATTATTTCCTTGACCGCATTTCATCCGGTGTATCGGCTCTGAGTAACGACAGTTCCATGACCATCATCGTTAATGAAAAAGGACACGTTATCTTTTCCCCGCAAACAGAGGGAACCTTTGCGGTGAAACCCGGTGATGAAGCCGCTAACCTTCGGGAATCAGAGAATCAGGAACTGGCTGCTCTGGTGAACCGCGCTCTTCAGGAACCGACAGACATCGTGATGGTCGAAGCAGACGGCAGCAGCTATTACATGACCGGCGCTCCGGTAAAATCCATCGGATGGACGATTCTTTCTGCTGTCAGCAAGGAAGCCACAGACCAGCCGGCAATCATGATGGAAGAGCAGTACAACACCATATTGAACGATGCCCTTGCCTCTTTCAGAAATAATCTTTCGAATGCTTCCCGGACAATCGTCATTTTACTGATCATTGTCACCGTTTTAGCTCTGACCGGTGCATTGGTCGTTGCCAAAAGAATCGTGAAACCGCTGGAAGCAATCACAAGAAGGGTCCAGACTCTTGGAGGAAATGACCTGCAGTTCAAGATGGAGGATGTATACCGTACGGATGACGAGATCGAAATCCTTGCGGAATCTTTCGCGAACCTTTCCGCAAAAACACTTCAGTATGTCGATCAGGTTAAAACCGTCACTGCAGAAAAAGAACGGATCGGAGCCGAACTCAACATGGCAACAGCGATCCAGGCATCTCAGTTACCGCGGCTGTTCCCGGCATTTCCGAACCGTCCGGAATTCGATATTTTCGCTAGTATGACCCCGGCAAAAGAGGTCGGCGGAGACTTTTATGATTTCTTCCTCATTGATGATAATCACATCGCACTGGTTATGGCGGATGTTTCCGGTAAAGGTGTGCCGGCAGCACTCTTCATGATGGTTTCCCGCGTGTTGATCAAATCCCACATGCAAAACGGTGAATCTCCCTCTGAAGCTCTGGCACATGTAAATGACCAGCTCTGTGAAGGGAATGACGCGCAATACTTCGTCACTGTCTGGCTCGGTGTTTTGGAGATTTCAACCGGAAAGGGCATCGCTGCCAATGCCGGACACGAACATCCGGCGCTGCGCAGGGCAAACGGTAAATATGAACTGGTAGAGTATCGTCATTCTCCGGCAGTTGCCACGATGGAAGGAATTCCTTTCCGCCAGCACGAATTTGAACTGCATCCAGGAGACAGCCTCTTTGTTTATACGGACGGGGTCGCGGAAGCTACAAATAAAGATAATGAGCTCTTTGGACCGGAACGGATGCTGAATGCGCTGAATAAGCAGGCTGACGCCAAACCGGATGTGATCCTTTCCAACGTCATGGACGGAATCAATGAATTTGTTGCCGGTGCACAACAGTTCGACGACATCACAATGCTCTGCCTGAAGTACAACGGACCAAAATCATAAGGATTTATTAAAAGAAGAGCACATCAGGGAGAGTTTTCCCTGTGTGCTCCTCTTTTTTTCCTAATTTCGAGGTTGCTAAGCTACGCGCAATAATATCTTAGATTCTTTATAGAGGTCCTCAATACTGTAATATGAACGACGGTCAGGAGAAAAAATATGAACGATTACATCACCATAATCGATCAGCATCCAGCCGCCGCCGGTAACGCCCTGAATGTTCCCGTGAATTTTACATTCATCCCGGACGCCATCCACCACATAATTTGCTAATGAATCGATCATGCGGTCGCTGGTACCGTTAGCGATGACAAAATAATCCGCCAGGTCAACTTTTTCACCGAGCTCCATCAAGACGATATCTTCGGCTTTGTTGTCTTCCAGAATTTCCACGATTTTTCGTGCAAGTTCGTTTGATTCCATCTTGTTTTTTCCTTTTTTGTTTGATTTGTTCAATAAGTCTGTAACGTATTTTTATACACACCATCTCAGCGAGATAGTCCGTGAAATCTGTTCCGAATTATTCAGACAGAATCGTTACAGTTTTTTTTCATAAATCACACTGTATATCGGCCCACCGGGACGCAGCACGCTTTCAAAAAGTGTGATCCGATCCAAAGGAGAATCCGGCACAACAGCTGCAGAGACAAGCTGCTCCAGATATACATAATTTTCAGCTCCGAAATGGACATTTTCTCTGACCCTTCCGAGCGTGAGATGCGGTTTGAATTTTTTTCTGTCCGCATTAAAACCTTTCTCAGAAAGTTCACTTGTCAGATCATACTGTATTTTCCGAAGATTTTTATTTTCTTTTATTCCCATCCACAAAATACGAGGCGCATCATGATCCGGAAATGCGCCAAGACCGGTAAAGCAAAGACTCCCCGGTGCTCCGGAAATTGAGAGCTCATCCAGGATGGTTTTCAGCTCAGGAATCCGTTTTTCTTCCACATCACCCAGGAACTGCATTGTCAGGTGCAAATTCTGCAGCGCTGTCCAGCGGACAGGCATCCGTTTTGCAGCCGGATTCACCATAACCGCATTGTAAATTATATTTCTGGATTTTTCCTGTATCGGTACGGCAATAAACAATCTCTTCATATATCTGGAATTATATCATTAGTTTTCTAAAATTTGAACGCAATATCGGACTCGTACTCAAAAAAAAGGATAAAGGTCACGAGATTCCATATTCACAATACCCGGACAAATTTCATAAAGTTTCCGTATTGCAGATTATAATTATTCACCGAATGTAACGGTTCTGAAATAAAAGAGCACACTGAGTACGATTATCCGGAACAGGATTTAAGCCGGTAATGCGAAAGTAAAAAGGACAAAGTATGCTCAATCCGAAACAGATACGATTTAATAAAAATTCAGGAGAACTGAAATATGTGTAACGAACACAGCGGCAATGCGATCCGCCAACAGTTTTTAGACTTTTTTGCGAGCAAAGGCCACACAATCGTCCGGTCAGCCAGTCTGGTTCCGACCGGTGACTCCACCTTGCTGTTCACCAACGCGGGAATGGTTCAATTCAAAGATATCTTCCTCGGCACCGACAGCCGTCCGTACAGCCGTGCCTGTGACAGTCAGAAGTGCATGCGTGTTGCAGGAAAACATAACGACCTGGATGATGTAGGCCGTGACGACCGCCATCACACTTTCTTTGAAATGTTGGGGAACTGGTCCTTTGCCGACTATTACAAAAAAGAGGCCATCAGCTGGGCATGGGAACTGCTTACGAAGGTCTGGGGACTGGATCCGACAAAACTTTACGCAACCGTTTTCCGCGATGAAAAGGGCGAGATTCCCGCCGATGAGGAAGCCTATGAAATCTGGTGTTCCCAGCCGGGAATGGATCCGAGTCATGTTCAATATTTCGGCCGCAAAGAAAACTTCTGGGAAATGGCCGATACAGGTCCATGCGGTCCCTGCTCCGAAATCCATATTGACCTCGGCCCCGATGCCTGCGACAAAAAGGACGTTCCGGGACATGTCTGCTGCGTAAACGGTGACTGTGCCCGCTATACCGAACTGTGGAACAACGTCTTCATTCAGTATAACCGCATTGATAAAGACACATTGGTTCCGCTGGCTCACAAGTTTGTCGACACCGGCATGGGCTTTGAACGGATCGTGGCCGTTCTGCAAAACAAGAATTCCAACTACAAGACAGACCTCTTCGCCCCGATGATGCGCACTTTACTCGAGCTCACCGGCAGCAGCGAAGAAGAAATGTACGCGAACTTCACTCCCTACCGTGTGGTTGCGGATCACGCACGCGCGGCAGCCTTCCTGATTGCGGATGGCGTAACACCCGGCAACCTGGGACGCAATTACATCTGCCGTATGATCATCCGCCGTGCAATCCGCTTCGGCCAGCAAATCGGACTGAAGAACTTTATGTCCAAAGTCGCCGATGCTGTTATTGAAAGCTATGGAGATGCCTATCCGGAACTGAAAAAGAACCGCAAAGCCATCTTAAACAGCATCGACTTTGAAGAAGACCGCTTTAACAAAACGCTGGATAACGGTATTGCCAAACTGAACGAAATCATCGAGGATATGAAAAAATCCGGTAAGACCGTCGTCGATGGAGCTACCTGCTTTACGCTCTATTCCACCTACGGTCTGCCGTTGGAAATTACACACGACTTTGTGCGTGATCTTGGATTTGATGTGGACCGCGAAGGTTTTGAAAAGGCGAATATTGAGCATCAGGAAGCTTCAAAGGGCGGCAAATTCAAGGAAATGGGAAATGCCGATACGGAAAAGTACGAAGCTTACCTCAAACAGCTTGTCTCTGAAGGCAAACTTCCGGAAGGCAAAGTGGTTCAGAATCCGTACACGCTGGATCCTGTAAATACAACAGCTGTCATGCTTCTGAAAGACGGAGAACCCGCCGCAGTCCTGAATGAAAACGAAGAAGCTGAAATCGTCACACCCGCGACCGGATTTTATCTGGAAATGGGCGGCCAGATTGGGGATACCGGTGAAATTATCGGGGAAGACGGTTCCGTTTTCACCGTTGAATCCGTTCGCAAACCGGCTGCCGGTATGATCGTTCACTGCGGAAAAATGACCCGTGGTTCCATCAACCTCGGTGACAATGTCTCCGTACAGGTAAACGCCCGCCGCCGACATGACATCATGCGCAATCATACCGCGACGCACCTGCTCCATGCAGCGCTGCATCAGGTTGTGGGTGAAGAAGCCCGCCAGGCCGGTTCCTATGTTTCCGATACCCGCCTGCGCTTTGACTTCAACTCTAATAAGGCTTTGACACCGGAACAGCTGACAGAGATCGAAAATATCGTCAATGAGAACATCCTCTCGGACCAGATTGTCTATACGAAAATTGAAAACATCAACGAAGCGCTCAATGAAGGCGTTACTGCCCTTTTCAATGAAAAATATGGTGAAGAAGTCCGTGTCGTACGAATCGGTGAAAACGGCACCACATCAGCTGAGCTTTGCGGCGGTACACATGTTTCCAATACCGGCGAGATCGGTCTGTTCGTGATTGTTTCCGAAGGATCTGTGGCCACCGGTATCCGCCGTATTGAAGCCATCACCGGCCGGGAAGCCAGTGCCCGTGTCCGCAAGGCAGCCGGCAATATGCGCCAATTGGCAGCCATCCTGAGTGTCCCGGTCGAAGAAGTTGTTCAAAAGGCTGAACAGAACCAGGAAGCGATTCAGAAGGCCGCCAAAGAAATTGCCGAATTCCGCGCGAAACTGGCAATGACAAAATTTGACGAACTCAAGAAGAAAGCCGTCCAGGTCAGCGATGCGAATGTTCTGGCGATCCAGGTTCCGGATGCCACACCGGATACACTGCGTGCCATGGCGGATAAATTCAAGGAAGAAAATCCGAACGCAGTCGGCGTATTCAGTACCGTTCAGAACGGACAGGCGGTCTTTATCGTCAATGTTTCCGATGAACTGATCAAACGCGGCATTAAGGCCGGAGAAATCGCCAAACAGATTTCCGCACTCGCAGGTGGTTCCGGCGGTGGGCGTCCGAATATGGCTCAGGCCGGCGGTAAGATCCCGGAAAAGATTCCGGAATCTCTTGACATGGCGCTGAAACTGATTCGGGAAAAGCTTGGAAAGTAAGACGACGGCAGACATAAGACATTAGACATTAGACATTAGACATTAGACATTAGACGTTAGACGTTAGACTTTAGAAAAAGAACTGCTGCATATTTGCGGCAGTTTTTTGTTTACAACAGTTACTTTTCTAAAATTGTTTAATTTATGCAAAATGGGGACTGTCAATAAAAAATTGTCTCTATGAATTCTAAGGGAAAGCTAAACAAGTTTCAAAAAAGACGAGGGGACAGTTCTGCATTTCGTGCAAAACCGTCCCCACATACTATAAATCTGTGCTTCTCTAATAAATCATCCCTGGATGATGGACCGACGATAGGCATCACGCAGAGCGACGGCTTTGGCAGCGCCGAGAGCCGTGCAAATTGTAGGCTCATCCACCATATAGGCAGGAATACCCAGCATTTTTGTCAGATATTTGTCAACACCGCGCAGCAAAGCACCACCGCCGCACAGCGCAACGCCGCGGTCAATAATATCGGAAATCAATTCTGGAGGTGTTTTTTCCAATACTTTCCGTGCGGTTTCCGCTATTTCCTTCAAAGGATCCTGTAACGCTTCCACAATATCTTCTGTTGTGACAGCAACAGGTTTCGGCAGACCGGTAACCTGATCCTGACCCTGGATTTCCATCGTCTGCGACTGCTCCACTTGAACTGCAGAACCGATGCGGGTTTTGATTTGCTCAGCTGTCGGCTGTCCGATAATAACACCATATTTTTTACGGATATACGCCTGAATAGCTTCGTCCAGTTTGACTCCCGCTGTCTGGGTCGTTCCGGAAGTAACCACCCCGTTCATGGCTATCACTGCCGCCTGCGTCAACCCGCCGCCAAGACAAATCACCATATTTCCGGATGGAGCCGCGATAGGCAGATCGATACCGATAGCAGCAGCAAGCGGTTGTTCCATCAGCATCACTTCACGGCTGTTGGTACCAAGGCCCACTTCACGAACTGCACGACGTTCAACGGAAGTGATACCGCATGGAATCGTGATGAGAATACGCGGGCGGAATATCATCATGGACCCGCAGACCTTTTGAACCGCGAATTTCACCAGGTTTTCCGTAATTTCATACTCAGCAATCACACCGTTGCGGAGCGGATAAACAACATCAATTGACTCTGGGACACGGCCGACCATATCTTTGGCAGCTTGTCCCCATTCTACCATTTTTAATTCTTCAACAATAATCGCAGCAACTGTCGGTTCCTGCAGCAGCAGTTGTCTGCCCTCTGCAATGACAGTGTTCAGCGTTCCCAAATCTATTCCAATATCTCGTGAAAACAGCGGCATAGTTCTTCCCCGTAAAAAACTTATTTCCCAAAAATGCGGTTAAAACGGGAAACACCTAACAATAGCCGGTGTTTCCCGAAATATTTATTTCATTCATATCAATTATAACGTTGCCGATATACTATGAATGGATATTTTTTTTTATTTAAAAAATACAGTTTCCGTGCCAATGTAAAAACGAAATTATGAATTGTTGAACCAGGTTAATCCCTTTGGTAGATGTCACGTGTATAAACCTTATTTTTTACATCATCAAGGATATTGTCGTAACGGTTCGCGATAATGGCATCCGATTTTCGTTTGAATTTTTCAATATCATTGATCACAAGACTGCCGAAAAAGCGGCTCCCATCCTGAAGTGTCGGTTCATATATGATCACCTCCGCACCCTGAGCCTTTACGCGTTTCATCACGCCCTGCATAGCGGATTGACGGAAATTGTCGGAATTTGATTTCATGGTGAGGCGAAAGACTCCGATCGTCAGGGAATCTCCTTCTGTGCCATTCACGCGCTCATCGATACTGAAATTACTGAATCCGGCCTTTTGGAGCACTCTGGTGGCTATAAAATCTTTCCTTGTCCGGTTGCTTTCCACGATTGCGGAGATAAGGTTTTGCGGAACATCACGATAGTTGGCAAGCATTTGCTTTGTATCTTTCGGCAGACAATAACCGCCATAACCAAAGGATGGGTTATTATAAAAATCGCCAATCCGCGGATCAAGGCACATTCCCTTGATAATATTATTTGTGTTCAATTCTTTTACTTCCGAATACGTGTCAAGTTCATTGAAAAATCCTACACGCATAGCCAGGTAGGTATTTGCGAAAAGTTTCACTGCTTCTGCTTCGGTTGTGCTCATGTACAGCACCGTTACATCGGGCTTTTCCGCCCCTTCTCTGAGCAATTCACCAAATTCATGTGCAGCTGCTTCCGTATTTTTGTCACAGCCAACAATGATACGAGAAGGATAAAGATTATCATATAGAGCCTTCGATTCACGCAGGAATTCGGGACTGAATATGATTTGATCCAGGCCGAATTTTTCCTTGACTGAAGCGGTATAGCCCACCGGGATCGTAGACTTGATAACCATAACCGGTTTCTTTTCATTCCCTTTTGATGCTTCAAGTACCGATGAAATTACAGATTCGACCGCACTTGTATCAAAGAAATTATGCTCCACATCATAATTTGTAGGGGCAGCGATGATCACAAAATCCGCGTTTTTATAGGCTTCCGAGCCATCTAAAACCGCATGCAGATTGAGCTTTCTTTTCCCTTCTTTTGCTTCTTTCAGATACTTTTCAATATATTCATCACCGATCGGGGAAACAAACTGGTTCAATTTGTGAACCTTTTCCGGAAGGATATCAACAGCTGTTACTTCATTATTTTGTGCCAATAAAACCGCAAGGGAAAGACCCACATATCCGGTTCCTGCAACTGCTATTTTTTTATTCATCAAACTCTCCTGTTATAATTATCAGTCCTATACACATTTTAAATGGTTAGCACTATATTCATTTTTTCATTAATCAGAATTATACCCATACAGGATAAGCCGCAGCAGCCTGTTCCGATATCTCAATTCTGATGCCGCCCAAATAGTCATTTTATCCCGATACTGAGCAGTTATTTCAATTTTACCATGGTTCATATGGGTTCTAAGACAGGCAGCTCAACATGTCTGCGTATCAAATTTCCATAGAAAAGAAAAACTGGCAAATTTGAATATATGATACTTGAGCCTCTGGAGCGGCTCAAGTATCATATATTCAAAGAAACTGGTGAAAAAAAATAGGAAGTTCCTAAAATTATATTTGCGA
>JAFPZX010000068.1 GCA_017417055.1 Anaerolineaceae bacterium
CAAACTCACCCATTATTATATCTGGGTTATAATAATGATTGTTCTATGAGCTTTGTTAGGCTACGGGATCCGTTATGGCAGTGACAGTTACCTTATAACCTAATGAAGCTATTTTTTTGATTAGAACATTAGCCTTCTTTTCTCTATTGAACTGGTTATAATAATTTGCACCTAAATCTCTGAAGGGCACTCCATCTTTCAATATATGATAGATTGCTATTAATATCGAATGCGCAACAGCAACAAGTGCTTTTTTCTTCCCACGATGAGTCATTATTCTCTGGTATTGTGAATAAAAATATGATTTCTTACATGTTACAGCAGAATTTGCTGCCACAACAAGAGTGGATTTCAGCAGTTGGTTGCCTTTATTTGTTTTTTGTTTTCTTCTTTTCTTTGCGCTTTCATTATTTCCGGGAGAAACACCAGCCCAAGAAGATATGTGAGCACTGTCCGGGAATCGACTCATATCAGTTCCTATTACTGCAATAATTGCATCAGCATTGATATCCCCAATACCAGGAATATCCTTTATAGCTTCTTTGGCTTTCTTTTCCTCAGGCTTCATTGTAGCATCTATTTTTTCAGTGAGGATTTTGATGTGTTTATCAAGTTCCTCCAGATGTTCCAATAATTCAGTTATGATTTCCTTTTGGACTTTTGTCAATACACCTTCCAGACTATCTGCCAATTCCTGATCTGAAGACTTCAGATGATTGGATATCTTTTTTGCTGCTCTCATCTTTTTAATTGTTTCTTCATTTATTGTGTTTCCCTGTAACAGTTCTTTTATTAAATTCATCGAGCTCATTCCATTAATATCATTAACTGTTCCGGATAATTTTATATTTCCTCCCTCTAAAAACTTCTGCAAACGATTCAGTTCCGCAGCTTTCATCTCCGTCAGACTCTTTCGATATTGCACCATCTCGCGCAATTCCCGCTGCTCTTTGTCCGGAATATAACTTGCTTTCAACAATCCATGTTGGAGCAAATCTGCTATCCATGCCGCGTCCTTCACATCTGTTTTCCGACCGGGAACTGCCTTCATATGCCGAGCATTTACGATAATTGCTTTTACATCATAAACCTCGAATATGTTGTAAATGGGCTTCCAATATGAGCCTGTGCTTTCCATTGCTGCCATTTCACAACCGCCTTCTTTCAGCCATTCTGCTAATTTGGTCAGTTCCTTTGTCGTCGCACCAAATTCTCGTATTTCCTGTTTTCTGCCATTTATAAAACAGGCTACGATAATTTTCTTATGTACATCTATACCACAACACTTGCCATAAACCTTTTCCATGTGCTAACCTCACGAAATATGTTTGTTTACGGCACGACTCTCTTTACAGTTTTATTTTACTGTGCGTCCTTTTACGATTCCTTCGCTGGACAGATCGTGGTACAAAAAGAGAGTCCTATCAGATTAATCAACGGATTTTATTTATCCAAATAGTGGCCGATATCCTTGCCGCTTTGATAGTATAATTGCTAAATCGTAAGGAATCCCACTTTTAGGTTCCATTTATCGTGGTGCCTGTATAGGCATGTTGGATTAATCAGGATTCAGGATACAGGGTTCAGGATTCAGGGGCCAATAACTGGTGGCCGGGAACAAAGGGCAAGGAGCAAGGTGGATTTCTAACACCTACCACCTACCACCTAATACCTAATACCTGATACCTAATATTGAAAAGGAGGAAAGCCGGATGAACGAAGAGAATATGCTCAGCATCGCTAAAGAAACGCCCGATATTTTTGAACCGGACGCGGAAATTCTCGTGCATGCATCCGACTTCGACACCTACGAAGCACGACTGGCGGAGGCGGAACGGGATTACCGGGAAGCCTGCGAGGATTACGAAGCATCTGATCCGAGTCAGGAATCGATCATGGATGCGGCGGAGACGGTAGAGCTTGCCGCAAAAGAGCTGATCGCCAGAGCGCTGGTGATGTTCTACATGTTCCCGACAACGGAAGAGAACAAACAGCGGGCACGGATGATCCTCGACAAAATAACGAAGGATGCCAACAAGCGGGAACAAACCTGCTGCGATCTGTACCGCCACATCCGCAAAACACAGCCGGAGAAGAAGGAAAAGATCAACAGCCTGCTCCGGAAGAAATTCAAACGCATGAAATTCCTGGACCGCTGCATGCGGACCCAGTCCTATTATGACAAAAAATCGATGGAAGGCAGTGACCATGTTGATCCCATTCACAAGATCGAAGCCGAACAATCCGCGAAAGCCGAACGCACCCGCAGGTGCATTCCGGAAGGTCATATGTGGCTGCCGCCGCGCATCTTCCCGCATGACCAGATCCCGGAAGGGCTTCCGGTCCCGACGCCACCGCAGCCCTATATGAGGGTG
>JAFPZX010000069.1 GCA_017417055.1 Anaerolineaceae bacterium
CGCGTGAGCTTGCTCAGCGCGTGCCCCCCGACTGTAAACCTAAGGACGCGGGAAAAGTTTTGGCTGGCAAGGCAGCGCTGCTCGCCGCGTCCCTGCGAAGCATTCCCTCCGGCAGGCTTTCCTATATAATTATGTGCACCAGCCTCTCTCTTTTACTCTCAATATCAATTTTGTAAGATACGGAAAGCTTATTTTCCCAGTTCGCATCGGATTTCGCGGATCCCCTCGTTGGAGGCGAGAAAATCCGAAAAGTCATTCAATGAAATATTCTGATTCATCCGCAGTGTCAGGTCATAAGTTCTGCTGCCATTGTCGTCGACGGCGACTTTGCTGGAAATGAGCTGCATGTTATTTTCTTCCATAAACTGATTCATCAGTTTGATAAAGGCTTCCGAGTCTTTCACCTTACAATGCATTTGCCCAATGTTCACAGCGTCAGCGCTGAGCGTATGCTTGTGCATGATGACCTGCAGCAGGCCGATAACGATGGTGGTAAAAATACCCATAATATAAAAACCGGAGCCGATAGCCAGCCCGATACCGGCTGTTGCCCAGATTCCGGCGGCTGTGGTAAGACCGCGGATGGATGTACCATTGCGGAAGATGATCCCGGCGCCCAGGAATGACACACCGGAAACGACCTGTGCGGCAATACGGGCAGTATCCGCGCCGCGCGCACCGTTCAGGTTAGTTCCCGAAGGATCTGTCAAGTCAACAAAGCCATACTTGGAAACAATCATCATCAATGCTGCCGCACAGCAGACGATAATGTGTGTTCGGATCCCTGCTTCTTTAAACCGTAAACTGCGTTCGAATCCAATGACTGCGCCGCAAACGCAGGCAATCAAAATTCTCGCGAAAAACTCAAGATATTGAACAAGCGAGAACTGACTCATCATATAGTGTGCAAATGTCATAGTCGTTTCTCCTTTAGTGTATCAATAAAATTATAGTAACTCTTCAATGACAAATCAAAATGATCTGTTTTCGTTTACTCAGAATTGAGTCTGCAGAACAGGTCACATTGTTGCATTCTGAATAGTTAGAAAGTATTTTTGATTCAAAAACAAACGAACAGCTTCAGATCCTCTGTTTCTTTCTCAGTGAATATCTGAACCTGCTCTTTATTTATTTCAATGTTATCATTATTTGATGAAAACATCACGAATTTTATCAAAATTCTTTATGATAAATTCTTATAGCGATAAAAAAAATTATAATCCTTGATTGGGTTTCGGGGTTCAGGTTTCAGGTGTCAGGTGTCAGATGTCTGTGTTCAATCAGGAACTGCGGCTTAGAACTATAGCCTGTAACCTGAAAAAACCTGAAACCTGATACCTGACACCTGATATCTATCCACGAATATCCTCATAAAAAGCGAAGCAGTTCCGTCCATTGTTCTTGGCTGCGTACAGTGCCTTATCCGCATAGCGAATGATCGTTTCCGCATCGGGCCCTTCTGTCCCATGGACGATTCCCGCGCTGAGTGTCACTTTCGGCAGGTTCTGATCCGGAACAGCTAACTCCTCATTGATTTGCTTTACTTTTGAAGAGATCAGCTGTTTCTGTTCCTTATCCGTATGGACCATAAAAACAACGAACTCATCTCCGCCGATCCTGCAGATATAATCATCCGAGCGGAAGTTATGACGGATACTGTCCGCGATTCTTTTCAAAACGCTGTCGCCCACATCATGTCCATAAGTATCATTGATTTTCTTAAAATTATCGGTATCAAACAAGAGAACATAGGTCGTTTTCAAATCCAACGAGGAAAGGATCAGCTCATAACCTGAACGGTTGTAGGCCTTTGTCAGCTCATCGTGAGATGCTTTGTAATTCAGCCGTTCGATACTACTCTTGTAGACCTCATACATTTTGTTATAGGTCTTGGCAAGGTAGCGGAATTCTATGGCTCCGATTTCAGGTATTGGGCTGTCATCCTTGATGTTGTCTACTGCCTGCAAAACAGGATTGATACCGAGACGGGCGGTGAGCCAGATCATGACCATAATCGAAATTGTCTGCACGATGATAATAATGCGGACAAATTGAAGCTTGGAACTCATTTCGGAATTTAGGGATGACTGCGTCGTGTGTGTGACCGTTTCAAGGTGCTGCAGACTCTCCTGCATATCTTTCCGAATCAGATCTTTTTTTCCATAATAGATATTGTCCAAGACCATTCTTTGCGCACGTGTCATTTTGATTGGCGCAGAGAGATTCTTATCCTTATCTGACAGTTTGACTTGATCCAGCACTTCCGGATAATCCTGGATGTGCTGGGCATCCACAACAAGTTTCATGGCATAGTATTCACGGTCCATCAGCTCCAGGGACTCCTGCATTGCCATCTGCAATTTTTCGAGCGCTTCCTGATTATGAGGATTCGCTGACATTTTCGCAATGGCGTCCTCCCGGCGTTTTGTCTCAAAGGCTTCGGTAAAATAAGCATTGAGAAATTGCACATCACCGGTAGAAGTGAAACGCTGAGCCATTTCCGTCAGATAATCTGAGGCATCCATGAGCTCGTAAGCGGCTTTTTGCATTTCGATATATTCGTCAGTAGCCCGGGAAAGCCTGTTAAAGGTAGATGAGGATCGGTAGGTAACGGTAATCAGCAGAACAGAAATAATTACAGCTATGATCAACAGGACTTTGTAAACGAATCTGAGGGAAATGCCATCAGATTTTAATTTATTGTACATACTCATAAACGCTCCTGATTCAGCCTGAATCAAAAACAATCATATTCCTAAAAAAAATCGGACAATTTTATCCTTATTATTATTGTATTCGCATAATTTTAAAATGCAAGTGTTTTCGGCTTATTTTCATAATGTGTGCTGCCACCGGGAACTGTCCCTTTATGGGACTGTTCTCACTTGTAATAACTGAAATGAAATAAATGGACCTCCGGATGCTCCGCAAATCATACCGAAACCAACACTCAATTTTGATAACAAATGCCCCAAATTGCTTCTTTATTCCCAACCATATCGATTAAAATAGTTACGATAAACGATTTGCCGCCGACACAAGGAGTGTATAAAGATGATACAGATTACCAGACATAGTGAAACCAGAGAAGACATTCCCACGATTCTTCATGAGTTTCGATCCTATCCGGTGTCAAAATCTTTGCTGTTCCTCTTTATGGAATTCCTTCCGGAAGACGAAGCGGCAGCAGTCATCCGCTTCATCCAATCAGAAATTCCCGGGCTTCCGGTCGTTGGTTCCACCAGTTTCGGCGGAGTCGGATACAGTGCTGATAAGGTTTATCCACAGCGCTTTATTTTCTCCTTTCTGTCATTTGAGGAAGCCGGTGCCAAAATTGTCTATACTGACCTGGACCGCTCCACAGAATGGCAGGCCGCGATGGAGACAAACCTTACCTTTGCCGACCTTCCGAACCTGAAGGGCATTTTTCTGCTGACAGCAGGTCTCGAGACCAGAGTCCAGGTTTACATGGATAAGGTTCATAATTCTTTTTCCTCGATTCCGCTTTTCGGCATGTCTGCCTCTTCCGGCTCGATTGTCCCATTTGATTATCCCTCTTTTATCTTCAGCGGAGATCATATCTCCGATCATGCCATAGCGGCTGTTGCATTTTACGGCAAAGACTTACATATTGAGGCAAATGACGAATTCGGCTGGACGCCTTTGGGCCGAAAAATGACGGTCACGAAAGTTGGACCGGAAATCATCGTTCATGAGATCGACAACCAGCCCGCGGTCAATATCTACAAACGCTACCTGGGCCTGAATCCGAACCAGATCACGGTGGAAAACACCTGTGAATTCCCGGTCTTCAAAGTTTCTGGCGAACACCGCATGGCTAGGATCAGCAATGAAGCCTGTGAAAATGGCGCGATCCGTTTTGGCGCTCCTCTGGCTGTGGGTGACGAGATCCGTTTTTCCTATGGCAACCCGCCGGACATCCTGAGAGAAACGGAACAAAACGTCAGAAAGCTTTCCGCCTTTGCTCCGCAAGCGATGTTTGTGATCGGCTGTCTGAACCGAATCCTTTTTCTGAACGAGGACGGAGAAAAGGAACTTTCCTGGTTTCCACAGGTGTTCCCGGATGCGCTGGTGCTTCATGGCAATTCGGAATTTTTTATGGACCACTCCGGCGGCGGTGAGCTAAACAGCGCTCTGGTTTTTGCCGTGCTGCGGGAAGGTGAGTCCGCTCATAAAGATGCGGTGAATTCTCTTCCTCATACCCAGAGCCATAATGAGGAAATGATTTCTTTTGCCAGACGGCTGCTGACCTTTTTGGACGTGACCACACACGAGCTGGAGAACCTGCGGGAGAATCTTTCGGAAGAGGTTGACCGCAAGACGGAAGAGATCATCCGGCAGCAGAATGAGCTGAATCAGGCACATTTGCGCATTGTGATGACCCTTTCCAACGCGATCGATGCGAAGGATGCATATACCAACGGACATTCGCTTCGTGTGGCAAAATATGCCGCGGAAATCGCGAAACGCTTCGGTTACGATCAGCATCGTCAGGATGAAGTCTATATGATCGGACTGCTGCATGATGTCGGCAAGATTGGTGTTCCGGACGCGATTATCAACAAACCGGGCCGGTTGACAGACGAGGAATTCGCCGAGATTCGGAAGCATCCCGCCATTGGAGCGGAGATCCTCAGCGCCATCACGGAGTTCCCGCAAATTGCCTATGGCGCACACTGGCATCATGAACGTTGGGATGGCCGGGGATACCCGGATGGGTTGAAGGGGGAAGCCATCCCGGAAATCGCTCAGATCATCAGTGTGGCGGATGCCTATGACGCCATGACATCTACGCGTTCCTATCGGACGGTTATGAGCCGGGAAAAGGTCCGCAGTGAGATCGAAAAGGGACGCGGCACACAGTTTTCACCCCGCTTTGCCGACATCATGCTGGAAATGATCGATGAAGATCCTGACTACACTATGCGCGGAAACACGTTAAAGAGTGAGAAGAGTGAAGTGTGAAGAGTGAAGTGTGAAGTGTGCAGGTAAAATCTCGAAGCACATGCGGGACTGATACCATGTGCCGCATAAGCCGACACAGGTGTGTCTGTCCCCATGTGCGCCATCGAGCAGAGGCACATATGCGTAACTGCTACCGAATGTCCCGAAGCACACGAAGTCTGCCCTGATGCGTATCCTCATGACATTGAAGCCATCCACCGTGACAGAAAAAAAGAAAATCACCCGGGATTACACGGACAGGAAGCAATGGCGCAAGTAATTCCAAAAGTGAAGCCACACACAACTGTGCAGTCTTTTTGTGCCGGCTTCGCGGCAACAAAAAGGCAGACCACGTGTGCTGTATCCCTACAAAAAACCTATTTTCTACCCTTAAGGCAACGCTGATAAATCCCGATGAAGGCATGAGGACAGTTCTGAGCTTCGCGCAATACCGCCCCCGTTCCCAATAATTAACTTCACTCTTCACATTTTAAAAGCTGGCAGCCGAAATCGTCATCGATCCCGGCTGCCTAATCGCTAAAATCTATTCTCTATATCCAATTTCTGATAAATTATGTGCCATCCTCTTCCCCAACATCATACTCCGCAAGAATCCGGTAAAACTGTTCCGCCAGCTCCGGTTTTTCCCTGAGAAAATCATCATCGCAGAGCAGCGAACCTATTTCGGAAATTGTCAGGGAGATGGAACCATCCTCCGCACCGGCACTTCGCTGATACACACAGCCCATGATCTCCCGCCAGGACGGTGCCTCTGTGATGAGGTTGCAATCATCGTCATCTTCGATTGACGCGGGTTCGGGATTCACGTTATTTTCTGTGGCCGGATTGAACGCAGAACCTGCTTCAACTTCAGAGGAAACTTTCGTCTCGTCCTTCTGATTTTCAGAAACAGCAAGTGAAACCTCTTCCTGACTTGTCTGCTGATCAGCGATCACCGGCTGTTTCGGAGTCGGAAAAGTCTTTGGCTGATCTGCAACTGGGTTTTCCGGATTCAGGACCACAGGGGCAAGCGGAGAAAAAGACGCCGGTTGATGAAATGACGCGGGTTCGCTATATTGTTTGTGGATTTCGCGTGTCCAGCTTTTTACTGAAAACATGGTGCACACAGAGACCGGGCCGGATGTGCCTCAACAGCGTCAGGAACACGCGGGCTCATGGAATCAGCAGCGGTGCTAAAGACAAGAAGCTCTGTTGGCACAATGGAACCGGCCTCGTGTGCGCCGCCCTTTTTTCCAAAGCTCCGCACAAGAGGCCCCTGCTCTGTAAGGTACAGACTTAGTTTGGATTAATATACAGAACAGGAGCTTCGTCCCATGTCAGCTCAGCTGGCCCCATTGTGCTTCGCAACAAATATCAGGCTTCTTCCCCATCTTGATTCTTATTGCTTCGCAGGAAGAGCACCGTTTCAGCAAAAATATGGAAACTCCTAAAACCGCAAGAAAAAACGCTCTTCCTGTAAAACAAAAGATACAACCTGCAGTTTTGCAGGTCATATCATTTGTTCTAACCACATCTGAAAAATTCTTCGTCAGGCAGAAAATTATTTTTCCCAGACAGCATCAATCAGGTTATAGTAAATATAGTCGCCCTCACTATAAAAATTAAACTGACCGACGATTGTGACTTCATCACCGGGTCTTGGGTAATCCTCAGGATATTTATAATCATCATTCAGCACAAACTCCAATAGTAATCTTCAGCATGTCCTCTACCGTTGGCTGGTAGGAGTGAAGGTCCACGCCATCATCCAAAAGCAGTGTCAGCTCCGCATCAGCAGGGTTCTCACCCAGAATGGTGCGTACCCAATCATATTCGGGGAAAATTGTCGCAACGATCTGCAGCTTGTCGGACGCTTCCGCCACCGCAGCCGCAGAAAAAACACACAGAATAAACAAAATAGAAATACAAATAGTTTTATACAATTTCATATCACCTCTTTTCATATATAAAAACACAGCCGGATAACAACGATTCACGCGTCCAACAATATTACTATCCCACACGTACTCCGTAAACAGTAACGAAGGATAAGCATATGAAAAGAGGAAATCAATTATTCAATTGTATTTTAAGGGATACAGGTGTTATAAACGGAAGCAGGAGAGATGTTTTCTCATCGAAGGAAAAGATTTATGGGCAAAGCTGATGCTGTAACAAAAGAATATGTTTCCCGCAGCGATATCTTCGCTGATATTTTCAACCAGTTTTTATATGGAGGGAAACAGGTGATTAAGCCGGAACATCTGAAGGAACGGGACATCACGGAAATCGCTCTCCCCTTCGGGAACGAAACCGATGAGCCTGTTCAAAAATATCGCGATGTTCTGAAAGCATTGCGTATCATGTAAGATGGTCAACAATGATGAGAGCTTCAAAACAGTCAGTTGGGATACAGCGAATTTGATCAACATGGTAACAAAATCAGGCTTCAAAATGAATGAGAACGAGGAGGTAGCCGATATGTGTAAGGCTATAATGGATATCAGGGAAGAAGGTCGTGAAGAGGAAAGAATTTCCTCAATTCGGAATCTGATGGAATCGCTCGCACTAACAGCAAAGCAGGCCATGGATATATTGAAATTTACACCTGCTGAACAACAGCGATATCTCAAAATGCTGTAATCGAAATCATCAATAAATCACAATTGAAAAAGTTCTCCCCATGAGGAGAACTTTTTCAATTAGCACATTTTGTCAATTTTACACAAACGTACACGCTCATCCCACGCACAAGAATCTGACTGATAGCATGATATAAAAATCGTGACAGTCCATGAGCTGCGTCAAGAACAAGCGTTACATACCCTTCAGATCATAATACGGATCGAGATATTCGCGGGTACCGAGGACCATCTCACGGAAGAGCTTTTCGCCATCGGTACGCGAAAGATCACAGACCATGGGCTGAGACATAAAGGCCTCGAAGATCATACCCAAATCGCGTGTCTTGATGCCCTGATAGCATTTTTCGAGACTGTCCACACATGGCTTCAGCAGATCCACCACCGCACCGGGCAGCGGATTGGCCAGAATCGGCCGGACACAGTTGTTGTCAAACACATGGTTGACCTCCACCACCGCACCGAGCGGCAGATCCCGCATCTGTCCGCGGTTGACCGTATTCGCATTGGAAACCACCGTACCAAACCCAAGAATGGCCTTCATCAGCTGGATCAGTTCTTCCGCGCTGCGATGCGGCTGTGCGGAAAGCTCACCGGCAGCAATGGCATTCAACTCTTTGATCCTCCGCTGCTGGTCTGTCCGCCGATAGTCAACCGTGGTCAAATGGAACAGCCATTTTTCCGCCGTTTCCGGTCCGGCAAGATACCGACTGTTGGGCAGGAACTCCACCAGATGGCGGTCGCCCGCCGCGGCCATCACACCATACTGACGGAACAGATCCATTTTCACCTTGTTGCCATAATGGAAAGGATCCACATTATATGCATCCGGAGCGTAACCAGGCTTTTCATCGTAACCTTTCTCAAAAAATTTATCCATGAACCCCGGCAGCAGGCTAAGCACATCCGTATCACGCCAGCGGGCTTCTGTGATCCAGGTGAAATGATTGATGCCGGACGCGTCGATAACGAGCTCATGACGGTCCGGACGCGGCACCCCGAGTTCCTCTTTGATCACACAGCAGAGGAAATCCTCCGCGTTAAAAACCTCATGACAGCAGCCGAACGCTTTGATTCCCTGATAAACATCAAACAGCGTCTTGCAGCACATGGTCATGGGATTGGTCAGGTTGATCACCCAGGCATCCGGGCAGAATTTTTGGATCGCTTTTGCGAATCCTTCATAAATCGGCACCGTCCGCATCGCCCGCAGAATACCTCCGGGACCGGCTGTGTCGCCAACGGACTGCCAGATGCCGTATTTTTCCGGCGCGTGAACATCCACCGCCATCTGGTCAAAAGTACCGGGAAGAATAGAGCAGGCGACGAAATCCGCACCGCTTAGCGCATCCTCCAGTTTTTCATAAACCACATAATCCCATTTGGAAATCGTGTCCGGATGTTCATTGATCCGTTCCCCGACCCGCTGATTGCGGCGGGCTGCTTCCATATCAATATCATACAGGGCGATTTCACCGCAAAGCCCTTCTGTCAAGGCAAGATCGTTCATAAACACCCGTGCCCACAGTTTGGAGCCGCCGCCAATATAAGCCAGTTTGATTTTTTTCATAAAACCTCTTGTTTTCTTTTGATATCAGAATAATCTACATTAAATCAACACTTTTTAGAATTACCTATGGACAAATCGGATATCAGTTATTATAATTTAACTACAATGTATATATTATACTTGTTTCCGTCAGTATTTGATTCAGGAAGGTCGTTTTCAAATCATATTGCGAAAACACGAAACACATGTGGGACTGACACCAAGTGCTGCGAAGCCAACATGAGCGTGTCTGTCACCATGTGCGTCACAACAATAATGGCAGACGCATGAATAGTAACTTGGCCCTTTATGAGACAGCATGGCATCAAACCCATGAATCCTAATCTTCAAAGCCAGAAAGACACATACACGAAACAATATCTTCAGGAGAGAAAACGCATACCATGAACGAAATCGTACACGCAGGGAAACATAATCTGACTTTCACCGTTTCCCGCCACATGCACCACTATTGGGAATTGATATACTGCACCAGCGGAGAAGGCACGATTTTTTTTGATGATTTTACTATTCCTTATAAAGAAAGTGACATCATTGCGATTCCCCCGGACCTGCTCCATACCAACACGAGCGAAAAGGGGTTCACCAACATCTTCATCAATCTGAACGACTCAAACCTGAATTATATAACACCCATCAAAATACAGGACGACAGCAGCCATCACATCCGCACCGCGTTTCAGTCTGCCTATTACCATTTCTGTGAAGAAAAAAACCGGGACTACCTGCTGACCGCTTACGGACATTTACTGGCGGCATATGTCCGCGCCTATCAAAAGACACCGGTCCACTCTGTCATCGTAGAAGAAATCCGCAGCAACATCGTCCAGAACTTCTCTGACTGCGAATACGAACTGGATCAATTCCTTCGTTCGCTGCCCTTCAGCTACGATTACCTCCGAAAGCTTTTTAAAAAAGAGATGGGGGTCACCCCCCATCAATACCTGTGTGATAAACGTCTGAATACCGCGGCGGAATGGCTCAGTGGTTCTTACAATGAAGGGAACAACATCGCCGATGTCGCCCGTCTCTGCGGTTTCAATGAGCCGCTTTACTTTTCCCGGATGTTCAAAAAGAAATTCGGGATCGCACCCAGCTTTTACCGCAGCGACCGGCAGCAGAGCATCACTCGGTTAGACCCGGATGAAGTTCACATTCCCGAGCCCGATCCATCCGCTATCGAAGACGCATGATTTCCGTGTAGCACAGCAGGAATGGAGCGACACCTTTCGCGTCATTTTTCACGATCGGCTCTGAGATGTAGTATTCATATGTGCCATCCCTGCGGCGGTTGTCTTCCGGTCCAAGTCCGGCCACCAGGCAGATGCCATCCAGATTCAATTCACCGTCCGTGAAAGACAGATAGCGGTCTATAATGCCCTTGAACGTCTTTTCGCCCAGCTCCGCAAAGCATTTTTCTAATACCCCCAGACGGGTTCCTTTGAGCATGGCATAGGCGATCATGCTGGAGCCGCTGGTTTCCAGGTAGTTGCCTTCCCGGCCGCCCTGGTCCACCACCTGCCAGTACATCCCGCTTTCCGGATCCGCATATTTGGAAATCCCCTGCATCAATTCTGTGAAGATCGGAATGATGCGGCTGCGGGCATCGCCCTCCGGGAGTATCTCGATCAGATCCGCGAGCGCTACCGAGAACCAGCCGATCGCACGGAGCCAGAATCCATTGGAAAGGCCGGTCTCCCTATCCGCCCAGAACGCGATCTTTGAAGCATCATATCCATGGTAATACAGACCTTTTTCCTCACTGAACATGTGTTTCCGTACATTTTCGATCTGATGGATCGTGTCGGAATAATCCCCGCTGCCGAAGTTTTTCTCATATAATACCTGGAAGGGCTGAGCCATATAAAGCCCGTCGAGCCAAACCTGATTGGGATAAATGGCCTTGTGCCAGTAATTACCCTCATATGTACGCGGCTGGCGTCTGAGCTGATCCATCTGCGTTTCCGCGGCAAGACGGTATTTTTCTTTACCGGTTTTTTGATACAATTCGAACAGGACACGTCCTTCATTGACGTCATCCAGGGCGAATTTTTCCGGTTCATAGGTGCGGATACTGCCGTCTTCCGAGATAAAATCACTGATAAAATTATCGACAAAATCAAAGTAAGCTTTGTCACCGGTGATTTCCGACATAGCCAGCAGCGCTGTCACCATGCAGCCGTCAATATAGTTCCAGCTGCCGGGTTTTCCCTCCCGGACTTTTTCAATGTTCCATACGGTACGGTCGGGTGAAGATTCGCGGATCAGCCGCTGTACATAAGCATCAATTTTTGAATAATCCATTCTGCCTTACTCCCCACTGAATCTGAACTGTTACTGCTTAAGATTATATCAGGTATCATCGTTTCTTTGTAGATGATTACGCGGATCTTCACCGGCATGATGGAAAAGGGACTGCTCCGGAAGGATGACCCGAAAATGCTGGCCTTTGCCTATACCGCACCGATCTCTGTCCTGATTCATCAATGCGACCGTGAGCCTGAGAAAACATATGAGGCAATCGCACAAATTGAGATGTTCAGCCGGCATTTTATAAAAACATATGGGACAGAGAATTGAACCCATGAAAGAAGAAATTGAACCGAAAGCCACAACAAGAGCTGCTGCCTATGCTCTTTGGATGAAAGCCCCAAATCCGATGGTAACCTTCATGATCCTGTTTGTCGTGGGTTCTGCCTTGATAGCTGCTATCGGTCCGGCAAAACAGATCCGGAACTTCTCGATAACAGAAACGATCAGCGAGCTTTAATGATAGAATGTCATAATGAGGTTTTTATGAAAGATGCTGTATTATACATTCACGGCAAAGGCGGAAGCGACGCAGAGAGCGGGCATTATCGGCCACTGTTTCCCGGTCATGAGGTGATCGGACTGGATTATCAAAGCACAGTGCCATGGGATGCAGGAAAAGAGATCCGCGCAGCAGTGGAAAAGCTGAAAGAAGCATACGAAAGTATTATTCTGATTGCCAACAGTATTGGGGCTTATTTCAGCATGAATGCCGGGATCGACGCCATACTAAAAAGGGTATACTTCATCTCACCCATTGTTGATATGGAGCGGCTGATTTTTGATATGATGGTGTGGAGCAATGTAACTGAGGAACAGCTGAAAGCGGAACGCGTGATCGCAACTGACTTCGGTGAGAGTCTGTCATGGGACTATCTGTGCTATGTGCGGGAGCATCCCGTGAAATGGAAGGTTCCCACAGAAATCCTTTACGGCAGCAAAGACAACCTGACTTCATACGAAACAATCACAACCTTTGCAAAGGATCACAGAGCAAATCTGACGGTGATGGAAAACGGCGAGCATTGGTTTCACACTGAGGAGCAAATGCGTTTTCTGGACGAATGGATCAAAAAATGTGAGTCTGTTTATCCTGGAAAGATTTTGATTAAAACAGAACGCTTGCGGTTATACCCCGCCTCAAGGGAACAAATGGAAGACGTGATCGCATCTGAACAGGATAAAGAACTCAAAAAGGCGTATTCCGAGATGATGGACGGCTGTCTGCGGCACCCTGAACAATGGCAATGGTATGCCATGTGGATGATTGAGTTACGGGACGGGACGCACATCGGGGACTTGAATTTTAAAGGAATAGGCACAAACGGCACTGTGGAAATCGGATACGGTATTTTTGAAAACTATCAGAGAAAAGGGTATGCCACCGAGGCAGCTGACGCTGCGGTGACTTGGGCGCTGCAGCAGCCTGCTGTGACCCGCGTGGAAGCAGAAACGGAACCGGGGAACCGGATATCCCAGCATGTTCTGGAAAAATGTGGATTCCGACCGACAGGATCATTTGGAAAAGAAGGACCACGCTTTTATCGGGTTTCAACGCAATAGTTTATTATTTAAAGAGGATTTATTTTAAATGCTCAAAACAATCAACCCAAAGGTTAGGAGTGAAGAAAATCACATGGAATATATCAGAGTAACTAAGGAAAATCTGGAAAACGAGCATATCTGCTGCGCCATTTCCAATAATCGGGATATCCAGGTCGCGTCAAAAAAGGCGTGGCTCGCGGAACGCTTTGATGATGGTCTTGTGTTCCTCAAAAGCGTGGAACGGGGGAAGTGCTTCATTGAATACATCCCGGCGGAAAATGCCTGGAATCCAATCACAGCTGACGGATATATGTACATCGACTGTCTGTGGGTCTCAGGCTCCTTCAAAGGACATGGGTATTCCAACGATCTACTGAACGCGTGTATCGAAGACAGCAAAAGCAAAGGGAAAACCGGTCTTTGCATTTTGTCATCGGCAAAAAAGAAGCCTTTTCTTGCCGATCCGAAATATTTGAAATACAAAGGCTTTGAGGTCTGTGATGAGGCTGATAACGGAATACAGCTCTGGTATTTACCTTTCACACCGGATGCCGTAAAACCCCGCTTCAAGGACTACGCCAGGCATCCGCATGTTGAGGAAAGCGGCTATGTACTTTTCTACACGAGCCAATGTCCGTTCACCGCGAAATATGTGCCGATCGTGGAGCAGACCGCAAAAGAGCACAATATCCGCTTCACAGCGATCCATCTTGAAAGCAAAGAAGCCGCTCAGAATGCGCCAACCCTTATCACAACCTACGCGCTGTTTTATGATGGGAAATATCTGACAAACGAGATCATGAATGATACGAGGTTTCTCAAGGAAATAGAAAAGAGACAACTATGATCGTAAAAAAAGACACACTGACATCTGAAGTGTTTCTCGAGCTGTTTTCTTCCGTTGGCTGGGAGCCGCCCTGCATCGATCAGGTCAGGACAGCCTTTGAACATACTTTGGCGACATTTACCGCATATGATGACGGGCTGCCTGTTGGAATGGTGCGACTGCTCGGAGATGGCGGCATGTCTTTTTACATCAAAGACTTCGCCGTGATTCCCGGCCATCAGAATAAAGGAGTGGGAACTCTGTTGATGAACGCTGTAGAGTCATTTATCTTGAACTCCATCCAACCAGGCTGGGCTGTAAGTCTCGAACTGATCAGCACAAAGGAAGCCGTGACGTTTTATCGCGGGAAAGGCTTCGAGGAACGCCCCTGCAAGTGGGACGGGCCGGGAATGTTCAAAATGATCAGGCGCTGAATTGACACATACTGTTTTTCAGCTAAGGTTGTATCAGAGCAAGTTCTGAAAGGCATTTTATCCATATGTCTGCAATTGTTTGATGACCTTCAAGTGTTGGATGAGAACCGTCAAGCGTCTCATATCTGATATTCAGTGATCCGATGTCAGCCAAATAAACCTTTTTTATATCAACAATCCGTCGGATTGCGTCATTATAATCTTCAAATTTTTCACCCGCGTACATTTCAGGGAAAAGCCACGTTTCGTTATTTCTTATTCGGGTACGCATCAGTGTACCACAGACAACCTTCGCTCGGGGATACCGTTCTATGACGCGATCAATCATAATTCCATAAGCATCTTCAAAATACGATAAATTCTCTTTTCTATTTATAAAAACAGATTTTTTCTGTCTTATACTAACACCATTTCCAAAATCATTAAACCCCACATAAATCAGGATCATATCCGGACGATAAATTCTGGTATGCAGGCAAGAAATTCTTTCAAGACTGGAAGCAGCAGGAAAACCTGCTCCTGTTACCCTGCTTCCCGAATATGAATTGTTGACACATAAATATGCATGTAACGCCTGATTAACTTTTGCCCACCAAGTATCATAAACACTGGTCAAACCATTACGCAGCTGCATATCGGTGTCATAAAAAACAGAATATCCGGAAGGATTATAGCCTTCAAAAGTACTGATTGAATCCCCAATAATTGAAACTAATATCATATCAAGGTCATTTTGTATCCATTAAGGACAAATCTCACCTGGCCAGCTCTCTTAAATTTACTACTCAGTGCGTGAGCTTCGCAGATTTACAGCCAATACAATAAAGTATATGCTCTGAATCCAAAATCATATGAAACCTTTATTTTAACTGAACAGCCTAACTGTTCTGCGTATTACGCTCCAGAAATTTATTAGATACACAAAAATAACGAAACCTGTCAAATAGAAAATTCTATTATTTTACAATTAACTCTTCGTGATGATTGGCGATGATCTCATCACCTTCGACGCCTTCGAGTTTTACGTTATCGATCACGATCTTTTTGACATTATCCAGATAAAGACCGAGCTTGCAGCGTTCTTTGGCGAAGTTTTCCATCGCGGGCACGCCCGGTTTGGCATCTTCTTTGAAAGTAATGCGGCAATCCTTGAAGCAAACCTCATCGATCGGCATTTCCGGCAGACCGTCGATATAGCAGGCAGCCACTTCCGCATCCGTGCAGTCCAGATTGTTGAAATGGAAGCTGCCGAGATGCGGCGTACGGTCGTCCACCGGCAGATGTTCCCGGGACCAGACATATTCCGTAAAACGATCCGGATCACAGCAATTGTAGTACATATTCATCACCACCGGCGTCCGGACACCTTCCATACGGATGTTATCGAACACTACGCCGCTGATGTCGCAAAGCTTCCCGCGGCCGCGCCGGGTTTTGATACGCAGTCCCCGATCCGTCCCGCGGAAGTAGCACTGCTCCACCGTCAGGTTCCGGATCCCGGCACTCATTTCACTGCCCAGCGTCACCGCACCGTGTCCAAAATCCATAAGGCAGTTGCGGACTACGTGATGGTCTGCCGGTTTCTTGAAGCGCATCCCCAGATCGATCTTACCGGATTTAATGGCAATGCAGTCATCCCCGACACTAAAGCGACAGCCGATGATATTCACACCATCGCAGGATTCCGGATCGATGGCATCTGTGTTCGGGCTGTCTTTAGGTGCGGAAATAAACACATCGTAGAAAGAAACCCTGTCGGAAAAGAACGGATGAAACTGCCAGGAAGCTGAATTGCAGGCATGGATTCCATGAATGCAGATATCTTTGCAGTGACTGAAGAAAAAGAGCCGCGGTCTGGCGATCTTGAACTCCTGGAATTTCGTCCAGAAATCCCCGGCACCCGCATTGCCATCAACCGTTCCCGGGCCGATGATTGTGATATCTTCCGCATACGCAGCGCTCAGCAGGGCTTGATACATCTCCCGGATCTCACCCTCAAACGCGCCTAATATGATTTCCGCACCGCTTTCTACATCATGTACCTCACCGGGTATAACCTGATAGCGAGCCCGCTCCGGTGATCCTTTCAGAACAGCGCCTTCCGCAAATTCGATCGTCATATGACTGCGAATCGCCTGCGGGAATGTCAGATAGGTTCCTTCCGGGAAATAAAGCCGCCCGCCTTCCGGCAGAAAATCCAGTGCAGCCCGGATCGCTTTGGTATCATCGTGCGTCCCGTCACCCTTTGCGCCGAAATCCTTGACATTGATCGCAAAGCGTTCGCTCTGCGTGTGAAAAATCATGGATTCCCGTCGGTCTGGGAACTCAACGGTAACCGTATAATCAGTGTCGGACTGCAAACCAAATAGTGAGAAAACATTCGTATTTCCCTGACGCACTTTCACATCATTCAGATAAAGCGTATATTCTGAAGGAGCATAATACTGATTTTTATTATCCAGTTCAAAACAAGCTGAACTTGAGCTGACAAATAATAATCTGAACATCGAACCTAAACTTTCTTTTTTGCATCCCGAATGATGTTTTGCATCAATCGTTTCATGCTGATGAACAGCAGATCAAAACCAAGATAAATCAATCCAAACAACAGCGGTTCTACTTTCAAAATCGATCCGCCTGTTTTCTGCAGAATTGAATTTACCAGGTTATAAAACAAATACACAAAAAATAAAACAACATACGCGTAAAGTATGTTCAAAAACAAACTGGAGAGCTTCTTTTCTGGGATCATCATCCAACGGTCATTCGCGCCAGGAGTTTTCGCGATAAAACGCAATACGTTATTTACCAGAATATCGGTCAGAATTCCCAATGCCATTCCAAGTACAAAAAGCTGGTCAAGCAAATCCCGCAGGTAATTACCCAGCGCCAGGAAAAAGAAAAAACAAATCGATCCATTGAACCAGTATTTCACCAATAAGGCTTTTACGGTTTCACCCAGCTTGATTTTACTGCCGGAACGATATTTACGCAGTTCTTCTTCAGAAACAACCGGAGAGTTCTCTTCATTGGCGGTTGCCAGATCTTTTACAGCCTCACTGTGAAGCTTGTAATAATCATTCGCGGTTTTCCGTTCTTCATTCAATTGTTTTTTGTTTTTTTCTTTTGCCATATTTCTATTTTATCAGAAAAAAGAGGCCTTTTCAGGCCTCTTTAAAAGAATTACTTAATCGTTTGAGTCTTTGTCATTACGATCCATGTATCAGCCGATTTTACTATCCCGTACTATTGAGTGCAGTCCTGCTGTGTCGGCTTCGCGCCAACATCAGGGCAGACCTCGTGTGCTTTGTGAATCGTAATGTTTAGTCATCACCTGAAATATCAATCGCTGCCATGTTGCCGCTGTCTTCAACATCGATAGACGTCTTGATACTGCGGATCAGCTTTGCATAAACCGGTCGAAGTGCAACGAGTGCCGCACCGATAATGAGTACAATTATGTGGGCATTCAATGCCTTAGCAGCGTTGGTAATATAGCTTTCTTCAGCAATCGGGTTTTCAGCACGGGTCAGCGCATTTGTGATCAGCCCCTTGTATTTGATATCGCAGAAAATGATGATGATGAACATTACAAACATCAGCCCAATCATAAGATAATTCGGCTTTTTTCTGCGCGGATAGGAACTGGTAAAGCAGACAAATGAAAGCATGGAAAGCAGCATGGTGATGAATCCATACAAACCCATTCCCGGACCTTGAATTCTCGCAGTTGTGTGAGAAATATAAGTGAGGTTCAATGAATAAATCAGGAACGCGATCACCAGTACAAACATTGCAATATTTTCCGGTTTCCGCTTCAGGGATACGATGCTTTTACGAATAAATTCGCTGAATCCAGATCTTTTCTTAGTATTCATTTCATTTTCTCCCTTCAAATTGCGTTCTGTGTGTCAACATCAAAGAAGTGTTTATGTTTAAAGGCCAGGCTGGCAATATCACCATTCTTGTAGTTGCACCAACCGCGCAGCTTGGCAACGATCTTTGCTCCATCACCATGCTCACCGATATAACCATGAACGAGTGTGTTCATACCCAGGTTTTCATTGTCAGTTACTTTGACTTTTATGTCTCCGCCTTCAACGATATTTTCCGGACGAACACCCATAACAATCTTGCGTCCTTCATAATTGGAAAGTTTATCTCTTTCCGCATCGGTCATCTTGATTTGAGCAGTTTTTCCGATAAGGTAACCATCTTCCACTTTCACATCAAAAATGTTCATTGGCGGCAGACCGATAAAGGTAGCGACAAACAGGTTCGCCGGATTGTCATAAAGTTCAATCGGTGTACCGATCTGCTGGACGTGCCCCATGGACATACAAACGATCCGGTCTGCAAGTGTCAGCGCTTCTGTCTGGTCATGGGTGACGTACATCATGGTAGCGTTCAGTTGTTTGTGCAGCAGCATGATCTCACGCCGTGTCGCACCGCGCAGTTTGGCATCCAGGTTGGAAAGCGGTTCGTCAAACAGGAAGAGCTTCGGGTTGCGAACAATGGACCGGCCCATCGCAACACGCTGACGCTGACCACCGGAAAGCTGATTCGGTTTTTTATTCAGCTGTTCGGTTAATCCCAAAATTTCAGCAGCAGCCAGAACCTTTTTATGAATCACATTCGGATTTTCATTGCGAAGCGTGAGTGAAAATGCCATGTTTTCATAAATCGTCATGTGACCGTAAAGCGCATAGTTCTGGAATACCATTGCCATATCGCGGTCTTTGGCAGGAGCATTGGTAATGTCTTTTCCATCCAGCAGCAGCTTTCCTTTGGAAATATCTTCCAGGCCCGCAACCATACGGAGTGTAGTAGATTTACCGCATCCGGAAGGACCAACGAGAACGATGAATTCTCCGTCCTTTACATCCAGGTTGAAATCAAAAACGGCCTGGACATTATTATCATAAATTTTATCAATATGCTGTATGCTCAGATTTGCCATTTCTTACCCCTCCTTTATTATGCGGCAGCCTTTTTGAGGGTAGCCATGTGCGCCTGCAGCTCTTTGCTTCTCTTGATTCCGATATATGCACCGGCAAACATGGCAAGTGCTGAAAGCACCAGATAAATGATCACTGTAATGAACTGAGCATTGCCCATTACTTTGGACGTTACTCCGCCGACGGTTACTTCAGCTGCATGTGCCTGCATCGGCAGGATGAAGATACGAACAACCTGTATGATGCCTAATATAATCATGACATATCCGTATTCGGATTTGTAATTCTTGATTCCTTCAGAAGAAAGGAATGCTGCAAGCATAAACAACAGGTTCAGAATAATAGATGCTCCGATACGAATCTGGTAATAAAAGTTACCGACATTGTTATTGATATCAGAACTGTAAATATTCAGAAAATAGAGCACATCAAATACGATGGACACAATCGCGAGCGTGGAGGCCAGCGAGTTTTTTGTAAAACGCATTCGATCTTTGCGGATATATTCTTCTTCGTTCATGCGACTGCCCCCTTCCCGGCTTTTATCAACTGTTTTTCCTGACGCATCAGTTGGAATTTCCAAATCAAATTGGCGACCAACAACACATTGGCGATGATCGCGAAGGCAAACACTGCGACATGAATATCGAACCAGAAAGTTGATTCGGTATACAGCGTATGCTGCCTTTCAGCAAACTTTTTCAGATCTTCAAAATTGATCTGCAGAAATTGTTCTTTGAATCCGACAATTTGGCCGTGAGCCCAAATTGCAACATATACATTTACGGCCGCATTTATAATAACAGCGATGATATTACTGATATAGTATCTTCTGCGTATGTTTGTGTTGGTCAAAAACAGCAATACCGCGCAAAGAATCAATATGATGCTGAAGTGAAGGAACTGCTGGTTGAACGGCTGCATATCGTAATAAACACGAGCACCTTCAACGCGGCTTCTGTCCAGATTATCTTTATTGGGAATTGTGTAATACAGTGCATCATAGAGATCCGTCATGATCCCAAGAGAGTAGAGAAACACGACTACACTTGCAGCTAATACAAGAAAACATACAATTTTCTGTATTTTCATTTGTTTTTTATACATACGACCTCCATGTTGATTTTAGTTACCCAAACAATTATTTTCTATAAATGTTTGAAGACTTTCCGTCTAATCAACTTTTGCAGTGCCGGAGTCTGAAAATTCCGGCACTGCGTTTTTATTCAATAATTAGAAATACAGGCTTTCGTAGTAATCCTGAATGTCTTCCCAGGCCCATTCTTTGATGCCAAGGTAAGCTTCATCATTCCACAGCTGAGCAACAGTCTCTGCAGCTTCTTCCGGTGAGGAGAATCCTTCGAGAGTGAAGCCATTGGCGATGAGATCAACAAGGACGTTGACCTTGTCGTCACCCTTCGCAGCGCTGAACTGGTTGACCAGGTCAGTGTAGGTGTTGATCAGGTCATTGTCAGCCTTGGAAGTCGGCAGGACGGTCGGAACAGAGGTGTACCACGGATTTTCGGTCAGAGCCAGTTCAGGATGCTTGATGGTGCCGAGAGCAATAGCATTGGAGATATTACCGGCGCCTTCGCGTCCAACTTCGTGTGTGCACTGATATTCAAATGCCTGGTTCTTCACGAAGCTCAGGGTAGAACCAAGATAGAAGCGGGCATAGTTGGTGTAGTTACCATTAGCCTTTTCCCACAGTTCTGCATAGGTTGCATCACCGATCTCAGGCATGTTCTGGCCGTTGAACACGAAGGTGATGTATTTACCGTTTTCATCTGTCTTGATGAAAGCATCCGGACCATAGGACATGAGGATCATGCCATCCGGGCTGTAAGCGAAGTCGATCAGTGCCAGAGCAGCGTTCAGCTTATCAGGATTGCCGGCAACGCCGGGGGCGGAAATTCCCCAACCATCGGTCTTGACAGAACGCCAGGATTCAGTGAAGCGCATGTAAACGCCGTCTTCATTGGTACCATCATACCAGCGGGCAACAGGAACCATAACAGCCATGTATTTTTCGCCTTCCTGCAATTTGGTGGCGTTGTAAATGGTTTGTGTCTGGTTGTAGTCGTAGTGCATGAAGCCCAGATCATTTTCGAGGTACTTGGAAGTGTTTTCTGCTTCTTTGTTAATGAAAGCTTCGGAAATCAGACCTTCTTCAGCCATGGCATTCATATAAGCAAGAGCAACATAGGTTGCGGGTTCGATGCGGGCATCGTGCAGTTCGCCATCGGCACCAACATAGAGGTAATCCTGACGGGATTCCAGACCGCGGACACCGAAGAGGATACCGGCAAAGCGGAACATATCAACACGGCGCTGGTTGTTGTCATCTTCACGAGTGAAGATACCCTGAATCTTGTCAGTACCATTGAGGGTCTGCGGATTGGAAACGACACAGCGCAGCAGAGCAACGAGTTCATCAACGTCCCAGGCAGCGTTCTGACCAACGAAGAGGTTGGAGCGTTCGGTGCCATAGTAGCCATTGTAAGCCTCATCGATGTATTTGCGGAGCATGTTGACAGCAGTAACGCCATCAATTGCGCCTGCGGCATTCATCTTTTCAACGATATTGCCGGCTGCATCATAATCTTTGGTGATGGTTTCAACAGATTTGCCATCGGGGGTAACGACATCGATATCGATCTTGCCGGAAGTCGGCATATACGGGTCATAAACCGGGGTCTTGAGGTTGTTGCAAGCTTCAGCGGTGAATTCACCTTCGCCATCCAGCAGCTTCTGAACCATGTCAACACGCATCAGCGGCATACGTTCGATATCGTTCACACCATCGAAGTAGGGGCTGAAGTAGATCGCGCCGGTATCAACGTTTCCGGTGATGGAAAGGCGGACGATCGGGTTGGCATCCAGATAAGCCTTGAAGTTAGGCATCTTGTCCAGGTATTCAGCGATGTTGACAATAGCACCGGATTCACCGTATTCGGACAGTTTCGCAGCAGTACCGGAGAGCATATCGACCTGGTCAAGCTGTTCTTTCCAGTAATCGAATTCAGCGGAAGCGCTGTTGCCCTGGTATTTGTTTTCGAAAACAACACCGAGTCTGTTCTGGACTTCAACCCATGTCGGCTTCAGATCGCCGGAGTTATAAGTCTTGCCGTCAGCAAGGGTGATCCCTTCGCCGGCGGTTTCAGCATCGAAGAACAAACCTGTCTTCGCACTGTTGTAACCGGTAGCCATGCGCAGAACTGTACCTTCAGCGTACGGCAGCTCATCCGAAGCAGATGCAGCACTGACCATCATCAGACAGAAAGCGAGCAGGAGCATAAGAATGGATTTGCTTTTATTCATATTATTTCTCCTTTGTTTTTTCTAACCGGATCAAGCGACCCGGAAAACTCACAACTACTAACTACTAACTACTAACTACTAACTCAAAATTATTCTTTCACGCCGCCGACGTTCACGCCCTTTGCGAAATATTTCTGAATGAACGGGTAAATGACGAGGATCGGAACGATAGAGCAGACAATCAGAGCATAAATCACGGAGTCGGAAGCATACACCGCGTTCCAGCCGGCGATGAATTCCGGATCGCGATACTGTTCCAGCAATTCACGGATGAAAACCTGCAGCGGTTTTTCAAAGCTGTTGGAAATCATCTGGCGTGCCCAGAAGTAACCGTTCCAGCGGGAAATCGCAAAGAACAGGGCAACGGTCGCAATCGTGGATTTGCACATCGGAAGATATACAGTAGAAAGCACCTGGAATTCGGTCGCACCATCAACGATGGCAGCTTCTTCAATTTCAGAGGGAACCCCTTCAAAGGCGTTGCGGAGCAGAATGATGTTCATAGCGGCCATACCCATGGCAATGACGACCAGCCACTTGTCATCCATAATACCGACACCGTTGAAAACGGCCTTGGTCTGCAGGTAGTTCAGGTACTGCGGAACGATACCGGCTGAGAACCACATGGTGAAAACCAGGAAGAAGTTGAAGAATTTGCGGAAAAGCAGGCGTTTTTTGGAAAGCGCATAGGCACCAAGGATGGAGTAAATCAAAGACCAGATGGTACCGTACAGCGTAAGGAACAGCGTGTTGGAGTAGGCATTCCAGAACATGTTGTTGGAGAACATGTATTTGAACGCTTCGAACTGTACATCCTTCGGCAGCAGAACGATCTCATTGTAGTCAACTGAGTGCGCGCCGGAAATAGATGCGGAAACAGCATATACAAACGGGTACAAACACGCCAGAGCAAAAATAGTCAGTAAGGTGTAGCTGAGGATCTTGAAGATCAGCTCGGAAGTTTCAAGTTTACGTTTCATTACCTGCCTCCCTCCTTATTAGTACAGTGACGTGTCAGCAGCCTTGCGGGCAATGGTGTTCGCACCAATCACTAGCAGCATACCGATAACGTTGTTCATCATTTCAGCTGCTGAAGCAATACCCTTGGAAGCACCTTCCAGACCATAACGGTTCGCGAATGTTGAAACCACATCGGCCGTTACGAAAGTATTGGAGTTATACAAAAGGATGACCTTTTCATAACCGATGTTCAGCAAACCACCGATACGGGTGATGAGCATGATGACGATGGTGGAAAGAATGCTGGGCAGAACCACATAACGCATCTGAGCCCATTTGTTCGCGCCATCGATCTGGGCTGCTTCATAACTGGTCGGGGAAATCGCGATGATCGCGGCGAAGAACACGATGGAGTCATACCCCGCGCCTTCCCAGATACCAGATATCACATAAATCGCGCGGAAATAAGCCGGATTATTCAAAAGACCGGCGTTCGCCACCTCTCTTGGAATCATCCCCAAAGCCACAAGCAGCTGAGAAATAACACCCATGTTGGAAGTCTGCGCACCTTGCTTCACCAGCATCACGACCAGAGAGGTCATAACGACGGTGGACATAAATTTCGGAAGGTACGTCAAAACCTGATAGAAACTTCGGGCGATGTTGGAACCGATTTCATTGAAGAACAATGCCAGGATGATCGGCATCGGGAACCCGAACAGCAAGCCGTAAAAGCTCAGGACGAACGTATTGCGCAGCGCCCGCCAGAATTCCAGAGAAACCGTGCTCTGGCCTGCCAGCAGCAGCTTAAAATTGGAAAAGCCGGCAAACAACTGTTCCGAAACCGGAAGCACGTTATCCGCGACTTTAAAGCTGCCCAGCAATTCGTACATTGGGAAGTACCGCCAGAACAGGAAAACCAGCAGCATTGGAATCAACATGATGTAAAGACGCCAGTCTTTGGCGACCATCCGCACAACATGCAGCCAATAATGCTTTTCCACGTCATCGCGAACAGCCTGTTCAGGGTCCTCGCGATAGGTCTTCGTGGCTTCATCATAAATCAGGAAGTCTGCCACAGGTGCTTTCATTAGAATCCTCCCTTTTCTGCTTCGCTTTCTTTTTTTACGCGAAGGAGATATGATATTTGGTCTTCGAACACGCCGTCAAGCCGGCTGGCGATCCATACGATCACCATAGTGAAAAGTCCTGAGAGTGCATCTGTTGTGATAAAGTTCACGCCTGTTGACAGGGGAACCCCCATCACAAAAGAGACTAAAACCCGTCCTATCTGCATAAAAAGCTGCGTACATAAAGCAAAAAGCAGCGTCAGCAGAACGTTTTCACAAATTTTCTCTTTCCCGAGCATTCGGATCAGGAGAAGAGACAGAAGGGAAAACAGGTTCCCCAGAATGTAAATCACGAACTGCCTAGGCGCCCCTCCCGCTGCCAGACAGTAGACCAGTCCGCCCAGCGCCGCGTGAATGGCTGCCCATGGTCCCCAGCGCATCATAACGATCGCTGTAATGGCCGCACAGACTGAAACCGTATAGAGTTGATCCGGAAACCAGCGGATTGCCGCGTTCACGATCACTGTTTCGGATATAGTAAGCATCACGGCGAACAGGAATAAATCCAGATTCCGATATTGCTTCAGGCTCATATGACGGTTCACGGTGTTCCTCTCATACCCGGGAAGCGCGTTAATACAAAATTAATACATCATCCTCCCGGACGTTTAATTATTTTCATCGCCGTCATGGTTTTCGTACATGGTAAAAGTGAGTTTTTTTATACACAAAAAAGACTTTTTGGAATTCGTTGTATCCGGTTTATGTATAAACCAAAAACCAAAAAGTACAGCATATTACGCGATTACGAACAAGATTATGGTAAAATATTTTTATATCAGGATAAGGAAACGCAATAAAGAATGAAGAAAAACACGATTAGCCAACGGTACGCTGTTTTAGTGCTCTTTTCTATTCTGCTGTCTGTTGTAGTAATCGGCGCATTGGGTATCCTTACCCTTTGGAACAAAACCAACCAGGATGTGGTCACAATCATGAACCTCACTACGGAGTCCAAAGCTGCCGGGATGGATTTAGTGTTGCTAAAAACCAGAGATGTCGTGGATACCGTGGCCGCATACGTTGGGGCCCGTGTGGCATCCGTTAATATGCAATCAGAAGAAGCCGTTTTACAAGCCGGTCTTGACGAAGAAATACAGGAACTTTTCCTCAGTTCCGTAGAGAATATGGAAGGCATCGTCGGGTACAGCATCCGTTATTCAGCGCCCTATGATTCCATAGTGAACGGCTTTGCATTCCGAAGGCGACTGACAGAAAAAGCGTTTTCACCAGCGGAAGAAGAAAGCAGTTTGGCAAATCCATCCGATATAGATTGGTACAATCTCGCAAAAACTTCCGGAAAACCGGTTTGGGTTCCGATTCGGGAATATCCTTACATCAATGGATATATTTTTTCCTACGCTGTTCCCATCTATTTTGACGAGGAACTTGTAGGCGTGGCCTGCGTAGACGCTGATTTTGAAGTACTGGCAAAACCGGTGCGGGAAGTATCCCTGTTTGGAAACGGATATGCCTATCTGACGGATGATAAAGGAAAAGTGTATTACCACCCGTTGATTGGATACGGCGTTCTGCTGACCGAAGATGAAGATGATGTGCCGGAAGTAGATTCCGCACTTGCTGACACATCTACACACGGACAGTTGATCTCCTATGAATACCAGGGGCAGAAAAAGAAAATGGCGTTTCAAAGCCTGATCAATGACATGCGTTTAGTCGTCACTGCCAATGAAGAAGATGTTCGACAGGAAACAAATATCCTGATCCGGCGGATCGTTTTATCCGCAGCCGGCATCATGGTTATTTTTATGTTCTTTGCCTTAGAAATGGAGAAACGGACAATGCACCCCGCGCTGGACAAAATGGAGAACCTTGCTCATCTCGATGGGCTGACCGGCGTACTGAACAAAACATCGTTTATCGAAATCCAGGAATACCTGGACAAAAAAATCCGCTCTAAAAAGGCAGCATTCGGATTTGTCATGTTTGACGCAAACGAACTAAAAAAAATAAACGACCAATACGGGCACAAAATGGGTGATGTTTATCTGCTCAGTACGGTTGAAATGATCCAGGAATGTTTTCCCGGTTGTCAGATTTTCCGTATCGGCGGGGACGAATTCGTAGTGGTGATAGAAGGAGAAAATTCTCTCCGGTCTGCCGAAAAATGGCTGAATTCAACATATGCCTGGCAGGAAAAACGCAGACAGGAAAAACGGGAACCCTGGGAAAAGCCATCTGTCGCCGGTGCACTCAGCATCTTTGACCCACAAATCCACCACAGTTCCGAAGAGGTGCTTGCCGCGGCGGACAAATTGATGTACAAAGAAAAACAGCGAATGAAGGAGAATAACGCTTATGGCAGAGATTCTGCAGGTAACCCCGGAATGTGATTTACAAAAAATATTTGACGAAGCGCCGGACAAATCCGAGATTCGACTGGCTCCGGGTGTGTACCGACAGAAAACCGTCATCCGCAAGCCCGGAATAAAATTGATCGGAGCGGGAATGGACAAAACCGTTCTCGTCTGGGATGATTACGCACTGAAACTGGACGAACAGGGACGAGAATACAACACCTTCAAGACCTGGACACTTGCCATATGTGCGGACAATGTCCATATGGAGAACCTGGCTATCGTCAACGACGCGCTGACACCGGAAATCAAAGGTCAGGAAGTAGCCCTTTCCGTCATCGGAGATCAATTCACCATGGAAAACTGTCTGCTGCGTTCCACTCAGGATACGCTCTTCCTTGGTCCGCTGCCGGATGACCTGATCGTCCGCTACACCGGTTTCCATGCCCCGGAATTACTGAAGGGCGGACATATGCGCCAACGCTTCACCAACTGCCGTATAGAAGGTACTGTAGACTTCATCTTCGGGTGCGGAGATACGCACTTCGAAAACTGCGAGATCTGTTCCCTGAATGACGCCCGGAACATCGGTTATGTCGCCGCACCGGCTCACAGTCTGGAACAGCAGGAAGGGTTCCTGTTCCGGAACTGCCGCTTTACCTGTGAAGAAGGTGTTGCGCCCGGCAGCATTTACCTCGCACGTCCCTGGCGTGACTATGGTCTCTCCACCTTTGAAAACTGCAGCTACGGTCCGCATATTTCCCCGCTTGGTTTTGACAAATGGAACGACACCAACCGCGACCAGACCGCCCGCTTCCGGGAAACGCCGGCGGCTCCGGGACGCGTTGACTGGGCAAACATCAGATAATCTATGATTACAGAACTGCGCAGCACTGAAAAAGCAGAATTGCTATTCCGCGGATGGAACGACACCATGATCCGCTCCTGCCTGCAGCAGGTCATGGGAAAAATCTATGTTAACGATACGGAACAGCCGAAATCCGCATGTGCGATTCTCGGTTGTTTTGCCTTTTACACGGGTGAACCCAATGAGGAACTTGTCCGGAACAAACCGGAAGGTTTCCTCATCATGACCCCGCAGAATGACGATTGGGCAAAACTCATCGAACACTGCCACCCAACCGCGAAAAAGGCCACCCGATATGCCATGAAACACGATACAGAATTCGACCGCAGGCAATTACAGGATCTCATCAAAAACCTGCCGGATGGATACAAATTGAGAGCAATCGATGGTGACTTGTACGATCTGTGTCTCAAGGATCCGCTCACCGTTGACTTTGTCTCCAATTTCGGCAGCAAAGAGAATTTTTTGAAACTTGGGCTTGGTTTCGTGATTCTGAAAAATGGGGAGATCGTCTCCGGAGCGTCATCCTTTTCCCGCTATCGCGAAGGAATCGAAATCGAGGTCGATACAGCCGAATCCGAACGAAAAAAAGGACTGGCTTCCATTGCCTGCGCCGCACTGATCCTGAAATGTCTCGAACAAGGACTTTACCCAAGCTGGGACGCACAAAATCTGACCTCCGTCCGCCTTGCTGAAAAACTGGGTTATCGGATAGATCATGTTTATTCGGTTTACGAAATCGGATAATGCCGCTTCAATATACTTTTGAATTTATGATAGAATTTCATTTTAGCAAGGCAGGAAAAAACCGTGATGATTATTACCGAATTCTCAAATCTGCGAAATGAACATACTGAAATATCAGAAATGGCGCATCAGAATGATGAACCAATATATATACCAAAAGACAGAGAAGTTGATATCGTCGTGATGAGTATAGAATCTTTTGAACGCAGGGAAGACTTACTTCGTCTCAAATCAAAATTAGCAGCTATTGAACAACAACGTATCAATGGCTACAAAACATATTCAACAGACGAATCACATGTAAAAATTCAAAAGAATATCCGACGAACCGATTACAAAGATTTATTCCGTAATGAATTAAATATCTGAAATGGATGAAAGGAACCTTACCTATGAAGAATAAAAATTTGATTTTGATTTTAGTTGTATTGGCTGTATGTGCCTGTGTTGGACTGGTATCTTATAACCAGGGAAAGAAAAGCGCGGAACCGAAGATTCTCGAAGCGGAACAAAAGGCTCTTGATGCGGAACAGAAAGCTCGCGACGCGGAACAAAAGATCCTCGATGTGGAACAGGAAATTCACGCTGAAATTGAATTCCTCACCACGCTCAATCGTGCAGAACTGGAAACGCTGCATCTTGAGGACGGACCGATTTATGTATTCGGGCATAAGAGTCCGGACAGTGATACCGTCTGCAGCTCTATCGTTTACGCGGAACTGCTCAAACAACTGGGATATGACGCGAAAGCCGCTGTTCTTGGAGACATCAATAATGAGACAGCTTATATTCTCAAAACAGCCGGTGTTGAGGTACCGGAAATTCTTGATGATGCAGCAGGAAAAAATGTGGTTCTGATCGATCACAGCGAATACAACCAATCCGCAGATGGACTGAACGAAGCCAATATTATCACCATTATTGACCATCACGGAAATGGCAGTGTTACGACCGGGAACCAGTTGATCTATGATGCCAGACCATTCGGAGCAACTGCAGCAATCATCTGGATTCGCGCCTACAATTACGGTCTCACTATCGATAAGTCAATGGCCACACTCCTGCTCGGCGCTTTACTGTCCGATACAGTAAACCTAAAATCCGCCACAACCGCGGACCGTGCTGCATATGAAGATTTGGTAAAAATTTCAGAAATCAGCGACCCACAGGCTTTTTATCAGGAAATATTCAAAGCTTCTATTTCTTATGACGGCATGACGGATATGGAAATATTGGAAAGTGATGTCAGAATTTATGAAAGCGGCGGACGTAAATACACCATCGGCTGCATCAACGCTTATGACGAAACCACAGCTTCAGACCTGGCAGAGCGCATGAAAGTCCTGATGCAGGATTTCGTAACTTCTCAGGGTGTGGAATTGGGCTATGCACAAATTTCCATCTACCATGATGACATCAGCATGAATTATATTGTCCCATCCGACGAAACCGCAGCGGAAGTGCTGAAGGCAGCTTTCCCGGACAGGACTCCTGAATTCGACGGAACATCCTACATCTTCAACCCGGGAATGGGAAGAAAACAAACCCTTGTTCCGGCCATTTCTAACGTACTCGCTGCCCATCCGGGAGAGTAATCAACTTAAAAATGGGACATCGGGAACAAACCCGATGTCCTTTTTTTTATACAAAAAAGCAAATTTTTACGCAAATTCTACCCAACAATAATCCACGAACCGCTGCGTTAACTGTCATAATAGAAAGTGGCTGACAATTTTCTGTCTATTTTACAATATAGTGCCATTTTAGTGTCAAATAATTGACACTAAAATGGCACTATATTATTACGCTTATGTCACCAAAAGTATTATTTGTCCAATTTTTCAGCGGCATCCCGCATCAGATCAATGACAGGCAGATGCTGAGGGCAGACGCTTTCACACTGACCGCAGCCGATACAATCCGAAGCACGTCCGCTGCCGGAACTGACCAGCCCTCTGTAAAAGGACTTCGGGCGGAAGGTTTCATTGTAAAGGGTCATGGTGTTGACAGCCCGGAAAACATCCGGAATGCTGATATGCATCGGGCAGCCATCGCAGCAATAGCGGCAAGAGGTACAGCCGATCAGCGGGATGTTCAGCATGATCGCTCTCACATCATCGACCACAGCCCGCTCTTCCTCAGAAAGCGGTTCGAAATTGGTAAAAGTGGAGATGTTATCCTGCATCTGGTCGATGTGAGTCATCCCGGAAAGGATGGTCATCACACCCGGAAGAGAAGCCACAAAGCGGAAAGCCCACGAAGCAATCGAAGCCTCAGGCCTCACGGCTTTGAATTTTTCCTCCAGCTCCGGTTTCAGTGCCGCCAATGAACCGCCTTTGACCGGTTCCATGATGATCATGGGAATATTGCGCTCATGCAGGATCTCGTAAAGCTTCCCTGACTGAACCACCGGATTCGTCCAATCCGCATAGTTCAACTGGATCTGGACAAATTCAACTTCCGGATGGGCATCCAGCACCTTTGTCAGAAGTTCCGGGCTGCCATGGAAAGAAAAGCCGAAGTGTTTGATCTTGCCTTCCTTTTTCTTGTCCACACACCAAGTGAAACAGTCAAGTTTTTCATAAACGTCTATATTTCCGTCTTCAACGGAGTGCAGCAGATAAAAATCATAATAATCCACACCGGCACGGCGCAGCTGTTCATTGAAGATACGATCCCGGTCATCCTTGCTTTTCAATTCCCAGGCAGGCAGCTTTGTAGCAAGCGTAAAGCTCTCCCGCGGGTAGCGCTTTACGATCGCTTCACCGGCTTCCACCTCGGAAAGCCCACTGTGATAGACATAAGCGGTATCGAAATAGTTCAGTCCCGCTTCCATGTAAAGGTCAACCATTTTACAGACTTCATCATGATCGATTTTCCCCTCGCAAAGCGGCAGACGCATCAAGCCAAAACCAAGTTTCGGCATTTTACTAAGATCAATAGCTGACATACAATTTCTCCTCATTCATTGTTTATTTATGGATACCAATTCTCAAAACCGGTCAAACATCTGTAGTGCTGAAAAAAAGCCACTCCATTTGCTTTATCTCGAATCAATATCATTTATTTACACAACAAGATAGTTTAATTATACAAGACAATACAGGAAAAAAACCGCGATTAAGAATAGTGAGTGTGAAAAACGATTTCCTTATGGGACATGGTTGATATATACGGTAAAATTAAAGAGAAATTATGAACACCTCTGTCCAGAAAGGATCAGCAGCATGACTTACGAAGAATTCATCGAACAACTAAAAAAACAAGCCCATGAAGAGCTGGGATATTCGATGGAAGGAATGAAATTCTACCCGGAAGGGTTCACCTCAGATAACCCTATTATGAAAGAATGGATCAAAGACAGTAATCTGAAGTTCATTGGGACAGAGAGCGAAACCCTCCTTATGGATATCATTACCATGGATATACCGAATACAGGAAATGTCGGCAATGTACAAAGGATCGCCGTCAAAAAAATGTACGAAAACGCTCAGGAAAATGGTTTTGATGCCGCATTTCAAAAAATTCGCGACCTTCAAAAAGATGCTGTTAATGCGAATATTGACTTAGACAGACTTGAAGCACGCGGAAAGAGCGATTATGAAAGACTCGAGGATCAGTTGATCCTGCGGCCGCTGAATTATCGTCTCCATATGCTGGATCTGAAGGGCTGCATTTACCGGAGAATCAATGATTTTGTTCTCTGCCTTTATCAGGTGATATCCGATGACGGGCACAACCTGCTCACCAGTAAGATCAAACGTGACGAAATGGAAAATTGGCGGATCAACGAAGACGAGGTGATGCAAAGCGCGCTGGAAAATACAGCACGGCTTTATCCGGCTGTTGTATTTGACCAGTTGACACAGAAAGAAGAAAAACTTATGGAGAAGGAATTCACCAGGGCAGACATCACCATGCAAGCACCTCATGGTAAGATGATACTGCTCTCCTCAACCAGAACAACCAACGGTGCAGCAGCGCTCTTCTATCCCGGCGTAATGCAAAAATTGATAAAAATCATGGGCGGTCCATTCCAGGCGGTTTTCATGAATACAGATGACGTGCTCATCTTCGACAAAAATGACAGCAGAGCAACCGGTTTTGCGAGAACTGCAAAGGAAGGCAGCATGATGGGTGAAATGCTCTCCGGAAAGCCCTATTTGTGCGACGGGAAACAAATTATCCCCGGGATCATTGTCAATCTATATGCCGACGGGAAAGCAGAAATCGACAATGACTGATAAAACGATTCGTAGATGACTTACACACGATAACTTATTTAAAGATGACGCACATGGGAACTGGCCCCAATCAGCCTGCTCAGTAAGGTACATACTTCATCTGAATTCATTTTCAGAACAGACTGTGTTCCTGTCCCCATGTGCGACACTGTGTACAGAACGTTTATCTTTTCTCAAATTTTAGCTAAAGCGGCATTTTTGTAGTTTTCGTCGTCCGTAACTTCTCGGATCAGTTTCAGAAATTCAGAAAAACGGTTTTTCTGCATCGTTCATTTAAGCTTTGTTATCCAGCGCTCCCCGGTCGCAGACAATCAGAATTTTTTCGCTGTTTATTGTACGGGAGCATATTCAAAAATCGTTTCCTTTTCGTTCTGCAGTCTGAGCTGACACTTTTGATATTCTCCGTTTGTGGAACATGTCCAAGGGGGAAACGCCCCCTGAAATCATTTCTGCAGCAGTTTCAGGAACAAACAAAACCATATAGCCCCGATTGGTGAAAGCATTCTGGATCCAGTTCATTGCAGTAGTTTTCCCCGCGCAGGGTCCGCCTGTAATCACAATTTTACTAATTTTCTTCGTTTTTAGACCTCGTTATAAACCCTCTCAATCAATTCACGGGAGGCGACAGCATTGTCGTTGCAGGTGTTTTCCAGTGAGACCTGGATGAAAGGCTTGCGTGCTTTCAGATAACGAAGAATATTAGTATAATCCATCTCTCCGGTACCGGCGGCAACACTCACCAGTTTTCCGTCTTTACGGATGAAGTCCTTGATATGCACCATAGCAATATGGTCGCCCAACAGGTCCATGGCTTCCGCGAAGACGTTTTCCCGGTCGTCGGCATTTTCCATGCAGAGCAGGTTCACCGGGTCGAAAATGATGCGCAGATTGCGGCTGCCCATGCTTCTGAGGACCTGCAAAGCCCGCTTCGGATTATAGACAATATGGTTCCAGACCGGCTCGATCGCCATGGTCACCCCATAATCTTCGGCAGCCGTCACCACATCTTCCAGATTGTGCATGAAGATGTTCAGTGCCTCTTCCGTGTGTGTATTGGCATCCAGCTTGTATTCCGCATTCGGTGCACCGGTCTCGGTTCCCACCATGGAAGCACCGCACAGTGAAGCAACACGCATATTGCCGTAATACTTCTCTTTGATCTCCCGCAGTTTGTTTTCATCCGGATGGGCCAGGTTCAGGTAACAGCCAAGCACCGCGATATCCAGGTCGTATTTACCAAAGACACGTTTGAAATAAACACCCAGCCCTTCCGTCATGGCAGCAGGATCATAAGTAAGTCCTTTTATAACTTTCTGCGGAGCCAGATGAACACAGCAGAAACCCTCCTGCTGCGCTTTTGCCGCCCGGGCTTCCAGTGTCTGCAGTTCATCAGAAAGCCCGCTGTTTACATCATGAAGTCGAATACCGATTTGTAACATTATGCCTCCAAAATACAAAGTAATAGCGAATTCGTTGTTTTCTGTGAATTCTATGCAAACGCCGGTTTCATTTCCTCTCTGGCACATTGCATCAAAAACATTTTCATTAGTTCCTGATAAGAGACTCCTGTTTCAAAAGAAAGTCTCTTAAAATAATTTAAAATATCTACATCAATATCCAATGTAACGGATTGTTTTTCACGATCATACCAGGGACGGAATTGCCGTAGTTCCTCATCACTCATTTCGGGACAATCATCAGTAGGCAAAGGTCTGGCATTTTCAATTATTCCAATCTCCTCAGTCGTGAGAGGAGGAAGTTTTGTCAATTCATCGAAACTCATAACCATCATAATATTCTCTTTCCTCTCCCTTCGTTGCTCTTCTTGCAGAAATAAGTCTGATTTTTTCACCTCGTTCCGTATACACAACAAACAGAACTTTTCCTACCATTCCTATAGCATTCCATCTGTCTTCTGTCAGCGTTGAATGTATTGCATCATATCTTTCAATTCGTTTTTCATCCAAAAAAACACGAATCGCTAACTCGAATCCTATTCCATCATGCTTTTCTTTGTTGATTCGGTTTTTTTCTTCATCCCACTCAAATTGCATATAAATGCTCTTTCAAATTATTTGTTGTAAGATACCTTTTCGATCTTGCAGGTGTGCTGTTTTGATTGTTCATCGTAAGTAACACCAACCAGAAGGATATCTCCGCCATAATCTTTCAGAATGGCCGGGTAATTTCTGTCTTTCATTTGATCGATCGCCCCTTCTGCCGGCTTATTCCATTTCAATTCGACGATCATTGCGGGAAGAGGAGACCTCCTTTTCGGAATAAAGACCACATCGGCAATACCGTGACCGGAAGGAAGTTCTTCAACCCTTGCGTATTGATCAATACTTGAAATGTATGCCATTTTGACAGCATATCGGAGACTCTGTTCATCATTGTAATAGGTTGGTGCGTAGGACAGATCCCTGACCTGTTCAAATGCAGCAGCGACAGAGGCTTCATTTCCTGCGATTGTATCTTCCAAAAGCTGATCGGATTTTTTTACCAGTTCAATGAGTTCCTTATGACCGGATTTCCGCAGCATTTTTTCAAATTCCGTACGGATCTCTTCATTCGGGATCCAGGCATAACCGGTGTAAATATCCTCGTCTCCATAAGAATCCACAACTTCTTCGTAAGTCAGATATCCCAGATGGATCAGCAAGGTCAGCACATCATCTTTACTGCGGAAAGTTTCAATGTCATTTTGAAAGAAATATGGATCGACCTCAATTTTTTCACCCGCGATCAGTTTGGCAATATCCTGCTGCAGCCCATCCTCATCCATATCAATATATGTCAGCAAAGACTCTACCGCGGATGTATTCTTCCAATACGAAGTGTACTTCCCGCTTTCCAAAGCGCACATTACCGAATATGGATTATAGATGGAATGCTTTTCACCCACGGTATAACCGTCATACCACCTTTTTATTTTGGTAAAACTTCGGTTCTTCTGCTCACACAAATGCCGGACTTCCTCTTCCGTAAAGCCGACATACTCCGAATATTCCCGTGGATCAAGGATCGTATATTCACGGAAATCAGAAATTGCGGATTGCGATGCATCCTTTTTGATAGGAAGTATCCCGGTCATATATGCTGCAGCAAAAATTCTTGACGTTGTTCCGCTGTTTTTGAATAGTGAACGTAAAAATTCCAGATAATCTTCCTGGATTGTCGGATTTTCTCTGATTGGGGCATCCCATTCATCAATAATGATAATAAACTTATTCCCGGTTGTTTCCACTGTATCAACCAGAATCGAAGATAAATCTTCGCGAATGCTGACTTGAGGATATTGTTTTTGTATTTCCTCGCTGATAATTTTTATTAGAAAGGGAACAAGCGTTTTATACTTTTGTGTATAGGGTTTGATTCCTGTCATATCCAGATAAATCACATCATATTTATTAATATGGTTTTTATAGGAACTATCACTGGAAATTAAATAATTTGAAAAAATCCCGTTGGAATCACAAGTTTTATCATAATATGCGCAAAGCATCTGTGCAGCATAGGATTTACCAAATCGACGGGGACGGCTGACACAAATCAAATTATCGGTTGTACCTATAGTTGAGTTGATCAAACCTATCAGACCGGTTTTATCGACATATTTTTTTTGTATGATTTTTGTAAAGTTGCTATTTCCCGGATTCAGATAAGTGCCCATGGAAAATCCTCCAATTTCATTCTATCACGGCTTTGAGGAAACTGTTCGGTCCAATCCACTCACCGGCTCCGGCACCAGTAAAAGTAAGGAGTAAGAAGGAGGAAGTGAACACAGTGTTTTACTGTACTCTTTACTCTTTATTTCTTACTCCTTACTCCATACTTCTTACTTATTTCTTACTGCAGATTGAAATACCGGGCGGCGTTCTTGTAGGAGACACCTTCGACGATCTTTTTCAGACTGGCATCGATATTCGGATATTCACCGTTTTCAACCCAATTCCCGACCAGATTGCAGAAAATGCGGCGGAAATAATCATGCCGTGCATAGGAGAGGAAAGAACGGGAATCTGTGAGCATGCCGACAAAATTCCCCAGCAGGCTCAGGTTCGCGAAAGAACGCATCTGGGCTTCCATACCGGATTTGGTATCAAGGAACCACCAGGCGGAGCCAAGCTGCATCTTACCGATCATCTCATCGGACTGGAAGCATCCGAGCACGGTGCCCAGCTGATCAAAATCCGTGGAGTTCAGGGAATAAAGGATGGTCTTCGGGCAGTCGCCGGTCTCATCCAATGCGGAAAGCAGGTCTGCGATGTTCCCGCCGCAGGTGTTCTGGGAGATCATATCGAAGCCGGTATCAGGCCCCAGCAGCTTGTACATACGGGTGTTGGCGTTGCGTTTGCAGGAATAATGCAGCTGCATTGCGATGTTCAGGCGGTGATATTCTTTGCCGAGGTACATCAGGACAGCGGTCTGGTACTTTTCCGCATCTTCCGTGGTGATTTCTTCACCGCGCATCACACGCTGATAGATCGCGTTCACGTGACTTTCGGAAGAAGGACGGAAGGGGATGTAATCCAGACCGTGGTCGCTGGCACGACATCCGAGGGAGGCGAAGTATTCCAGCCGTTCGGTCAGCGCGTCAAACACATCCGTGATTTTTACCAGTTCTTCTTTTCCAACGCTGGCGGCCAGTTTTTTGATATATTCGGCGAACCCGGGCTTGTTGATGTTGATCGCTTTGTCCGGTCGGAAAGACGGGCAGACCTTGACGGTGATGGTCGGATCGGCAGCGATCTTCTTGTGCCATTCCAGTGAATCAGCAGGGTCGTCGGTTGTCCCGATCATGGCGACATTGGCCTTCTTGATGATGCCGCGGACGGTCAGCTCCGGGTCGTGCTGCAGCTTGTCGTTGCAGAAATTCCAGGCTTCTTCCGCGTTTTCCATCGTCAGCGGTTTGTCGTAACCAAAGAACTGATGCAGTTCCAGATTACACCAGTGGTACATCGGATTGCCGATGGCCATTTCCAGCGCTTCGACAAATTTCAGGAAGCGTTCATAATCCGGTTTGTCTCCGGTCACATAATCCTCGCTGACGCCATTGGAACGCATCACGCGCCACTTGTAGTGATCACCAAAATAGCTGCCGTCGGGCATTTTCCCGCCCAGCCAGACTTCACAGAGGTTGTTGAAGCGGCGGTCTTCATAAATTTCCTGCGGGCTGATGTGGCAGTGGTAATCGACCAGCGGCTGACCTTCAGCATAGTCGTGGAAAAGATGCTTGGCGGTTTCGGTTTCCAGAAGGAAATCTTTATCCATAAACGGTTTCATAAATTTCTCCAGTTCGTAGCAATTGGTTATTAGTTATTGGTTAGTAGTTAGTAGTCAGTAAGTAGTGGATAGTGGGCAGTAGTCAGTGGACAGTGGACAATAGTTAGTTGTAAGCAGTCAATGGAAAAGAATCAGGGATATGCATACGTTTTATTGTATATCCCGTTGATAATTCACTCCCGACTCCTTACTCCTTACTTCTTAATCCTTACTCATAATTTCTAACTCCCCGACTTCTCACTCCTGACTTCTTAGTCCTCACTCCTAACTCATAACTCATAAAGTCACTCCATCCTTGAAGATGGCTAAATTCTTCTTGCTCAAGGCTTCGCTGGCGGGGCAGGCCTCACCGGAAGCGATCTTCAGCACATAGTCAAACAGCTCTTCCGTGAGCTCGGCCATGGGTTCCCCTTCCAGCAGTTTGCCCGCATTGAAATCGATCCAGTTCTTCTTTCGCTCGGCAATATCGGACTGTGTGGAGACCTTCGCTGTCGGGACCGGGCAGCCAAACGGTGTGCCGCGTCCGGTGGTGAAAAGGATCAGCTGCGCACCGCTGATGGCCAGACCGGTAGCGGCTACCAGATCATTTCCCGGCGACTGCAGCAGGCTCAAGCCCGGCACCTTCACCCGGTCGCCATAGCGCAGAACATCGCGCACGGTCAGCCGTCCGCCCTTCTGTACACAGCCAAGCGACTTGTCTTCCAGTGTGGTGATGCCGCCCTTTTTGTTGCCCGGAGAGGGATTCTCGTTGATCTTTTCTCCATAGCGCATGAAGTATTCCTTGAAATCATTGATCAGGGCAACGGTCTTTTCAAAGATTTCCTCATTCTCCGCGCGGTCCATCAGCATGGTTTCCGCGCCGAACATTTCCGGCACTTCCGTGAGCATCACCGCACCGCCCTGCGCGCTGAGTTTTTCCGCGAAGGAACCCAGCAGCGGGTTGGCAGTGATCCCGGAAAATCCATCTGAACCGCCGCATTTCAAACCGACGATCAGTTTGGAAGTAGAAACCGGTTCACGTTTAAAGGGGGCAGCGTAATCCATCAATTCTTTGACGATAGCGGTACCTTCCGCGATTTCATCGGCAACCTGCTGGCAGACCAGGAACTTCACACGGTTCGGGTCGTATTCCCCCAGAACCTGCTTGAGGTCATCGATCTGGTTATTTTCGCAGCCCAACCCCAGCACCAGCACACCGCCGGCATTCGGATGACGAATCAGCCCGCAGAGTGCCTTTTGTGTCATCAGGTGGTCGCCGCCCAGCTGGGAACAACCATAAGGATGTGTATAAGCACACACGCGGGTGACGCCTTCCGGCTTGACCGCCTGACAATTCGCCTCAATAGCTTCCGCGATCCCGTTCACACAGCCCACCGTCGGGATGATCCACACTTCATTGCGGATCCCGACACTGCCATCCGGGCGGACGTATCCCATAAAGGTCTGCGCTTCTTCCACGCGGTCGCTGCCGGCAACCGGATGATAGCTGTACTCTTTCAGTCCGGAAAGGTTGGATTTTACGTTATGGGTGTGTACATGCTCACCGGCTTTGATATCGACTTTCGCGTGGCCGATGGGGAACCCGTATTTGATAATATTCACGCCCTCGGGAATATCTGTCAGGGCGATTTTATGTCCGGCAGGGATCTCTTCGGTGCTGACGACAGAAAAACCTTCGAGGTCCACCTGTGTTCCCGCGGGAACATTCTGCAAAGCGACAGCGACATTGTCACTGTCATGAATTTTGAGAAATTGCTTCATCCTGTTTCCCTTATAGTAATTCCATCATTTTTTGTACCGTCTTGCGCGGCTCAAATTCACGGATCGTGCGCAGTCTTCCATAAACGATTTCTGCCAGACTGTCAAACGTAAACGGCGTTTCCTCTCCCAAAAGGATATAATCATTCAGGATCCGCTTTACATCCTCTTCGTCCTTGACCTGAATAGCTTCAACGACTTTCCGGTCTTCACGGATGGGATACAAATCGCCGTTGTAACGTCTCCCGTAATACTGTCCGTCAATATCTTCCGCGATCGTGTCAAACGCGAGCAGCGCCGCCAGGGAAAAGACCAGGCAGGTCGGGAATTTTTTGCTGTCCTTCAGCGTCGGCAAATCGCGGGCACGCCATTTGGAAACCGAATTCAGTGAAATATCCAGCAGCTTGTGATTCAGATAGGGATTCTCGAACCGTTCCATAACGCTTTTGGCAAAGGCATAGGTTTCGTTCAAACGCAGCGGAACCACAGGGACAATTTCCTTAAAGCACACTTGATCGATAAACGGACGCAGAACGGGGTCAGCCATGGCATCCGCCACGATATCCACGCCGCACAGATAACTGATCAGCGCCATTGCGGTATGCGTACCGTTCAGCACACGCACCTTACATTCCCTCCAGGGTTTCAGATTATCGGTGAAAACAACCGGCATTTTTGCCTGAGCCAGGGTAAATTCGTTGGAGATATCCTTATCCGAGGCGATAACCCACAATCCATAGGGCTCAGCCACAACATACATGCTGTCATCCGGGAATTTTTCGCTCATTGCTTCGGATTTTCCGGATACAATGCGGTCCACCAGGGTAGAGGTAAAGACGTTGGCAGTTTCCACCCAGTCAAGAAAAGCCTCATCCAGCTGCCAGCGTTTGATGAGTTTCACGCAGCATTCTTTCAAAACTTTTCCGTTGTCTTCAATCAGTTCCACCGGCAGAATGATCAGGCCTTTCTCCGGATCGCCTTTGAATGACTGCCAGCGTTCATAAAGGAATTGGACCAGCCGGCCGGGGAAACTGGCTGCGGGAAGAGCTTCGAATGAATCGGTTTCGTCATACACGATCCCGGCTTCTGTGGTGTTGGAAACAAGGAACCGCAGTGTATCCAGCCGGGCAAGTGCCTGATACGCTTCATAATCGGTGTAGGGATTCACCGTCCCGCGGACCGAGGTAATGGTGCGGACTTCATCAACGATTTCTCCGTTCTGCTTTCCCTGCAGGATCACGTGATATTGACCGCCCTGCGCGGCCAGACGGTCCGAACCATTGCCCGGGACCTGTTTTACCATTACAACATCGCCGTTAAAAACACCGGCTTCATTAGCCACATCGATCATGTAATCGGTGAAGGCGCGGAGAAAATTACCGGTTCCGAACTGGGCAACCCGAATCGGGCGGCTGCCGGGAGTCATCAAATCATCAACATTCATAAGACTTCCATTCTGCCGATAAACGGCGAAAATTATGCTTTTTATTATTCACTATCTCTTTAATTATAATGAGGATAAATTTAAAGTCAATGAAGATTTTAGTCCACTTAGTACAGCAAACCGGCAGTTGTTTTCTATTCACGGATTTGCCAACGGAGACTGTCCTGTTTTCCAGATTACCTAATCACTTCTTACTCCTTACTTCTTACTAACTGCACTCAGAACTCTGAACTCTGCACACTTTAAAAGCGGGCAGCCGAAATCGTCACCGACCCCGGCTGCCCCTAATGCCTATTGCCTATTGCCTATTGCTTGAATAATCCCGGTTCCTGTTTGTCCATGAGCTGCCAGTATAGCCTTCGGATATATTGGTAGCACCAGTGCTCCGGTCCCAGGACATCCGCCGTGTCCTTTGGCTTCCAGAAGTCCCATACGATGGGTTCCCCTCCGCGGAACTTGCAGATCACCTTGTTGTTTTCGTAGTCCCAAACGACTGACTGATCATCGATCAACCCGTCTTCGCTCACGTATCCCGGTTTCACTACAAAGTTGTCATGCTCGATGTCATAGTCTTTGTAATCAACATCCAGGCTTGCCACCCTTGCGTATGGTTCGGGACGTTCCGGAACCGGCAGTCCTTCCGGCACCGGATCATGCGGGAAGATGCGCGGCGGCAGAAACATGTGTCCGGCCGGTACGCGGGAGCGGATCTTTTCCGCTGTGGCCGCTGCCAGGACCTTTCGCTTGTGTTTCGCCTGTGCGTAATCATTTTTTTTGATGCCCTCATTCTGATAATGGATCTGTGTGGCCATACAGCGGTCCAGAAACTTCATGCGTTCCTGTTTTTCCTCCATCAGACCGTCCAGATAACCAGTCTGTTCCGGATATTTGTCCGCCACCGCGTGATAATACTGACAGCAGGTCTTTTCACGGCTGTTCCCGTCCTTGGTGATTTTATCCAGAATTTCGCGCGCTTCCATGCGCATTTCCACTGTTGCGTCCGGCATATGGAATATCATTGAAACCCTGCGGATCAGTTCTTTTGCTGCACTCTCTGCCTTTTCGGCGGCTTTCATGATAGAGCGCTTATTGGGATCCGATGCCTTGAATGCTGTACACGCCGCGTCATAGTCCGTCTGCGCTTCCTTCAGCCGTTCTTCGTAGGAGTCAAAATCGGTGATGTGTTCCAAACCAAAGATATCCGGTTCGAAAATCTCTTCGGTTGTTTCGATCTCTCCGATGGATTTCTTCAATTCTTCGTTCATTACCGTTCCTCCTTTCCTTTTATTAGCTATCTTCCAACTGATAATCAGAGTTTACATCATGAATTTAAAAATGTAAACGGGCAATGTTGTCCCTTGACTTTTGTTAATAAATGTGGTAGGAAAATAGAACAATCAAAAAAAACAGAGGCAAAAAAAGGGACGGTTACTCTGGAACTGTCCCTCGTTTTCGTTACAACTCAATATTCAAAATACTGCTTTTTATCAACAGACTTTTCAATAATCAGCACACTTATCACGGGACGGTTCCGGAGTAACCGTCCCATTTTGGGGTACATCTAAAAAGCAGTCCTCGAAACGAAACCAATCAGTGATTCCTTAGAAAGGGTTCTCAGTCGGATAAGGCAGAGACTTCGGCTGGTTGTAGGCGATATCCGCAACACCCAGGAACTTGAAAACCTCAAACAGCGCTTTGCCGTGATGACCAAAGGCCACTGCACCGTGATGCGGGTAGCGCTTCTGGATCAGGACGTGGCGATAGAAGCGGCCCATCTCATGGATCGCAAAGACGCCGATACCGCCGAAGCTGGTAGTCGCAACCGGCAGCACTTCACCCTGAGCGATATAGGCGCGGAGTGTTCCTTCCGAGTCGCATTGCAGACGGAAGAAGGTGATATCACCAGCTTCAATGTCGCCTTCAAGCGTGCCGCGGGTAAAGTCGGGATCAGAACCGGCAGGTTCCAGCAGACGGTGCTGGATCAGCTGATATTTGATTGCCCTGTCGCCGCACATCTTGCAGGTCGGCGTGTTGCCGCAGTGGAAGCCCATGAAGGTATCCGTTAGCGCATAGTTAAACTTCCCCTTGATTTGGGATTCCCACATTTTGGCAGGAACGGAATTATTGATATCCAGAATCGTCACAGCGTCCTGAGAGACACAGGCGCCGATATATTCAGAAAGTGCGCCATAGATATCCACCTCGCAGCTCACCGGGATACCGCGGGAGGCCAGACGGCTGTTCACGTAGCAGGGTTCAAACCCGAACTGTTCCGGGAAAGCAGGCCAGCATTTATCGGCAAACGCGACATACTTGCGGGCGCCTTTGTGCGCTTCCGCCCAATCCAGCAGGGTCAATTCAAACTGTGCCATGCGTTCCAGCATTTCCGGATAGTATTTTCCGGCACCCATTTCCTCTGCCATATCTTTGCAGACATCCGGGATGCGGCTGTCACCGGCATGCGCTTTGTAGGAAACCAGCAGATCCAGCTCGGAATTCTCCTCAATTTCCACACCCAGCTCATATAAGCCCTTGATCGGCGCATTGCAGGCGAAGAAATCCTGCGGACGCGGGCCAAAGGTAATGATCTTGAGATTTTTCACACCAATCACCGCACGGGCAATGGGGAGAAATTCCGCGATCATGAGGGAAATATCCTCAGCGGTACCCACCGGATATTCGGGAATGTATCCCTTCAGGTGGCGCATACCCAAATTGTAGGAGCAGTTCAGCATACCGCAGTAGGCGTCGCCGCGTCCGTTGATGAGGTCGCCGTCGCCTTCCGCAGCAGCCACAAACATGCAGGGACCGTCAAAATATTTGGCGATCAGTGTCTCCGGCGTTTCCGGACCGAAGTTGCCAAGGAAAACCACCAGTGCATTGCATCCGGCTGCCTTGACATCTTCCACTGCCTTCAGCATGTCGGCTTCATTTTCCACTGTCACCGGACATTCGTACATTTCACCGGGATAAGCAGCCTTGATGGCCTGCCGGCGCTGAATCGAAAGCCCAATCGGAAAACAATCACGGCTCACAGCCACAATACCAAGTTTAACTTCAGGGATATTCTGCATGAGATACACCTTCTTCTCAAAAAATTGTATCTTTATTGTAATCGAATTTGTAATTTAAGGGGATAGGTTTCAGGTTTCAGACTTCGGGTTTCACAGGTTTTGTGTCAAATGTCAGGTTTTAGGTTATAGAGTATAGTACATAGATGAACATGGTTAAATATACCAAGCGCCAAGAGACTTACTGCTATCATCTAATACCTAACACCTGAAACCTGACACCTTAATTACAAATAACCCTTGCGGGAAAGATGATCCAAAAAATAAGGCAGCTGCTTGCGCCACCAGGGCCAGTCGTGATTCACGTCATATCCCCAGTAGTCAGACCAATGCGGGATGCCCTTTTCCGTCATTACGCGGTCCAGCTCACGGGTGCTGTAGAGCAGTTCATCTTCCCAGGCACCCTGCCCGACGCAGGTGATGATGTGACTGTGACTGTACAGCTCCATCCAGGGATGGTCCAGCGGCATGTTAGGCAGGAAATGCAGCGGAGAATTGGCATAAACCAGGTCGTCGCAGTACTCATGGAAAAAGGCCTGCGCATTATAAACACCGCTGAGTCCCACCAGGCAGTCAAAAAGATCCGGACGGCGAAAGAAGAAATTCGCGGCATGGGTTGCGCCCATGCTGCATCCGGTGGTCATAGCCTTTTTACCATCACCGGTATACTCCGGCAGGAGTTCATCCACCACATAATGGAACCAGAGCTCCTGCAGTTCAATGCGGGCACGCGAGTCACCCCAGGCATCCCAGGTTTCGGAGTCAATTCCATCGACACAAATCAGGAACATCTGTCCGGATTCGATCCAGGGACGAGCACACTCCACCATACCGAAGTTTTTGAAATCCCAGTGCCGGCCGCTCTGCGGCGGGAAAGCCAGACAAACCCTGCTGCGGTCAATATCCGAAGGCGTGTCTGCCCGGAAGACACCGCATTCCATATCCCTTCCGAGTATGGTGCTGTACCGCCGCGGATATTCTTCCCTCATGCGTTCTCCTTCCGTGCCTGAACAAACTGCATGAATTCATAAACTTCTTCTTCGCTGTAGGCATGAGCGGTGTAGCTCACGCTGCCCATAGTCGCCCAGGTTACTTCCGGACGGCGTTCATACATGACGATGCGGTCACCGTATTTCGCCATGATCTCTTCATGGCTATGTTCATACTCAAACAGGTATTCTTTCCGTCCCGCATAGACGCACCAATGATGGTCTTCACTTTCCGGTAACAGGCGTTTGTCATAAGTGACCATATCCGCCCAGATCTGGAAAACATCCGTGGAATGGGCATAATTCATCATATCCGGGGTCGAACCACCGGCAGGACGCATGTTGACTTCCAGCCCGACATAGTCCCCAACTTCGCCCAAACCCTCGCGGGCTTTGGTCATCTTGAAAAATTCCAGATGGACAAAACGGCTGCGTACGTTGAAGGATTTCAGCGCAGCCCGTCCCAGTTTTTTGAGTTCATCCGGTACCGCTGCACCGGTGAAATATCCCAGATCCAGGTCTTTATTGACAATATCCGCAATGGAAGGCGGCCAGGAAGTCATGGATTCATAAAGCGGCTCGCAGTGGGAATCTACAATGGCGTCATAAGAAAAGATGTTGCCTTCCACGAATTCTTCGATGAGGTAGGGAACATCCGGTTTGATGCGGAAGAATTCTTTCAGGTCGTCTTCGTTTTCCAGTTTCCAGGTGTTGGCCGCACCCACACCGACATCCGGTTTGGCGATCATCGGATAGCCGCCGTTCCGCGTAATAAAATTCTTCGCGGAGCGGATGGTGCTGACGTGATGACAGCGGGCCGTCGGGATTCCCGCGGCAGCATAATGCGGTTTCATGGAGGATTTGTGCTTCCATTCGCTGATCTCATCTGCCTGTACGCCGGTGGTGATATGAAAATCCGTACGCAGCTGAGCGTCCTGCACAAGCCAGTATTCATTGTTGGATTCCAACCAATCGATCTTGCCGTATCGATAAGCGAAATAAGCAACTGCGCGGTAAACCTGGTCATAGTTGCCGAGATCATCAACCTTATAATATTCGGTCAATGCATTTTTCAGGTTCCAGTCCAGACTGTCGTAAGAGGAATCGCCGATCCCGAGGACGTTCACGCCGTTCCTGCGCAGCCGGTCACAGAACAGCCAGTAGGTTTGCGGAAATTGCGGTGAGACAAAAATAAAGTTCATAATTCGTTCCTGCAAAAAAATATCGCACCTATTATACCACGGGACAGCAAGAACCGTAAATTATCTGACCGGTTCCGTTCTGTTTTTCAAATGGAAGGGTTACTGTTCACGGTGTTGCCAGAATGTACCCCATGCCCTGTTAGAATTTACAGATTCAATAGGGTCGGAGAAGCATTGAATAAACCTTATACCTGCGGCAATAGAACGGATCATTCAGAAGTTCTCTGACCTCTGTCCAACCCCAGGGATGATCCTCCAATTTCCAGCGAACTTCCCTTTCGATATAAGGATTGATCAGTTCCTCCGGTTCAGGCGGTTCAGGATTTGAATTTTGATTTTGTTCATCCTGTTTTTCAGTTTTGTTTTCTTCAGTATTCCGGGCCTGATCCTGATTTTCGTTTCCTGTTGTTGGCTTTGTTCTCGCTGTTTCTTCCGGGGAATTTGTTTTTGATTCGAATTCAGCGTTTTTATTTTTGTCTGCTTCCTGATTCCCGATTGATTCTGAGTCATCCTTTGTATTTTCATTTTCTTCCTGACGCTCAATCGATTCTGAGTCATCCTTCGTATTTTTTATTTCTTCCTGACTCTCAATCGCTTCTGAGTCATCCTTTGTATTTTTGATTTCTTCCTGACTCTCAATCGATTCCGCAACAAATTCCTGATTTTCAGTTTCAATCGTTTCAACTTTTGATTCATCATAAGAAGTTTCATTCGCCGCTTCCGGAAGGTTTTCGCCGCTTTCCGTCTCATTTTGCGCGGCATCAACAGTTCCGTTCAAGCGGGCAGCGCTCTTACGGCCGGCTTTAGAACCATCAGACAAAGACCCGGCAGAACGGGAAGCGGCTGAATCATAGGAAGAAAACGCC
>JAFPZX010000070.1 GCA_017417055.1 Anaerolineaceae bacterium
GCGCAGGGATTCATTATCGGAACGCTCAATTTCCCGCAGCACCAGATCCAGGTCCGCTTCCAGTTCTCCTTCTTTCCGTTCACCTCTCCGCACGCTGCGCAGCAGGTTGAGAATATACACCACATTGATGCGGTCAGTGCGGACCAGTTCCACATCAAAGTCCACATCCACCGGGACCGGGACCTTTGGATTCGGATTGACGCTCTGATCCCGGTAATAGAGATACCAGGATTTGTAGCCTTCGAACTCTTCTTCATTCAGGGCAATATCCAAATCTGACCAGTCAAATTTGGAAAACGTCTTCAGCGTCGCGAGCGTTGAGACCAGCGTTCGGAAGGCAATGATGAACATCCGGATCTCATCTTCATTCTGAAGCTGTCCGGCGGTGTCCACATCCGGAACAACCTTCCGCAAAAGGGGTACCTGATTGAGCCATTTTTGGACGTAATATTCATAGGATTCCAGCAGGTACTCATTCGGATCCCCGTCGCCGGAAAAAAGCCGCAGCGCGTCATCCTGCCACTGTTTGATATTGCGGAAAGTCACGATCTGACCGAACTGCTTCGTCATTTTATCCACCCGGTTCGTGCGGCTGTAGGCCTGAACGAGCGAATGCCAGATCAGGTTTTTGTCCAGATAAAGGGTGTTGAGCGGTTTGGCGTCAAAACCGGTGAGCATCATGTTGACGACGAGCAGAATATCGACCTGCGGGAGGTTTTTCTGCTTCATGCGTTCGGTGATATTTTTCCGGTAGGCGTCAAAGGTTTCAATGGAATAGGAAGTACCGAACATCTGATTGTAATCATCAATACAGCGGGCAAGAAGCTCCGCTGAGTGTTCATCTCCTTTGCCGTCAAGGTCTTCATTGGCGCCGTAACTGAAAATAGCCGCTATTTTATATTGTGCCGCCGGGTACATGGTTTCGTTCAGCTTTTTCAATGCGTCATAGTATTTACCGAGGATTTTGATGCTGTCTACCGCGAAAAGGGATGTATAAATATCCTTCCCCTGCGGATGGATATGCCGGTCGTGATGCTCCAGAATGTTTTCAGCCACCTTGCTGATCCGGTCGTCATCGTGATACAGGGTATCGATGTCAATGCCGTGCTCTTTGCAGTATATCGGGTCATCCAGCTGCTCCGGATCGATCCCGATCAGGTTGATTTGATGGGCAAAGATCGTGCGCTGATATTCCACGGAAAACCGCAGTACGTTGCCATCCGCGATCGCGTTTTTGATCATATAACGGTGCAGACAGGAATCCCGTTTTGTGCCGTCCGGCAGCAGTCCCGCGTTGAAGATATCGGCAGTTGTCCTGCCGTCCGCACCTTTGTTGGCTTCAAAAATCGGCGTACCGGTGAAGCCGATGTAATTGGCATTTCGGAAATGACGTTCAATATCGGCATGCATCCGCCCGAATTGGGAGCGGTGACACTCATCGATGATAAAAATAACTTTTTTATCCCGGAAGCTGTCCATCAGCTTTTCATAGCGTTTGGATTTGACCGCGTTCGCCATCTTCTGTATCGTTGTAACGATCAATTTTTGCTCCGGATTCTTGAGCTGTACTGTCAGAACACGCGTGCTGTTGGAGCTGTCGACACAATCTTTTTCAAAGGAATTGTATTCATCTACTGTCTGATCATCCAGGTCTTTGCGGTCAATCAGGAAAACCACTTTGTCAATGCGTGGTTCCTCCCGGAGCAGCTGAGCTAATTTGAAAGAGGTAAGTGTTTTCCCGGAACCGGTACAGGCAAATACA
>JAFPZX010000071.1 GCA_017417055.1 Anaerolineaceae bacterium
AAGAACTCCCCAAAAGTGAATCCTTGCCTTTTCCCATCCAAACCGCCGATAATGAACAGACTGATATAACCTGCTATAAACAGGATCAGGATGACCCATCCGAGGACCCGCTTCGGTGACATGGGCAGGCTTTCGATTCCAGGTCTCAATTTTTCCTGTACATCTTCCGGAAAGTTCCGTATCAGCAATCCGGTTGGCAACGTCACCGTAACGCCCCAGATTCCCAGGAACAATAAGGCACATCCCGAAAAAGCCAAAATAAGCGTCAGCGACATACCCTGATTTCCTATTTCCCCATCACCCGCGAGACTTCCTCATAAAACCGTTCCGGGAACATCAGAATCAGCTCGGCGTGCGCCAGGCCTTTAAATTCCTTACTCATCCTCCGCTCCCTGATTCTTCCTATATCTTTTCAGGCAAAAATCGCAGCGATCGGCGCCTTTGCCAAGAGTTCCGGTCCGTTCGAATTTCAGACCGGGCAGGTTCCCGTAGGTGCGGTCGTCATTTTCGCAGTAGATCTTTGTCAATTCCGGGCAGCCGAGCTCAGCAAAATAGCGGCAGTAGGGACAAGCGATGATGTCCATACGAAATTCGCCTTTCTTTTTCGGATAAAACACATTCTGAAACCCACTGTCAAAGCCGAACATTTTCCTGGTCAACGGATCCCAGATCCGGATGAAAAGATCGGGCATCCCCGTCAATCTCATCAGTCCGGCAAGCTTCTTTCCCATAGGCACCGTGTTGGAAATCGCAGCATTTTCGATGACGCTGAAAGCTTTTTCCTTTTCGACAGCTTCCTGCAGCGTCAGGTAAACGGCTGCAGAAGGGAAAATGAAGTTGTCCGTATGGGTACGGATACCCTTCGGAAGGGATCGATATCGGGACAGGATCTCAGAGAGTTTCTCAATTGCTTTCTTCCACAGTACATCACTCTGAGCCTTCGGGAGCGTTTTATCCATTTCAGCTTTGATGAAGGCTTTTCGCTTCATGATCTTTTCCGCAGCACTCATTTCACACTTTCCCGGATCATTTGACTATCATTGACATAATGCCGGCCAGAACCGCGCAGATCAGCGCAAAACCGACCGTGCCGAACAGCCACTTCCGCAGCTTGTCCTCCCCATTGATATAGGGTTTCAGGTCTTCGGTACCCGGGATATCCCAGGCGCGCGTATGCCCCACCCAGTATTCATCTATCAGCAGCCGGTCCACCAGATTGACGATGGATAAAACAGCAAACATTTGCCAAAAGCCCGGCCAAAAGCCTCTTGTACCGTTGATTCCATAAACACAGGCAGGAACATAGATGAAGTACAGCGGAATGCCGAGACCTTTGAACAACTTCCGGTTTTTTCTGATCTTCTCTTCTGTGATCAAGCCATTTTTGATGCACCTCTCCTGCACATCCGGATGATAGAGGAAGACCATGTTAACAGCGCCGTTCCGGATCCCGAAAGCGCAAAACAACACCAGCAGCGCGCTCAGGATCAGCCCTTCAATGATGATTTTCAGGACCATACACAAGCTCCTTTACACCGGCATCGCCATGAACTCGTCAATGGCCTGCAGAACCGGTATGGTATATTGTTCTCCGCCGAAAAGCCACTGCTCATGCTGCATATTGAATTCACGGATGTCCGGATCGCGAAAATACTTCTTATAGCGTTTCAGATATTTTTCGCCCATCTTGCTGGCATAGATGAAATGCGCCTTTGTGTGTTCCACGTGGATATCCTCGTCAAGCCAGGTCAGCAAATCGGAATAATATTCATTTTTGATGGACTCAGGACTGAACTTCGCAAAACCGGACATGAATTTATCGGCGGTCTCATCATCCATCTCAAAGAATTTTTTCAGCTTGTCCCGGGTTTGAGCTTTTTTCTTTTCGCTGCCGGTGAAGCTGGTCAGCAGCGGAGTCACCAGCTTTGACTGCAGCCAGGCGCTGAGCTTTCCGCTCTGGTCAAGGTCCGGACTGCCGAAGATACCGTGATCCAGGTGCACATTTCTCCGCTGGATCAGCTGCCCGACAAAGGTGCTTCCCAGCGAAGAGCCGAGCGCCGCATCGATCTTCCCGTTATAGTTATCGATAATGTACTTCTCGATCTTTTCCGTCACGGTGATCATATCCGGAAAAATCAGATCGCTGCCGTCAAAGCCGTCATAATTGACACAGATCAGGTGGTATTTTGTCCCAAGTCTGTCCAGAACAGCGCTGAAATTTATCTGATAATCGCAGGCTGTTCCCGGCAGGAGCATCATGGTCTTTCCTGCCAAATTTCCCATTTCATCGAATTGCATACGCTACGCTCCTTACACTCATATCAGAGTGATAAACACTGCGCCGCACGGAGCCTGACTTTTGATCCGCTTATACGCGAATCAATCGATCAAAAGTAAGTCCATGCTAACATTTAGTATTATATAACTTTTTAGCGAAATAAATGGATCGAACTGATCAGAAACCCGTATTCTGCATGATTATGAAGATCGGGCCGATCAGGACGAACAGCGATGACATCATGACGAAAGCGGATGTAAGCATCGTAACTGTGACTTTTGCCTTGCCGCCTGCTTCAATGATCTCATTTTCAAGCCGGTCGCGCTGAAGCATAGCAGGGCAACCGTAAGGAGGTAGATACTGGGCAGTCATCAGTACATATGATGACAATGGAACAAAAAAAGAAAGGAGACAAAAGTGGATTGACCTTGAAATTCCTGCAAAAGGAAGTAAAAAAGCTGCGAAACAGAAACTGAACGATCTTCTGGAAACTTTCGATGATGATCTGAAACTGAAAAAAATTACTGTTCTGGATGTTATCCGCAGCTATATGAACGATTGTAAAGACAGAGTAGCCCCAACAACATATAACAACTGCCGCTACATTATGGACAATCATATCGAGCCGTATTTTTCGAAGCTTCCGAAGCAGGATCTCGATGTCATGACATCAAGGGATATCAATAATTACTATAATTCGCTGAGAAAGAAAGGCCTTAGTGAATCAACAGTTTTAAGACAGCACCATATTTTTACTGCTGCTTTCAACCTGGCTGTGAAGGACGGCCTGATCAGCAGCAATATCATGAACGGTGTGAAAACGCCTACGGAAGACTATTACGAAGTCAGCTTTTATGATATTGATCAGATGAAAGCTCTGCTGAAAGCAGCAAAGAATTCTCCTGTTTACACTGAGATTCTTCTGGCTTCATTTCTTGGCCTTCGCCGCGGTGAAGCTTTAGGGCTGAAATGGGACAGCGTGGATCTGGATAACAAAATGGTGAAAATCCATGTAAACGTCACACCGGCGCGTGATGATGATGGAAAAGAAATCATTTGCATCAGGGATAAGATGAAAACGAAGAAAAGCGTAAGGAATCTTATTCTTCCGGATTCTCTTACCCAATATCTCAGAAAACTGAAGCAGGAGCAGGAAACCAGAAAAAGGGAATTGGGACAGTATTATAACCGGGAATATGACGGATTTGTATGTGTTGATCAGCTCGGACATCTTCATCGCCCGAACTATGTCACAAAAGCCTTCAAGAAGGTAATCCGGGAAAACAATCTGCCGGACATCAGGTTCCATGATCTGCGCCACAGCTGCGCAACGATGCTTCTAAGCCTCGGTTTCAGTATGAAAGCGGTGCAGGAACAGCTCGGTCACACCCAGTACACAACAACGGCAAATACATACGCCCATGTGTATGATAAGACCAAGCATGAAATCGCTGAAAAGGCAGGATCGGTACTTCCGATCGGGTATTAGTGTGTTGTGTCTGTTTTGAACAGAAAAAGTTGCTTTTGGGACGAAAACAACAAAAAAAACGGATAAAAATCACATTCCGCTAAAAATGACTGATTTTCGCCGTTTTTGAAGATGAAAATAGCTCGATGAATGACCCGTGTTAGACAATTTGTTAGACACTTGTTAGACAAACAGCAAAATCTTAACCAAATACCAAAAGCAATTTCTTAAGGTACCGAGTAAAATATGGCTATTTTCAGTGGGCGGGACAGGACTCGAACCTGCGACCCCATCCTTGTAAGGGATGTGCTCTAACCAACTGAGCTACCCGCCCGAACTTATGGTTCAATTCCACGTTAACGGATTCTATTATAACACAATTTTTGCGGAAAACCTGGTTTTGTGGGGCACATTCCTCTAATATTCGTGACAATTGTAAATTGAATGTAAATTGAAAAGTTAAATGCAACATGTGACCGATGATAGTAAGACTGAATGTTGTATTTACTTGTTCCTAATCAGTCCTGTTGAGTCTCCGTCCAGGTTTGTTCTATATCCTTACCATATTTTTAAACAAAAGTCAAGGAACAACATTGCCCGTTTACATTTTGAAATTCCCGCTGTAAACTCTGAATATAAGTTAGGAATTAGGAATGAGGAGTGAGGAGTTATAACCAAATCAGCGGTTGACCCTTGATGACACGCCTAACTCCTAACTATCAGAAGGGAGCAAATGGAAATGGGAAAAATGAAAACAGAAAACATTCTCGGCAGACCGATGTCGGTTCCGGTGACGGAAAATGCCGATGATATGCCCATTACCAGTTATGCTCCTTTGGTGGATATCGTCAAAAAGGCAGAAGAAGAATTTTACCAAAAGGCGCAGGAGTTTTTTCTGCATTCGCTCAACGATGACAAGATCGTAAAGGCATCCCGAGCCTGGGAGCGGGCAGGAGCCGTACTTGCCGGATATGCCGGTTAGCTTTTCAATGAAGATGTGAATAATGTTGAGCAGCGAAAATACTCGCTGGAATTGTATGACAAAGTTTCAAAAGGCGCGAATCTGCGTCAGCAGAACATCAGCAAATACTGCGGTAATAAATTGAAAACGCTCGAAGAGGGTGAAGCGAAAGACAAACAGACTGAAAAACTGGATAAGATCAAATTCGAGGTCAACAATTCACTGATCCGCGCTATCAATACGTATGAACGATTCAAGGATCTTTATGTGAAAGGCGGAACCTACGAAATTTCCCAGATGCGGGATGCGATTGATACCGCAATTAAAGCTGAACAGATCCGCAGTATTCTGCCGCGGGACCGTATTCATATCCCGGGTAAAATCTATCCGCCGATCCCGATCCCGGCAGGCGAGCCGGTACCGGAGTGGCCGCGTGCATATCGGGAATACAAGAAAGCACCGGTCTCAGGGAAGGTTTACGATCCGGAACTGGATGAGGTGGTGATCCGGAAAGATTGGGTGGATCCCAATGGACTGGTGGATGCTGATTCAGTGGTATGGGACCGAGAAAAGGGCGAGGTGAGCATCAAGTTCATCGGTCAGGAGACTCCAATCGTCTGGAAAGAGTGGAAAGCCACCTGGACCGGTGACGTCATGGAGGAAGGCAGCTGGCCGGAGGAGTACTACATCAGGCTCGGTGAACAGCTGAGGTCGCGGCAGGAATTCGGACTGTTCGAACCTCAGCCTTACGAAGAAGACGCGGAAATCTATCAGAAAAATCTGAAATAAGCAGCAAAACAGCCGGAATCCGGTGGATTTCGGCTGCCTGTATTTAATAGGTAATAGGATATAGGAGATAGGAATTAGTGAGTGAAGAGTTAGGAGATAAATGGATTGGTGACTGGTGGAAAATTATTGTCAGCATCCAATCTCCAGTCGCAAGTTCCTTACAACTTTTCACTTTCAACTGACAATCACTTCCAGCCTTCACCACCAAATTCCAAGTCCCATTCTCTTTTCACGAATTACTGCCGAATTGAAATGAAAAAGGGGAAAAAATAAAAAAAGAATGTATAATAGAAACGTAACAGTCAATTGGGGATGTTCCGGTCTCGACGGGGGAGGCTGGTCCCGAATTGCGAGCCGAGAGGTGCCGACCTCGTAAAATCAGTACAAAAAATTAAGTGCCAACAATCGCACTTCCTACGCTGCAATGCCTCTCGCTGCCTAATCGGCGGAGCGGCAAAGCCGCATTGACCTCTTCAGGTCACGTTCACCCGCATCGTTGTGCTGACCGATCGCGGAGTGGGCGTCACAAAGTCAGCATGCTGCCCGCGGCGTCACGACGCGAAGCAAAAGAGGACTTTCGGGTCTGAGTGAATCGCCTCAAAAGGTTTTGTCCGTTTCTCCTCTAAGAGGTTAAATCAATAAACAGACTACGCTCGTAGTATATTCGAGGGTCGAATCTTTCGGACGCGGGTTCGACTCCCGCCATCTCCACTAAATCCGCAGAAATTTCTGCGGATTTTTTTTCTCACATGGAAATTATCGTTATTGTAATGTATTTGTCAATATTGCTGTGATGCACAAGGGGACAGACACGCCTGTGGCGGCTTGCGCGCCACAGGGTATCAGTCCCGCTTGTGCTCCGGGAGAAGTAATTTTCTATAAAGTATGACGATCGTCTTAAATTCCGGGAAAATATCTTGACAGAATAGAATTATTATTCTATAATAGTTAATTATGATACATGGTAATAATAATTTAGATAAGTTTACCACAGTTTTTGAAAGTGGATGCAAAATTCTTTATGATTCACATGCCGCTGCCGGGCAGCTGCTGAGCATTACCGCAGAAATCGCGGTGCGGCAGCCGCTGCATCTGTTGGATTTTGGAAACCGCTGTGACATGTATTATGCAGCCCGTCAATTGCGGTATCTGACGCGTGATCCGGCTGCCGCGATGCAGAACATCCGCCTGCAGCGGGCATTCACCTGTTATCAGGCGCTGGCTCTTTTGCGGCAAATCAGCGGTATGGAAGCGGGACTGCCGGTAATTATCCTGGATTTGCTTGCACCGTTTTTGGATGAGAATGTCAAAACCGCGGAGGTTTACCGGCTGTTCAATGAATCCGTTGAGCTGCTTTCCGCTGCCATGCAAGACCGGACTTTGCTGATTGGTGTGAAGCCGGTTCCGCAAAAGCTTGCTCCGGACCGGATGAGGATGGTGGAATGTCTGGCGCGGAGGTTTGGATTGATCGGCGTTCAACCGCCGGAGCTGAGTGCTTCCGGTGAAACTGCGGAGAGTGACGGGGAGAGGTCCGGTTATCAGCTCCGGCCGGCATCACGGGCGTTTTATATGGGCAGTGCTGACAGGATAGGCAGGAAACAGATTGCTGCGCCGGAAGGGCAGCTGAGTTTATTTGAGTTGTGAGTGAGGTAATGGGAATAGGCAATGGGCAATAGTGGTGTGATTCCATTTGCGCAGGGATAATGTGACTTTTTTGGGGAAAAATGCTGATTGATTTTCGGAAAGGCGAGAGGACAGTTCTGTGCTTCGCACAAAACTGTCCCCGAATCAAAATTAATCAGTGCACAGTTTGAGGATGGAGGCAGATATGGGAAGGACGATACAATCAGCAACACAAACCTGGATCGAGGAAGAAAAAGCTTTGCAGCGTTTTACGCGGGCACTGCGGCGGGAAGATCAGGCTGTAATGAAAGACCTGATCCATCTTTCCCGTCTGCACATCGCGGAGACTTCCTATGCGGGGAACCTTTATCCGATGGACGCTTATATTATCAGCATGCTGCTGGAGGTTGCCAAGCGCAGTGAGCGGATCGAATCAAAAGTGAATGAGCTGTGTAAACAGTGCGGGATTGAGGACGTTCCCGAAGCAAATATTCCCAACCTGCCCAGCCTGCGCCGGCTGCTTTATCCGGACGGGGAGGATTTGTAACGTTAAATAAACAAATATGCATCCAAAGGCACCACAATCAATGGATTTGTCGGAGCGCACACAAAGTGCAGTCTTTTTGTGTCGGCTGCTCGACAACAAAAAGGCAGACCTCGATGTGCTTTAACTCCACAGTAACAGGCAGCGTGATGAGTGAAAACGAAGAATTGAGCGAAGGAATCAGCGGAAATGGCTGGCTGCTGGATCTTTATGAAGATGCGGCGGACGGCATTCGACTCTGGTTCATCATGGATAACGGAAAAAGAATTTGTCTCCGTCAGAGCCTGCCTGTCAGTTTTTATATTTACGGTCCCTGCAAGCGGCTGCATGAGTGCTGTTTGTTTTTGCGAAAACAGCCCGGTGTGCTGCGTTTGAGCCGTGACGAGAAAAAAGATGTTTTCCAGCCGGAGCCGCTTTGCGTTTTGCGTGTAGACATGCACGGTCCGGCAACGCAAAAGGCCTGTTTTCAAAATGTGCAGCGTGCTTTTCCCGATTTGACCTGCTATAACGCGGATCTTTCGGTACAGGTGCGGCATGCGGCTCAGTATGAAAGCTTCCCGATGGCTTATTGCGCGCTGACCTATGAAGAAGATGGGTTATTGGAGTCACTGCAGGTACTGAATTCCCGCTGGGACCTGGCCGTACTGCTCCCTGTTTTGCGGAAAATAGAATTGATTCCGGATCAGGATCCATCCAAAGCTGAGCCAACGGCAGTGGACGTCCATTATGACGGGAAGAAAAAGCGTGTTCTTTTGGATGATGCGGCCGAAGCGCTGACAAAACTGAACGAGATGATCGACCGTTCCGATCCGGATATGATCCTGACCGAATGGGGAGACAACTGGCTGATTCCGAAGCTGCTGGAAATGAGTGATGCAGCGGGGATTCCGCTGAAACTCAACCGGGATCCGGAAAAAGAGGTCCTCTGGAAAAAGGAGACTTCTTATTTTTCTTACGGACAAATCGTTTATCGGGCGCAGGAAGCTCATCTGTTCGGACGCTGCCATATCGACAAAAAAAATGCTATGATGTGGAAGGATTACGGGTTAGATGGCGCGCTGGAGATGGCACGTGTTACGGCCATGCCGATTGAATATGCTTCCCGGGTTTCACCCGGATCCGGTATTTCCGCTATGCAGATGATCACTGCTATACAGCATGATGTGCTGGTTCCGGAACAGAAGCAGCAGTCGGAACAGGTCAAAAACGGTCTGGAATTGATCCAATTTGACCGAGGCGGGATGATCTATCAGCCGAAACCCGGACTTTATACCGATATCGCTGAAATTGACTTCGTTTCCATGTATCCGGCGATCATTATCAATGGGAATATCTCGCCGGAAATTCCACTTCCGGATGGGTTGGAACCGGCGCAAAAAGAGCTCGGCATCGTTCCGCTGACGCTGAAGCCTCTTTATGAAAAACGCGTGAAAATCAAACAAAAACTGCTGCGTTATCCGGACAAGGAAGTTCCTCTCGCGAAGAGTTATGCGGCAAGAGCTTCTGCTTTAAAATGGCTGCTGGTGGTGTGCTTCGGATTTTTAGGCTATAAGAATGCCCGGTTCGGCCGGATCGAGTCGCATGAAGCGGTGACGCGCGGCGGACGGGAAGCGCTGCTGATTGCCAAAGAGGCTGCGGAAGATATGGGGTTTGAGGTGCTGCACATGTTTGTGGATGCTCTCTGGCTGCGAAAGAAAGGATGCGTGAGCGTGGCGGATTTTCAGCCTGTTTTGGATGAGATCTCCCGCCGGACGAACATGATGATCGCTCTGGACGGCATTTATAACTGGCTGGCTTTTCTTCCGTCCCGCTCTGATGAGGCTGTTCCGGTTCCGAACCGATATTTCGGAACTTTTCGCAGCGGGGAGCTGAAGATGCGCGGGATCGAGGCCCGCCGTCATGACATGCCGCCGTGGATCGTTGAAACTCAAAAAAAGGCGCTGAAATGTCTTTCTCTGGCTTATGATGCGCGTGACCTGCCGGAGTACCTGCATAAGGCTTTCGCGATTCTCAAGCAGGCGCTGGATGATCTGAATCAGGGCCGCGTCCCGCTGAAGGATCTGGTCCTGACCATGCGGATCAGCCGGGAACTGGAAGCCTATCGTGCCCCGACACCTTCCGTTCGTGCCGCTCAGCAGCTGCTGGAGCGGACCGGGAAGCGTCTTGCGCCCGGGCAGAAAGTCCGTTTTTTGTATACGGTCGGGAAGGAAGATGTCCATGCCTGGGAGCTGCCGGAGCCGGTATCGCCGGAATCAGTGGATAAAGCGAAATACCGTTTGCTTTTCGGCAGAGCTGCGGCAACCATTCTTTATCCCTTTGGTATTGATTCGAAAGAAGTCGAAGACTGGGCCTGCGGCGGACTGCAGTTTGCATTTGACATATGATAACAAAAAACGTTTTTTGTCTGTGAATTATGTTTCTATGAAATATAATAGAAGCAAATTGAAAAGCAGCTGACATATCGGGACATGCTGTCAACAATTCGCAATGTCCTTATTTAGGACACATTTGAACCGTCCCCGATGTCCCTGCTAAACAATTAGAATGAAACTTTGATATGGAATTTTGTAATCTATATTTGAGGTGTTTTTATGAAAAAATCTGATATCGGAATACTCGGTTTGGCTGTTATGGGTGAAAACCTTGCGATCAACATGGAAAGCAAAGGATTTATTGTCAGTGTATACAACCGGACGACCGAAAAAGTAACAAAATTCATAAACGGACGAGCGAATGGGAAAAATATCCGCGGGGCATACTCTTTGGAAGAACTGGTTTCTCAATTGGAAAAGCCGCGAAAGGTGATGATCATGGTCAAAGCCGGAAAACCGGTGGACGAAATGATCGATCATCTCATTCCGCTGATGGAACCTGGTGACGTCATTATTGACGGCGGCAACTCCCATTTCCCGGATACTATGCGCAGGACCGCTTATGTGGAAAGCAAAAGCCTGCTTTACGTGGGAACCGGTGTTTCCGGCGGGGAAGAAGGGGCTTTGAAAGGCCCTTCGATGATGCCGGGCGGTTCGGATGCCGCGTGGCCGGTCGTCAAACCGATCTTTCAGGCAATTTGCGCCAAAGTTGAGGATGGGGCTTCCTGCTGTGAATGGGTTGGTTCCAATGGAGCGGGACACTATGTCAAAATGGTGCATAACGGCATTGAGTACGGTGACATGCAGCTGATTTGTGAGGCGTATCAGCTGATGCGTGATCTTCTCGGTATGTCAGCGGATGAAATGCACAATGTCTTTGCGGAATGGAACAAAGGGGTTTTGGATAGTTATCTGATCGGCATTACCGCGGATATTCTGGCATTTAAAGATGAGGATGGAATGCCGCTGTTGGATAAGATTTTGGACACTGCCGGACAAAAAGGCACCGGGAAATGGACTTCCATCGCTGCTTTGGATGAGGGGATTCCTCTGACTCTGATTGGTGAGGCTGTGTTTGCCCGTTGTCTGAGCGCCATGAAGGCAGAACGTACGGAAGCCTCCCACATCCTGCATGGACCGGAACGAGAGAGTTCTGTGGACCGTGCCCGTTTTATCTCCGCTATTCATGATGCCTTGTATGCATCCAAGATCATTTCCTATGCACAGGGATTTTCCCTGATGCGGGATGCCGCCAAGACTTATGGTTGGGATCTGCATTATGGGAATATCGCGCTGATGTGGCGGGGCGGCTGCATTATCCGTTCTGTATTTCTCGGTGATATAAAAAAGGCCTTTGACGCAGATCCCGATCTGCCGAACCTGCTGCTGAACGATACTTTTCGTGAAATTGTGGAAAAGGCTCAGGCCGGATGGCGTGAGGTCTGTGCGGAAGCGATTCGCTGCGGGATCCCGGTTCCGGCGATGTGTAGCGCATTGAATTATTATGATGCGTATCGTACGGAACGGCTCTCCGCGAATCTGCTGCAAGCCCAGCGGGATTATTTCGGAGCACATACCTATGAACGTCTTGATCGTCCCCGCGGAGAGTTTTTCCATACCAATTGGACCGGTGAGGGCGGAGATACGGCAGCTTCAACGTATAATGCCTGAGACTTGGTTCGGAAAAACTGTCTGATAGCTATTGTACGTTGTTAGAGTAAATGCAACCTGTTCTGTTGACTCGAGTCTGAGTCAACGAAAAAAGGTCGCTTTGACTCATAATGGGGACTGTCCCTTTATGGGACAGTCCCCGGTTAAGTATCAGTTTTATTCCCAGATGAATGTGTTGATTGAGTTGTCGGAAGTGATTTGATTATAAACGCCGGCGAAAGGATTGACCAGCCAGATGTTCCCGTCGATCAGGAAGCCGATCCATGCGGAGGATTCCGTGTTCCCCGGTGACCAGACCAGATGCTGCGGCGTGATGTAACCGCTGCTTCCCCGGGAGGGATAAACAGTGCGAGGTTTGCTTCCGTCAGATTCACTGATCATGATCCGGTAACGTTCGGATTCAACCTGCTGCGGCAGTTCTGTCTGGAGCCAGGCAAGGTAGGATTTCCCGTTGGAGAATTCCGGAGAAACGGACGGATAAGAGAACAGTCCCGCATTTTTGATGACGGTGTGCATTTCACCGGAGTTCAAGTCAAAAAATGCGACATGATAGTCTGTCGGATCATAAGTCTGAACATCTCCCGTGCTTTTGCCATGGAAGGTAAAGTAGAAACCTGTGTCCTCTGTGTTCCAGCAAAAGCCGGGAATCCAGGCCCAGTCGCTGCGGGTTTTTTCGTAGGGGGTAAAACGGATCAGTTCCTGTTTTTCCCCATTCAGACGGTCGACGGTGCCGATCGTTTCGGGCGTGGCAAAAACCAAACGGCGGGCATCAGCTGATAAGGCAAATTCAGTACCCCACCAGTGATACGTCCCGCTGTCGTCTGCCTCAAGGATTTCTTCCTGTGTCAGGAGCATACCGGTATCGCTGACGAACTGCATTCTCAAATCATTCAGTGCATTCCATCCGGGAGCCTGGTCCGATGGTTCGACGGTTGAATAGATGACCCTGCGGGTGTCGCCCGGGAGCCATGAGGCAAAGTGCAGTACATTCGAAACACGCATCGATATCGGTTCCGCATTCCAGTCGCTGAGGTTCAGCATCCATAACCCGTTGACTTCTGTGGAACGTCCTGTTCGGGAAAAGAGCAGCCATTGTCCGTCGGATGAAAGGTCCAGAATTCTGCCATCTAAATCCCCGGTGGAAACAAGCGGTGTGCGGTTTTCAGTGGAGCCTTCCATCATCCAGGCATTGCCATCGGAGATGTAAATGAGCCTGCCGTTGATTTTTATTGGTGCGTATTCGGCTTTTGCTCCGCGCATAAGGATTTCCGGAACAGGTTCTTTGATAGTAAGAACGGAGACGATGGATTTATTGGTTTGTACCCCATCTTCATAGGTGAAGCGGGTGGTTATTTGACGTGTTCCGTTTTGACCCTGTTGGATTATGCGGGTTTCTCCGTCCGGCAGTGATTCATTGCGGATGGTCTGGTTTTGAAACGGTATAACCTGTTCTGTTGTGATGTCTTCAGTGGTTACTCGAATGACCCGGATATTCCCATCAGCAGGAATTGACATAGATAATGAGGGAGTTATGATATCTCTTTCTCCGGGATGTACTCCGACTGTTTGGAGCGCTTCGGACACTGAAGCGGTGGAGGGAACCTTGCTGATGTAATGCATATTGTCGCAATAAATATTGATATCACGCAGCTGCGGCTGGTCGTTGGTGTAGAAGTTTCGGAGTTCTGCGCAGCCGGTTAAAAGAAAACAGACCAGAAGGTACAAGATGGTCTGATGGTTTTTCAGTAACCTGTTCTGAAATATTCCGGTCTGTTTCATAATGGTCAATTCTATCGCTTTATTTCTTCATGGCTTCCAGTAAGGCGTATCCATCGTAAATTTTGAAGGAACGCACTTCATACTTATCCATTAAGCCATGTATAAAGTCATTGATTGGAGCTTGGATATATGCATTGATCGTGGACGGGTCAACGGAAATGATCGGGATATCGACTGAGTCAATATTAACATTGAGCTGCTGTGCCTGCTCGTCCCATGTTACCGTTCCGCCGGCGGATGCTGTTACTTTCAAAAAGCCTACACCTCCGCGGATCGAGATAACCAGCCGGTCTTCATCGAAATTTATTTGTGGTTCGGAAAAATCGATCTTAATCCCGGCTGCCTGTTGTACCATGTCCTGGAGTTCTTCTTCGTATTGTTCCAGATATTCAGCGCAAGCCTGCGTGGCGTCTTCTTCCGTGAGTGTTAATTGGAAGACAGATCCGGAAGGAAGATTTTCGACTTCCTGCAGCTGTTTTGTCAATCTTTCAACAGTTTGTGCATTTGATGTACTCCAAACAAAAAACAAGCTGAAAATTACAGCAAAAATTGGTAAAATAGATTTATGGGTTTTGTTCATAATTACCTCCATGCGGTTTATACGAAACCCGGCAGAAATTTGTTCCCGGTTTGTTATAACCGGAAACTATTGAGATTATAGCATGACAAAATGGAAGAGACTGAAAATAATTTACAAGAATCAATGACGGCGCTGGAAGCAGTTTTATTTGCTGCCGCGGCACCGGTTGCTTATACGCGTCTATCAGAAACAATGGGACTGAAAGTCGGTGTTATTCATGAAATGTGTCAAAAACTGTCGAATGAATACGAAAAACGAGGGGCCGGAATCCGAATGCAGTTCATGGACGGTCAGGTACAGCTGACCACTGCGCCTGAAGCTTCCTCGGCGGTGGAAACATTCCTTGGATTGGAAGCTACCCAGAAACTGAGCCGTGCTGCGCTGGAGACGCTGACAATCGTCGCATATCGGCAGCCGGTATCCCGTCCTGCAATCGACAGTATCAGAGGTGTAAACAGTGAATATATCCTTCGAGGGCTGCTTACCCGCGGTTTGGTCGAAGAAGTGGGACGGGCAGACACTCCCGGACGTCCGATTCTTTATGGGACAACTCAGGAATTTCTGCTGTATTTTGGACTCTCTTCCATCAGCGATTTGCCCCCGTATGAGACTACTGTTGCGGAAGAGCCTGAAGCGGAAATGAGTATTTTGAAAGAGTGAAACAAAGAATCTATCAGTCATCATGCTGGATTACGTACAAGTTTGAAAGGTTGGAATAAATTATGGAAGAACGATTGCAAAAAATATTATCACGCTGCGGGTTTGGATCAAGACGCGCATGTGAAGAATTAATTATAATGGGACGGGTCTCTGTAAACGGAGAAACAGCTGAGTTAGGATCTAAAGCTGATCCCGGGAAAGATACGATTCGTGTTGATGGAGCTGTTCTCCAGTATACGGAGCCTGAAAAAGTTTATATCATGCTGAACAAACCCCGATTTGTTCTTTCTGACCGCGACAGTTCTGATCCGAGAAGAAGTGTTTTCTCTATTGTCGAAAATTCGGATGGGTTATTCGTTGTCGGACGGCTGGATTTTGAAAGCGAAGGGTTGATTTTGCTGACAAATGACGGCGAATTAGCCAACAAACTTTCTCATCCGCGATATGGAAAAGAAAAAGAGTATCAAGTGCTCGTTGCCAAACGTCCGGATGACAAGCAGCTGAAAGCCTGGCGCCATGGGGTGATATTGGAGGATGGTGAAAAAACCGGTCCGGCTCATGTTCAGGTCAGCAGTCTTTCCGGAAAGGGTGCCTGGCTGCGGGTTGTGATGACAGAAGGCAGAAAACGTCAGATTCGGGAAATCGGTAAGACAATTGGTCTTCCTATCGTACGTTTGATTCGTGTACGAATCGGGACGCTGGAATTGGGTGATCTGAAATCCGGAGAATATAAACAGCTGAATGAAAACCAGGTCAAATCTCTGCGAGCGCTCGTTTCGGGAAAGTCGCGGGCGGAAAAGCAGGCAGCTGCCTATGCGAAGCTTGGCAAACAGGAAAAGTTCCGCAAACCCGGTGAACAGAAAAAAACATATAAACCCGGCCGTACGGATCGGAAAAATACGGAGAAGGACACAGAATATTCAAATGGGAAGCGTAATACCGATCGATCGTCCGCTTCTAATTATAAAACTCGTAAGACAGATCGGGAGGATCGAAAAAAGGTTATAACCAAAAAGAAGGTTATGTAACAGCAAGGTGGTTCTTATTTCTAATTTCTTATTTCATTTTGCTTTATTTCGGTTATAATGGAACGTTGTTGGATAAACCAACCGTTTTTGGAGGATAAGATATGAAAATAACAATGGTCATCCCGACATATAACGAATCGGAAAACCTTCCGAAACTGGTGAAGGATGTTCTTGCTCTTCCTTTGGAAGATATTCATATTCTGATCGTTGACGACAACAGTCCTGACGGAACCGGTGACCTGGCTGAAAAGCTGCGGAAAGAATATAATGACCGTGTTCATTGCCTGCATCGCGCGGGTAAATTGGGATTGGGTTCTGCCTATCGGGAAGGGTTCAAGATGGCTATGGATGAAGGAGCGGATTATATCGGTCAGATGGACGCGGATTTTTCTCATCCGGTCGATAAGATTCCTATGATGGTAAAAGAGCTTGCCAACGCGGATCTTGTGATTGGCTCCCGTTATGTCAAAGGCGGAAAGTTAGATGAAAATTGGCCGTTTTACCGCAAATGGCTTTCCGGATTTGGAAATGCCTATGCACGGGTTATTCTGAATCTGCCGAACCGGGATGTCACCGGCGGTTTCAAGCTCTGGAAAAAGGAAACCCTGGCTGCTATGCCGATGGATACGATTAAATCCAATGGGTATGTGTTTCAGGTGGAAATGAACTATGTCGCCTCAAAAATGGGTTTCAAGATTGTCGAAATTCCGATTTATTTTCAGGAACGAACCATGGGAAAATCCAAGATGAACCTGAAAATTTCTCTTGAAGCTGCCTGGCGGACGGTTGCTCTGCGTTCCCAGCACAAAGATTTGGTGAAGCGTTGATTTGCGTATAGTCGCAATTGATAAATTGTAATGTGAATACAAAAAGGTGAATAAATAGCATGAGCTCAAATATCTATGATGAACTGAAATGGCGTGGAATGATCCACGATCAAATTGATGGTGTGGAAAAATTACTTGGTGAAAAGAGTGTCACGCTTTATAATGGCTTCGACCCGACAGCTGACAGTCTGCATGTCGGGCATATGGTTCCTTTGATTGCGCTGGCTCGTTTTCAGCGGTATGGTCACCATGTATTGGCACTCGCCGGCGGCGGAACCTGTATGATCGGTGATCCATCAGGACGTTCAGCGGAACGGAATCTTCTTTCTCGGGAGGAAGTGCTGCATAACGTGGATTGTATCAAAAAACAGCTGGCTCATTTCCTTGATTTTGATGTAAAAGCGAATCCGGCAAAAATCGTCAATAACATGGATTGGCTTGGTCAGCTTTCCATGCTGGATTTTCTCCGGGATACAGGGAAATATTTCACCATCAATTATATGCTCAGCAAGGATTCTGTAAAGAACCGTATGGATCGCGAATCAGGTCTTTCTTTCACTGAATTCAGTTATATGCTACTGCAAAGCTTTGACTTTTTGCATCTTCACAAAGAAATGGGCTGCGAACTGCAGTGCGGCGGGTCTGACCAGTGGGGGAATATTACTGCCGGAACCGATTTGATTCGGAAAGTTACTGGGGACTCCGTTTATGGTCTCACCTACCCGCTCATCAAAAAATCTGACGGTACTAAGTTTGGTAAAACAGCAGGAGGCGCTGTCTGGCTTGATCCGAAACGGACTTCTCCTTACAAGTTTTATCAGTTCTGGCTCAACACCGATGACAATGACGTGATCCATTACCTGAAATTCTTCACCTTCTTTGATGAGGAAACGATCAACGGACTTGAAGCGGAGACAAAGGACCATCCGGAAGCCCGCGCTGCGCAGAAAGCACTTGCTGTGGAAATGACCCGCATGATGCATGGTGAAACCGCGGTCTCCAATGCACAGCAGGCAAGCCAGGCACTTTTCGGCGGTGACATCATCGGTTTATCCGCGGAAGATATCCATGATATTTTCTCGGAAGTTCCGTCCTTTGATATGCCGGCTGATCATTTCAGCGGAGAGGGTATCAATGTGGTTGACGTTCTGACCGGTACCGGTTTTCTGAAGTCAAAGGGTGAAGCCCGCAGAGGTATCCAGGAAGGCGGCGTTTATGTCAATAACAATCGTGTCACCGATGCTGCCATGAATGTTACACTTTCCAACTTCATCGATGGAAAATATTTGGTTCTCCGCAGAGGAAAGAAAAACTACTTCCTTGTGAAGGCTATATAGTTTTCGGTTAGATAAGGAGAGGGCTGTTTTCCATTACGGAAACAGCCCTCTCTACATTTATTTTTCAGTTCAGAACCCGGAGGTGCAACACAGAAGACAGTCACTTGTGTCGGCTTCGCGACAACAAGCTAACTTTCCCTGAGTGCTTCGATCTGAAGCTTTAATATTAATTATAAAAATTAATTTTTCTCAAGCCAGGAACGGAGCAGCTGATACAGTTCCTGCAGCTGGCCAGTTCGGATTTCATTCTGCTGTGCGGCTTCATCATAGGTGTTAACGGCGGTGTCCTCCAGCTTATTCAGCCGTTCCATAATCATTTCGACCGAGCGTTTATAATCGGATTGAATTTCATCCTGTCCGAGTGAATAATTCATCCAGCGTTTTTGGTCTTCCGCTTTGAAATTCGCCCATTCCTGATGGAATCGTTCTTCGGTCAGGCGCTGCATTTCCGTCAATTCATTTGTCCTGCGGTCAAATCGTGCTGAGGCTTCATCCAGAATATCCTGAGATCGTTTGATGGAGCGTTTTGTGGCGTCAAGCGTTTGAACCTGTCCTTCCAGTGATGATGCCCGTTCAACGACTTCAGCAAAGGATTCCTTCCATTCTGCCCATTCCTTTTCCCGGTTGACATCCGCGACATTGATTTTTTCCTGGAACGCCAGCCATTGCTGCCGTCTTTCGTTTTCTCCGCTTAAGACGTCGTTGATCCTGGTTTCCATCCGTTTGATGGAGTCGGATGAGATATCGACTTTTGTACGCATTTCTTCGTTACGTTTCCGATACGCGTTCAATTCTGTCTGCATATCTGTGAGACGTTTGATGTCCTGTTTGCGGCTTTCTTCGTTTGTTTTTTGGATACGGAGAAAATCATCTCGTTCCAATGCGACTTTTTCAATGCGATGGGCTAACTCTTCAACATTGCGGTTGACCGTGAAAATGTCATCCATGCGAGCTTGAACAGCTTTTTTGATGTCGCCAATCGGTTCAACCTGTTTCCGCAGTTCCAGAATTGCACGGCTCAGAGATTCCTGAACAGTCCGCTGGTTGCCTTCCAGTTCAGCTTCCTTGAGTGTATGCGCTTTGGTGTTTTCCTCAATCATGATTTGAAGTTCACCGCGGTTTTGCGCAATTGTCCCTTCGAGATGATCCAATCGGGGAAATACACTTGGATAGACACTAATTTCCTTCTGTAAATCTTTTATATCATTTTTCAGCGCAAGGTTTTCGGTTCTGAGTTGGGTTATTTGTTCCTGAAGCAGGTAAATAGCGTCTTTGTCTTTTCGTCTTTCGGCGTCAAGCCAATCAAGCCGTTTCAGAATTTGAGGTATATCATAATAATCATCGCCGGCATTCGGCTGCCAAGTTTGTGCCATAGTCTCTCTCCTGATATGTATTATAACAGGTTCCGTGTATCTGATGGCAGCTTTCTGTATTTATGACAATCGAATAATTGCGGACAAATACAAAACAGCAATATTTTTATTCGTGAGCTTTCCGGTTAATAGCGGAATATTATTTTTTTCTCAGTTTTGCCAGAGCGTCATATTTCCCGATGATGACCAGGACATCTCCGTTCCTGACAATGTAGTCACCGCCTGGAGCGATATTGATGTCTTTTCCATTTTTTACAGCAATGATGTTGACGCCTAACCGTGCACGAACAGAAAGGTCCCGGATGCTTTTGTTGATCCAGGAGTCCGGAGCCTGTTCTTCAACAAGGCTGTATTCGTCGGAAATCTCGATAAAATCAAGAATGTTTGGTTCAACCAGTTTGTGCGCGATACGGTCTGCCATTTCCTGCTCCGGAATAATAACGGAGTCAGCTCCCAGCTTTTCGAGAATTCGCTGATGCATGGTACCCTGGGCTTTCGCGACAATGTAAGGGACTTCAAGTTCTTTCAGGTTCATGGTGATAAAAACAGATGAACTCAGGTTGCTGGCAATCGCTACGATAGCACAATCGCAATTGCGTACGCCAAGAGCACGCAGAACATCTTTGTCACGTGCGTCCCCCGCTACTGCCTGTGTGACGTCGTCTGCAATCTGCTGAACTTTTTCGTTGTCGATGTCGACTGCCAGAACTTCACAGTTCATATCATAAAGTTTTTCCGCAATGCGAGAACCAAACCTGCCAAGACCGATAACTACAAATGATTTCATGATCTGTACCCTGAACCTTTCGCATTTATTGTATCATAAAAAATAATTATTGAATCCGGGTAAGAAAAAATTAACCGATAATGAGCTTTGTTTCCGCGCGCTGAATCCGTTCTTCAGCAGGATCTGCAATCATGAAGCTCAAACTGATGGAAAGAACACCGACTCTTCCGAAAAACATGAACAAAATCAGTAATATTTGAGAAGGCAGATGAAGGCTTGCTGTTTCCGCAATGGATAATCCGCAGGTCGCTATAGCAGAGATGCTCGAGAATACGGAGGGCCCGATGTTAATTCCGGAATCGACACTGATAAATACTCCTCCGGCAACGGCAAGGCCTGTCATTAAACCGGTGATCGTAACAGCATCCAGAACCTGATTATTGGAAATTGCCCGGTTGTAAATCGTTATCGTACGTTTTCCTCGCAGTCTGGCCCAGGTATAAAGGCCAAGCACGGCGAGGGTGACGGTCTTGATCCCGCCGGAAGTTGAACTCGCGGAACCGCCCAACAGCATAAAAACACATGTTAGAGTTTTGCTGATCTCTGTCATTCCATCCTGATCAATACCGGCAAATCCTGCTGTTCGGGTGTTCGCGGATTGAAAGAAAGCCGCCATCAGCTTTTGAAAAAAGTTTAAAGGTCCAAAGGTTTTTGGATTATCCCATTCAATAAAAAGATAGGCCAAAGTACCCACAACCAAAAGAATTCCGGTTGTAATCAGTACAAGTTTAGCGTACACATTGATTTTTTGGAAGTTTTTGAGACGATAGATTTGTTCGAGAACAATGAACCCAAGTCCACCGTAAATAATCAGAAAAATCATCGGCAGGATAATCAGCGGTTCCGTGATGTGGTTTGTGAACCCGATACCCGGTTTGCTGAATCCCATAATATCCAGTCCGCAGTTGCAAAAAGCGGAAACAGCGTGAAAAAAAGCGATTTGCAGCGCTCGTTTGAATCCATAATGCGGCAGAAAACCGAGCGTCAGCAAAACCGTACCGATTGCCTGAACAATCAGACTGTTACGGATGATCCACTTTTCTGTTCTAACGATCCCGCCTACATCGTCGATTCCAAGACCCTGTGCCATTGCCATCCGCTGCCGCATGCTGATACGGCGGTTGGCGAGCAGAAGGAAAAAGATTACTGTAGACATAAATCCCAATCCGCCGATTTCGATCATCACGAGTATAACAGCCTGGCCGAACGGACCCCATTGCGTCCAGATGTCGCTGAGAGAAAAGCCCGCGACACAGGTGGCGGATGTTGCGGTGAATAACGCTGTATAAAACCCTGCGGATTGATGATCACGGGATGCAATCGGCAGGTTCAGTAAACAGGCGCCGATAATTATTACAAACAAAAAAAATAAGACTATGATTTGTGTTGAAGTTAACGTACGCCATTTATCTTCAATAAATTCTTTTATTTTCATTTCAACTCTCATTCAGAGAACATTATACCGCTGTTTTTTTTCTCTCTTACAAGGATTAGGAAGATGTCTGATTTGTAAATACTTGTACTACGAACAAAATAATAATCACCTATAAAGATAATAACGAAAAAAGAACGATGCACCGGATTATTTCCTGTGAACAATTCATGATGAATAATGAAATAAAATTTTTGATGTTGAAAAAAATACAGAAAGAAAGAGTGTGGATATCAGAAATGGAATTATAATTTACAGTATTCATGTAATTGATTTTGAAAGATTGAAGGATTTTATAAATGAGCAGAGTTATTAATTCGGAAAGTGCAGGAAAAGATCGAACCCGTTTGTCGAAAGTTATTGTAATCGCGATCAGAGAGCTGCTGAGACAAAAAGAACCGAGTGATTTATCCCGTGACTTGATTGCATGTATATTGATGTCGTTAGATGGAATTTACGACACGGTTGATGCCTCGGTAGAAGCATGGGAAAAACGAGGGTATTGGTTGAAGGCGGACCGATTTCGAATGGATTGGCAATGGACAAAATTGTTGGCTGATCAGATGCGCCCTTTAGTTTTGTCAGAAAATTACGGAGAACTGATTCCGCTGATGGTGCAAGTGTTGCAAGCGCTTGATTCTGTGAAAGTTTCTGACAACCATCGCCTCGGTACCCCATGGGTCGGAGCATGGAAAGAATTGACAGAAAAATAAGGTTATAGGTTTTAGGTGTCAGGGGTCAGAAACTAACAGTTACTAATTTTAATTATTACCTAATAATCATGAATAACTGAAACACCACTATCAACTGCTAACGAATAACTACAAATATCCGATTATGCCAACACGTTATCCTATCCCCGAAAAATTAACTGAAACGGAAATTGTTGTTGTCAATTCCCGATTTATTGCTTCGGCTGCTCCGGTTTTTTCCAATGAAGAAGCACGGGATTTTATCAATTCTATCAAGGCAAAATATCCCGATGCGACGCATCATGTTCCCGCTTATATCATTGGGTATGGCAATTCTGTCAGTGCTTATTGCAGTGATGATGGTGAACCATCCGGCAGTTCAGGACGCCCGGTTTTGGCGGTATTGCAGGGAAGCGGTCTTGGAGATGCAGCTATTGTAGTTACCCGCTACTTCGGGGGAACAAAATTAGGGATTGGAGGACTTGTTCATGCTTATGGAGATGCAGCAAAAGCCGTTCTGCAGATTCTTCCCAGGGCTGAAAAAGTACCGACTTTTGTGGTCATGATTGCTATTGAATACAGCTTATTTGAACGTGTTCGGCTGCTGCTTCAAAAGTGGAATGCTATCACGATGGATGAAGATTTTGGCGCAGATGTCACGATCACAGCCCGCTTTGTTGAAGAAGCGCTGCCAAAATTTCAAGCGGAGCTCTCTGAACTGACACGCGGACAGGTTCAAGCGGAAGTGATTGAATTTGAGCCGGAGACAATTATGCCTCTTGGCTCTTTTCAATAAATCTTGTATCCATCTGGAATGGAGTTATTTTTCATTATTTATATAATTGGAGTAGTTATGAAAAATAAAGGAAAATTTTCAAAACATTTTCTTGCTGACAAAATTCCATTGATTCTCGCAGCTGTATTGATGATAACTGTTTCCATGCTTCCGGGTATGATATTGAGCATGATTATTGAACCGTTCTATAATGAAACGAATGCCAAGACTCTGGTATTGTTGTGGTGTATCAGTCAAATTGTTGTTACGGTTCTTATTATGATTTTATTTGAAAAATGGTTTGTTCCGGAATATGAAGGTTCTATGAAAATGAAGGGATTTTCATATGGAATGAAGCTCACAATACCTGTATTCATATTCTGGTCTGTTTGGATGACGATCAAAGTCATAACGAAACAGAGTGTTTGTTATCCCCCGGATTTTGAGGCGATTGTCAAAGGAATGCGCCCCGGGATCTGTGAAGAAATTGCTTTCAGAGGAATTGCTGTTGCACTGCTGCTGCGAAGATATCGTAAACCGGAAAATATCTGGGTGCCGGTCATTTTTACCTCTGTTTTTTTTGGGATTACTCATTTTTTCAACATTACAGAGCCAGATGAAATTCTCCCTATTGCTGTAACATCCTTGTTCGCAACCGTTTACGGAATTGTTTTGGGAATCATTTATACATTTTCAGGTTGTATCTGGCCTACTGTTATCCTGCATTCGCTTTACGATATCGCACTGAATTGCATTGAAAATGCAGAATCTTCCGTAGAATGGCTGGTTTTTGTTGATGTCGGCGGAATGACTTTAATAATGGTCCTTTACCTGATTTATTTTCTCAAAAAAAGAAAACAGTCCGCAGCATTATGGAATACGAAGTGGCATAATTGAAAGTGTATGTAAAAGGATGAAGAATGACGTACGGTTATAAACATACTGTTAAATATTACGAAACAGATCGAATGGGATTTACTCATCATTCAAATTATATTCGATGGATGGAAGAAGCACGAATTGATTTTATGGATAAGTTGGGTTGGAGTTACCAACGGTTTGAGGATGAAGGACTTATTTCTCCTGTTATTGCTGTTGAATGTAAGTACAAGAAACCAACAACTTTTCCGGAAATAATATTAATTGAAGTATCTATTGCAGAATTTCGTTCAATAAAGCTCCGAATAAATTATGTAATGAAAAATGAAGAGGGTGTGATTGTTTGTGAAGGAGCGTCAGAGCATTGTTTTTTGAACAAAGAAGGAAAACTGGTCAGGATCGATAAAGATTATCCTGAATTTGCTAAGCTCTTAATTACAAAACAAGAATGAAATACGAAAGACATTATTATTCTTTATGTAAGAGTACATGATGTTTGTTATTAAGCTTCAGCGTAATCCGCACATCAGTGCGGTATTTTTTGTTTCGTTGCTTATCCGGTGATATACATGGGTTTATGTAATATGTGTCAGTCCCGATAATAATATTGTAACATTAAATTTGCGTTAAATCAAGATAGTGTCTGTTTCAAATTTCCATAGAAATATTTAAAGAAGTTCACTGCTATTGATTATATCTCTAAATAATTGATAATAAGGTGCGGACGCTTTTCCGGAAGACACGATCGGAAATGAAGCTTGATGGATTTGAGGTTGAT
>JAFPZX010000072.1 GCA_017417055.1 Anaerolineaceae bacterium
AATGTGGACAGCCTGTCAAGAGATATTCAAGACACAATCTATTCAAATTGGATTTCTGTGGTTTTTGATGAAGAAAAAAAGGATATTGATGAGGATCTTCAGGAACAAATGAAAAATATTTTCCATCACATCACCAGCGATAGGTCCTCTGCCAAAAAATTTCAAAATCTGCTGAAAGCTCTCGTCAAGCAGGTGATTGCAGAAGATCAGACAGCCGAAGATGACCTGGTGAAGCTGTGGAATAAAAAGAAACCCTGACCGCACGGCATGATTACCCCTCTGTTCGGGACGGTTCCGGGGGAACCGTCCCGCGTTTGGCGGATCAGCTCAATACGTCCAAATTTATCCCAATGGCTTTCGGCAAACTTTGCCAGTCCCACAGCCTTGGCACAGTTATCCTTTCTGGAAGGATCATGCGGTTCCAGTATATCAAAGACATATCCTTTCGCTTCAGCACGTACAACGATCAAATCCGAAACCTGACATGGGATTGCGACAGGACCAGGAGATGATGCGGTCAGGCGATTATAATATTGTTTTTGTGTTTCGGAAAGATGTGAAATTGCGCCTTTATATTTATCAAACAGGTTCAAAAATTCATTTTCAGCAAAATCATTCAGCCGCTGCATAGCGTCCGTGTTCTGAGTCAAAAGGAAATTGTTTTTATTCCATTGATCGATCATATGACATAATTCCCGCATAAATGATGTAAATTCTCATTATCGAGGTCCCAAAAACCTATCACCATTCAAATGTATCATATGGTCAGGTGTATCGGATATCCATACTTCTGTTTCCCAGGCTAAGTCAGAACTGAATTTTTTATAAGTTGCTTTATTCGGGAAAGCTGTTACAAATATTTTTCCCGCTTTCACCTCTTTTGTCAATTCTTGAATTTCAAGAAGTCTTTTGGGATTTATAGGGCCAACACTTGTAACCGCTTCAATAAAATAAATCCAATTTGTTTCTTCACGATAAAGTACAACATCCGGCATTTTGTCATGTAATGTTATCTCAAATCCTAATGCAGAAAGTTTACTACTGTCTTTGATCAAATCTTTCTTTATTGTATCACCAACATACAGGCATTCACTATGAGGAGCAAAGCGAGGAGCAAATTCCTCAATTATCGCCTTTTGCAATTCGTTATGTAATCCGGGACTAAATTTCAGTGCTTTTCCATTTATATACACAGGCATCATCTTCATTCGTTTCTTACTTGCATATTTGTCAACAAGTTTCTCATATTTATCATGATATGCATCTAATCGCTTTGTAAAATCAGAAGTTCCATATGATTTAAGAACATACAACGTTTCATCTGTTAGTCTATACTTGTAATTAGGACTGTTTGTCGCCTTCCCATTATCCTCAATCAATGCGCCATCGCGAAATGGGTGCATACAACTCTTTCTAATTGTTTCTCTTGTATTTTCGGCGTATTCCTTTCCATAATGTTTGCTAATGAACCCTAAGACATCATGTATTCTTATCCAATTATTCGAAGCGGTATTCCATTCGGAATCAGATGATACGTTAGCCAAAGTCAAGAGAGTATAGGCAGAAATATCCGTTTGCAGCTGATCAGATATACCAATTTTTTGCAAAAAATCTTTTGCCTCAGATAACTTATCCATATGCCACCTCTGAAAGAATCTTATCGCAATTATTTGTGGATAAATCATTTGACTGAATTAATCGCCTGCCTATTTCACCAATATCAGATAAAGGCGGCACTGGTATATTATTTATTTCAGTACTATTTACTTGCGTACTACCGTTTAATATGCGGTAGTACATATCAAACAATGTTGAATTAAGTATAGCGTATATTCCATAAATTTCATTTAAAGATAAATTTTTCTTGTCAGCTCGTTCTATGAAATTTATTTTGTTTTGTGTTCCTATTTTGGTGTATTGTGGAAAATCAGATGCCAAATAGATACCACATTGTAAACGTCGCTGCTCTTCTTTGGCAGTAAATCGTTTACAAAAAACATAATCCTTGTTTTCCTGTATTAGACCTGAATTGGAATCAACAACCCAATCAAATTCTTTCCCTGACGGCAAGTGATTTACACGCCCATTTTTTATATGTTGACTATAAAAAAGCGGAACAGTCCCTTTTTCTTCTGTTTTTCTCAAATCTTTCCATTGTCTGAAATCAACAATAATTCCTGTTTTCATTCTAATTCCAATTTCAGGAAGTGTTTTTTTATACATATTGACACGTTGAATTGTTTTTACTTCTTCTTCATTCGTAGGTAAGAAAACATACCACTCATCGCCTACAACCACCGCATTATAAGGCAGCTCTATTTCCGTTATTGAATTAAAATCCTCGTTCGATTTACTCGATGACAAGACAACTCTTTCCGGAGGCGTGTTGGTTTTTTTGACCTTTATAATTATTGTTTCTTGCAATACCTGTTCTTGACTAAAAACCTTGTCACGACTAACAAATAAATGAATATGCTCAAGTTTTCCGTATTTCAAAAAATATTTTCTAAATGTTTCGAAATACAATCCTGACGTCCAGCTCCGTGGAATTATATAAACCATTTCACAATTCGGCTTCAGATTAAAAAGTGACATAGATGCGAAAAGAAAGTATAAATTCGGTGCACCATGAACAACACTTGGCATTGACAATGCTGATGCATTATCTTTCATTACTCGTAAATAGGGAGGATTTCCTATTATATAGTCATATTTTGGGGGATCGGGATTTGCAAGTATATTTTCCTCAAAGTCATTTGCTTGGGAAAGCAAATAATCGTCTTGTATCACGTGATATTCAACAACAATACTTGAATTTTCTTTGATATATCTGAGATTATTTTTCAAAACTGGTAAAACTTGGTTATCTGTTTCATAACAAGTTAAAACAATCTTTTTTACAATGTTTTCCGTTTGAATTCTTTCAATGAATGCTGCTGCTAATATTCCCGTACCTGAACCAGGATCAAGTACGGATATTTCATCTTTTTGTCCTAATGTAAAAAGACTCGCCATATATGCAGCGGTTTCAATTGATGTAAAGAATTGCCCCTTTTTTTTTCTTTCACTTTTCGGCATACCATTAAGGAACTTTTTAGTTTCTTTGATTACAAAATCCAACATATGTTTAATTCCTCTGTCAAATTTAATTGGTTCCCAATAAGAATAATAAACATAATTAAATTATAGTCGAAATGAGACTATTTTTCCAAGATAAAGATATAAACATAGCTAATTGTTCATAAAGCATTAGACTATATAAAAAGCTAACGTCATTAGGCGATACATGGGAACTTTATGAAAGTGACGAAAAAAACCGTCATCTTTCATCCAATCCGCGTTTGCTCCATGAATAGCCGAACAAAACATTTCCGCCGGAAAGCTCGAGAACGGCGGATTTTTTTATTTCCGGCACATCTCCACGGTTGGTGGCGATAAAAATTTGCTTCCCGCTGCTGCTGTAAATTTCTGACAATTTTACAAAATGGTCAGTACTGATGCTGTGCAGAATATTATTATCGTGAATTACCGCAGGCAAATCAGTAAGTGATAGAATTGCCAAATCATACAACACCGAATATCGGAGGAACGGAGGTACGCACGCAGGGTGCAGTCCTGCTGTGCGGGCTATGCCGCATCAGCAGGGCAGACCCCGGTGTGCTTTGTTCTATTTTCCTACCACACTTTTAAGAAAAAGTCAACGGGCAACATTGTCCGTTTTCTTTTTTTAAGTTGTGGTGTATATTGTTTATCAGGATCAAGGAGCAAGGGACGAAGCATAAGGACCGGCGGCAGGCTGCGGCGAAGCACGCTCAGGCTTCCGGCCTCATGTGCGGCTCCGGTGATGAGGACAGATAAATAGTTGCAATTCGAAAAGGAAGGAGGGTAAACGGTATGTCACAGACGAATGGCGCAGCGCTGATTAAAGAAACTGAAAAATATCTGAACGACACCAAAACCGCGCAGACGGATGCGGAAAGCGCCGCACTGCCGTTTGAAACGCTGGACGAGTACATCGACGATCCCACCGGATTTAACGATGTGACGGCAAAGCTGTGGCTTAAAGTCAATACTGTTTTTGATCTGGCAGTCAAATACAACCGTCATTCCTCCGACTACTTGAAAAGCCTCTCTCTGTTGGAAAAGGGCATCAAATACCTCGGCAGCAGCTGCCTGCAAAAGTACGCTCTGGAATTGAAAAAATACGTTTTCCCGGAGCTCGCACAGCTGAACACCGAAAATCTTTATAAGATGACAGCTATCCATTTTAACAAAATTGACCGGGCACTCACAGAATATATCAACGAACATCAGACCGTGGATGACGCGCTGCTGGATATGGAGTATCGTTACTACAACCTGATGGAACGCCTTCGTGCCACGGAAGTGAAGCTTTATAACTACCGCGACAATTATTATTTGGGCAGTGGAAATTCCAACCCGATTATTCATGGTCTGGCTTTTTCTGACAAGAGCTGGGGCAAAAGCATTCATGAACATGATAAGCCGATGGCTTTCCAGCGTGCAAGGGCGTTCTCTGCGAAATCAGAAAACGGTGGGCAGTGTTCAGTGGCCGGGGATCAGTGTTCAGTGGTCCGTGATCAGCAGTCAGTAGCCAGTCAGCAGTCAGTGAACGGTGGACAGTTGGCAGTGACCAGTGGGAATGAAGAAGGAAGAATGAAGAAGGAAGAGAACTCAGGTTCCGGGTGTCAGGTTTCAGATGACAGGAATCAGGATGCTGCGGCGACTTCTTCCAACCCGGAAAATCGGGAAATGGTCAGAGAACAGCTCAGCAAAAATCCGGAAGCACATGTGGTCTGCCTTGATGATGCCGCGAAGTCGGCACAACAGGACTGTACACAGGCTGCGGAACCTCCGCTATGTATCCAAATCATGAATCAGGTGGTGATGCGCAGCAGGATTCAGGGGCTTGACTACCTGGGGTTTACAGAAAGGGAGATGAGGCTGCTCGCCTCGGATCCGCTGTTCGAGTCGCTTGAGCCGTTAATGGCATCAGATATTCGTAAAGCCCTCGCGGAATTTGATAACAGTGAGTAGAATGAGTCAGGAGTTAGAAGTGAATGAACCGGGATCCGGAGGATTTCGGCTGTCTGTTTATTTAATCTAAGGAAGCACTGATTAATTAAGGTTCGGGGACGGTTCTCCCGAGGAACGAGGGGAACTGTCCTCTCGCCTTCTCCGGAGTTAATCAGCGTTTTCCTAAAATAATATGAGTAGAATGGAACAGTCCCATGAAGGAACAGTCCCCGATGGCTCATGAACAGTAACGAACATGACATTTGACAGTAAAAATGATAACGAACAAAAACGCTTTTTTTCCTCAGGTATGCGGTACAATAATAGAGCGAAGCGGAATTGATTTGTTCCGTTTGTTTTCATGGAATAAAATACCGCTTCGGGACTGCCCTTCATGGGACTGTCCCTATGATTCAGAAACGTTGTTGGGGACTGTCCCTTCATGGGACTGTCCTCATGATTCAGAAACGTTATGTGGGGACTGTCCCATAAAGGGACAGTCCCCGGTAAGTAACTAAAAAACGCCCGGTGAAGGAGAAGAAAATGGGAAAGAGCCTTGCGGAATGGAAAGTCGGAGATCCGATGATCAATGAATGGGATTATTGGCAGGACCCGAATTATGTTGCCGAAGACCCTGAAAAGGAAAAGCTGGTCAAAGAGCTGGCTGAAATGATCACGAATCGCGCTGTCAAAAAACTGATGAAGAAGATCAACAACCGCGATCCGGAATACTGGATGCTGGACATGATCCTCACCAAACAAGAGGTCAAATTCCTGCTGAGCTTCAAAAAGACCCGTATTCCTTATTCCGTCCCGGAACTGGCAGAGATGAACAATCTCACCCTGGAAGAGACGCAGAAAATCGTCGAGTATCTGCGCTGGATCGGCATCATCGAACAGAACCGCGCCAAGACCCCGGACAAACACCTCCAGTACGAAGTGCCGCTCTTCGTCCCGGGCAGCGCGGAATTCATGATGATGCAGGACAAACTGACCGACGAATTCCCGCAGCTGGCCACCTTCTTCAACCTGATGACCCAGCTCCCGCTGATCGGCATCACGGAAATGGTTCCTCCGGGCGGCTCCGGCATCGGGATGCACGTCATCCCGGTGGAAAAGGCCATAAGCATGGAAAACAAATCCGTCCCGGTGGAACACATCTCCCGCTGGCTGGATATGTATGACAAATACGGTGTCCACGAGTGTTCCTGCCGCAAACAGCAGATGATGCGCGGGGAAGGCGCCGGACAGATCCGCGGAGATTACTGCATCGGCGTCGGCGACATGGCTGAGTATATGATCGACCGCGGGATCGGTCACTATGTTACAAAAGAAGAAGTTCTGGAGATCCTGGAACGGGCGGAACGCCATGGGTACGTTCACCAGATCACCAATATCGACGGCGAAAACAAAATCGTCGCCATCTGCAACTGCGCACCGGGCGTCTGCAACGCCCTCCGCACGTCCCAGCTGTTCAACACACCGAACATGTCCGCTTCCGCCTACCGCGCTCACGTTGACAAAGACAAATGTGTGGCCTGCGGCAAATGTGTGGAAGTCTGCCCGGTCGGCGCGGCAAAATTAGGACAAAAGCTCTGCCGCAAAGATGGCAGTGCCGTTACCTATCCAAAGACGCTGCTGCCGGATGACGTGCCGTGGGGTCCGCACAGATATAATTACAACTACCGCGATGACGCCAAAATCAACTGCTACGACAGCGGCACCGCACCCTGCAAAACCGCCTGCCCGGTTCACCTTTCCGTACAGGGGTACATCAAGATGGCAGCCGAAGGCCGCTATGAGGACGCGCTGGAACTTATCAAACAGGACAATCCGTTTCCGATGATCTGCGGCGCTGTCTGCAACCGCCGCTGCGAAGATGCCTGCACCCGCGGCACCATCGACCAGCCGCTGGCCATCGACGAAATCAAAAAATTCATCGCTTCCCTTGAATTGAAAAAGGAAAAACGCTACATCCCGATCTGTGAAAAGCACGACGGCGGAATGTGGAGCGATGATTACAAAATCGCAGTGATCGGTTCCGGTCCGGCCGGGCTTTCCGCGGCTTATTTCCTGCGGCAGGACGGCTATCCGGTGACCGTTTTTGAAAAGGAACAGAAACCCGGCGGTATGCTCATCAACGGCATTCCGAGCTACCGTCTGGAAAAGGATATTTTAGACGCGGAAATCGACGTGATTCGTCAGATGGGCGTTGAGATCAAATGCGGCGTGGAAGTCGGGAAGGACGTCACCATCCAGCAGCTGCGTGAACAGGGCTACAAGGGATTCTTTGTCGCCATCGGTATGCAGGGCGGCAGACTGGCCGGCGTTCCGAGCGAAGACGCTCAAGGCGTTGAAACCGGTGTGGACTTCCTGCGGCGCATCAATCAGGATCATTCCGTAAAGCTCAAGGGACAGACGGTCGTGGTCGGCGGCGGCAACGTTGCCATCGACGTCGCCGGTTCCGCGCTGCGTGCCGGTTCCGACAAAGTCACCATGCTCTGCCTGGAACAGCGCGATGAAATGCCTGCCGCGAAGGATGAAGTCGCTGAAGCATTGGAAGACGGGATCGAACTGATGAACGGCTGGGGTCCGAAGGAAGTCCTGACGAAGGACGGCAAAGTGACCGCTGTGGTATTCAAGAAATGCACCTCCGTTTTTGATGACCAGCACCGCTTCAGCCCGCAGTATGATGAAAACGAAACCATCACCGTCCCGTGCGACAATCTGCTGCTTTCCATCGGTCAGTCCGTGATCTGGGGCGACCTGCTGAAGGGCACGAAGGTGGAAATCAACCGCAACGGCACCGCCAAAGCCGACCCGCTGACCCTCCAGACCGCCGAACCCGACATCTTTGTGGGCGGAGACGTCTTCACCGGTGCCCGCTTCGCCATCGACGCGATTGCCGGCGGACGGGAAGGCGCTGTTTCCCTGAACCGCTTTGTCCACCCGGGCAATCGTCTGGATCTCGCCCGCGACCGCCGTGAGTTCATCGAACTGAACAAGGAAGATATCGAAGACCAGACCAAACGCGAAAGCTTTGACAACGCCCAGCGCCAGATCCCGGGCAAGAAAGCCGGAATCGCCTCGAAGACATTTGAAGACCTGCGCCTGTGCCTGACCGAAGAACAGGTCAAAAAGGAAGCTGCCCGCTGCCTTGGCTGCGGTGCCACAACCGTCGACACCAACCGCTGCATCGGCTGCGGCCTGTGCACCACGAAATGCCATTTCGACGCTATCCACCTGCGCCGCGATGTACCCGAAGCCAGCACCATGTACAGGGCTGAAGATAAACTGAAGGGCGTCGGAGCTTACGCGCTCAAACGCGCCGGGAAGATTCTGATCCGGAAGATCAAGGGGAATTAGGAGTTTAGGTTTTAGGTGTCAGGTTTCAGGTTTTAGGGATTAGAGGTCAGGCAATAGGCATTAGGCAATAGTGGCAAGCGTATCAGGGATCAAGGACAAGGATTGAACAATAATTCGTAATCCTTGATTCCTGGCATTTTCCACTGCTTTCTTGCCAGCAGCCCCAAGTCCCCGGCCTCCAAACCCAAACTTCCTATCCTTGACATAAAAAGGAAAACAACATGTCTGAAATCATTGAAGTAAAAGCAGGTATAGAGGCTGAGAATGAGAAATACGCAGCCGAAGTTCGAAAATTATTGCGGGAGACGCACACACGTTTGATCAACCTGATGGCCTCACCCGGAGCGGGGAAAACTTCTCTGCTGGAACAGACCATCGACCGGCTGAAGGGTGCCTACCGGATCGCGGTACTGGAAGCGGATGTAGACGCGGATGTGGACGCGAAACGCATCGAAGCGCACGGCGCCAAAGCGCTGCAGATCCACACGGGCGGTTCCTGCCATATGGATGCAGCCATGACGCTGAAGGCACTGCAGAGCCTGAATCTGAATGAATATGACCTGATTTTCCTGGAAAACGTCGGGAATCTGGTCTGCCCGGCCGAATTCGATACCGGCGCGGATCTGAAGGTCATGATCCTTTCCGTCCCGGAAGGCGACGACAAACCGCTCAAATACCCGCTCATGTTCCAGGTGACCGACTGCGTGCTGGTCAACAAAATCGACACCGATGAAATTTTCGACTTTGACCTTCAGAAGCTGGAAAAGAACATCGCCCCGCTCAATGAACACGCCAAAATCATCCCGATTTCCGCCTTCACCGGCTCCGGTGTGGAAAACTGGCTGGTTTACCTGAGGGAAAAGCTGATGGAGTGGAAGTGAGTCGGGGTCGGGGATGAAAATACTCGAGCTTAAAGAAACATTTACCGCATCTAATGACAGAGATGCAGAGGAATTACGGCGATATCTTAAAGAAAAGTCCGTAATGCTGTTCAATTTAATGAGCGCACCGGGCAGCGGAAAAACCACGCTGCTTTCCCGCGTGATCACCGATCTTAAAGAAAAGGTCAATATCGCGGTGATGGAGGCGGATATCGCCTCTGCGGTGGATGCCGAACGCATCGAAGCGCTGGGAGCACAGTCGATCCAGGTCCATACCGACGGCATGTGCCACATGGATGCCGGCATGACCCGCGCGGGACTGGAGGCAATGGACCTCACCCATACTGATATTGTTTTTCTGGAAAATGTGGGGAATTTGATCTGTCCGGCGGAATATGACACCGGCGCGGTGAGGAACATCATGATCCTCAGCGTCCCGGAAGGCGACGACAAACCATTAAAGTACCCGCTGATGTTCCGTGAAAGTGACGCACTCGTGATTACCAAGACCGATGCCCTTCCTTATTTCAACTTTGATATGGAAAAGGTCACGGAACGTGTCCGCAAGCTGAACCCGGCCATCAGAATCTTCCCCGTCTCCGCCAAAAAGGGCGGCGGCATGGCTGCGTTTGAAGCATGGATTCTTGAAGAAACTCAGCGTTTTCTGAGCTGACAACTTTCATTGTTTGACGAAGGAATTCAGACAGATGCTTATTGAATACACTCAGGAACTCTATACATCCGATAAAACACCGAACCCTTTTTCTCCTGTGAGTAAAGAACAGATTCTTAAGGATCTTGAAATTTCCCGTCAGCAGACTTCAGAAGGTAAAGTCAGAAATAGGGCTGAGGCATTAACTGATTTGAGAAAAAGACATGGATTCATATAATGCTATCATTATTAAACATTCAATAGCTCGGAACGGAATCCCTTTTGAAATGAAACTTCCATCTGTAAAGCCGATTTCAATTAATAAACTGACAAAGGAACAGTTTGATGCTGAAATGCAGGCAGGTATGGATGATATTCATGCCGGACGTGTAATACCTGCCGAAGAAATTGAAATAGAAATGAATAAAACATACGATCAATTGAATGAGACGACAGAAAAGAGTTGATGACACAAGCTTCATTGACAAACTTGTGCCAAATCAGTTAATATATTACGAAAACGTCTTGGATCTATATTATGCATGAACTCGGAATTGTAACCCACGTTATGAAAACACTGAACGATGTGGCGGCGGAAAATGAGCTGACGCGCATCGGGTCAGTAACATTGGAAGTCGGAGAGGTCTCCGGTGTGATCCATGAACAGATCCTCGACTGCTGGGATTACATGTGTACCAAACGGGGACCGCTCTTCACCGGCTGCAAACTCATCCTCGATACGATACCCGCCGTCACATACTGCAGCGCCTGTGAACAGACCTACCCGACTGTGCAGTATGGCCGCACCTGTCCCCACTGCGGGTCCGGTGAAACCTGGCTCCTCGAAGGGAACCAGTGCACCATCAAGGAAATCGAAGCGGAATAGACATCGGAGACGGAACTCGTCATTCTTCTATACGATATTCCCACCACCCGGCAGAAAGATCATATAGCAGTCAGCATTTATTCTGCCTGTCCTTCCCCGAGCAGTTCAGCCATCCGTGTGCGATAAGCGTACACCTGGGAACCCACTACCGGCGGGCCGGAAAGCTCCCCTTTTTCATTGACAAAATAAGTGGTTGGGAAGCTTTGGACGCTCAGCGTGTTTTTGATCTCATCCGTCGGGATCAGATTCATAAATGTTATCTTTAGGTCGGATTCGATTTCCTTTGCCTCTTCAATACGGGAGTCTTCTTCGCCCTTTTCGGCTGTTTCTGTACTTTCTTCCGGGAGTGTTGCCGTTGATTGTTCTGTCGTGGAGATTTCTGTTTGCATAACTTTCGCGGTATCAATCGTTTTTGTTCCGCAGCCGCAAAGCAAAAATGAAGCTGTTATGATCATCAATAATAATTTTCTCATTTTTTTCTCCCGCAGTAAAGCTATGAAATTGCTGAGTAAAGGCTTCTGAGTGCTGCAAGCGTCAAGGCAATCTGATCTGTTTACTCAATTCTGGGCCAAAGGAAACAGGTTACTTTGCCTCAAAATAAAAAAGGAGTACAGTTCCGCGTTTTGCACAGTCCTCTTCTCGATGTTCCTGCTGAAACGTTACAAATTTACGATATTCAGCAGATCAGGACGTTCATTTACTGTCCAGTCGAGAATCTGTTGCCCGCTGCCCTGAACACTCTGGATCGTCAGCAGATAGGCCTTTTCCGAATAGGTCGGGATCTCGGTTACCCGTGCCGTATGCCAGTTGTTCGATTCTTCCCCCCAGCGCATCCGGAAATAACTCTGGATAAACTTTTTTGGACTGGAATCGATGCGGCCTTTCATGGTCTTGAAATCCATGAACTGCATATACCGGCTCTGGTCCGGAGCAGCCACTTCCGCTTTACAGAACTTTTCAACGCTTCCGCTTATCGAACTTTCCTGATCGTAGATTGGCAGGTCATTTGCCGTATACAGCCGGGAAGACATGTTTCTTTCCGGAAATATCAAAACCGCCAGTTCATAGGTGGAAAACAATGCGCTGCCATAATTCAGCATTTCCCGGGCTGTACTCACTTCCCGTTCGGAATCAAAAGTGCTCAAACGGACAGCCATCATCACCCAGCCCTTTTTCCGGGCAAGGAGCTGAACGCTCAGCCTGTAGTAGACGTCTTTGTTCACATACTCAACGGTTTGTATCGTACCTTTTTCAAGAGCATCCAGGATCAGTTTCCTTACCATCAGGAACTGATGGGAGCGTTGATTGGAAAAAGCCTGTTCCAGTCCGCTCAGAGAGTCAAAACCAAGTTCCCGGACCCGTTCCAGATAGCCGCGGGTAACATATACATAATTAAACTGGGTCTGACTGCATTCCATCAAAGCAATCGAATTGTCAAAGCTGCTGAACAGGTTATCTGTTTCACCCTGGATCACTTTCGATCTTGTGAACTCTTTCAGCGGATTGGGGCTTAGAAAGTTCAGCTGACCGATCCTGTCCCAGTAGATTTTATCTTCCATCGTTTCCGGTACAGCGGTTTTTTCATCAAGCAGAGAGATGAGTTCTTCTTTTGGGATCGGTTTTGAATAATAAAACCCCTGCTGGGCTTCACAGCCGATGGCTTCCAGAAATCCCTTATGCTCTTTTGTTTCGACCCCCTCAACAAGTGTATGGATTCCAAGCGTCTTTGCCATGCTGATCAAAGACGCCAATACATTCTTCCCTTTGACGGTGAGGTCTTTCAAGAACATCATATCAAATTTTATGACGTCAAAACTGTAATTCTGCAGCATATTCAGGGAGGAATAGCCGCTGCCGAAATCATCAAGCCAAATCGAAAAACCGGCATCACTGAATTGCTTGAAGGATTTCTGGAAAGCGTCAATATCCTCAAGCATGTGGCCTTCGGTTATTTCCAGCTTGATGGCGTCATGCGGCACATCATACTTTTTGAGAATCGCTGTAATGGTTTCAAAAAGATCTTCGTTCTTAAAATCAAGCTTGGAAAGGTTTACGGAAAAAGAGTATAAGGGAGTGCCGCGGTCACTGAGCTCTTTATAAAATGCGCTGGCTTGACGCAGAATTTCCATGTCCATTTGGAAAATAAGATTATGCTGTTCCATCACCGGCACAAATGTATCCGGAGGAAGGATCTCTCCATCCGGGCCAAACCATCTGGCTAATGTTTCCGCGCAGAATATTTTCCCTGTGTAGGAACGATATATCGGCTGAAAATATGCCTGTATCAGACCGTTTTCAACCGCCTCATGAAAGTGGTTCACAAGATAAACTTCGTCTGTGTGTCCCATGTCCGGCACTCTCTTTCCAAATACTTTTCGTTAATTATAATATACAAAATCACAAAAGAAGTGAATAATTGAAATGAAAAGTCGGTTCTGTAAATTATTTATAAAGGTGTCAGGTGTCAGGGATGATATCCGATTTGACAAAAAGTGTTTGGGGACTGTTTTGCGCGAAGCACAGAACAGTCCTCTCGCTTTCTCTGGAATTAATCAGCGTTTCCTTGAGTGAAACGTTATTCAATACCATATATAAGTTGTGCTGCTGACCCATAAATTCCCGCGTCGCTGCCGGTTTTTGCCGCCTCAATCCGGGCGTTCTCGCACATCGTCAGCGCTGATTTTTTGAATTCCGTCCGCAGCAGGTCCAGCAGAATTTCGCCGGCATTGGAAACACCGCCGCCAATGATAAACAATTCCGGATCGACCACGCAGGAAACCATGGCCATGGCGCGGGCAAGCAGCCGGGCCATTTCTTCAACCGATTCCAAAGCAATCCCATCGCCTGCTTTGGCCGCGTCAAAGACATCCTTCATGGTAATCCCGGCAATACCCCGCAGAGAGGACGGCTGATCCAAAGCGGAAAGGCGTTGTTTCACGCTGTTCAGGATGGCGTCGGTTGAAACGTACTGCTGCAGATGGCCGCATTTCCCGCAGGCACAAGGCACGGTTTCAGCCGGGTTCACCTGAATATGGCTCAGTTCCCCCGCAGCGCCGAACGCACCGCGCAGGACTTTTCCATCAAGGAGCACCGCGCCGCCAATCGCGGTTCCGATGGTGATCATCACCGCACTGCGGAAATCTCCCCAGCCTCCTTTCCAATATTCACCAAGCGCGGCGGCTTTTGCGTCGTTTTCTACGCAGATATTGGAGATGCACGTCAAGCGCTGCATTTCTTTCTTTACGTTAAGATTCTTCCAGCCCAAATTGACGGCAGCGGGAACAAAACCATCTCCCGTCACAGGTCCGGGAACAGCCAATCCGATACCCTTGACATTAGCCCATTCCAAATGATTGATATCGAGCATCCCTTCTATCGCGGTATGGACATCGGGAAGGATCACAGATCCCTGATCCTCCAGCCGGGTTGGAATCTGCCAGTGGTCAAGCAAATTACTTTTATCATCAAACAACCCAAGCTTGACCGCAGTTCCGCCGATATCCACCCCAAACGTGTATTCATTCACCATAAACACCAACCAATTAATTCATTATGAATTATTTAAAATTATAAACTGAAAAAAAATTCAGGGTAACTTGTTCCGTGGATACGCAGTTACAATTCACGCGTTTGCCAATAAAGATAACGGTGTTCCACTGTTCAGTGCCGCACATGGGGACAGACACACCAGTGTCGGATTACGCGACACAGGGTATCTGTCCCGCATGTGCTCCGCGAACAGTAACGATACACAGTGAATGGTAAAAAGCAAATTTTGGAAAAGTTGACGGTTTTGCCAAAGATTGCTATAATGATAGACAGTTTTCAATAAAAAGCCTGTTTCGGCAGGCCATATTATAAAGGAGAAAGTATGAAAAAATTGTTTTCACTGTTTCTGGTCCTGGCACTGGCACTCTGCGCAGTGACCACCGTCTTCGCTGATGATATCACTCTTGATGTCATCATCTGCCAGTATGGTACCAACACCAACAACTGGTTCGAACGCGGCGGCACCGGCATGGACGGCTCCAACTTTGTTGAAAAGTTCGAAGCTGCCAACCCCGGCATCAAGCTGAACCTGGAAGTCGTTTCCTGGAACGATGTCCATCAGGTCGTCGATACCCGCATCGCCAACGGCAATGCTCCCGACATCCTGAACCTCGACACCTTCTCAGAATTTCTTCCGGACAACCTGCTGATGCCGGTCAAAGATTACACCACAGAAGAACTTTTCAATGACTTCTTCCCTGCCTTCATGCAGGACTTCCTGGTTGACGGTGAATACTGGGCAGTTCCGGATCTTGCTTCCGCCCGCGCCCTGTATTACAACGTCGACCTGCTCGCAGAAGCCGGTGTTGAAGTTCCGACCACCTGGGCTGAACTTCAGGATGCTGCTCAGGCCATCATCGACTTCTACGATGGCGAAGTTTACCCGTGGGGTATCGATATGACCACTGACGAAGGTCAGGCTGCATTCGCTTACTATACATGGGGCAACGGCGGCGGATTCACCGATGAAAACGGTGAATGGGCACTCAACTCCGACGAGAACGTCGAAGCTGTTGAATACGCTATCAGCCTCGTCAAAGACGGCTACACCAACCCGAACCCGGCAACCCAGACCCGCTATGATCTGCAGGACATGTTCGCTACCGGTAAGCTGGCTATGATGATCGGCCCGAACCAGATCCCGACCTATGTGAAGGATAAGGGCGGCGAAATCAACATGGCAACCGCTTCCCTCCCGGCCAACGAAGGTAAGACCTCCGCTTCCGTCGGTGTAAAAGACGTCATGATGGCCTTCCGCGATGATTCCGCAGATCAGGCTGCCCGCAATGAAGCGATCAGCAAATTCATGACCTTCTTCTATGATCCGGAAAATTATGTCGGCTGGGTTTCCATGGAAGACTTCCTCCCCGCCGTCAACTCCGCAGTTGAAGCTCTTGTCGCAGCCAATCCGTCCTTCGAAGCCTGGCTGAACGTTCTTGCAACCTGCAAGTTCTACCCCACTTCCAAGGCTGAATGGGCCCAGGTCCGCCAGGGTGTCACCACTGTTGAACAGAACGCTCTGACCGGCGCCGATGTCCGCGCTGAACTGGATGCACTCCAGGCCGAAATCACCGGAAAGTAAGTTTTAGGTTTTAGGTGTCATGTGTCAGGGATCAGGTTCCTTGGCACCTGACACCAATCTTATTTCTTATTTCTGATTCCTGATTTCTTATTTCTGATTTCTAAAAGGGAGGCACTATGACCACAGGATTGAATCGACATAAATGGGAGCCGTATTTATGGCTGCTGCCCAGCACGCTGCTGGTTTCTGTTTTCGTCCTTTTTCCAATCCTGATCGTATTCAAGCTTTCCTTCAGTGAGATTTCCCAGGCCGGTGTCGTAGGTAGATTTATCGGTTTCGACAATTATGTGGAAGCGGTAAACCTGCCCGCATTCAAAGCGGTCATGCTCAACACACTCTGGTGGGTGCTTTCTGTCGTGATTCTCTCCACCATTTTAGGGTTTATTATCGCCCTCGTGCTCAACCAAAAATTTCACGGACGGAAAATTGCCCGCTCGATTCTGGTCTTTCCCTGGGCCACATCCCTGGTCATTCAGGCCTCCGTGTGGAACTATATCATCAAGTATGAATACGGGAACCTGAACAACATCCTGCTGAATTTAGGCATCATCAAACAGGCAATCAACTTCCGCTCAACCTATCAGATCGAATTTATCTGGGAATGCTGGGTGGGTATTTTCGTGACCGTTCCCTTCGTGACTTTCTGCGTCCTTTCCGGACTGCAGTCCATCGATGTTTCGCTGTACGAGGCAGCCACTATGGACGGAGCGGGATTCTGGAAAAAACTCCGCCACATCACACTGCCGCTGGTCAAACCATCCCTGACGGTCAGTACCGTACTGAATATTATTTACGTCTTCAATTCTTTTCCGATCGTTTACACGATGACCAAAGGCGCTCCTGCACACAAAACGGATACGATGATCACGTATCTTTACATGCTTTCTTTCTATGAGCGGAAAAAAGGACCGGCAACGGCGCTTTCGGTGATCGGGTTTTTGATCCTTTGTTTATGCGCGGGCATCTACATGGTGACCGTCATGCGGAAGGAGGACCAGCAATGAAGCGCTACCCGGAAATAAAAAAACAAAATGTACGCATGTTCATCCTTCTGATTGTAGGGCTGATACTCACGCTGATCCTGATGAGCCTGCCGCTTTACAGCTTTGACGTGGGCGTTTACACAAAAAAATCCGCCAATACTTTTGTCGGGGATGAAAAATATATCGCCGCCCGGGCCGAAGCAGAAGCTGTGGCTGAGGACTATAAAGCGCAGGGGTTTGACGTGGATATTTCCGAAAATGTGGTGGAGCGTGTCAATTCTAAAGGGGCCACCACCTCGCTGGTCACATTCACCGTCAGCCAGCGCAACAGCAAAAACTTCTGGTCATTCCTTGGGAAAGGTCTGCCTTCATCCTCCGTTCTGGTCTGCATTCTCGTGCTGATGGGCCTTTCTCTCATTTTCACCATCTGCGGTCTCGCCGGTTCCCTTGACCTGCTGCACCGCTATCTGGACACCCGGTCAAAAATCTTCCGGAATCTGGCCATTGCGGCTCTGCTGATCGCAATCGTGCTGATCCCGGTCTTTATTCTGATGAACAATGTTACCTTTTCCCGCAAGCTGGGGTTGTACAGTTCCGGTTTGATCACGGAAGGAAAAGAAGCTTTTTACGCACTCATGGACCGCTTCCTGTTTGACGGGCAGATGGGGGATGCCATCGGTGATGTTTTGAGCGGACTGGATATCGAACATTCCGCACTGGTCTGGGTGATGATGCCGACGCTCTTCATTTCGCTGCTGGCGGCTTTTTCCCTGCGGAAAGGGGAGATTCAGAGCAGCCTGCTGCGTCTGTGCCTGTATGTGTTTGTAATCATCGTCTGTGTTGTGACGCTTTATCCCTATTATGTGATGCTCATCACCGCTTTCCGCTCCAATGCGGAGAGTCTGGACATGTATTTCCTGCACATGTTCCCGACAAGGTGGATCTGGAGCAACCTGACGGATATCATCCACCGGGGTGTCCCGCGCTTTTTGCTGAACTCCCTGTTTATTGCGGGCGGAGCTACTGCCCTGGCCATGCTGTGCGGGATCCCGGCGGCTTATGCTCTGGCCCGTATGAACTTCAAAGGGAAAAAGATCTTCCTCGGATACGTGATCATGAGTCAGATGTTTTCCCCGGTCGTGCTGCTGATTGGTATTTCCCAGCTCATGACCACGCTGCACCTCAATAACACGCTCTGGGGGCTGATGCTCATCAATGCAGCATTCAACCAGGCCTTCGCCATCTGGTTGCTGCGCGGAACCTTTGTTTCAATTTCTTCGGAGATGGAGCAGGCGGCGCTCATCGATGGCTGCGGTACAGTCGGCGCGCTCACGAAAGTGCTTATTCCCATGGCGGCACCGGGCATTGTCACTGCACTCATCTTCGTTTTCATCAACGCCTGGAATGAGTACACCGTCGCCACCATTTTGATCTCCACCGCTCAGTACCGTCCGATCACCGTCGGCATCACGCAGTTCTCGTCCTTCAACATGATCGAATGGCAGTACATGTTCGCCGCTTCTCTGCTTGCCACCATCCCGGTCGTTATCCTGTTTATGACCATCGAAAAGCACCTCACCGCGGGCCTCACCTCCGGCGGCGTCAAGGAATAATTCTTTCCGGGGACAGGCACCGAGTGTCGCGCATGTACTCCAAGAACAGTAACATTCAACTTGCTTTTTCGTTATATTTAGATGTATTTCAACTTGCTTTTTCGTTATATCAAGGTTATAATCAATTCATCAGACCTCGCAAAACGGAGAGACGGCATGGAACTGAAACGCAAAATATATAACAAACTGCTGAATTGGAAGAAAAAATCTAACGGGAAAACAGCATTATTAATTGACGGTGCACGGCGTGTCGGGAAAAGTTACATTGCGGAATCATTTGCTGGAAACGAATATAAAAGCCACATTCTAATTGATTTTGCAAACATTCCCGATGAGATTCTAAACCTGTTTGAACACGAAAGCTATGACCTGGACCTTTTTTTTGCAAAACTTTCAGCTTTTTACAGTACAAGACTGTATCCCCGGGAAAGCCTGATTATTTTTGATGAAATCCAACAATTTCCACGTGCAAGACAACTTATCAAATATCTTGTTGCTGACGGACGCTATGATTACCTTGAAACCGGATCATTGATACGAATCAAAAAAAATACCGCAAATATCGTGATTCCTTCCGAGGAAGAACATATTGAAATGTTCCCGCTGGATTTTGAAGAATTTCTGTGGGCGATGGAAGATGATGCCTCATTTTTTCTGATAAAAAATTGTTTTGATACGCTCAAACCGCTCGGACAGGCACTTCACCGGAAGATCATGAATGACTTCAGACAATACGTATTGGTCGGAGGTATGCCTCAATCGATCCTTGCATATCTTGACGGGAAAGATTTCGAAGCATCCGATGAAGCCAAAAGAAATATTATCAGGCTATACCGGGAGGATATTTCCAAATTCGCATCCGGCTATGAAGATAAAGTTTACGCTGTATTTGACAAAATTCCCGCTCAGCTTACACGGAAAGAAAAAAAATATAAACTTTCCGAGATCAACAAAAATGCCAGGTTCTTTTCGTACGAAGAGTCGTTTATCTGGCTTAACGAAGCCATGGTAATCAACACCTGCTATAATGCAACAGATCCCAACGTGGGATTGGCACTTAGCGCGGATCATTCAACTCAAAAATGTTACATGGCCGATACAGGATTGCTGGTTACGCTTTCATTTATGGATAAGGACTATACTAACAACTCTCTGTATAAAGCTGTTTTATTTGACCGGATCGATATTAACGAGGGGATGATCATGGAAAACGCTGCCGCACAAATGCTGCGCACCAGCGGACACCGGCTCTATTTTTATTCACGCAGCGATAATCTAAATCGGGAAAATCACATGGAAATCGACTTTCTGATCACGAAAGATAACAAAATATCACCGATTGAGGTTAAATCATCCAATTACCGATCTCACGCTTCTTTAGATAAATTCAGGAATAAATTTTCATCAACGTTAGGCACTTCCTATATTCTTTATCCAAAAGATGTCATGATCAAAGATAATATTCTGCATTTACCGCTGTATATGGCTCCATTTTTATAATAAACATATAAGGTAAGTTTATAAATTTGTCGGCAATTTCTCCTTTCCATAATTCACCGGCAAAAGGATCAGACATCATATAGGCAATACCTGCTTGAACTGCCTGTTCAATAAAAATGTTTTGTCTGAGGCTTCGGCAGACATCAGGTATTGTAAAATCTGAAACCCGTTTTTCGAGCATTTGATTAAACCAAAGAACAAGATTATCACTTGTACTCATATCATGTTGATAACCATATAAATCTTTCATGCACTTCATATGTTTAGAAATCTAAATAAACAGGCATATTGAGTTCTTCCGCCTGCTTCAAAGCAGAACACATAATTTCATATTAAAAAACCTTGCGCTCAACGAATATTCCAACACACTGTGTTATCACCATCCTGAATAGCAACGCCATAATCTGTATACAACTGGAACCTTGCACAATGATTTCCCAAATACGTATTAGAACTTCCGTCTCTTCTGAAACTGAAACATCCCCATTCACCCGGATGTACATCCTTTCCAAGTTCCACACTCTCAGGAATAATAACGGAACCACCTGAGGACATAACTTTACAGGTAAAATCTTTACCCCAGGAAAGGTAACCGCTGTTCATATAGCAAACTTCAAGATAGAGATCGTCTACCGGAACAAAATCCTTTTTCGGATTCTTCTCTGTTTCACCGATTTTCGAAACATATGCTGTTTTGTTCACAATAAGAAAATCAGGAACTTCTGTTACCCGCATTGCTTTTTCTGCTTCCAGATCACCTTCCGTCAGAACCTGCCAGTAAATTCCGGCTGAATCAATTTCATGTCCATATTCATTGTATAAAGTGACGTTTCCGGAATGCTGTCCGAGAGATAGATTTGAATAAGAAACATCGAAATCACAAATGAGTCAAAGCAACCGGTTCTGTTGACTCAGCATTGAGTCAACAAAAACAGGTCACTTGACTCGGTACAGAACAGTTACTGTGATATAATTATTTAACTCGGACATAACCGAGTCGGAAAGGACCGAGCAAAAATGAAATTTTACGGAAGAGAAGAACAGCTGAAGAAACTCCACCGGGAAATTACGATGGAATCCATGCGCGTGATGATGATTTACGGACGGCGCAGGATCGGAAAAAGCGAACTGATCAAACAGGTGATCCGACAGGAAAATATCAAAAGCATCTATTATGAATGTAAACAAACCAGTGAAAAAAACAACACAGAGAGTTTAAGTCAAGTCGTTTCCGAATCATTTCTTCTCCCGAAACTCGCCTTTTCCGGTATAGAGGAACTCATTGACTACATATTCAACATTTCCGAAAAAGAGAATATCTTATTCATTCTTGATGAATATCCGTTTCTAAAAGCCGAAATAAAAGGTCTTGACAGCATTTTGCAGTCGATCATTGACCGGCACAAAAATACCGCTCACATCAAATTCGTCCTGCTGGGTTCCTATGTCGAAACCATGAAAAACCTGCTGGATCATTCCAATCCGCTCTTTGGCAGAATTGACCTAACCATAAATCTGCAGCCCATGGATTATTATGAATCAGCCATGTTTTATAACTCCTTCAGCAATGAAGATAAAGTCAGACTTTATGCTGTTTTCGGCGGTATTCCTTATTACAACAGTCTGATAAACGAACGTTTATCCATTCGTGAAAATATTATCGATTTAATCGCCTCTCCCGATGCACGTTTATCCTATGAGATTCCGATGTATTTGAAAGCAGAAATGTCAAAAATGACCAACGCCAACGAAGTTTTTGAAACACTGGCAAAAGGTTTCTCCCGATACAATGACCTTCTTACCAAATCGCATGTATCCAGCGGACCGACATTAGCCGATATTCTTGAAAAACTCATAAAAATGGAAGTTGTAAAGAAAATATCGCCAATCAATGATGAAAATAACCGAAAAAAGACGGGATATTATATTTCCGACAATCTGTCATTATTCTATTACCGCTATATTTTCAGATATTCTTCTCAGATGAACATCATGGATCCGGATGTTTTTTTTGATAGATACATCCGGGATGACTTTGAATCTTACTATGTCCCGCTGCAATTCGAGGTAATCGGCAGGCAGTATCTGATACGTCAAAACAAAAAAGGAAACATTTCTCCGCTAATCGAAAAAATTGGGAAATATTATTATGATGATCCTGTCACACGTACCAATGGAGAATTTGATATCGTAACCCTGGACGAAAACGGCTATATTTTTTATGAGGCCAAATTTAAAAGCTCATCGCTTTCAACATCTGCGATCCTGAATGAAATTGAGCAGGTAAAAGCATCCGGACTTGATTGCTATCGGTATGGGTTCATTTCAAGATCCGGTTTTACTGAGAAGTCGATTCCGAATGTGAAATATATTGAGCTGGCAGATCTGTATCAATAATTTTATCCATTACCGCTCTATCTCCGTGGGTTTTATTTTCATGCTGCATTCCCATTCACAAGGCAAATCTAAGGGGATGATCCACTTTCCGCCACATTATGAGGAAGGAGCACATGCTGGACCGGCACCGAGTGCCGCGAACCCGGCACGTGCGTGCCCGCGAAAGGCCCTGGTCCGTAAGGTACGAGCTGTGCCTCCATGTGCGTCTCAGAAATATTGTCGGCCATATGATCAATTTTACTATCGGTTCGTGTCAAGCAGCACTCGTCCGGAGAAAACGAGAGGACAGCTCCCTCCCCGAAGTACTGCTACAAAAAAACCATATATTCTGGTGTTTTTGTGTATGTTTCATCGAAATATTCGGGTGTTTTTGTGCGTGTTTCATCGAAATATTCGGGCGTTTTTGTGTTACAATATCCATATTAGGTCATTACTTGTATTCTTCAGCATCAAACCGGAGAACACTTCAAACATGGAAAGAGAACTTTATCAAAACCTTGTTCAATGGAAATTTTCAGACGGAAGAAAACCGCTTGTACTGAAAGGCGCCAGGCAGGTTGGGAAAACCTGGCTGCTGAAAACTTTCGGCACAGTGGAATTCGAAACCTGTGCATATCTCAACTGCGACGACAATAATCAGGCAAAAGATATTTTTGATTCCTACTTTGATACCAAACGAATCATTCGCGATATCAGCGCTGTAACAAGAACCGAGATCCTTCCGGGAAAAACACTGATCATCATCGATGAAATACAGGAAGTTCCCCGCGCGCTGCAGTCTTTGAAATATTTTTGTGAAAACGCGCCTGAATATCATGTTTGCGCAGCTGGTTCTTTACTCGGTATTTCGATTCACAAGGAGACCTCATTTCCTGTGGGAAAAGTGGATCTGATGACCCTGTACCCCCTGACTTACAAAGAATTTGTGCGGGCGATTGAAGGTGATATATTAGCTGACCGTCTGGAAAACGGAGCACTCTCAGAATTTACTTCCATTCGAGAAAAACTGACAGACCTGCTCCGGCAATATTATTTCACAGGCGGAATGCCGGAAATTGTATTGGAATATCAAAAACAAAACAGTTTATCTAAAGTTCGTGAACGTCAAAATGCGATTTTGGCAGGTTATTCAGACGACATATCCAAACATACCGACACACGCATGGCAATACGAATTCACCAGGTATGGAATTCGATCGCGCAGCAGCTAACTAAAGGAAACAAACGATTTATTTACGGAAATATCCAAAGGGGTGCCAGGGCAAAGGATTTTGAGTTAGCCATTCAATGGTTGTCAGATGCCGGAATCGTTTACCGCGTTCCACGTATCCGCAAAGCGGCAATTCCTCTAAAATTTTATGAAGATTTTGATGCATTCAAACTGTTTTACCTGGACTGCGGCTTGATGGGTGCTGTTGCTGAAGCACCCGCCGACCAGATCCTGATTGGGAACAATATTTTCGAGGAATACAAGGGGGCTTTCACTGAACAATACGTTCTCCAGCAATTAATGGTCTACCGAAACAATACCATTTTTTATTATGATTCCGATGACTCGAAGCAGGAAATCGATTTTATCACCCAATCGGGAAATCAAATTCTTGCGATGGAAGTGAAAGCTGAAGAAAACCTGAGAGCCAAATCTCTTCGTCAATTCAAAATCGATCATCCGGAAACGAAAGCTGTCCGCCTTTCGATGAGCAGCTACCGTGAAGAAGATTGGCTTACGAATGTACCTCTGTACCTCACACACAGAGTCTTTTCCATATCATAATCAACTTTTCGGGACAGGCCTCCTGGCCTGTCCCACTTTCCGCCACAGCACGTGATCCATGTAATTTAATTTATCAGCAAAATCCAAATATCGCTATAATTATATGCTTGATAGTTAAGCGTTTATTTATTTTTTTGAGGCACGAAATGAAGGAAGAATTGCGGGTGCTGGTCGGCGCCCTGAACAAAGTATTTATCACACATCGGAAATGTTTTCTCCAGCAAAGCCAGGGATATGGTCTTTACGTCGGGCAGCCGCAGGTGCTGAATTATGTCAACTGCCACCCGGGCTGCACACAAAATGAGATCGCTGCGGCACTGGGGGTTTCGGCTGCGTCCATCGCCTTTTCCACCAAGCGGCTCCAGAACTCGGGATTCCTGCAAAAGCAGGTCAACAGCCTGAACATGCGCTGCAACAAGCTTTACGTCACACCGGAAGGACAGGACATCCTTCACCAATTCGCAGACAGCTTTGATGAACTGAATAATGCCATGTTCGAAGGCTTCAGCGAAGCCGAACTGAAACAATTAGAGGATTTTTCGGAACGCGTCAACAACAATCTGGAAAAATTCATGAATAAAAAGGAGGACTGAGGTCTTGAAAAATATCAGACGTATCCTAAGCTACCTCAAGCGATATAAAAAATACGCGATTCTGGCGCCAATCACGGTTTCCATCGAAGTTCTCCTGGAAATCTGGATTCCTTACCTGATGGCCGACATCATCGACGTCGGCATCGCCAACAAAGACTCCAACTACGTGATCCGCATCGGCGCTCTGATGGTTCTTGCCGCCATTGTCTCCCTCGTTTTCGGCGTATTGTCCGGCCGTTTTGCCGCGCTGGCAGCCACAGGGCTGTCACGCAACCTGCGCCGGGCCATGTTCAACAAAATTCAGGACTTCTCCTTTTCCAACACCGACCACTTCAGCACGCCCTCGCTCATTACCCGCATGACGACAGACATGAACTTTGTGCAGATGACCGTGATGATGATCGTCCGGATGCTCATCCGCGGCCCGCTGATGATGATCGCTGCGACCATCATGACCTTCCGCATCAATTCAGAGCTGGCGGTCATCTACCTGATCGCGATTCCCTTCCTTGCCGGAATGATCGCCTTTATTTTCTCCAAAGCACATGGATACTTTATCCAAATGTTCAAGAAATATGACAAACTCAACGGATCGATCCAGGAGAACCTGATCGGCATCCGTGTGGTCAAATCCTTCGTCCGCCGGGATCACGAAGATGAGAAATTCATCAAATCCGCCACGGATGTAATGGAAACCTCCATGCACGCGGAGCGCTACGTCACGCTGAACGGTCCGGTAATGATGCTCACGGTCAACATCTGCATCATCGCGCTGTTATGGTTCGGCGGAAAGCGCATCATTGTCGGGAACATGCAGGCAGGCGAACTGATCAGCTTTATCAACTACACGAATCAAATATTGATCCAGCTGATGATGATCTCCATGGTGATGGTCAACCTGGTCATCTCCCGCGAATCCGTCGCCCGTATTTTGGAAGTACTGGATGAAAAACTGGACCTTACCGATGACAAGGCTGACAAAGCCCTCTTTCCGTCCAACGGCGACGTCCGTTTTGACCATGTCTCCTTCAATTATTCCTCCCGTAAAGACAGCAGCGACACGACACTCACCGACATCGATCTGGACATCCCGAGCGGCTCCATGGTCGGCGTCATCGGCGGAACCGGGTCCGGAAAATCCACCTTCGTCCAGCTTATCCCGCGGCTTTATGACGTCACCAAAGGTTCCGTGAAGGTTGGCGGACACGACGTCCGCGAGTACACGCTCAAAAACCTGCGTAATTCCGTTGCCATCGTCTTGCAGAAAAACGTTCTCTTCTCCGGGACGATCAAAGAGAACCTGCGATGGGGCAATGAAAACGCCACAGATGAGGAAATCATCGCCGCCTGTAAATCCGCACGGGCGCACGACTTCATCATGTCCTTCCCGGATGGTTACGACACCGAACTGACACAAGGCGGAACAAACGTCTCGGGCGGACAGAAGCAGCGTCTCTGCATCGCCCGCGCCCTGCTCAAGAATCCGAAAGTGATGATCCTGGATGACTCCACCAGCGCTGTGGACACCGCGACCGAAGCCGCGATCCGCACCGCACTGCGGGACCATTACAAAGATATCACCACCATCATCATCGCCCAGCGCATCACCTCCGTGATGGACGCGGACAAGATCATCGTGCTCGATGAAGGCCGCGTCAACGGGTTCGGAACCCATGAGGAACTGATGAAGACTAACGAGATCTACCGCGAAGTCTATGAATCTCAGCAGAAAGGAGCGGAATAATGGCAGACAAAAAGAAATATCAACAGTCAGAAGGCGCCGGGAACCGCGGACGCGGCAGACGGATCGAAAAACCCCAAAATGCCGGCAAAACGCTGGTCCGCATCCTGAGCTACCTGAGCCATTATAAAACGCGGCTCATCATCGCAGCTGTCAGTATGGTCGTGACCGCACTGGCTTCTGTCGGGGGCACTTACTTCCTCAAGCCTGCGCTGAACGACTATATCGTCCCGCTCATCGGGCAGGAAAATCCGGACCTCAGCGGATTTATCCGCACGCTGTGCATCATGGCTGCCTTTTACCTCACCGGCACGCTTGCGAATTTCACACTGCAGCGCATGATGATCACCATCACCAACGGGACCATGCGGCGCATCCGCATCGAAATGTTCACGCACATGCAGGATCTGCCGCTGCGCTTTTTTGATTCACACACGCACGGCTCCATCATGAGCACCTACACCAACGACACCGACACCCTGCGTGAAATGATCGCGCAGTCTATTCCGCAGATGATCAACTCCGTCATCACCGTTGTGAGCGTCTTTACGATGATGTTGATCCTGAGCTGGCAGATGACCCTCATCGTGATTTTGTGGATCGTGGTTATGTTTTATTTGCTGCGGCTCGTCACATCCAACAGCTCAAAGTATTTTATCCGCCAGCAAAAGGAACTGAGCATCACCAACGGATATGTTGAGGAAATGATCGAGGGAGCCAAGGTCATCAAGGTCTTTAACCATGAACCAATCGTCAAGGACGAATTCAACGAACTGAGCGATGACCTGTTCCACGCGGCCAGCACCGCAAACACCTTCGCGAACATCCTGTGGCCAATCATGGGGAACTTATCCTATATTGTTTATGCTATTCTGGCAGTGGTCGGAGCGGTTCTGGCGATCCATGGCATCACCGATGTCGGTACCATCGGCGCGTTCCTGCAATATTCCAGGAACTTTTCCCAGCCAATCACCCAAATGTCCCAGCAGATCAATTCCGTCCTCACCGCGCTGGCAGGGGCAGAACGCATCTTCCGCCTGCTGGATGAACCGGTGGAAGTGGACGACGGGAACGTCACGCTGGTCCGTGCGAATATCGCTCAGGATGGCACCATCACCGAGTCCAAAGAGCGCACCGGTCACTGGGCATGGAAGGTTCCGCAAGCGGACGGCTCTTTTGCCTACGTTGAACTGAAGGGCGATGTGCGCTTCAAGGATGTCACCTTTGGCTATGATCCGGAAAAGACCGTGCTGCACAACATCAGCCTGTACGCCAAACCGGGTCAGAAAATCGCCTTTGTCGGCTCTACCGGGGCAGGAAAGACCACCATCACCAACCTCATCAACCGCTTCTATGACATTCAGGAGGGTGAGATCACTTATGACGGTCTGAACGTCAAGTCCATCAAGAAGGATGACCTGCGCCGTTCACTCGGCATGGTGCTGCAGGATACGCACCTCTTCACGGGTACCGTTGAGGAGAACATCCGCTACGGGAAACTGGATGCTACCCACGAGGACGTCGTGAAGGCTGCCAGGCTTGCGAATGCGGATTTCTTTATCCGCCATCTGCCGGATGGGTACAACACCGTGCTGACCGCGGATGGCGCCAACTTATCCCAGGGACAGCGCCAGCTGCTGAACATTGCCCGGGCGGCTGTGGCAGATCCACCGGTGCTGATCCTGGATGAGGCGACTTCTTCTATCGATACCCGCACGGAATCACTCATCGAGAAGGGTATGGACAGCCTGATGAAAGGCCGCACGGTCTTCGTCATCGCGCACCGGCTTTCGACGGTACGTAATTCCAATGCCATCATGGTTCTGGAAAAGGGCGACATCATCGAACGCGGCGACCACAACCAGCTCCTTGAACAAAAAGGCCGCTACTATCAGCTATATACCGGAATGTTTGAATTGAGCTGAGTGATTAGTGTTCAGTGGCCAGCAGTCAGTGGTTAGTAGTTAGCAGCTGGCAGTTGGTAGTTGATTTACGATTCATTGAGGCGCAGCCCGCACCTTTTGGAACAGGAGCTGCGTCTCATGTGTTTTGTTCGGAACTATAACAATTTAACGTTCATAATGCGTCCAGAGGCTTACGATTTTGATGATCTTTTCCGACTCATAAACTTCATAGACAAGCCAATGCTGAATATTGATCCGTCTGGAGATCAGTCCACATAAATCACCGACCAATTTTTCATATTCAGGTAGTGACTGATAAGGGTTTTCTCGAATCAGGTCAATCAGCCTTTTTGCTTTTTCATCCAGATGAGCTGCTTTCAGGTTCGGGATATCTTTCAGAGCAGTTTGGGTATAAACGATTTTATACATCATCACCACTCAACTAAATCTTCAGAAACCGTTTCATCCAATGGAGTCTGAAGCCCATCGATGAGTTTTTCACGCATTTCTGGAATAGATGTCAGATACAGTGTCTCCATCAAGCTGTTATAATCGTCTTCACTGATCACAACTGCATTTCCATCCTTTGTAACAATATGCAAAATTTCATTGAAACGAACAGTCTTTTCAAGCATTCCATAGATATTCTTCCGGAAATTTGTCACCGTGGTAGTATTCATTTCACATATTCTCCTTTAGAAACGTACATTATAACGTACGGCGCTAAAATTGTCGATCACGATATAGAGAATAGTATCATTTACGACTTGATTTTCCGGGAAAAATCGGGTATGATATAAGAAAGTTCGAAAGAGCTTTACGGAAGGCGTCCCACCGCCTAAATCCCAAAGGGGGAACGATAAGGTCAAAGAGGGAGAATTACCTCCCTCTTCTTTATTATGAAAGAACAAAATGATCAAAGAACTTTGGACAAAATATAAGAGTTTCATTATGTATGCCGTGTTCGGCGCGCTGACCACCGTGGTCAATATGGCGGCTTATTTCCTCAGCTATAACGTGCTGCACATCCCCAATGTGCCATCCACGATCATCGCCTGGGTGCTGGCCGTTATCTTCGCATTCATCACGAATAAATTGTGGGTGTTCGACAGTCCGTCGTTCGATTCGCAGACCCTGAAGCATGAGATCCCGACCTTTTTCGGCGCACGGGTCGCCACCGGTATTCTGGATGTGCTCATCATGTACCTGGCCGTTGACCTGGCTCATATGAATCCAACGGTCTGGAAGCTCATCAGCAATGTACTGGTCATCATTATTAATTATGTTGCCAGCAAACTGGTGATTTTCAGGAAGAAATAGCCGGAAGATGTTAGCAGTTAGTAGTTGGTAGCTGGTATTTGATGGTTAAGGGGCTGTCGCACATAATCATATAGGAAAAGCCTGCCGGAGGGAATGCTTCGCAGGGACGCGGCGAGCAGCGCAGCCTTGCCAGCAAAAATTCTTCCCGCGTCCTTTTTTAACAGTCGGGGGACACGCGCTGAGCAAGCTCACGCGTGTCCCCTGACACCCCCTTATAATACTCCATGGTGCGGGCAAAACTCAGGCAGGCAAGACCCGCTGCTCGCCGCACCATTGCGAAGCATACGCTCTTGATGGCAGTTCAAAAATGGCTGCCATAAACTCAAAAAAAGTGCGACAGCCCCTTTTTGTTTTATTAAATTTTTATTGATATTTGTTCTGTTTTCTTGACATCAATATAATTCACCGTTATTATTATAGAAAATACGCATTTTTTAGAACACTTTGTTTGGAGAACAGATTTATGACACATGTAATTATCGCTATTGACGGGAACACCTATATTCACAAAGATTACGCCAAAACCGCGGATGAGATTTACCGCGAGATCAAACTCGGAGCATTCGACAGCCCGATTCCATTGAAGGACCCGACAGCCGTCAAACTCCAAAACTATCTGCTGGTTGCTGAAAGAGAAGCCGCACCGCTGCTGAGTACGAACCAATTAAATATTCTTGAAATGCTTTCCATGGGCGCCAGCGAGACAGAAATCTCCCGCGCCATGCAGCTTTCCTACAGCGGGATCCGCCATCATATTGATTCGCTCAAACAAAAATTCAACGTCACCACCAGGGAGGAACTGATCAGCATATATTGCAGGAATTATAGGTTTTAGGTTTTAGGTGTTAGGGAATGGGAGTCAGACGTGAGGAGTAAGCAGTAAGGATTAAGGAGTAAATTTCGAGTATTGATCAATATCCAAATAATAATCATACGGTAGATAGCCTCTGATAGCCGAGCATCTGACATCTGACACCTGACACCTGACACCTGAAACCTGATAACTGATACCAGAAACCTGAAACCTATTTGCAAACTGGCACGGCTCTTGCAACATATATGTTATGAAAAGGGCAATTTTTCGGAGGATTTTTTCCCTGAATTTTTTCAATTTTGTCAAGGGAAAAAGTATAACAAATTTGGCCTTTTCCAAAACTGGCAAAGAAGCTGAAAATGGGCTGACTGAATCAAGTTTTAAGAAACATAGACTTAGAACATAAGTTTTCTGTCTATGCGCAATTTGTACCTGACTTCGGTGAGGAGCCTTTTAAATTCGATGAAAAACAGCCTGTTTTGAAACGGATTTTCCTAAAATTTCAAATCTTTTAAGATAAGGAATCTTAAAGGATTCTCTTATTTTAAGGTTAACACCTTCGGCTGAACCCCTTTTTCCCATTCTGTTTTTTATGTTAAAATAATCTCACTTCGGACGGGCAGAAGCGATTTCCAAATCAAAGCCCGGAATTCATCCGGAAAGGTTAGATCAACGGTCATTCTCGTAACCACCGTTACCACGGCGGGCAGGAGAGGTTTGCGCCCGTATCGGGAATGACCAGAATGTGACAAGACAGACAATGGTTAGAAGAAACGAGAACCCTCAACCTCATATTCTCAACGGCGCAGCAGAATCCGCACAGAATGTCTGGAATGCCGCCATGTCTCAAATGAAGGGGAGCATGGACCGGCAGACATTCAGCACCTTACTCGGGAGTGCAGAGCTGCTCGCCTGCGAGGATGGGGTTTATACCGTCGGCATGACCAATGGCTTCACCCGTGACTGGGCCGAGCAGCGGCTGAGCGGTACGATCGAAAAGATCCTCACCGCCATGTCCGACACCCCTCAAAAAGTCACATTCGTCGTTTCCGGCACCTGGCAGCCTTCCAACACAGCAGAACCCGCGGCAAAAGAATCCGAGTCAACGCCTGCTGAGATGCCGAAGGCTGCCGAAGAACCGGTGCCCGCACCACAGCCGTCCGTTCAAACAAAACCGCGTTCTGAAAGTATTTTAGCACGGTTTACATTTGACAGCTTTGTGGTTTCCAATAACAATAACCTGGCAGCCGCCGCGGCCCGTGCTGTAGCAGACCACCCGGGCGAAGCCTACAACCCGCTGTTCATCTATGGCGGCGTGGGTATGGGGAAAACCCATCTGCTGCATGCCATCGGGAATCATCTGAACGGAAGCGGTCAGAAGGTCGTCTTCGCTTCATCCGAGGAATTCACAAACGATTTTATCCGCTCCATTCAAAACCGCGATGATGAAACTTTCCGCGAAAAGTACCGTTCGGCAGACGTACTGCTGATCGATGATATTCAGTTCATTATCGGCAAGGAAAGTACCCAGGAAGCCTTTTTCCATACTTTCAACAAGCTGTATGAGATGAACAAGCAGATCGTCATCACCTCCGACCGGGCACCAAAAGCTATGGCGACACTGGATGAACGGATGCGCTCCCGCTTTGAATGGGGGCTTACCGTCGATATCCAGCCTGCGGACCTGGAGACCCGCATCGCCATTCTTTCCGCCAAAGCACAGCGTGCCGGGAAACCGGTACCAATGGAAGTGCTGGAACAGATCGCGCGTCAGGTAACCTCCAACATCCGTGAACTTGAAGGCGCACTCAACCGGGTTCTGGCAGTTTCCGACCTCTGCGGGCACTCGCTTGACCGGGAACTGGTCCGCATGTCCCTGACCGACATGAGCAGCCCGAAACATACCACCTCCGCGAATGAAATCATCGAATCTGTTTCCGGTGTGTTTGGGGTGCCGGTGGAAAAGGTGATGAGCCGCGACCGCACCAAGGACGTCGCGCTCACCCGTCAGGTAATCATGTACCTGATGAGGGAAGAGGCCAATGCCTCACTGCCGCAGATCGGGCAGGCAATGGGCGGACGGGACCACACCACGGTGATCCACGCCTGCGAAAAGGTCGCGCAGCTGCTGCAGACGGACAACCAGTTCCGCACACGTGTGTTCCGTGCCAAGGATATGATTTTCGGGTAACAGCGGGAAGAAAATTTTTTAGAAAGAAATAGAGGCGCCCTAAGGGCGCCTTTCCATTTTAAGCAACACAAATATGCTTTACTCAGAGTCGCACACAGAGTGCAGTCTTTTTGTGTCGGCTGCGCGACAACAAAAAGGCAGACCTCTGTGTGCTTTAGAATTATTTTTACCGCGGGCGGGCGGCGATCACACGGCGGGCCGCGTATCCTCCTTCGGGCAGCTCATCTTCGCAGGTGAGCAGCGTGAGAGATGAATCATAACGGGAAGCAAGCTCATATAACCCGTCAACATCATCCGATACAAGTTTCGTGTTGGCATACACCTCAAAGTTCATCAGACTGCCATTCGCAGACCTCACAAAGAAGCGGTCACCGACCTTCAGTTCGGAAATCAGAGCAAACGGCCCATATTCATCCGAACTCAGCGTGTTGTGCCCGGCGATTACAGAAAGTCCCTGTCCCGGCAATGCAGTACCGATCATCAGACCCGCATCAGAACCCAGCCATTCAACCGGATAGCTGCCATCCACCGGACTCACCCAAACGATCGGGGTAGTCAGTTCCAGGCTTGGGATCAACAGATCCATATTGACAGGTGTATAGCGTACAGAAGCCGGTTTTTGAGAACCCATAACTCCGCTGCCGGTGATACCAGTCTTCGGCAGTTCCTTGAACGGAAAGTCCGGTTTCTCCGGTCTATATTTGTTTGTCAGGATGATCAGCGTGACGGCAGAATCGTCAATACTGCTCAATACATACCCTGTAATCGGACCTTCAACGACAGTGTACCTGATCTCTGTTACACCGTCTTCCGCGTACTTTTCAAGACCGCTGAAGACACCCCGCCAGCCTTCCGCTTCCGTGAGCGTTAAAACCTTACCAGTGAATTCTCCATCCGCATAGAGGAACACGGTGATTTCCGAAGGACGTTTATTGTCCTTGTTATCTTCATCGTCCCAGATCTTCATAATCTCAATATCGATGGTTTCGTTTTCCAGCGTATTGGTGATGGTATATCCTCTGACAGGATTTCCATCGATCGAGACATGATAAAGGTCAGACCCGTTCCGTTCCCTTACGGTGTAATGAATAGGTTCCCCGTTTCTTGTTTCATCCAGTTCGGAGAATACATACGTCCATTTGTTGTCCTCATTCAATTCTACGGAACGACCGAGATACTCACCGTTTTCAAGCAGAATGATGGATACAGATTCCGGACGGACTCCGCTGCGGTTTTCATTATCAACCCAAACCTTGGATACCGTGAGAGAGACCTTCCCGGGTTCATACCGGTTGGTTATTTCAAATGTTTCCTCATTGATCGTGGGCACGTAATTATCGATCCTGTCTTCCGTCACCGTATAAACGATATTGACACCGTTTTCCTTCGCGGGCAGATTTTCAAAGCCCCACTTCCAACCTGTTTTTTCTGAAGCAGTGGTCTTTCTAACTTCCACGCCGTTGGCATGCAGCCGAATCGTGACAGACTCAGGACGTGCACCTTCATTTCCGGAATCATCCCAGCGTTTGCTGCCTTCGATATTGACGGTTTCCGGTGTGTGCGTATTGACGATTTCATACCCTTCGTCCATGCTTCCGTTCACAACCACCTGATACCCAGCAGGAACAGAATCAGGATCTTCCTCAACAGTATAAACAATTTCTGTGACGTTGTCTTCACCATAAACATCCAGCTGTTTGAATTCGTGATACCATCCGTTGGCATCGTTCAGAACCGCTTCATCGATCTGCGTTCCGTCAGCGAGAAGGAACACCCTTATTTCCTGACTGCGCAAGCCGTCACGGTTGTTATCGTCATTCCAGACTTTATAGACCGGCAGATTTCTGTGATTCGGAGCATAGGTGTTGTTGATGTCATAGCCGACAGTCTCACTGTCATAATCCCGGATCGGCTGCTCATGAACTGAGTATTGAATCTCTTCACCATTTTCATTATATTTTGGCAGATCCGCAAAAGTCCATGACCAGTTATCATCTTCCGTGACCACCATTTCATCGATCTTTTCCCCGTTGGCATGCAGGTGGATGATAATCTGATCAGGCTTTTCCGCTTCCGGAGCAGTCACTCCATCCGCTGATGTATGGTTCCAGGTCTTGGAACCGGAAATTGTGGTCAGATCAAGCTTGTTGGTGATCAGGAAACCGCGCTCCATGTCACCGGAGATCTTCGTCTGATAGCCATAAACTTTTTCTTCAACGCTCCAAATGGTCTCAGAACCATTCATGAAACGCGGGAGTTTATCAAATGTGACATTCCAGATATTTTCATAAGTTTCCGTCAGGCTCACGGTTACATCAGAGGCAGAACCGACTGTCCGGAATATCCAGGTGTTCCCTTCATGAGACGCCAGGACATACGGTCCAGGATAATAGGGTTCCCGGCCGGCGAACAATTCGATCCCACGCAGGAAGACCTCCGGATCAGGACGCTTTCCCTCGGCATTGCTGCTGTCATCCCAGTCCTTCGTCAGTTCCAGCGACGTGTAGTCGAGCTTGTTCAGCAGTGAGAAGCCATCTGTCATGTTTCCGAATTTCTGCACCGTATAAGCGGAAAGCGTTTCTTCAACATCCCAGGTAATCGGTTCATGCGTTTCCAAATCATACTTCGGCAGGTTGGAAACAGTCACATTCCAATTATTGTCGATAACGATCTCAACGGTGATTGTCACAGACCCGGCAGAGGCCTCCGCACTGTACACAGAAGAACCTTCCGATTCGCTGACCAGACGCAAATTGTCAAAGACATAAGGAACATCACCGGCTTTCAGCGTAAGCGCATTCAGGAAGGCATACACGGATGGACGCAATTGATAACGATCATTCAAATCATCCCAGATCTTACTGATCGTGAGTTCAACCTTTTCCGTCTCATGCGTGTTTTTCACATTAAAGCCGGTCGTGCTGTTTCCTTCGATGACGGTCGTATATTCGTCCACCGGCAGTTCCTGCACACTGTATGGAATCACATTCCCGGCGTTGTCCTTCACCGGCAGATCTTCAAAGGTATATTCCCATTTGCCATTCTGCGGAAGGGTAACCGTTGTACCCACCGGCTGCAGGATGATGGTAATGCTCGTCGGGCGCAGGCCGTCACGGTTGTCATCATCCAGCCATTCCTTACTCACCGGAATGTCCATATAATTTTCATGATAAGTATTGATGATCTCATAACGGTTTTCACCTGTCTGACGCATAGACCTTGTGTAATTCACGATCGGCTCTTCGTAGAAGGAATAAATGATCTCATTTCCTTCATCATCATACTTGCGTAAATTCTCAAACTTCCATTCCCAATTGGCAGCCTGGCTTGCCGTGGTGGTTTCATTGACATCCGCATTTTTCGCTGTCAGGTGAATGATAACGCTTGTCGGACGGTAATCCAAAGCATAATCATCACCGCTCCAGGATTTTGTACCGGAAATAGTCACGACGTTCCACTTATTGGTGATCGTTGTTCCGTCGATCGTCGTGAAGTAACCCGGAAGTTTTTCTTTCACTGTCCAGCTGACTTGCAATCCATTGAGCACCCGCGGGAGTTTGTTGATCGTCACAGTCCAGACAGAGGAATCTGTCAGAACCAGTTCAGCTGTGATATCAGGAACAACGGATGAGCGGAACTTCAGAACGCCGCTTTCATTGCCGGTTTCCACAAACGGACCGACCCGGAAGGGTTCAGAGGAAGCATACAGCTCTAGAGCGTTCATTAGTTCGACCGGATCCGGACGATTTTGAGCACTGTCACCTTCCCACACTTTTGTGATCTCGAGCGGAATGTAATTAAGTGTGTTGACAATGCTGAACCCGTCTGTCATATCTCCGCTGATTTGCGGTGTGTAATGTGCAAGCAGCTCATCTACCGTCCAGGTGATCGGCTTATGTGTCTGCTGATCATTTTCCGGGAGTCCGCTGATGACAATGTTCCATACGCCATTGTCACTGATTTCAACAACGATCTTCACTTTGCCTGCCGCTCCATCAGCAGTGAATTCATAATACGTACTGCCGTTCTGCGCTTCAAGCTTCAGATTCATGAGCGGGAACGGGATGCCATTCGCGTTCAGTGTCAGTGCCCTCACCAGCCTTTCCGCATCCGGACGCAATCCATAGCGGTCATCATAATCAGACCAGGTCTTACTGATAGAAATTTCTGTTAAGGCCGGTTCGTGAGAGTTCCGGAACAGGAAGCCGCTTGTCATGCTGCCGCTCTTTACAGAAACATAATCCGGGACGGAAAGCTCTTTGACATCATAGGAAATGTTGTTTCCGGATCCGTCCTTGATTGGAAGCTTCGTAAAGGTGTATTTCCAGTTGTTATTATGATCCAGAATACCCTTTTGATTGGATTCCTCACCGTTGATCAGCAGGACCACTTCAATAAAGTCCGGCCGCAGTCCATCACGATTGTTGTCGTCAAACCATTCCTTGGTGACCGGGATCTCCCTGAAGCCTTCGGTGTAGGTGTTTTCAATGATGAACTCATATTCATTGCCGGAGACAGGTACCAACTTCGAAGAATAATTGGGAACCGGATCTTCCTGCACATAGTAACGGATCAATTCCCCGTTCTGTGTATATTTCGGCAGATCAACAAATTTCCAGCTCCAGTTCTGAGATGCGTAAGCGACCGTTTCGTCATCCACCGCGGCATTTTCCGCGTACAGATTAATGATGACCTCTGTCGGACGATACTGCAGTGCGTCCGTATCACCTGTCCAGGTCTTTTTGCCGGAAATCGTCACCAGATCCCATTTGTTGGTGATGGTGGTTCCGCTGATTTCCGTGAAGTAATTCGTCAGATTTTCTTTCACGGTCCAGGTTGCCCTTTCTCCCTTGTAATTGCCCGGCAGGTTTTCAAATGTCACGGTCCAGGTATTCGCGTCGTTCTTCGTTAATTTCGCCGTAATGCCGACATTCGGCACGGAAGTTGTAAAGTACCAGGTGCTGTCTTCGTGTCTTTCTTCCACAAAGTTACCAAACGGATATGGCTGATTGTTGGCATAAAGCGTAAGGGCTCGCATCAGGTTGATTGGCTCCGGACGGACCGTATCATTGTCCCCTTCCCATTTTTTGGTAATCGTCAGCGTGGTCAGCTCAAGATCATTGACCATATCAAAACCGTTATCCGTATTACCGCTGATGGTCGTTGTGTAATTCGCCGTTGATTCATCCACCGTCCAGCGGATCACATGATGTGATGTGAGATCACGAACCGGCAGTCCGGCTATCTGAATCGTCCAGTAATTGTTATCAGCAACCGTCACATCGATCAGGATTTCTCCTGCGCTTGACTGTGCAGTGTAACGATAGGATGAGCCATCCTGAGATACAAGATTCAGCGGATTGAGATCGAACTTTTCGTTATCCGCATACAGAACCAGCGACTTCACAAATTTGTCCACATCCGGACGTACACCAAACACATTGTCCAGGTCGTTCCAGGTCTTGCGGATCACGATTTCCGTCCGTTCAGACTTATGGATGTTTGTAATATGGAATCCGCTTGTATAGGTTCCGGTAATTTCTGTATCATATCCATCTACAGAAACTTCCTCAACACTGTACACAATGGTTTTTCCGTCAGAATCTACCACCGGCAGATTCGTAAACGTATATTCCCATTTCCCGTTCACCGGGAGAACTGCCTTTCTGTCACCCGGCTGCAGAGTTACCGTAATGCTGCGCGGGCGCAGTCCGTCACGGTTGCCATCATCCAGCCAGGTCTTGGAAACAGGTACCTGAGTCTTTCCACGGTTGTATGTATTTACGATTTCATACTGATTGTCCGCAATTTCTGTAACAGAGCTGCTGTAATTCTTAACAGGTTCTTCGTAGACACTGTAGTCGATCTCTTTTCCTGCGTCATTATATTTACGCAGGTTATCGAAACTCCAGGTCCAGCTTGGAGCCTTTGCGGTCGTAACCAGCTCAACATCCGCGTTTGCCGCACTCAGATGCACAATGATCTCGGTGGGACGATATTCCAGCGCGTAATCATCCCCTTCCCAGGTTTTGATACCGGAAATCTTCGTGAGATCCCATTTATTGGTGATCGTTGTACCACTGACACTCGTGAAATAGTTCGCGATGGTTTCTTTTACGGACCAGACTGCTTCCGTCCCGTTCACATAACGCGGCAGCATATCGATTGTCACCGTCCAGGTATTCGCAGCGGTCTTTGCAGCTTCCGCGCGAATTTCAGGATGGACTGAGGAGTGGAATTTCCAGACCGTTCCGTCATTCCCATCCGAGACAAATGCTCCGGTTTGATAGTGCGCATTGCCTGCGTATAGCTCCAGACCATTCATCAATACTGCCGGTTCCGGTCGGACAGCTGCAGTGTCGCCTTCCCAGTTCTTGGTGAGCGACAGGAAGGTATAGTTCAGCGTATTGGTGATGTCGAAACCGCTGTTTTGATCACCGGTGATCACCCCGGTATAATTCGGAACTGTCTCTTCAACTGTCCAAACCACCGGATGATGCGAAACAAGCGCATTTTGCGGCAGGTTCTCATATGTCACGTTCCATTGATCCGTTCCATATCCGGTCAGCGTGATTGTAATATCACGGTTATCAGCAGCTTTGGCATCGAATACGTATGTATCACCGGATCCGCTTACCTGATTCAGACCGGTCAATTCATATGAATTTCCATTCGCGATCAATTTCAGTGCCCTGACAAAAGTTTTTACGTCCGGACGCATTCCATATATATTATCCATATCCGCCCATGTCTTGGAAATCGACACACTTGTAACAGCGGGCTCATAGCTGTTGATAAAGGTAAAGCCTGACTTCGCGTTACCGGTTTTTATTGACTGATAACGGGAATCGCTGAATAGTTCCTTTACATCATAGGTAATATTCTTTCCTTCCGTATCCTTCAGCGGCAGTTTTTCAAACTTATATGTCCAGTTGTTGCTGTGATTCAACACTCCTTTTTGATTGGAATCGACGCCATTGATCACCAGGACAACTTCAATATAATTCGGACGGATCCCGTCACGGTTTTCTCCGTCTATCCACCGTTTCGTCACAGGAATTTCTGTAAGTCCTTCCGTGTAGGTGTTTTCTATATCAAACTCGTATTCACTGCCGGAGACAGGCACCAACTTCGATGAATAGTTGGGTACCGGCTCTTCCTGTACATAGTAACGGATCAATTCCCCGTTCTCTGTATATTTCGGCAGGTCAACGAATTTCCAGCTCCAGTTCTGGGACGCGTAAGCGACCGTCTCATCATCCACCGCGGCATTTTCCGCGTACAGATTGATGATGACCTCTGTCGGACGATATTGCAGCGCGTCTGCGTCACCGGTCCAGGTCTTTTTCCCGGAAATCGTCACCAGATTCCATTTGTTGGTGATGGTGGTTCCGCTGATTTCCGTGAAGTAATTCGCCAGACTTTCTTTGACGGTCCAGGATGCCTTTTCGCCCCTGTAATTGCCCGGGAGATTTTCAAATGTCACTGTCCAGGTATTCGCGTCGTTCTTCGTTAATTTCGCCGTGATCCCGACATTCTGCAGGGAAGTCCGGAAATTCCAGGTTGTCCCGTCGTTTCCATCTTCAACAAAAGCGCCGAAATTATAGGGCTGATTATTGGCATAAAGCGTAATGCCCTGCATCAGCTTGATCGGTTCCGGACGGACAGTATCGCTGTCACCTTCCCACTTTTTGGTGATCGTCAGCGTTGTCAGTTCAAGGTCATTGACCACGTCGAATCCGTTATCCATATTTCCGGTGATGGTCGTCGTGTAATTCGCCGCTGACTCATCTACCGTCCAGCGGATCACGTGATGTGATGTGAGATCACGAACCGGCAGTCCGGCCACACGCAGTGTCCAATGATTGTTATCGGTCACCGTCACATCGATCAGAATCTCGCCTGCGCTTGATTGTGCTGTGTAATGATAGGATGTACCATCCTGAGATACAAGTGTCAGCTGTGTAAGATCGAACTTTGAACTATCCGCATACAGAACCAGCGACTTCACAAATTTGTCCACATCCGGACGTACACCAAACACATTGTCCAGGTCATTCCAGGTCTTGCGGATCACGATTTCCGTCCGTTCAGACTCATGGATGTTTCTGATATTGAAACCGGTTGTATAGGTCCCGGTAATTTCTGTATCATATCCATCTACAGAAACTTCCTCAACGCTGTACACAATGGTTTTTCCGTCAGCATCTACCACCGGCAGATCCGTAAACGTATATTCCCATTTCCCGTTCACTGGGAGGACTGCTCTTCTGTCACCGGGCTGCAGGATCACCGTAATATTGCGCGGACGCAGTCCGTCACGGTTGCCATCATCCAGCCATGTTTTGGAAACCGAAACCTGAGTCTTCCCCCGATTATAAGTATTTTTGATATCATACTGATCGTCTGTGATTTCTACAACCGAGTTGTTGTAATTCACAACACGTTCTTCGTAGACACTGTAGATGATCTCTTTTCCTGCGTCATTATATATATGCAGATTTTCGAATTTCCAGGTCCAGTCCGGAGCTTTTGCAGTTGTTGTCAAATGAACATTCGCATTTCCGGCGATCAGGTGAACGATAATTTCCTTCGGACGGTAAGCAGCCGCGTAATCATCCCCATCCCAGGTCTTGGTACCGGAAATCGTCTTACGATCCCATTTATTGGTGATCGTTGTTCCGCTGACAGTTGTGAAATAATTCTCAACTGTTTCTTTTACGGACCAGACAACCGTTGTTCCGTTGACAAAACGAGGCAGCATATCAATAGTCACCTTCCAGGTGTTCTGAGCGCTCTTTGCCACTTCCGCAGTGATTTCCGGATGGAGAGAGGAATGGAATTTCCAGACTGCACCATTATTCCATTCTTCAACAAATGTACCTGTTTGATATCGGACATTACCTGCGTACAGTTCCAATCCATTCATCAAAACACCCGGTTCCGGACGATTATTTGCCGTGTCACCTACCCAGTTCTTGGTGAGCGTCAGGGAAGTGTACTCCAGCGTGTTGATAATATCGAATGCATTGTTCGAACCGCCATTGATCTGTGCAGTATAATGAGGTACCGTTTCCTGAACCGTCCAAACCACCGGCTTATGGGAATCAAGCGCATTCAGCGGCAGGTTATCATATGTTACGCTCCATAGGTTCGTTCCATATCCGGTAAGCGTGACTGTGATGATTCGATCAACAGCAATGCTGCGGTCGGTCGCTTTGGCTGTGAAAACAAAGGTATCGCCCGTGGAACTAACATCCGTCCAACCGGTCAGGTCATATGAATTGCCGTTCGCGTACAACTGCAAAGAGCTTACAAAAGCCCGAGGTGCAGGACGCATATCATATTGATTGTCCATATCCACCCAGGTTTTGGAAATCGACACGCTTGTTGTGGCAGGCACATGAGTGTTGACAAAGCTAAAGCCTGACGACGCATCACCAGTTTTTGTTTTCTGGTAACGGGAATCGCTGAACACTTCCTTTACATCATAGGTAATATCATCTCCATTCGTATCTTTAAGCGGCAGTTTTTCAAATTTGTATGTCCAGTTGTTGTTGTGATTCAATACACCTTTTTGGTTGGAATCAACACCATTGACAACCAGGATAACATCAATATAAAGCGGACGGATTCCATCACGATCCTTTCCATCATCCCAGGTTTTTACTACCGGAATGTCAATGGTACCTGCGGAATAGGTGTTCTCAATGACATATTCATATTCCTTATTAGCAACACCGGTGATTGTCGAAGAATAATTCGGAACCGGTTTTTCTTTGACAACAAAATTAATTTTAGAACCATCCGGGTTATATTTCGGCAGATCTGTGAACTCCCATGTCCAGCCGTTTGCCTCTGTGGCCTGCGCCACTAAATTAATATTCGGATTGTTCACTGCTGTCAAATAGATGGTAACAGCCTTCGGACGGTACTGCAGGGCAGCATCGTCTCCGGACCATTTCTTCGTTCCGGAAATCGTTACTTTGTCCCATTTGTTGATGACTGTCTTGCCATTTACAACATCGAAATAGTTTGGAATATCTTCATCGATCGTCCACGGAACCGTCGTGCCATCCGGGTAAAGCGGCAGTTTTTCATAGGTGATCGTCCAGGTATTATTGCCGTTATCCGTCAGTACCGCATAGGTTTCAGTATCACTATCGAAATAGTAATCATTTCCGATTTGTTCCCGGAAAACAAACTTTCCGAATGGAGCATTATCGAAAATATCGAAGTTGTCCAGGAAAGTCTCAGGCTCCGGACGTTCTCCATAAGCATCGCTGTCGTCTTCCCAGATTTTGGTCAGGGTGAGGTTGGTATATTCAAGCGTGTTAACAACATTGAATCCGCCCGTGACCGATGTAACCTGAGGTGTATAATGTGCAGCGCTTTCGGAAATTGTCCAGTTGATAACAGTGGATGTATTCTGAACATTCTTACGTGCCGGCAGGTTGGAGAAAGTGATTGTCCAGGTATTGCCGTTCGCCGGTATATCCAGGGTAATTGTTACATCTCCAGTATCGGAAGAAGCCGTTATTATGGCAGAGGTATGATCAGGGTTCCAGGACCATTGCAAATCACGGAGTGTAAACTCCACATTGTCAGCCAGCAGCTTGAACGACGCCATGAATTCTTCCGCGGAAGGACGCAGGTTATAGTGGTTGTCCAGATCGTTCCAAACTTTGGTAACAGAAATTTGTGTTCTTGCAATATCGTGAGTATTGGTAAGTTTGAAGCCTGTATAATAATCAGCCGTTCCGATTTTTACGAGGGTATAAACAGACGTATCAACCCCGGCTTCACGCACGTCATATCGTATCGGATAGCCTGAATCGTCAACAACCGGAAGGTTCATAAAGATATCGGTCCAGCCATTGGCATCACTCAGTGTCAGTGTATCTCCGGTTTCATTTCCGTTAGCCAGCAATTCAATCGTGATTGAAGCCGGACGCAGACCGTCGCGGTTATTGTCATCGTCCCAAATCTTGGTGACCGGGAATTTCAAAAGATGCTGATTCGTCAGATCAAATCCGATTAAATCGTTATTATCATAAACCGGTTGGACTTTGGAATCATATTCAGGCAATACTTCTGATATCAGCCAGTTAATGTCAATATTTCCTTCGCGCTTCGGAAGATGATCCACCGTGATGATCCAATGGTCTGTATCCGTATTTTCAAGAGTCACAAGGACTTTATCGTGAGCGTTAATGCCATAGACATTTTCAGATTTTTTGACAAAACCGCCATGATCATAGAATACACCGTTCTTATACAGTTTGATTCCAGCCAAAAATTCATCGACAGTCGGACGGTCTCCATAGTAATTGTTATTATCATTCCAATCCTTGGTGATCGTCAGCATCATCTCATCCAGGGAGTTGCGGACATTATAATAGAAGGTCTCGCTGTTCGCATCCCATTCGCCGCCCAGACCTGCCGCAGGTACCTCAATCAGGCTGCCGTCAGGGGCAATTCCGTAAGGTTTATATCCTTTGTTGTGACCTTCTTTCAAACGCCAGTCGATCGGCTGATGGTTCATATCATTCATCGGCAATCCGGAACAGCTCAGCGTCCAGACGTCCCCATTGATCGTCACAGTGATCGGATAAGTCTTCCCGTAAGGTCCGGTCGCACGGTATTCAAAAGCCGTCCCCTCCACATAGGTAATCGGATAAAGCCGGAACGGCATATTCCCGGCATAGAGACGGACCGACATCAGGAATTCCTGAATTTCAGCCGCATTCTTCGGACGGGTATCGTATTTGTTATTTTCATCATCCCAGGTTTTGGTTGCTGTAACACTCACCGTCTTCGGGGTATATTTATTGGTGCACTCATACCGGAGAAGGCGTATACCTGCTTCCGTCAAATAAACCGGGTTACAGGTCTGACTATATTCAGGAATACGTGTTTCTTCTTCAACCGCATATCGAATCAAATCAAACGGCGCTGTTTCATAATAAAGCGGAAGGTTGTCAAACACATAACTCGTTTCATCAATACCGAGTGTATGTTCAGCGACTTTTGTTCTTACATCCTGTCCGGAATCGCCCTGTTTGACTTCATATAACACAAACTTAACCGGAACCCGCAGACCGTCGCGGTTTGCATCATCGTCCCAGTGCTTGAAAACATAAACACGCGTCTTGTTGCGGACGAACTCATTTGTGATATCGCTGGTTTCACTGTACGGCTGATGCTCAATATGATCCTGATAGTTGGGAATATAGGTTTCATGCACATAGTAATCGTACAGATTCCCCTTCGCATCATATTTCGGAAGACGATCATACGACCAGCTCCAGTTTTCGGCAGCGGTTACACACTTTTCGGTGGTATCATGCAGCGAAATCCCGTTCTGATGGAGGTGAACACAAATTACAGAGGGTTTTTCACTTTCTTTCGCATCATTGTAAACCCAGGTCTTTTTCCCGGAAATATCTGTCAGGTTCAGTTCATTGGTAAAGGTATAACTATGGTCATAAATATTATCATCATTGTCCGTAACGATGTATTTATTGAACTCCATTCCATAAGCATTGGTTTCTTTTTCGCTTTCCGGTGCTTTTTCAAGAGCCCACCAGGTAACCGGCACCCAGTTGCTGTTTGTGTCTCTGACCATAGCCCGCAGTCCGGAAATGACGATCTTCCATTCGCTTGAATCGGATGCACCCGCAGACAGATTCTTTATGGCTTTGATTTCAACGAATTCTTCCTTGTCAGCAGCTGTCGGAGACTCATAAAAACAGGTCTCTTCCAAAATCCCGTTCAACTCATTGCGATAACATGTTGTTTTCGTTACGGTTCCAAGGTCGAATTTTTCAATTCCATCTTCACTGGTTTCCCTGTAGATCGTCACCCATTTTTCCAGATACTCTTCCACGCCGGGACGTTCTCCACGGCGGTTTTCTTCATCGATCCAGGTTTTATTGAGCGTGATGTCTGTAAATGCTTTCTGTGTTGTGCCGATGTTCAGTGTACCGTTGTTCCCGATTGCACCGCCGTTCCCTTTCTGGAACTGATTATCAAAACCGGAGGACATGTCCGCCTCAGCGGAATTATTCAGGAACAATACTTTGTGGTTTTCATAATGCATATCCTCAGGGTCGCCGCCGTAACCATAAAGCGCGCCATTATAGACCTGACCACCGGTACTAAAAGTGATCCCATTTGTTTTCACAGCCCACTTATGTTCTCCGCCATGGTACATCTGATTACCGATAACAGTCGGATGGTAAGTGGAGTCGTAGGACATCACATAAATATCTTTATATTCACCATTCTCATCCCGTCCGGTTAACGGATTCTCGGCTTTATTCCCATAGATCGCCGCCCCTTCCGGCATGGAGATAAAGTTGGATCCCCACATACAAGAGGCAATCGCACCACCGACATTTGCGGCATGATTGCCAACAAAAGCCGCGTCTTCCATATACAATTCGGCATTGGTATTAATCAGAACCGCTCCGCCGGCGACGTTGTACCGGGTATTATTCGTTACCTGATTTCCGATAAAATCAGCACGGTCAATTGTCGCGTGCACATTCACTCTCGGATTGTCCATATTCCCTTTGGTTTTGTCACCTTTTGTGCTGTATCCCAATGATAAAGCGCCTGCCTGGAATGTGGACACATTCCCCTGAAACAGTGCATTGTTGATCGTCAGTGTATGGGCCTGGATATTATCACAGCTATTATCTTTTTCATCACATTCCGTTTCAACAGCAATCGCTCCACCACGGACACTGCTTGTCGAATGTGTTACGGAATTGTTGATAAAGCGCGGTTTGCCGGTAAAGTCTGTATGATCATACGGATCATAATCATCTTTTTTGATACCAATTGTCAGCGAACCACCGTTCATCAGGATCGCACCGCCGTAATTTACAGCGCTGTTGCCTTCAAACAAACCATCTTCGATATAAATATCGGTGAGCAGCGCACGAATCGCGCCGCCGCCGATACCATCACGCCGTGTCTGATTTGTTGATATATTCCCGATAAATTGGCTGTTTCCGGTGATATTCAATGAGCCGCCCTGTTCCATTTGGATCGCGCCGCCGCTGCCTGCACTGTTGCCGGTAAAATTTGAGTTATGAACCGTTACTGCAGAACTTCTGGCCTGGATTGCACCACCTCCAACCAATCTTTCTGTAGAACCTGCATCGTTATCGGTAAATTCAGAATCTGCGATGTTTAATGCCCCGCCAAACATACGAATCGCGCCGCCGTTATTGGCATTGTTATCTGCAAAACCACTGCCGCTGATATTAACAGTGGAGTTTTCCTCTGCTAAAATCACACCGCCGCCCTGCCGTGCGCTGTTATATGTAAAGTTTGAACCGGTTATCGTTACAGTTGAAGCATTATCCGCCAGGATCACGCCACCGCGGTTTCCATGATTATTTGTGAATTCCGAAGTTTTTATTTCAAGGGTTCCGCCTGAAACATGGATCACGCCAACCCGATCCGGGAGGTTTTGTACCTTGACTCCATTCAGGATCAGGCTGCCGCCGGGTTCGACGACAAAGGCATGAGCCTGTGTGGATGAAAGGTCAAAATCGCCTCCGTTGATCGTCAGTGAGGCGCCATCGGGAACGATGATCTGTCCGCCTGAACCAAATGAGAAGGCTGTGCCACTCCAGGTTTCAGTTCCCGATACAAACACCGGGTCTGTCAGCTCTCCGCTCGGCTGTGCTGCGTAAACCGCACCGCTAAGCAGGCTGAAGGATAAAATAAAAACCGTAAATAGGATGGAATAAAATTTCCTGTTTAATAAACCATTGCCGTATCTGTACATAATCGGTCCTTTCTCCCTCATATCATGGTTAAATACAAATAGCCACATTAATTGATTGCAATTATTGTGCCAATCATATTGTATTATTCTATTTATGAAAATTGCTTTTTATTGGAAACTAAGAAGATACTGATTAATCTAACATGCCCTTAAAGGAGCCACGATAAATGAATTTAGGAGCCCGCACACAAAGTGCAGTCCTGCTGTGCGGGCTTCGCCGCATCAGCAGGGCAGACCTTGATGTGCTTTAAATCACGTCAACCGAGGATCAGGCCAAAGAGGCCGGGACACTCGCCCATGGCTGAAGCGAGCGAGGTGCCGATGGGATAAAAATTGTGATTGGACCAAAACGCCAGGGTGTACCGATGAAACCCGAGATTCCCAGCGGCATGGTTTTGAATCTGGGCCATCAGCGGTCCGTTCCCGCAGGAATGAACAAACACCTCCGCACAGCTCACGTTCCCGGCATAGGGACTCACCATCATCATATCCCGGCAGATCCCCACCGCGGCTGCCCGCAGATAGCCGCGATCCGATTCACTGATGGGAGAAGAGATCCCGACACCGGTCAGAGAAAACTCTGCATCCCCAGACGGCACCAGCACACTCACTGTCGGTGCATCCTCATCATAATAAGGCGCCCAGCTGTTCATATGGTTCACACCCTGCGTCTTCGTCGTCGAAAGCCGCGAAAGCAGCGGACGCGGCAGCCGGTGATTCTCATTCCACAGCAGCCGCCCCGTGCAGCTGTCCTCACCGAATCCGGAATCGTTCAGCACAAAAGACCCCAGATAGCGTTTGGAACTGTCGCCGCCCATCACCCGCACGCCATCCTGCCGGGTCAGCATCCCGGAAGGACGCGCGGCTGAGGTTCCCCAGGATAAGGAACTTAGTTTCAGTCCATCTTCATCAACACCGAGAAAAACATCATACGGAATCCCGCGCTGCAAGCCCGTGAAGCGGAGCGATAATTCACTGAAGGAAAAGAGTTCCCAATATCCGCCCAGATACAGGCTCACAGCATTTCCCCGGTAAGGTGTGAAATAAAGCGTTTCCGCCTGTCGGATATCCGCATCGGGCACCGGTTCGCCCGGAACCAGCGAGAGCCTGCCGCAGACCGCGGATGCAGTCGCAGTTGATTTGATGCGTTCCCATTCCTGTGAATTGTGAACCGTTCCCGGCACCACACCATTCCCGCTCCAGAAAAAAACTCCAACCAGCCGTCCGCCGGATGGGGCCGAAACGCCTCCCGCACGCAATGAAAAACTGCCGTCAGCTGCACCGACCGCATAGAGAAAATACCGTCCCGCGTCCGGAAAAGCATCCGCGCTGATGCTCAGCGTTTCCGGTGACTTGCGGACAAAGATTTTACCATTGATCATCAAGGCGCAGGGATCATCCGGATCCGCTTCCAGCCGGATGGAGGTTTTGGATGCCCGTGTGAGACGGATTGCTCCCGTTTTTTGATAAAGAAGGTCCAGCAGGGTTCCGGAGTTCGTGGGATCTCCGCCCAAACACAGCGCGTCATTGCGCAGAAAATTATACTGGTCCGCTTCGGTGGCTTGTCCCGCCACCACCGCGGATGAATTTGGATAAGTCATTGTTGTCTCCTTTCAGTAGTTGGTAGTTAGTAGCTGGTAGTTGGTAGTTGTTAGTTGTCAGTGGCCAGTGGGCGTTGGGCGGTGGTCTGTAGTCAGTGGTCGGTGGCTGGTGAGCAGAGGGCAGTAGCAAGTATTCAGAAACCAGTCACCAGCCACCAGTCACTATTAAGTTGCCATGATTCGTGATTAGATAATAATTTCACCTTTCCAAACCCGAATCTTAACTGCACTCTGCACTCTGCACACTTCACTCTTCACACTTCACACTCCTAACTCCTCACTCCCAAACGGCACTGCCCCACACCGAAACCGGAGAAAGGATCCCTTTCGGCAGCCACAGGTTTTGCTGTGCGGGACCGATGGGAAGGTCTTTCAAATTCCGCGTTGTCAGGTTGATTTCCAATGTGTGCGCGGCCTGGTAGATCGTATCGATGACCGCATGTTCGTCACAATAGAGCCCGACGATGATACCGGACTGGGTGTACAGGATGATGTCCGTCAGTTCCTGCAGGATTGCGTTTATCCGGCTGCGGATCTCCGCGGGTTCATACGGGTACCAGCCGCCGTCCGGGCAGAGCATTTCATCTGTCACCTGGGCAGTAAACCACAAATGGCGCACCGTTTTCGGTTCCGTTTCCCGGCTGATATCCTGACCTTCCGGCCAGTAGGTCTCAAAATGGATCCGAACCCGCGGTCCGACCGAGTCTGATTGGATGCGGTAACAGACGAGCGGGACGGGATCGTGTTTATAATGGGTGAGGATCACATCGCAATTCTCACCGGGAATCCAGTTTGGTTCGTTGTTTGGCATAAAACATTCCTTCTTTTCTCACAGCGGCGCATCATGAGGACAATCACCTGTGCCGGCTTTGCTGAATTGGAGTACGCACACTGAGTGCAGTCCTGCTGTGCGGGCTTCGCCGCATCAGCAGGGCAGACCTCGGTTTGCTTCGCTATGTCAGGCGCGGACGATGCCGCCTTCGGTCATGCCGGGGAGGGAAATATCGTCACCGTACACATGGATCTCGGCAGATTTGTCAAGATTTCGCCGCACCAGCGCAGCTCGTGCCAGTACATGACGCAGGATCGTTTCTGTGATCCACATCAGTAGCTGCTGACGCTGCCGGAAGTTGCGGCAGGCGCTGTCCTCTATGCCGCCGGTTTCTGCTTTGGAAGACGCCCCCGGTTCCGCAAGAAAACTCACCGGGATCCCCACACCCGCCGCGATCACCTTCTTGATCGCCAACCCGTCTTCATTGGCCTCGCCGCTGTCCAGGTTGGGATGCACGGCTACCCATTCCTCGTTACTTCCCGCAACAAAAATCATCCCAGGCTGCATTTGCGAATTATTGAGCTGCGCCTCCCTCATTTTGCGCATGTCCTCACTCAAATCGGGAGCCTTCACCAGATAAATAAAACTGGAGCGGTAATGGTTTAGGGACCAGCGATCTTTCAGCCATTCCTGATAACGGGTCAACCAGGGCAGCACCGGCGCCAGGTCCGATTCTCCCCACTGCCCGCCGATGGGTCGGTTGACCGTGAAATGCAGCATGGCCTCTCCTTCGGTTGGCTCCATCAGGGAAGCCGTATAAACCGTTTTTTCCTCCGGAATCATCCTTGTTTGCGGATCCCCGATTTCTCTGAGCCGGAAATATTTCGTCTGCTCGATGTCGTTCTCGAATGGAACGATCTCCTCGATCAATCCCGCGGGAATGGCACGGACATAGCTCATGCCGCCCTTGTCAGATGCGAACATGATGAAGAGGTTGCCCGTGCGGCAGAGCTCATCGCTCCACTCCAGCAGCCGGGTATCCATACGATTCAGTGGATGCTCCCAGAACTCGTGCAGAAAATCGTCCGCTGCCGGGTCGTCCGCACTGATGCGGAAACCTCTTCCGATGCTGAACTGCGTCGTGAGCGAGACGATCCGCCGGGCAAGGGGATCATCCCGCCAGGCGTTCAGTCCCGCTTCAATGATGCTGCGGTAATTGGCCAGCGGACGGTCCCGCACACCGGTACCGCTTTCCCCAACATCGAAAAAACTATCGGATTCTTTCAGGGAAAGGGCAGCCTTTTTTCTGCCGGTGAAACGTTTCCGCAGCGCAGAAAACAAATCAAATGATTTTTTCACAGAAGTCCTCCCCCTGATAGCGGATCGCTATCCAGCGGTTTGTCCCGATCTTCAGCCAGACCGTTTCCGCAGTGACTTCACCGGAGACGTTAGTGCCCTGACGCAGGCTGTCTACGATTGGATATTCGGTTCCCGGGCCTGAACGGACATAAAGCAGCGGAACGCTCACACGGCGTTCTCCTTCTTCCGATACCGGCTGCGGATGGAAAAATTCCTCAGGGTCTACCGCCTTACCGCAGCGGCGCACTTCAAAATGGAGATGCGGTCCGGTGGAATTCCCGGTGTTCCCGCTGTACCCGATCAGCTGACCTTCGCGGACCGTTTCTCCCAAACTAACGCTCATCCGGGAAAGATGAGCATATACGGTTTGCACGCCGCCGTCATGGTCCAGTACGATATGGGAGCCATATCCCGTGGCGATGTTCGCTGCCCGGGAAACTTTCCCCGCCATTGCCGCCAGCACCGGCGTACCCTGATATAACGCGTAATCGATTCCGGTATGACCCGCCAGGTCAGTGATCTTTTCCCCAAACCGCTGTGTCATCGGGAATTCTCCGTCAAATGGTTTCCTCATAATTGCCTCCTTTATATTAGGTGTCAGGTGTTAGGTTTCAGGTTTCGGAAATTACTTCACAGCAGCTAAAACCATACATTTACAAACAACCCAACACCTGACACCTAAAACCCGACACCTAAAACCTGCTCCCAACAAACGATTTCACCAGGGCGAGCAGCGACATTGCTGTGCTGCCGCCGGAAGTCACCGAACTCCAAAAGCGGAACTGGGTGACGCCGGTGGAAACATCCCGCAGACGGGCTTCATGATCTTCGCAGATCTTTTCGATGGCCTTCAGCCTGCTTTCGTTCAGTTCCCGCATGTGTTCCAGTTCGGAACGGATCAGGCGGATGTCGCCGCGGATGGATTCCAGCAGGGTTTTGCAGTCATTGATCTCTTTCTGTTCCATTTATTCCTCCGTAGTTTTTTTTGTTTATTTTGTTCTGCTATTTAGTGTACACATTTTTCATAAAAAGAAAACGGGCAATGTTGTCCGTTGACAAAACACAAAAAATGTGGTAGGAAAATAGAACAACCATCGGGGACTGTCCCTTTATGGGACTGTACCCATCTCTGAGATACTATGAGGACAGTCCCATAAAGGGACAGTCCCCGTCATGAACCATAAGAAAAGCTATTGACAAGAACGCCGTGTTCCATTAAAATAGACCCCGTTTGGGATAAGAGCCCAATGATTTTGTATGCACGAGAGGGGGTGAGAACATGACAAGCGTAGTTTTGAGACCGAATGAGAACCAGGATCAATTGCTGAAGCGTTTCCGCAAGAAGGTCGTCAAGAGTGGCGTCCTCAGCACAGTCCGACGCAAGCGTTGGTTCGTCTCCAAGAGCGAAACCGATCGTGTAGAACGGAAAAAGACACTGCGGCGTTTGCGCCGCCATTCAACCGGTCGTCCGGAGTAATGCCAAGACTCAAGTGACGTCCTCCAATAGGAGTAAAAAAGATGGCTAAAGAAGAAGATAGCAAGATCAGTGTCGAAGGCACCATCGTTGAGGCGCTGCCCGGTACACAATTTCGCGTCCGCTTAGACAACGGTCACGAAGTATTGGCTTATCTTTCGGGAAGAATGAGAAAATTCTATATCCGAATCCTGCTGGGGGATCGCGTCCGTATTGAAATGTCACCGTATGACCTGACTCGCGGACGAATTGTTTATCGCCAGCGGAAGCCAAACGAAGTCGGCGGTCCGGAAGACTTTATGTAAAATAAGAAATAAGAAATCAGAAATAAGAAATTTCGATAATCTGATATCACCAAATAGAAAAGAACTGTCTGAATAAGGCAGTTTTTTAAAATAAGAAATAAGAAATGAGAAATAAGAAATCAGAAATAGGATATAGGATATAGGTTTTAGGTTTTAGGAGATTTCAGTGAATATTGGCAATAAAAAACCGCTGTTTTTTGAGCGGCTTTTTATAATTTCTGATTTCTGATTTCCGATTTCTGATTTAGATTCAGTCATCGTAAGCGATATCGACCATACCGTGCAGGATGATCTCCAGCGCCATCGTATGGCTGCAGCGGCCATGTGTTTTACAGAATTCACAGTCGCAGCCCCATTTCCCGTGGTCATATGTCACAACATGACCATTGTTTTTCCCGGTCATTGTTACCTGAAACGTATCAAATTGAAAACGATCTCTTTCCGCGGCATACTGTCTTGCCTTTTCGAGTTTGCTCACCATTGCGTAATCCATCAATTTTGCACCTCACTCAAAATAAGATTTGCCAAATCCAAACCTTTAGCCTTCTTCTTAATCATAGGATAAAAACCGAAATTCGTCAACTGCCATTTGTCATTTTTTCAGTGGTCAGTATTCAGTGGTCAGCAGCCAGCAGGCATTGGATGAAATAAAGGAAGAATGAAGAATGAAGAAATGTATAGTGATGGAGCTTTTTCCAATTTCAACTTTCCACCAATCACCAGCCGCCAGCCATTGACCACTATCAACTGCCATCTGACAAATGTCATTTTTTTATGACCGAAAATCATTTTTACAGTAAGATATACATTAGAAAAATTGCGAAAAGCAAGGCTGATTCAAAACCGGATCAGGAAAAGGAATAGGAAGAAATGCAAAAAAAAATTTATGAACGAGTCCCTGTTGTGAGACCGGATATTCCGGAACGCATCAGCCGACTGAACGAATTAGCATATAATCTGTGGTGGGCCTGGAATCCTGATGGTCTCAACCTCTACAGAAACCTGAATAAATCTTTGTGGGAACATGTCCAGCATAACCCAATCATCATGCTTCAGGAAATACCGCTGGGTACACTCAAAAAAGCCTCAGAAGATTTAGAATATCTGAAGCATTATGACAGAATGATGGCAGAGTTTGACGCTTACATGAGCGATACAAATACCTGGTTCAACCAAAATTATCCCAATCACGGCAACAAATCAATCGCATATCTTTCATTTGAATTCGGTTTGCACGAATCCATCCCGGCTTACGCGGGCGGTTTGGGCATTTTAGCCGGTGACCATCTGAAAGAATCCAGTGACATGGGCCTGCCGCTCAATGCCATTGGTTTTATCTACAATCAGGGCTACTTTGTCCAGAAAATCAGTGAAGACGGCTGGCAGGAAACCTCCAACTTCTACCTTGATTTCCACAAACTGCCGATCATCCCGCTGGAATATGAAGACGGAAGCAAAGCGCTTGTCTCCGTCACGCTGCCCGGACGTGCAATCTATGCACGGATCTGGAAGATGCAGATCGGACGTGTTTCCCTTTACCTGCTCGACACCACCATTCCGGAAAACAGCTCCTATGACCAGCAGCTGACCGCAAAGCTTTACAGCGCCGACCTGGAAACCAGAATCTCCCAGGAAATTCTGCTTGGTATCGGCGGCGTCCGCGCCATGCGCATCCTGGGCATCGACCCGGCTGTCTGGCACATGAACGAAGGTCACGCGGCATTCCTGGCATTGGAACGCTGCAACGAAATGGTTGAAGCCGGCAAGACGTTTGAGGAAGCTGCCGCCATCGTCCGCAAGAGCGATGTCTTCACCACTCACACACCGGTCCCGGCCGGCAACGACAAATTTCCTGTCTGGCTCATCGAAAAATACTTTGCCCCGATGTGGCAGAAACTTGGACTCACCCGCGACCAGTTCGTCGATCTGGCAAAAGAAAACACCGAATGGGGCGAACAGTTCACCATGCCGATCCTGGCGCTCAAACTGTCCGAACACAACAACGGTGTTTCCGCACTGCACGGCGTCGTCTCCCGCAATATGTGGCACTTCCTGTGGCCGGACCGCAAAGTGGAAGATGTGCCGATCACATCCATCACCAATGGCGTCCATACCTTCAGCTGGCTTTCCCGCCGCATGGGTCTGGTCTTTGATGAATATCTGGGTGAAGACTGGCGCCGCAACCCGGATGATCCCAAAAACTGGGAAAAGGTCGACACAATTCCGGATTTCGTCCTGTGGGATATCCGCCGCCATCAAAAGCGCATGCTGAATGACTACATCATCCGCGCAGCCCGCAAATCCTGGCTCACCGGTTCTGTTCACCCGGTTCAGATCATTGCCGGCGGCGTTTTGCTGGACAGAGATGCCCTGACCATCGGCTTTGCCCGCCGCTTCCCGACCTACAAACGCGGTTACCTGATCCTGCGTGATTACGAACGCCTGATCCGCATCCTCAACGACATCGACCGCCCGGTTCAGATCATCTTCTCCGGAAAAGCTCACCCGGCAGATGAACCCGGCAAGCTGATCGTCCAACAGCTCTATCGCGCGATCAAAGATCACCGCACCGGCGGTCGCATGGTCTTCCTGGAAGACTACAACATGGATATCGCCCGCCGCCTCGTCCAGGGTGTCGACGTATGGATGAACACCCCGCGCCGCCCGAACGAAGCTTCCGGTACATCAGGAATGAAGGCCGCCATGAACGGTGCGCTGAACTTCTCCGTCCTCGACGGCTGGTGGGCTGAAGGCTACAACGGCATGAACGGCTGGGCCATCGGTACCGAAGATGAATATCCGTCCAATGAAGCACAGGACGACGCAGATGCGCTGAGCCTCTATGAAACATTGGAAAATGAAATCATCCCGAAGTTCTATGACCGCTCCGATCCGGCAGCTCCGTCTACAGAATGGATGAAGATGATGAAGAACGCTATCAAGACCCTTTCCCCGATGTTCAGCACCCGGAGAATGGTCAGCGAATATGTACGCAGAATGTACATTCCGGCGGCAAACAACGACTAATTTCTGTATTTGAATCATAAGCCGGGATTTGTTCCTGGCTTTTTTTTTGTTATAGAAACACAGATTAATTGAGGTTCGGGGACGATTTTACGCGAAGCGCAGAACATTTCTCTTGTCTTCCCGGAAATTAATCAGCGCTTCCTTAAAATAATACGACGTATAACTTATGATGAATAGAGGAGAAAATGTCAGAATTTTTCACAACATTAACACCCGATGTACTCATCGGAGGATTTGTAATTTTTCTGCTGCGGCTCATTGACATGTGTCTCGATACACTGCGTATGCTGTTTGTCGTCCGAGGCCAGCGCGTTATTGTCTGGATCCTCGGAGTTATCACTTCGATCATCTACGTTGTCGCAATCAGCAGCGTACTGACCGGAGCGAAACATCCCTTCACCATTCTCTGTTATGGGATTGGTTATGCCACCGGCAACGTGCTGGGTATGCGGATCGAAGAGCGTCTGGCCATTGGATTCAAACAAATCAATATCGTTTCCAAAAACAAGGGGCACGAGATCGCTGAAGCTCTGCGTGAAAAGGGGTATGGGGTAACAGAACTGATCGGTCAGGGCAGAGATGGCACCGTAGATCTGGTTTCCAGCAGCGTCAAACGAAAGCACGCCAAAGAAGTCCGCAAGATCATCAAAGATATCGATAACTCTGCTTTCATTACCGAAGACGATTTCAGCCCGATCCAATCCGGAACCTGGCGGAAATGATAAAGTGCAAAGATACCTTTATATAAAAAAATGGGGCACCACTCACGGTGCCCTTTTGTTTAGGTTCCTGCGAACCAAAGACTTTCAACTTTCCCCCTCCTGAAAGCCTTGCCTAATTCTATAATATCATATTTCAATAACTTAATTCGCATAAATTACGCTTAAGTAATGAAAGTTATACGAATTTTAAGATATTTGTCATACATCACAAGAATAATATAGGAAAGAGGCAGCTGATACAAATGCCAAGTCCCGGGACACTTATATCAGCTGATTCTCTCCCATATCATCAGCACATTCATAGTATAATTTTTACAAAGACGATCTGGGGCAGAGCTGCACCATATATGCTTCTCAACAGATCGGAACAGGGAGTCATTCAATTATGCCGGTCAATTATGAACAATTGCGCACGCAAATGAAAGATGCGGGGAAAAACCTGCGCTTACGTCACGACGCATTCAGCAGAGCAGCGGACCAATACGAAAAGCAGCTGCGTGCCGAGGCGCTCAGCACGAACATGAAAGAGCGGATCAATGAATTGCTTTCCGCCAAACCGGAAACACGCTGCGCCATTCCGCTGGATGAGCCTGTGGATGCCGTCCACCCGCTTCCCTCCCTGCCGCCAATACAAATCCGTCTGCTGGCATGTGACGGGAGCCAGATCAGCCCCAGCCGACATGATGAGATCAGCTTTGGACTGATCAACACCGCGATCGTCGAATTCATCACGAACAGCGGACAAACACCCCGCATAATCACCCGGACAAAGCTGCTGCCGTTTGACGACCTGCCCACCGAAGCCTTGCTGGGCGTCCAGCGGGATGCGGCAGAAAAGCGCTTTTTGGCAGAAACAGCCGCAGCCGCAGGAAAGGATATTCCTGTATTCGCCCTGTGTGACGGGCCTCTGGAACTTTTCACCGACACACCGGAACTGAAGGATCAAAATCTGCTCAAGGCTGAATATCTCGAAGCGCTCAGTCAGCTGGCAGAAGCACGGATCCCGGCAGTCGGTTATATCGACCGTCCGCGATCCGACCCGGTACTGCGCATGCTCGACCTGCTGCGGACGCAATCTGATGCGGAAAGCAAAAATCCCGGAGCGGATGACAGCATGATCTTCAGCCGGATGCTGGCCTCAGGCGAACGCTCCGCCATTTTCGGTATGAACTCACGGCTGAACCATGATCTCCGGGATGAATTGAAGCTTTGCTTTTTTTACATGAACATCGGCAAACCCGGCAAGCCTTATATCTGCCGGGTAGAGCTCCCTGCCTGGGCAGCTGACGAAGCAATTGCTGACATGCTGCACGCGGTTTTGATCCAACAGTGCAAAATTCTTGGCGGTCATCCCTATCCGTTCATACTTCACCGCGCGCATGAATGTGCTGTGGTCACCTTTGCGGAAAAGGAAGAGGTCAAAAACATGCTTCTGCGGGAAATGGTCATCAACGGGCTCACTCCGCCGGAAAAATCAAATAAACAAATCGCGAAGGATCTAATAGGGGATAGGAGATAGGTTTCAGGTTTCGGTTGTCAGCGGTAATGTCTGATTTGACAAAAGCGAGGTTCGGGGACGGTTCTCCCGAGGAACGAGGGGAACTGTCCTCCCGCCTTCAGGAGGTTTAATCAGCGGTTCCTAAGATGTAGGTTTCGGTTGTCAGCGGTAATTTTTGATTTGACAAAAGCGGAGAAGTAAGTTAAAATACAGACATAAGAAAAAGGGGTATCACCGGCAACGGTCTGGCCTTTTTAGCAAACTAAGAAATAGCTGCCCAAGTTAGCGAGACCGGGGCGGCTATTCCTGTTTTTTTGTTGAATCGTTTGACGATCTGTCGCGGCCAACCTTGATCTTATTATATCATCAGATATTCCCGGCTGCTCATGACTTTTGTGTGGACCGGGGAAAAAGCCTCAGCTAAAGTCCGGATGATTTTTTCATTTTCGTCACTGAACCCGGAAATACAGTCATACAGATAAATCACTTCATATCCAAGATCAATGGCATCCAGCATGGTCGCCAACACGCAGCATTCCGCCACCACACCGGTCAGGACCACCCGCTTTTTCCCTTCAAGTCTGACTTGCAAAGCTGGGCTTTTCAGGGAAGAATAGGTGTCCTTGGTGATGAGATTCCCCTCATTGACGATTTGTTTGATCGTGTCGGGAAAATCACTGAGGAACGGGTCCGCATTGATTTCAGCGTACTCTTCGTTGTATTGTTTCCAGCGGCCCACCGGATCCGCCGGCGGCAGATACTGGGTCAGGACATAATCAGGAGCGTCCGGGGACCGGATGATGCGCAGCGTGTTTTCAATGGCCTGCTCTATCGTCGGACAGGCCCAGGGCTGCCCAGGCAGATAGACATTCTGGAAATCAACAAGGATCAGCAGGTCTTCACTTTTGTTTGTCTTATTTGTGTATATAGGGTTGGTTTCTGTCATAATAAACCTGTTTTCTGCCGGTCCCGCATGTGCTTTATTACAGATCGGACTTCACCGCGGTGAGCAGGGCCAGCCTGATCAAATCGTCAACCGAGCGCTTCGGATCATTTTCCGGCGCGTCGGAGAAATGCTCAACGCCCTCTTCATCGACGGTAATGTTCAAAACAATGCCAATAGCCATCAGCGCCTTGGCGCCAAATTCTGCCGCCGCGGTATACAGAGCGGTTCCTTCCATCTCGGAGGCCAAAATTCCGTACTGTTGCCAGATTTTTGATTTATAGGTCTCGTCCCGATAGATCCTGTCATTGCAGATGACATTGCCGACATAGGTCTTGAGCGCCATCTGCTTTGCAATTTCATTTGCCGTGCACAGCAGACCAAAATCCGCGATGGGAGCAAAGTATCCGTTGAATCTGTCATTATTGATATTGGATGTCGTCGAGGTAGCCTGAGCAAGGACGATATCGAACTTTTTCATCCCGGGAAGATATCCGCCGGATGTACCGGCTCTGACAGCAATTTTCACGCCGTAATCCCGGAACAATTCCGTGGAATAGATAAGCATGGAAGGGTTACCCATCCCGACGGCCATAACAGATACACGAATGTCGTTATAATTTCCTGTATAACAAAAAGCTGCCCGTTTTTCGTTGACACAAACGGCTTCTTCAAGGCAGGTCTCGGCGATGTGTTTTGCCCGGAAGGGATCACCGACCAGGACGATCCGCTCGGCGATTTCGCCCGGTAAGGCATCAATATGCATGCTCATCTATATGGACTCCTGTGTTGAGAGCAGCACACTGTGGTCTGCCTTTTTGCTGCCGCGCAGTCGGCACAAAAAGACTGCACAGTGTGATTTAGAATTAGACTGAATTAAGCCCGGTTGAATTTTTCCTTCGGCTTTTTGCAGCGAGGGCACTTCCAATCGTCCGGCAGGTCCTCAAAAGCCACACCGTCGTGTTCCGCGGGATCATAAACATACCCGGACAGTTCTTCCCTTTTTGACATAAAAATAGTTTTTCGTAACTGTTCAATCCCGAGTCAAGTGACCTGTTTTCGTTGACTCAGATTTGAGTCAACAGAACAGGTCACTTGACTCACAAGTTACTTTTAATTATTTTTCCGCCGGTTCCCACTTGCAGCGGACGGGGGAGACGATGCTGCCGTCTTTTTTCATCGCCGCAAAGGCTTTATCAACAGCTTTGCGGTCAAGACCTGTCAATTCTGCCACCTTACCGGCATTCAAAGGCTCACCGGCCTTACGCATCGCGTCGAGAATTAATTCTTTATCGTCCATTTTCGCTTTTTCCTTTCTACTCGCAGTGCATTTCGATGATGATAAATAATTATATATAAAATTTCAAGCAAAAATAAAATTCATACCGGGGACAGTCCCATAAAGGGACTGTCCCCATCGCAAGCATGCCGCACCTCAACAGAGGGGACAGTCCCCGATGAGTGTTTATCCTTACGAAACGAGAGGACAGTTCCCCTCGGCTGATGCCTTGGGTGAACCGTCCCCGAATCTCAATTTATCAGCGCTTTCCGGATTATTTCTCCGCCGGTTCCCACTTGCAGCGGACAGGAGAGACAATGCTGCCGTCTTTTTTCATAGCTGCAAAAGCTTTATCAACGGCTTTGCGGTCGAGACCTGTCAATTCTGCCACCTTACCGGCATTCAAAGGCTCCCCGGCTTTCCGCATCGCGTCGAGAATTAATTCTTTATCGTCCATTTTCGCTTTTTCCTTTCTACTCGCAGTGCATTTCGATGATGATAAATAATTATATATAAAATTTCAAGAAAAAATAAAATTCATATCGGGGACTGTCCCCTCTGTTGCGGCATGCTTGCGATGGGGACAGTCCCCGATGAGTGTTTATCCTTACGAAACGAGAGGACAGTTCCCCGCGGCTTACGCCGCGGGTGAACCGTCCCCGAATCTCAATTTATCAGCGGTGCCGGGAGAGACTTTTCATAAATCTCAGCCAACTGCTCTGAGCTCACTTTATATTTTCCCAAAACCCATTCACAGGTCAGAAATACTGTTCCGGAACAATAAGCACGGATATACATGTCGGTAATTTCATCAATCGGCTGATCTCCGGCATTCTTCTGAATGAGGTTTTTCAGATGTCCATAGTTCAATTCTGTCATGTACCGGGCAAAAGAATCAAAACCGCCGGTATGCAAAAACAAATTGGCCATATAGTCTTTCCGCTGTTCATAGGCTTTCGCTCCGTCTGACAGCGTTTCCCGCCATTGGTACCCATCCACACCGACCCGATCCATGATGGCAGCAGTCCGGACCGCTTCTTCCCAGGCAATGAGGTCATATTTATCCTTGAAGTGCCTGTAAAACGTCGCTGTTGAGTAGCCGCAGTTTTCTGTGATGTTCCGCACTGTGATTTTGTCAATAGTCATGGTTTCAGCAAGTTCACGGAAGGATTCCGCCAGGATCTCTTTTGCAGTTTTTCTTTTCATCTCGCCCGGTCCCCTCGTCAGCATTTTCCTGATTGATCAATATCAATTATACCGAATCTTTCCGGCTTTTTCTGAGAATCACAAAGGGGAGCGGAGCACGTGCGGGGCGCAGCTCCTGCTCCGCATCAAAAATGAGCGCAGCTCGTACCGCACGGAGCAGGGTCTTTCGCTGGTACCCTGTGTCGCGAAGCCGACACTCGGTACCGGTCCCGTATGTGCTCCGGGCAAAACCGGTCCCGTCAATTTGGAGAACAGTCTCCGTTACAAATCATAATCACATACGACATCTTACGTCTTACGTCATCCGTCTCACGTCTTACGTCTCACGTACATCTAACCTTACGGCTGAGCCCAGTCATAGCCGTATCTGATCTTATTCTTATCATAGATATACGGCAGTTCCTTGTGGAAGCAGCGCTCATAACCGGAGCAAAGTTCGTCACTGCCAAGCCAGCGCATGCAGATTTCGTAGGTGTGGAATATCAGGTACTCCTTCTTTCCCCACGGATCCATCTTATACGCGCCGATCTCATCTTCCGGCAGCGGGAACACATAGACTTCATCAAACGGCACATAATATTTGTCAGTCCAGATCAGGTTGATCGTGATTCCGCCTTCATTGTTGATCCAGGCATTATAAGTCAGCAGATACTTGTTATCGTCCTTACCCGCACTGGAAACCAATTTCGGCAATCCTTCCACGAGCACTTCGTACAAGGCACTGGAGATATCCGGTACCTCATTGGCAAACGTGACTGTCGTCTTGATCTGGAATTCTCCCGGATGCACCGTAATACCGTCATTGAATTTACCGCTCGTCTCATGGAGCACACTCATCAGGATGACCGTTGGATCCATGTGTGTCGTGCTGATATCCTTCGGAGCGCCCTTTGAGCCATTGCCCATGATGTTATTGATGGTCACATCCATAACAAACGGATTTTCGATGGCCTCAAAGACCGCTTGAATCTCGACATCCGAATGCATAATGACGAATTTGTTGTCATTCACGGTCACCTCGCCTTTGATCACTTCCCATCTCACAAACTGGCAGTTAACATTCGGCGTGGCAAACAGGGTCACTTCCGTCCCCGTCGGACCTTCAGACGGGATCGCATAAGCCGTACCGTTTTCATCGGAGGTCACCAGAACATGATAGATATTCGTCTCTGAGGTAAAGCGGGCCGTATAGGTCACATCAGCGGTCACCGCAGGCAGCGGATCCGACGGACCATAATCCACCATCCCGTCAGTCCAGCCCGCGAAGGTATAAACCAGCCCATCCGCGTCTTCCCGGGTCGGTGTCTCCCCGTCATAGCTCGGTCTTGTACCGTAAGGAACATTTTCATCGGTTTCCAGCTCGACAAAATTCCAGTTCAGCCACGTCACCGTGAAGGCAAGCATTTCCGAAGTGAACCGGGCGGTATAAGTCACGTCGCCGGTCACCGCAGGCAGCGAATCCGACAGACCATAATCCGTTGTTCCGTCAGTCCAGCCGATAAAGGTATAAACGACCCCGGACTCACCTTCTTTGACCGGTGTTTTCCCGGTATAGACAGGGATCTCACCGTAATCCCACATCACAGACTCCAGTTCCGTGCCGTCTTCATTCACAAAGCGGACCGTGTACTGCCGCAGGAAGGCTTTGTAGGTGGCGGTATAAACCGCATCCGCTGTCACGTCGGCAATGTCCGGAGCCCATCCGGCAAAGATATAGTCATACTGCGCCGTCGAAGGTTTCATCGGATCGTCCGGCTCCGCGATATCAGCAGCAAGAGTGCCGTAAGGATATTCCACAGCCTCTTTCAGAACCGTACCGTCTTCATCCACAAACGTGACCGTGTAAAGATTTTCCGCCTGCGAATATGTCGCGATATAGAAGGTATCTCCCGTCACGGCAGTGATCGCTGGATCCCAGCCCGCAAAATGATAACTGTGAGAAACATCCGCGGGTTTGGCCGGCACTTCTCCGTGATAAACGGGCATTGCGCCGTAATCCCATAACCCGGACTGCAATTCCGTGTAGTCCTCATTCAGGAAAGTGACGGTGTACTGCCGCAGCACAGCCGTATAAGCGGCGGTATAAACCGCGTCCTCTGAGACGTCGGCAATGGACGGCGTCCAGCCCGCGAAGATATAGTCATATTGTACCGTCGAGGCTTTGACCGGATCGTCCGGCGTCACGATATCGGCGGCTTGGGTCCCATAAGGATATTCCGCGGCTTCCTTCAGAACAGTGCCGTCCTCATTCAGGAAAGTGACGGTATATTGCCGCAGCACAGCCGTATATGTGGCTGTATATACCGCGTCCGCTGTCACGTCGGCAATGGACGGCGTCCAGCCGGCAAAGATATAGTCATACTGCGCCGTCGAAGGTTTCACCGGATCGTCCGGCTCCGCGATATCAGCGGCCTTGGTGCCGTAGGGATATTCCACAGCCTCTTTCAGAACCGTACCGTCTTCATCCACGAAGGTGACGGTGTAAAGATTTTCCGTCTGCGAATACACCGCGGTATAGACGGCATCTCCCGTCACTGACACGATCTCGGGATCCCAGCCCGCAAAGTGATAGCTGTGGGAAACATCCGCCGGTTTGGCCGGCACTTCTCCGTGATAAACGGGCATTGCACCGTAATCCAATAACCCGGACTGCAGTACCGTGTTGTCCTCGTTCACAAAAGTGATGGTGTACCGACGCAGCGCGGCAGAATAAGCGGCGGTATAAACCGCATCCGCTGTCACGTCGGCAATAGCCGGATCCCAGCCCGTGAAGGTATATTCATACTGTGCCGTGGAAGGCTTCACCGGATCATCCGGTTTCGCGATGTTGACGGCTTTGGTGCCGTAAGGATATTGCGTGGCTTCCTTCAGGACAGTACCGTCTTCATCCACGAAGGTGACGGTGTAAAGATTTTCCGTCTGCGAATACGCCGCGGTATAGGTAGCATCTCCCGTCACAGCCGTGATCGCGGGATTCCACCCCGTAAAGTGATAGCTGTAAGAAGCATCCGCGGGTTTGGTCGGCACCTCTCCATGATAAACAGGCGTTGCACCGTAATTCCACAGCCCGGACTGAAGCGTACTGCCATCAATGTTCACGAAGCGTACAGTATACTGCCGCAGCACAGCGGTATAGGCGGCGGTATAAACCGCGTCATCTGTCACATCGGCAATGTCCGGACTCCATCCGGCAAAGATATAGTCATCCTTTAGCGTTGAGGCTTTGACCGGATCGTCCGGCTTCACGATATCGGCAGCAAGAGTGCCGTAAGGATATTCCTCGGCAGCCTTCAGGACCGTGCCGTCTTCATCCACGAAAGTGACCGTGTAAAGATTTTCCGTCTGCGAATACGCCGCGGTATAGGTGGCATCACCCGTCACGGCAGTGATCGCCGGATCCCAGCCCGCAAAGTGATAAGTGTGAGAAACATCCGCGGGCTTGGAAGGGGTAATCCCGTGATAAACAGGTGTTGCACCGTAATCCCAGAGCCCGGACTGCAGCACCGTGTTATCCTCATTCAGGAAAGTGATGGTGTATTGCCGCAGCACAGCCGTATAAGCGGCGGTATAAACCGCGTCTTCTGTCACGTCGGCAATAGCCGGATCCCAGCCCGCGAAGGTATAGTCATATTGCGCCGTCGAGGCTTTGACCGGATCGTCCGGCTTCACGATATCGGCGGCTTTCGTGCCGTAAGGATACTCCGTGGCCTCTTTCAGGACCGTGCCGTCTTCATCCACAAAGGTGACCTTATATAGATTTTCCGTCTGCGAATACGCCGCGGTATAGACGGTATTTCTCGTCACCGGCGTGATAGCGGGGCTCCATCCCGCAAAGTGATAGCTGTGGGAAACATCCGCGCGTTTGGTGGGCACTTCCCCGTGATAAACGGGCGTGACACCGTAATTCCAAAGCCCGGACTGAAGCGTTGTCCCGTCATCATTGATAAAACGGACGGTGTATTGCCGCAGCACAGCAGTATAGGTGGCCCGATACGTGGCATCCCCGGTCACGTCGACAATGTCCGGCGTCCACCCGGCAAAGGTATAGTCATACTGTGCCGTCGAGGCTTTGACCGGATCGTCCGGCTCCGCGATATCGGCGGCCTTGGTGCCGTAGGGATATTCTTCTGTCTCTTTCAGAACCGTGCCGTCTTCATCCACGAAGGTGATCTTATAAAGATTTTCCGTCTGCGAATACACCGCGGTATAAACGGCATCTCCCGTCACTGTCACAATCTCAGGATCCCAGCCCGCAAAGTGATAGCTGTGGGAAACATCCGCGGGTTTGGTGGGGACTTCTCCGTGATAAACGGGCATTGCGCCGTAATCCCAGAGCCCGGACTGCAGTTCCGTGTGGTCCTCATTCACGAAGCGGACCGTGTACTGCCGCAGCACAGCATTATAGGTCGCCCGATAGGTAACATCCCCGGTCACGTCAGTGATTGCCGGGGTCCACCCCGCAAAGGTATAGTCATATTGCGCCGTCGAGGTTTTGACCGGATCGTCCGGCTCCGCAATATCGGCGGCTTTCGTGCCGTAAGGATACTCCGTGGCCTCTTTCAGGACCGTGCCGTCTTCATCCACAAAGGTGACCGTGTAAAGATTTTCCGTCTGCGAATACGCCGCGGTATAGGTGGCATCACCCGTTACTGTCACAATCTCGGGATCCCAGCCCGCAAAGTGATAAGTGTGAGAAACGTCCGCGGGCTTGGTGGGCACATCCCCATGATAAACGGGGGTTGCGCCGTAATCCCAGAGCCCGGATTGCAGTTCTGTGTTGTCCTCATTCACGAAGCGGACCGTGTACTGCCGCAGCACAGCATCATAGCTTGCCCGATACACGGCATTCCCGGTTACATTCGCGAATGTCGGCGTCCAGCCGGCGAAGGTATAGTGATACTGTGCGTCAGAGGTCTTCTCCGGATCCTGCGGACGGACGATATCCGCGGCAAGCGTACCGTAGGGATAAAGATCCCGCCCCAGCTCCGTACCATCATCATCCAGGAAAGTGACGGTGTACTGCCGCAGCACAGCATCATAGGTGGCCCGATACGTGGCATCCCCGGTCACCTCTGCGATCGCCGGTGTCCAGCCCGCGAAGCTGTACGTGTACTGTGCGTCAGAGGTTTTCGTCGGATTGGCAGGCTGGGCGATATCCGCGGCAGGTGTGCCATAGGCGTAGCGGTCGGATTGCAGCTCCGTACCGTCCTCATCCACAAAGGTCACAAGATAAGTATTGACCGTCTGATCATACTTCGCTTTATAGGTGGCGTCCCCGGTCACCGTCATGACTGCGGGATCCCAGCCGGCAAAGGTATAGCTGTGGCTCACGTCAGCGGGCTTTTCCGGCAGCGTCCCGGTGTAATGCGGGGTGGCGCCATAGTCCCATGTACCGCTTTCCAGTACCGAGTTGTCCTCATTCACGAAGGTGACCGTGTACTGCCGCAGAACGGGTGTATAGGATGCCCGATACTCAGCATTCCCGGTCACAGCCGCGATATCCGGCGTCCAGCCGGCAAATCTATAGTCATACTGTGCGGTGGAAGTTTTGGTCGGGTCAGCAGGCAGGGCGATATCCGCGGCGGGCGTGCCGTAGTGGTAGCTCGCGGTCTGCAGCTCCGTGCCGTCCTCGTCCACAAATCTCACAGTATAATTATTGAGTTCCGAGGTATAGGTGGCTTTATAGGTGGCGTCCCCGGTCACCGTCGTGATGTGCGGACTCCAGCCGGCAAAGGTATAGCTGTGGCTCACGTCCGCGGGCTTTTCCGGCAGTGTTCCGGTGTAATGCGGCGTGCTGCCATATGCCCATTTTTCGCTCTCCAGTACCGAGTCGTCCTCGTTCACGAAGGTAATTGTGTAAAGTCTCACATTTTCCACCAGAAGGATGATGTTGTTCCCCTCCATGGTGTAGTCCGCGGTCGTGAGGTCAGGGTCGATGCTGACATCGGCATCCAGCACAAAGACCGCGTCATCCGCCGCGTTATAGGAGGCTGAAGGCGCGGCGGCTTCATGGAGGGTATACTCCTCACCGGTGGCAAGGCCGCTGAATTCTCTGTCATCTGTCCCGGAGGAAGTCCAGGAAACAGTGCCATCCTGAGTGTTCAGCAATTGCAGCTGCGCATCCGCGAGGCGCGCACCGCTCTGGCTGTCCGTCTTGCGCACATAGACCTTTGTCGGTTCATTTTCAAGGAAGATGATGCCGTCGATGAGTTTGACAGTGGTATCGGCGGAAAAGAGATCGATAAACCCGTATTCGTCGAGCACAAAGGTCTTGTCCTCCGCCAGGCTGTACCCCCGGGGTGCTTTGACCTCGTGCACGGTATATTTCACACCGATCGAAAGGCCCTCAAAAATCACATCGCCCCGGGCCGGGTCATACGTCTGTTCCGTGCCGAATGGTTTGCCGCTGAGCGTCTCAAAGATGGAGACGACCGCACCGCCGATCTCATATCCATCCTCATCCACCTTGCGGATGCGCACGGTAGTCGGTTCCCATTGGGCATAGAGGGTGACAATTCCGTCTCCCGGCAGGTTCCGGACGGACATTTCATCCCAATACCATGCCCCGCCGCTCTGGGTCTTCGGATCCTGTACCGTGTTCCAGCCGGAAAAGATATACCCCTCACGAGTGAAACTGTTCTTTAGCAGGGCCTGTTCCGCACCGTTATAAATAAAGAATTGACTAACATTCAATGGCCCCTGCGCGTCCGAGGCATTTTTGTCAAAGCTCACGGCATATATCCATTTGGCATAGAAGGTCTTGTCTCCGGTATCGCTTGTGGAAATCAGTTCCACGGGATCACCGGAAAAATCGACATTCTCATACCAGCCGCCGAAGCTATAATGATCCCAGGCAACATCTGTCGGCAGCGCCGCACCGATGCCGTAGGTGTACTGCGTGACATCACCGCTGTTGATCGTCCCGCCGTAGGTTTCAAGCATGACAGCATACGTATTTACTTCCCACTGTGCGGTGAGGATGACGCTGCCCGCAGGCTTGTATTGGGCGAGGAGCGTCTTGAAGTCCGCATCTGCCGCGTATTCATTGCCTTTCTCGTCTTTCCAGCCGGTGAAGCTGTATCCGGTTTTCGTCAGGCTGCCCCGGTCCGGGACTGTTGGATCAGCTGTGGTATCGGTAGGATCAATGTTTAAAGCATCCGGGAGGTCACCTTCCGCGCCGCCCGCGTCATAGCTGATTTGGTAACCGAAGACGATCGCCTTTTTCGTGGTATTCAGGAATTTGGCATAGCCTTCATCACTGCTGAAAACCGCCAGATCATCTTCCGTGGGAGCCTTACTTCTGCTGCCCCGTGCCGCGACGCCGGCGCCGCTCTCCAGCGTGACGCCGATGGAGCTTCCTGCTGCCGGTGTTTCATATATGCTAATGCCGGAACCTTCATGCAGATAAATGCCGCGGCTGCTTTCTGCGGAGCCCCGGCTGACGATGATCGGATTTCCATTGGAAATAAAGACAAATGAGTTCTCGAATGCTTCAATCGCGTATTGTCCATTGCCGCTGATCGTGCCGCCAAGCAGATTAAAAACACTAGTATCATCAAGCGTCACGCCATTCCCGGATGCCCCGCTGATCTCACCGCCGGACATCGAACAAAGGGTATGACAAATCACGCCGGTCGTTCCGCCGCTGATCTTGCCGCCGGACATCGTAAATTGTCCTAAGGAATTCACGTTGGTCGTTCCGCCGCTGATCTCGCCGCCATGCATAGTAAAATTGCCATTGACCCTAACGTTGGTGGCTCCGCCGCTGATTTTGCCGCCATACATGGTGAGCACATTCGGGTCTCCTCCCCTAATATTTATCACATTTTCACATCCGCCCGCTTCACAAATGATCTCGCCGCTTCCCGCGGTATCCTTCAGTGTGAGTCGTCCATAACTATTTTCACCGCCAACATTCTTTCGATAAATCTGGATCAGGTCGCCGGAGGACGAAGCGGGGCTGCCGCTGATAGTCTTCCCGTTCAGGTCCAACGTTATGTCTTCCTGCCAGGCCAGGATGGGGAAGGTGTCTGTGGAAGCGCTGATGTTGTCCAGGAGCAGGATCGTATCGTTTGGTTGAGCCGCGTCCATTGCATCCTGGAGACGGGCATATCTGTTTGTGACGCCGCCCGATGTGATGCTGGCGACAGCTCTTCCCAGCTCTGCTTCCCCCGCGGCGGTCAGGCGTACGGCGTAGTGGGGGGCGTCGTCGCTGCTGAAATTGGCGGACGTTCCCCGGTTATTCAATCCATCGGTGAAGACGCCGGGCTTCGCCATCGAGATGCCGAGTATCGCGGATGGGCTCAGTGGTCCGGTGACGTTGATGCGGAGGTCGTTGACGCCATTTAAAATACGAACATTAGCATCGCCATTTTCGGTAACGCTTGGGTGAGTAGCCCCGTCAGCGGGCGCGTCAGAGAGATTCAGCACTCCGTTGCCATAACTAATACCGTAATGTGTGTTTCCCGTGATGGTTCCGCCGCTGAGGTTTAAGGTTCCACTGATATTTCTTTCACCTATCCCGATTCCGTTTTGATTTCCTTTGATAACACCGCCGTTCATTGTCACTGTACCGGACACAGCATGGATGCCATAAGATCTATGTCCGCTGATTTCACCGCCACTGATCTCTGCTGTAGAACCTTCCCAAATATCAACCCCAATACTGCATTTTATGATTTTCCCGCCCGTCATCGTAAAACTGTCCTGATTTTGAAGAGCAACACCGCGCCGACCTCCGGTAATTGTGCCGCCGGACATAGAAAAGCTTCCATTGTTTTGAACCCGAACGATAGCAGAATCGGTGGATGTTGTGAGTGTTCCTCCTTCAAAATGAAACGATCCGCCGTTCACTTCTATTGGCCAGGTAATAAATGTGATTACACCGCTGTTTTTCGTATCTTTCACCGTCAGCGTAACACCGGAATTGATTCTAAACTGGCAGCCTGTGACATTATGCCCATTGAGGTCCAGTGTGACGCCGCCCGAAGGAACTATCCAGATGCCGCCGCCGCCAATCGTAACATCTGTGGTTAAATAGTACGTTCCCGCGGCGTTCGGCAGTGTAATAGAATCACTCCAGGCCGTGCCCGTCTGTGCCAGAGCGGAGCCCCGTGTCCCGCACATCACCCCCGCCGCGGCCAGCATGATCAAAAAGAACAGCACACCTGGTCTGCCTTTTTGCTGCCGCGCAGCCGGCACAAAAAGACTGCACAGTCGTGCGCCCCCACGCTTTCGGAGATCCCAATACCGCAGCTTTCTGACAGTAAATCCCGCGGGATTTTCCTCCGAACTGCTCAGACGCATGAGATTGTCTTTCATCCATAACACGGCGTCCGGTTCTATTCGGCTTTCCGCCCGGTCGAGCTTCGCCCGATATCGAATCAGATAAATTGTCAGAATGATGGAAAAAAGGGTCATCGCGGCAAAACCGCCGTTGATTACAAAATCATCTGTCAGAGGGGGTAATACAGCCATTCTATATACACCTTTCATTTCATAAGCTTGATCCGCCTGTATGACGCATGACGCATGATGCATGACGTAAGCATCAGTCCCGTCTGCACACCACAAATCGTAGATATACCATCGATGAGCACATGCTTCGGGATCTTCCCTGATACCCATACAAATCAGCTAATCCAGAGATTATTCGTCTCATGGCCCTATATTATACCACACTTTTAAAATCTTAAAGAAATATTGTCCTGATTCCGTGCCGGGGACACTTCTCCCGAATAAGTGGTTGAATGAGGGATCGGAATGAGGGGTCGGACCTTCAGGTCCGACCCCGCCATCCCCTGTGATCTGCATAAAGTGTGGAATAAAAAAAGAGACTGCGCCAAAAAGGAACAGTCTCCGAATTCTCTGTGTTATAGAAAAATCAGGCGATCTGGAATTCCTGAAACAGCTGATCCCGGAATTCAGAATCATCAACAGCACGATTCAGGTCTTCTGTTCTTCCCTGTTTCAGCAGAATTTTCATGAGTTTCCCCATCCGGTTTTCACCCTTTTCTTCACTTGTCTTAATTACTTTATCGAGCCATTCAGACATATTGCTCACCTTCCCTTTCACGATATCTTCATTGAGATTATCCTCAAAACGTTTTTCTTTATCCATCACATTCAGCAATTGGAGCACCTCTTGAATATGCTGAACAACTTCATTCCCGGGATTATATTCTCCCTTTTCTCTCATCTGGACAAAATAATCTGCCACCACCCTGAAATCGCTTTTGAACAGATTGACCTGTTCACGGGTCAGATACGCGATTTCGAACAGGTTGATTCTCATATCATTGACATAAGGACGCAGCTCTTCCGGGATATCCAGTGTTTCATATAAAGTCTTCGGTTGATTCCAACGCCCTTTGTATCCAAAATACAGAACAATCGTAATTACAGGATATGGCTTTTCCCCTGTCCGCAGGTTGTTTATCTGAACCCGGTATTCTGTACCGTCATACCCCGCAACCCGCAGGACCATATAGGGATCCTGATCCGTCTGGTTTTCCATTCCGATACAGGCGATTCGGATATTATGCTTCTTCCAGCGTTTCACAACATCCCGTTCCAGCTCACGGATTTTTCCATCTGCTTTATAGAAGGAATGCGGGTTCCGGTCCTCCAGATCTTTAGGATCAACGACCTGTTTTCCGTTGAAGAGAAGCGCATTGAGAATATCTGCGAATACATCGTTATACGATTCCAACGTTTTTTCCGTGATATCTTTTTCTCCCATTCGTACTCCTTTTGTCCAACAGGTATATTTCTATTATACACAATTATACACTTTTTGAAATCAGAAGTTTTTGATAAAAATATGATATAACAGAAATAGCCGCCTCCATTTTGACCTGATGAGCGGCTATTTTCATATATAGTATCAGAGGTCAGTCCGTTGCCGGTGACACCCTTTTTTCTGTTTCTGTCTTTATGATAACATAAATTTTTCCACCTGTCAAAAGACACGAAAACTGTTATTCGTGTGCAATTAAGAATAAAAAAGAGACTGCGCGTTACAATTCATGTACCTGCCGGGGACTGTCCCTTTATGGGACTATCCCCGAAATTTCAGTGCTATATAAAAATCAATAGATTATTCTAATTTTATCTCAAAATTCTCTAACGCATGGAAAATATTCATGAAATAGTGAATACTATAGTATAATAAGCTCATAAAATAGTGTTAAAGTGTATTAAATTCGCTCATGTTTTATGAAATGACTGATTCACGTCTGAGAAAAGCGGGATACATTTCGCGCAGCCACCACCCCAATACCGGAATGAATCAGTCCATCCGCAGGAAAGAAGGTCGGCATGTACATTCATCGAAAGACAGATGATTTTCTGGAACAATGGAAACAACGGGAGGACCGGAAACCTCTGGTCATCAAAGGCTGCCGTCAGGTTGGGAAAACCGAGACGATCCGTCATTTCGCGGCATCTCACTACGAAAGCGTGATCGAAATCAATTTTATCGAAGAAGAGCAATACCGGACAATCATCGAAGACGACGGATACAGCGCCGCCAACATTATCAGGAACATTTCCAGGATCGACCCGCGGAAAAGGTTTATTGAAAACAAAACACTGATATTCTTTGACGAACTGCAGGCTTTTCCGAAAATTGCCACCTCGCTGAAATTTTTCAAACAAGATGGCCGCTTTGATGTGATCTGCAGCGGCTCTCTGCTTGGAATTGACTACAACGATATTGAAAGCGTCAGCGTCGGATATAAGGAAGATTATCAGATGTATTCGCTGGATTTTGAAGAATTTCTGGAAGCGAAAGGGTACGGGCCGGATATTCGGGAAGAAATGCTGGATCATATGGTTCGGCTGATTCCGTTCAATCAGCTGGAAATGAATATATTCCATCGGCTGTTTCTGGATCACTGCATACTCGGCGGCATGCCGGAAGTGGTCCGGAATTACCTGGAACGGGACACCTTTGAAGGATCACTGGATACACAGCGTCAGATCAATGCCGATTTTGAGGGAGACATCCGCAAATATCTGCATGGGCTGGAACAGACAAAAGTATTGAATGTCTACCGCAATCTGCCCGCCCAGCTCGCCAGGGAAAACAAAAAGTTTCAGATTTCCAAAGTGGCGCATGGCGCGAAAAACAAGGATTATCTCGGCAGTATTGAATGGCTGCGTGATTCGGGAATCATCAATGTCTGTTACTGTCTGAATTTTCCGGAACTGCCGATGAAGGGGAATTACGATGAGAGCAAGTATAAGCTCTATTACGCCGATACCGGCATCCTGGTTTCCAACCTGGAAGATGAAGCGCAGGAGGATCTGAGGGCAAGGAAAAATCTCGGAGTCTATAAGGGCGCTTTATATGAAAATTTTGTCTCGGAGGGGCTGAATAAAACCGGATATCCTTTATATTATTTCAAAAAGGGAAACTCTACGCTGGAAATGGATTTCTTCCTCCGTTCCAGAGATTTTTTGATTCCGCTTGAAGTGAAAGCAGAGGAAAACCGTTCGAAGTCTCTGCAGACGCTGATTTCATCGGCTCACTATCCGGATATCTCTTTTGGGTTCAAGCTCAGTTACGGAAATATCGGGTACGGCAGCCGGATTTATTCTTTTCCCTATTTCTGCACATTCCTCCTGAAACGCTTTATCCGAAGGATGGATGAGCTGGACGGGTTTGTGAAAAACGCGGCGAAGTAAAAATGTAAATATTCCCCTGCCCGGCACTCCCTTATGTGCTCATTGTAAATTGAAGTGGGACAGGCTCGAGGGCCTGTCCTGTATGTGCTCCGGCCTTCACCACTATTGTGCTTTGCAGATTCTGAATATTTTTTATGAATGTTGAGATAAAATTTTAATCTAACTTTGTTTCAAAATTTTCTAATGCATGGAAAATATTCATGATCATCACTGTATTCCCATCAATTCGGTAAAGAATAAAATAATCATGTTCTCTGAAATTTATTCGTTTTAATTTTCTCGATTTCAGAATTTCACTGTCCGGTTCTTTGATGCTGCCGGCAATTGACTCGAGCATGGCCCGAGTCTTATGAAAATCATCCATGACACCTGCCGCAGCCTGAGGATTTTTCTTAATATTTACAAGATAGGAAATACGGTTTTTCAAGTCCGCTCTTGCCCGCGGGGACATACGAACCTTATAGGATTTCACAGCCCAAACTCCCGGATAATTTCCTTTTCAACTTCTTCCGCATCATAGGAAAAACCCGCATCGACCTGCGCAATTGCTTCATCGATCCGAGAAATGATTTCTGCTTCAGAAAGCGGCTGATAATAATTATCATCTTTTGAAGCAATAGATTTAATGACGGATTGTACAATTTCCAGTTCCTGAAGATTCAGCTTGCGGAGCATATCAAATGTTTCTTCCAATAAAGAACCTTTTCTCATATCTGATTTTGTGTTGATCATTGAAACCCACCTCCAATCTCTTGTACAATTTATAACATTATACTCCCAAAAAGAAATCAGGTAACTGTCCAGCATGTTCCCCCAATAGAGACGCAGAACGTGTGAGGACAGCCCTGCATGTGATTATTGCGACATGAAGTGGGACAGGCCCGGAGGCCTGTCCCACATAAACTTCGGGTTGCGCCTCATGCGCTTCACTACCCTCTACATCCCACTAAAACCTGAAACCTGAGACCTAACACCTGACACCTGACACCTAAAACCTAAAGACTCCTACTCCAACTCAAAGGCGCCGGTATAGAGCTGGTAATACTGGCCCTTCTGGGCGATCAGGTCATCGTGGGAGCCGCGCTCGATGATGCGTCCGTGGTCAAGGACCATAATGACATCAGAGTTTTGAACCGTGGAAAGACGATGGGCAATGACAAACACCGTGCGGCCTTCCATCAGTTTATCCATACCCTGCTGAACGATGCGCTCGGTGCGGGTGTCGATGGAAGAAGTCGCCTCATCCATGATCATCACCGGCGGATCGTTGACCGCGGCGCGGGCAATGGCGAGCAGCTGACGCTGCCCCTGGGAAAGATTTTCTCCATTGTTTTCCAGCATGGTCTCATACCCCGCGGGCAGGCGGGTGATGAAGTCATCCGCCCCGGCCAGCCTGGCGGCATTGATACATTCCTCGTCGGTGGCGTCCAACTTCCCGTAACGGATGTTTTCCATCACCGTTCCGGTGAAGAGATTGGTATCCTGCAGGATCAGCCCGAGAGAACTGCGCAGGTCTGCCTTCTTGATTTTATTGATATTGATGTTGTCATAACGGATTTTGCCGTCTTCAATGTCATAAAAGCGGTTGATGAGGTTCGTGATGGTCGTCTTCCCGGCACCCGTAGCGCCGACGAAGGCAACCTTCTGCCCCGGTTTGGCATAGAGGCTGATGTCATGCAGCACCGGTTTGCCCGGGACGTATGAAAAGTCCACTTCCTTCATGACGATATCGCCCCGCAGCGGCGTGTACGTGAGCGTGCCGTCATGATGCGGGTGCTTCCATGCCCATTGACCGGTGCGCTCTTCGGTCTCCGTCACATTGCCTTCACTGTCGATATGGGCATTGACCAGCGTCACATACCCCTCATCGGTCTCGGGCTTTTCGTCGATCAGCTCAAAGATCCGTTCACAGCCGGCCACAGCCATGGCGATGGAGTTGACCTGCTGGGCGACCTGGTTCACATTCCCCGTAAATTGCTTGGCCATGTTCAGGAAGGGGATGACGATGTCGATGGAAAGCGCAGTGAGTCCGCCCTGCAGCAGCGCACGGATACTGAGGTTCGGGACTTTATTGAGCAGCAGGATTCCGCCGATGACCGCGATGAGCACATAGAGCGTATTGCCGATGTTGTTGATGATCGGTCCGAGGACATTGGCGTAAGCATGCGCCTTGAAGTTGACATCAAACAGGTCATCATTGATCTTGCGGAAGTCCGCCTGGCACTGCTTTTCGTGGTTGAAGACCTTGATGACCTTCTGCCCGTTCATCATTTCCTGGATAAAGCCCTCGGTTTTCCCGACGGATTTCTGCTGGGCGATGAAGTATTTGGTGGAGCCGCTGCCGACGGTTTTTGAAATTTTGAGCATGGCGAACACACCGACGAAGACCACCAGCGTCATCCAAACGCTGTAATACAGCATGATGCACATCACGCTGGTGAGCAAAATCATGCAGCGCAGGAGCGTCGGCAGGGACTGAGAGATCATCTGGCGCAGGGTGTCAATGTCGTTGGTGTAATGGGACATAATGTCGCCGTGCTTGTTGGTGTCGAAATATTTCACCGGCAGGTTCTGCATTTTCGCGAACATCTGCTGGCGCATTTTGTTCAGGAACCCCTGCGTGATGACGGCCATCAGCTGGGATTGGACCGTACCGGCGATGAGCGAGATGACATAAAAGATTCCAAGCGTGGTCACCAGCGGCACGATCACCTTTGACGCACCGGCCCAGTCACCGGATTCCATCCATTCGCCGATGACCGCATAGATGCGCTGTTGGAAAATGGCGGGAAGCGAGGCGGTAACCGCTCCGATGATGATGCACACGCCCACGATCGGGATCAGGACCGGATAGGCTTCAAAGAGCATGCCGAGCAGACGCTTGATGGAATTTGCAGACCTGGGTTTATTGTTTTTACTCATGCCGCACCTCCTTCCAATGCCGGCACCCGGCCACCGGCCACTGGCACCTGACCACTGTTGTTCTGCTGTTCATAGGTCTCCCGATAGATCGGGCTCGAAGCCATCAGTTCCGCGTGGGTGCCGGTGGCAACGATACGCCCGTTGTCCATCACGATGATCATGTCCGCGTCCTGTACAGAGGCGATGCGCTGGGCGATGATGATCTTGGTGGTTTGGGGCAGGAATTCACGGAATCCCTTGCGGATCAGTGCATCGGTGCGGGTGTCTACCGCGCTGGTGGAGTCATCGAGGATCAGGATCTTCGGTTTTTTCAGCAGTGCGCGGGCGATGCAGAGACGCTGTTTCTGTCCACCGGAGACGTTGGAACCTCCCTGTTCAATAAAGGTGTCATAACCTTCCGGGAAGGAGGAGATGAATTCATCCGCCTGTGCCAGTTTTGCAGCCTGAATGAGCTCTTCATCCGTGGCGTTTTCATTCCCCCAGCGCAGGTTTTCCTTGATCGTGCCGGAAAACAGCTGGTTTTTCTGCAGAACCATGGCGACTGCATCCCGCAGCGTGACGAGATCATATCTGCGCACGTCGATCCCGCCGACCAGAACCGCTCCTTCCGTGGTGTCATACAGCCGCGGGATCATCTGCACCAGCGAGGATTTGCTGGAACCGGTACCGCCGATAATGCCGACGGTCATGCCGGAATTGATGTGCAGATTGACGTCCGCGAGGGCGAATTTTTTGGATTCAGCCGAATATTTGAAGCTGACATTTTTGAAATCAATGCTCCCGTCCGCCACATCCATCACCGGGTTTTCCGGATTGGTGAGGCTGGATTTTTCCTGCAGGACTTCATAAATCCGGCGCATGGATTCCATGGAAATGGTGAGAATCACGTAGATCATGGAAATCATCTGCAGGGACATCAGCACCTGGATGCCGTAGGTGATCATGGCGGAAATCTGTCCGACGTCCAGGTCAAGCCCGCGGCTTTCAATGATCAGTTTGGACCCAACCGTGAGGACGAAGACCATGTTGAAGTACCAGCAGATCTGCATCAGCGGGTCGTTGAGCGCCACAATGCGTTCGGCTTTGGTGAAGTCATTGCGAATGTCTTCGGCGGCACGGGCGAATTTCCTCTTTTCGTATTCCTCCCGTGAAAAGCCCTTGACGACGCGCATCGCCCTCACGTTTTCCTCGACGGATTCGTTGAGCTTGTCGTATTTTTTGAAGACCCGATGGAAAGCCGGCATGGCTTTTTGGGAGATGAGCAGCAGTCCGGTGATCATCACGGGGAGGACCACCACAAATGTCGTGGCCAGTTTTCCACCCATGATGAAGGCCATCGTCACCGCGAAGACCAGCATCAGCGGCGCACGGACCGCGGTACGGATCACCATCATGTAGGAGATCTGGACGTTGGAGATATCCGTGGTCAGGCGGGTGACCAGGGAGGATGTGGAGAATTTGTCAATATTCTTGAAGGAATAGCTCTGAATCTGATCAAAGAGATCCGAACGCAGGTTTTTGGCAAATCCTGCGCTGGCCTTCGCGCTGGTGTATCCCGCCAGGCCGCCGCAGGCAAGCGAAACCAACGCCATCACGATCAGTGCGATCCCGATGGTCAGCAGGCGGCTGATTTCCAGGTCGCCTTTCATGCGGTTCACCAGTTCTGCCGTGATGAATGGGATCAGACATTCGATCAGCACCTCCCCCACCATCAGACAGAACGTGGTTATGGAGAGCTTTTTGTATTCCCGTACACAGGAAAGCAGTTTGCGAATCATAAATATATCACCTCTTTCCAACCAATTGTTATGCTGCGATTATTTCCTGCTTGATGCGGAAATCAGTTACTGTTCACAGAGCACATGTGGGACTGACACCCTGTACCGCGTCAGCCGACACCGGCGTGTCTGTCACTATGTGCGGCTCAGTAATATTGGCGAGCACGTAATTTGTAACCGGAAACCAGTTACATACATAATGGGACTTAATCATACCGAACTTTTCCGGATTTTGTTCCTTTTTTCATGGACGGTTATTACTGATATTTCGGACAGAGGGGAAACGAGGGGTCGAACCTTCAGGTTCGTCCCACCGCCTTGAATCGGGATGAGCGAAACGAGGCAACCTTCCATAGGCAAGATGACGGGGACGGAGCACATGCGGGACTGGTGAGGTGCTCACTGCTTTTTGATGAGCATGGGGAAAGCTTGTGCAAATGTAATATAATAATCACAGAGGAGTATGACATATGTCACTTTTTGAACCGCTTTGGAAAACGAATAAACCGGAACTTATGACAGAAGCGCTGGACATGGTGAGCGTGATCAGCGACCAGAAGAAGCTGCGCAACGTGGCTTTGAACGCTTCTCTGTCGGAGGTTCGCTGCGCGGCTGTGGAACGGATCACGGACGAGCAGATTTTGCGGGATATTATTCTCACCAAAGATTCCGCCTTTGACGCGCGGAAAGCAGCTGTTCACAGGATTCAGGATGAAGGGATCCTGACTGAAATCGCCATGATGCGTTCCTGTTATCCCGCGGATGGCGAGGCGATCGCTCAGCTGGAAAATCAGGAGCTGCTCAAGAAAATCGCCATGAGCGAAACAGGCTGGGAACAGGCGAAAGCGGTTTACAAAATCAAAGCCCCGGCGGACCTGAGAGAAATCGCGGAAAAGGGTGAAAAAGCCGGTCCGCGCAAAACCGCCATACGAATGATCAGCGATCCGGATGTGTTGCTGGACATTATGGGCGGTTCTTCCGAGCGGTTTATCATTACCGAGGCGTTTCACCGCTTTGACGACCTGCTGCGTTCCATGCCGGAGGAAGACAAACGGGTGGCGGACTGGCATGAGCGCTATCTGAATATCGTCCTGAAGGAACGGCAGAAAGACGCCAAGGTCAACCTGGATTATTTCCAAAAAACTTCAGAACTCGAGCGCATTTATCAAAAAGCCTACCGTGAGGATCTGCGTGCCGAGGCCTTTTCCCGCCTGATCGCGAGACGGGTTTATTCTCCTCACAATCTGAAGGAAGCCTGCAAGCAGGCGTTCATGAATTCGCTCGCTTTTGATGACGACGCGAAAAATCCCTGGAAGACTGTTCTCACCAATCTGGAGACGCGGATTCTGAACAGTCACGACCCTTCGCTGCTGCTGGAGTGTGTTCAGGATTCCATGGCAGGATGCCATTTCGCTTCCGCCTGCATTCGGGAGCTTTTCGGGGATCGATTTCAGGATGAAGTGGGGATCGACTGGGTCCAGGATGAGGCGGTTGCCGCGTATATCGGGAATATTGAGGCCTACACCTTCCTCCAGTATAAGTATGATATGGACTATTGCCTGCGGCTGCTTTCCGAAGCCGTTCCGGCTGATGCGGGGGAAAACAAATGGTACCGGCGGTTCCTGCGCCGGGTCCAAAGTGCGTGATTTTTTCTGGGGACTGTCCCCACAGAACCACTACCAAATAACTTGCACATCCGGATACAAAATCATCTTTCCATCATCGGTAATAAGAGAAAGATTTTCATCAATCGCTGTTGCCAAAATCAGACGATCGAACGGATCTCCGTGAATATAAGGCAGAATTTGGATTGTATCAAAATATTTGTTTTTTATCGGAATGATTTCTATACCGCCTTTATAACAAATTCTTTCCAGATCACTGATAGACTCATTAATTACCAGTTTTTTTATCGTCTTCTTGACAGCAATTTCCCATAAAGAAACCTGGCTGAGAAAAACATTGTCGTCACTGTCAATAATTTTTTTTGCTGAGTCGGAAAGTTGTTGATTTCCGTCAAGATAATATAAAAATGCGCACGTATCCAGTAAATACATGATTATACATAATCTCCAAAACAATCCGGTGTTTCATTGAAATCTTCAGCGATTTGGATTTTACCTTTCAGACATCCTGAAATACTGCTCCTTTTTTCCGCAGTGTTTTTTTCAGAAAAATCAGGAATATCTGCGTTATATGATTCATTCTTCAAAAAATCTGCAAATTGTATCAAGATTGGCAATTTCTCCTCAGGTAAAACAATAACAGCATGTAATGCTTTTTTTTGTAAAGAAGACTCAGCAGTTTTAAACATGATTTCAGACTCCTTTTGCTGTAAAACTCAACATTCCATACATATTAGGATACCATAATTCAAGAAAAATTCAATCTTTCGTAAACGTCTCAATAACAAAAAACTTATCAAAATAAGTCAAAGCGGTCTGTTCTGTTGACTCAAGTCTGAGTCAACGAAAACAGGTCTCTTTGAATCAATAACGAATTAATACCCGATTGCCTGTAAGATTCGTTCCAGCGTCCGCAGGTTGGCGATCGTGAACTCCCTGGTGACATGCGGTTTTTCTCCGTTCCGGATGCAGCGGCCGAACTGTTCCACTTCCAGGCGATAGTTCTGCGGGCAGCTGACCGTTTTCTCTTCACAAACCCCGTCTTTGATAATCGTATAACTGAGCTCACCGCAGCCATTGAATTCCGCAGTCGAACGAATAGAGCCTTTCGTTCCCTCGATCCGCAGCTGGTCAAGGCGTTTGTCGGCATCTGTCAGCAGCACCATGCCGCTGTTGAGCATTGCCTTTGCACCGCTTTTATAGGTCAAAACAGCACTGGTCAGCACATCCACGCCTTCCGGAGAAAAGATGCCCGCCGCCTGAACATTTTCCGGTTCCTGTCCGGTCATCGTCAGCGCCATACTGGTGGTGTAACAGCCCAGGTCATACGTACTGCCGCCTTTGTAATCCTTATGCATGCGGAAATTGGAAAGGTCATGATTGGACGTTACAAACTGCGACTCGATATACAAGATATCGCCAATCGTTCCGTTATCCAATTCATCCTTCACTGCTTTCACAAACGGGGAATGAAGATAGGCAAAGGCCTCCATCAGCAGAACATGATTTTGGTCCGCAATCCGGAACAATTCTTCCGCCTCGGCTGCGGTAGGCGTCAGCGGCTTTTCACATAAGACATGATTTCCATACTCCAATGCCCTTTTTACCCATTCAAAATGGAGGGAATTGGGCAGCGGAATATAAATTGCCTCCACATTCGGATCCGACACAAGATCTTCATAGCGGTCATAAACGATCTCAAATCCGAACTGAGCCTGAAAGGCTTTCGCTTTGTTGAGATCCCGCCCCGCAATCGCGTACAGATTGCAGTTTTCCGCCTCCAACATTCCCGGAATGGTCTGCCCTTTGGCAATTCCCGCGGTTCCCAATACGCCCCAGTTTACTTTTTCCATCATACTGCTCCTTTTTCTGGTGAGTGGACAAACATGGTATACTTTTATTTTACACTTGAAGTGCAGGAAAATCAATAACGAATCAGACGGTTAAATGTTTTATAATAGTTGTTTGATTATTATTCACGCGTCTGCCGGTTTTGCTATGCCGCACCACCGAGTGCAGTCCTGTTGTGCCGGCTTCGCGGCAACATCAGGGCAGACCTCAGTGTGCTTTAATACCTCGTGCAGGGAAAGGGTAAACACATGAAACAAGCATCCATGATCCTCGACAAAGATTATCAGGTGAGCCGGATCGATAAACGTATCTACGGCTCTTTTATCGAACATCTCGGCCGTGCGGTTTACGGCGGCATCTATGAACCGGGTCATCCGGAAGCCGATGAACAGGGCTTCCGACGAGATGTACTCGGCGCGGTCAAAAAGCTCGGGGTGCCGATCGTACGCTACCCGGGCGGCAATTTCGTCTCGGGATTCAACTGGGAGGACAGTGTCGGACCTATCGAACAGCGGCCGAAGCGGCTGGATCTGGCCTGGTTCACCACAGAAACCAACGAAGTCGGGCTGCATGAGTTTTTCGACTGGACACAGAAGGCAGGCAGCGAACTGATGTACGCCATCAATCTCGGCACACGAGGGCCGGAAAATGCCCGGGACATCGTGGAATACACCAATCACAGGGGCGGCAGCAAGTTCTCCGATATGCGTATCACCAACGGGCGGAAGGAGCCGTTCAATATCAAGCTCTGGTGTCTCGGCAACGAGATGGACGGTCCCTGGCAGATGGGGCACAAGACCGGCTATGAATACGGGCGTACCGCCAATGAAGCCGCCAAGATCATGAAATGGGTCGATCCGACCATTGAACTGGTGGCCTGCGGTTCCTCCAACACCGAAATGCCGACCTTCGGATCTTACGAGCTGGAGATGCTGGAGGAGTGCTATGAAAACATCGATTATGTCTCACTGCACCGCTACTACGGGAACCCGACACAGGACACACCGGGATTTCTGGCCCGCTCGATGGATATGGACGAGTTTATCCATACCGTCGCCTCGATTTGTGACGCGATCAAGGGGAAAAAACACAGCAAAAAACAAATCAATCTCTCCTTCGACGAATGGAACGTCTGGTACCACTCCAACGAGCAGGACCAGGAAATCTGGAAGCAGGACAAATGGAACCGTGCGCTGCCGCTGCTGGAGGATGTCTATAATTTTGAAGACGCGCTGCTGGTCGGTTCCATGCTGATGACGCTCATCCGCAACGCGGATCGGGTGAAAATCGCCTGCCTGGCGCAGTTAGTGAACGTGATCGCACCCATCATGACCCGGAACGGCGGCGGATGCTGGGCACAGACCATCTATTATCCTTTCATGCACGCTTCCCGGTATGGCAGGGGAACAGTCCTGCAAGCGCTGGTCAATTCCCCCGTCTATGACTGCGCCGATTACGAGGGTGTCCCGTACCTTGACTACGCGGCGGTGTTGAGCGACTCCGGCGAAGTCACTGTATTTTGCGTGAACCGCGATTTGCTCTCAGATTATGAACTGACGATCGACCTGCGGTCCTTCGGAGAGCTGAAGATTGCAGAACACATCCTGCTGCATCACGACGACGTCAAGGCCGTGAATACGGAAACGGCTCCAGACAACGTGACTCCCACCACCGGGCCGGGGGGCACGATCGATGGGGGAAAAGCTTCTATTCACATTCCCGCACTCAGCTGGAACGTGATCCGATTTGAGAAAAGATAATGAACTGATTCATACATGCAGGGTAGATGAAAAGAAATCCTCTGCCCTGCATGATTTTAATTTCATTTATAATATATGGTACAATGACTGAAAAAGATCTTGTGGATGGAGGCAAATATGATCAATTCTTCTTTAGCTGAAGTAGCTGCTGTTTCGACCAAAGGTCAGGTCGTTTTGCCAAAAACAATTCGAGAGGCTTTATCAATAGTATCCGGTTCGAAGCTTCTGGTGCTCGTTGACGGTGAAAATATCGTAATGAAACCCATTGAGCAGCCTGATTCAATCGAATTTTCAGAGTTACTCAAACAATCACAGGAATGGGCATCAAGTGTTGGGATGAAAGAAACTGATATAGAAGAAGCCATTCAAATCGTGAGAAAGAATAAACGGGATTCTCGATGAAAATAGTTATTGATACGAATGTGATCGCCTCCGCGATATTCTTTGGCGGCAAACCCAAAGAGATACTTGAAAAGGTTATGATCGGAGACCTTCAAACATTTGCTACAAAAGAGATTATTGCAGAATACGTTGAAACAATTGACTATCTGCATAATAAATACGCTAATAAAGCAATGAATCCTGCATTGTCTGTATTATTGAAAAAGATAAAGCTTATCGAATGCCGCTCAAGTATTGATATATGCAGGGATCCTGATGACAACAAATTCATCGAATGTGCTCTTGATGCAAAATGTTTTTATATTGTTAGCGGAGATAAAGATTTGCTATCAATAAAAAAATTTGAAAAAATCCAGATTGTTACGGTATCTGAGTTTCTTACAATATGTGAAAGACATATTATTGATTAATTCCCATGAAGGTGGGAACAGTTCTGCGCTTAGAGCAAAACCGTCCCAAAACACAATTAATCAGCATTTCCTTAGGGAACCGCTGACTGATTCCTGTGAAAGCAGGAGGACAGTTCCACTCGTTCCTCGGGAGAACTGTCCCCGAACCTCAATTAATCAGTTCATTCTCAGAATATCGGGATCAGCCTCAGCAGACAGGGGATGAGCGTAATAAGCAGAACGATCAGCGTCTGTCCGGGCCAGAGCGGCGTTATGAGCCATTCAACAAGAAACGGCAGGAGAATGATCAGGCCGATGTAAATTCCCCCGGCGAAGAGCGTTCCATAGATTTTCCCGAAGGTTGTGCGGTTGGGTTCGGCTTTTTGAAATGGTTTGTCAAGCAGCCGCAGAAAGCCAACGGTCAGGCAAAGACCAGACCCCCATCCATCCTGAAAGAGAACCGCTGCCGCAAGACCGGAAACAGCACAAATCAACAATGAAACCAATGAATACAATTTCTTTTGTCCGGCAAATTTGCTCAGCAGAAACGCGATCAGCAATCCGGCAGCAGCTCCGCTTATCACATCCGTTACACTCTGCAATTTAACGAGAACACGGACAGTTCCGGTGAGCAAAATCCCAAACACGCAGACAAATCGGACTGTTTTTTTATTTGAAGTGAGGGCAAAAGTTCCCAAGAGCGCGGCTGCGATCATCGTGTGCAGACAGGGCAGGGCGTAACCGCCTTCCGCAAGGTACGGTGCGGTTTCCACATGCATCAGCCAGGGACGCGGTGCCTTGAAGAGCTCCTTCAGCAGCAGATTCAAACTGACTGCCGCTGAAAGACTGAGCATCATCAGCTCCCCGCGTCTACGTTTTCCAAGCATGAAAACCAATACGCAAAACAACCCCGCCGCTCCGGGTAAGGTTCCGTAGTGAAGTATTTGCTGAAAAATCCCAAAATTATCCATTTTGAATAATTATAAATGTCAAATGTTGCGATTCACTGATTAGCCATCATTACTATGACGCAGAACCGGGTGCAGCCGCTGCGTGACTGGTGATGATTTTTCCGCAATGGTTCAGAAATATTTCAGCAGCGCATCCATAATATATGCTAAAATAGCATGTAACGATTCAGAGCATAAATTGCCGGAAAATCCGGATAGTCACGATCCTGAACAGATACAATAGAAGTTATTGTTTTAGGAAACATTCAACAGAAACGGAATCGATTTATGAAAGAAAAAAACAGCTACATCGGAAGAATGCTGAGCGCCAATTCAAAGGAGTGCGTCGTCAGCGCATTGACGCCTCAAAATGAAATTCCCGCCTTCGGATCCATGCTGCGGATCCCGACGGGAGAGGGTCAGCCGGAGATTTACGGTGTTGTGACAGATGTCACCCTTGAAGAAGATGGATTTCTCCGTCAAATTGCCGGCAGCGCCGATATCTCCGAAGAGGTGATAAGGGACGCGCAGGAGAACCGCAACGTCCCGATCGTCATTCGTACCGCTTTTATCGGCTACATGGAAGGGGATCGTGTTCTCCATCTGCTCCCGCCGCGTCCTCCGGTCACGCTTACTGAAATCTATCCGTGCAGCCCGCGGGAAATATGCGAATTCACCCGGAAATTAGGATATCTGCGTTTTCTTATCGACATTGCCAATTTACCGGCTGGTGAATTACTGGCAGTCCATTTGCGCCAGGCTGCCGAAGCACACGTGCAAATGGGTGATACGACCTGGGCACAGCGGGCAGTGGAAGAAATCATGGAACTGCTGAGCGGGACACCGGACGGACTGATCGCGGTGATCGGCGCTATCGGTGACGCGGACATCTTTACAAATGAAGAATGATGATAGTCTGAACAGATAGTTTATTTCAGATATTCCTCGAGTGTCAGTCCTTTTGCAGTTATTTCTTTGGCAACTTCCCTGTTATCGATATAGCGGATGTGCCAGGGCTCATAGGAATAACCGGTGATATCTTCCTTGCCTTCCAGATAACGCAGGATAAAGCCAAATTCCGGAAGTTTTTCGTGGATCTTCGCCCAGATTTCCGGGTACTGCACCATGTCCTCATTCAGATAAACATCTTTTCCGTCGATATTGAGATAAAGGTCCAGCGCCAAACCGGTGTGATGTTCAGAATAGCCGGGAACGGCAACATACTGCTTCACATAGTCTTCGCCATATTTTTCCGTGAAATCATCAACGATCCGCTGCTGCTCAGCCACACTGCGGTAAGCGGAATCCAGATCGATAAAAACGTCTTCCGCTGCCAGTGCTGCTTTCAGCTCCAGATAAGCCTCATATGCTCTGCGCTCGACTTCCACTTCGTCGCCAAGAGAATTTGTCATGCGGACAATGTCAAGTTCTGACTCCCAGCTTTCCGGAAGCGGATTCTCTTTATTCACCAGAACCATATAATCAATATCATGCTCTTCTGATTGGGGTGTAAACTCCGGAATCGGCCAGATCAGATCTGCCTGAACAGCTTTCAACTGAATCACTGACGAGAGTAAAACAGCACAAAACAACACACACATGAGGTGAAATATATTCCTTGTTTTCATTTTGTCTCCAATAAATTATGAAGTGTTAAGATAATATCAGAAAAACCATGTTCTTCTAAAAACTTTATATCTTTCTTTGTCAGTTCTGCTTTTTGCAGCAGATCAGGCCGGCGCTGAGCGGTGCGCAGCAGACTCTGCTGGCGGCGCCATTCGTTGATTTTGGCATGGTTGCCGGAAAGCAGCACTTCCGGTACGCCCCAGCCGCGGAATTCCGGCGGACGGGTATAGTGAGGATATTCCAGCAGGTAATTGGCATGGGAATCATCAAAAGCCCCGTCCGGGTCGCCCAAAACGCCGTTCAGGTTGCGGCTGATGGAATCGATCAGGATCAGGGCCGGCAATTCTCCACCGGTGAGCACATAATCTCCAATGGAAATCTCATCCGTCACCAGATGCTCGCGGATCCGTTCATCAAAGCCTTCGTAACGTCCGCAGATCAGCGCCAAATGGGGATATTCCGCGAATTTCTGCGCGTCCTGTTGGGTAAAGATACGTCCCTGGGGCGTGAGCAGGATCACCGGACAGTCCGGAGGCGAACCGACCACCGACTCCACCGCGGCGAAAACCGGATCCGGTTTCATCACCATGCCGCCTCCGCCGCCATAAGGCGGTTCGTCGGTGATGTGATGCTTTCCTTCCGCCCAATCACGGATATCGTGCACATCAACAGAGATCAGTCCGTTTTCAATGGCTTTGTTCAGGATCGAACAGCTCAAGTAACCGCTGAATACCTGCGGAATCAAAGAAAATACGTCAAATTTCATGAGAGTAATTATAAAATAAGAAATAAGAAATATGAAATAAGAATTGAAAATTAAGCCATAACCAGGAATATGTAATGATATAATTTTTATTACATTCCAAAAGATGATACCAACTGGACTGATTCCGGAAACCAGTCTGATTGGTGGCATCTGCCGCCAAATCTCACCAAACATCAACCTGCAATGGAAGCAGGATGATGAGGGAAGCAGGATGATGAGGTGAAATCAGGAGGCTGATGACGGAAGTCATTAAAACAATAACCGTCAAGTTTGTACGACCTGACGGTACTATAATTGTTGTGACCTTGACGATTAAGGTCAAATGATTTGTATCTCAGTTAGGCGGGAATGAAATGGCATTTCCACCTTTATCCTGATTTCATTCTAATCGAAAATGAATTTTCTGTCAAGCCGGGGTGTGCCCGGATTCAACATAAAAAATATGAAAAACGTTACGTTCTTTTTCTTGATTTTCATTCTCTTTATCCCTGCCGGAATATACGCAAAGGAAATCACACCTGCTTATGATCCTTTTGCATCCGGATCTTTTCTCGAAAGAGAAGAAACAGAAACACCGGAACCCTCACCTGAGCCGACTTATGACACATCTAAAGATGATGCGGATATGGTATTTATCCCTGGATGTCCTTTCACCATGGGTACGGATGATGAAGACGCGATTCCAAACACAAGACCAGCTCATGAAGTGAACCTGAAAGATTATTGGATCGACCGCTATGAGGTGACGAATGCCCAATACGCCAGATGTGTGGAAGATAAATACTGCACCGCACCGAAAGACCTGACCAGCGCGACACGGCCGGATTATTTTACAAATCCGGATTATGCGGATTACCCCGTGATCCATGTCGATCATTACCAGGCTGCCGCCTATTGCAAATGGGCCGGGAAACGCCTCCCGACAGAGGCTGAATGGGAAAAAGCCGCCCGCGGGGAGGAATCCCTTCGTTATCCATGGGGGAATGAACTGCCGGAAGGAATTCCTGCGCAAATCAATCTGTTTGAAAGCGGCGACACCGCACCGGTGACTTCTTTTCCGGAAGGAGCCAGTCCCTACGGTGTCTATAACATGGAAGGGAATGTGTGGGAATGGACTGCGGACCAGTATGATGAGTTCTGGTACAGCAGCAGTCCGAAAGATGATCCGAAAGCAGATTTCGGTATCAATGAGTATGTCATCCGCGGATTCTCCTGGGCCTATCCATTTTCTATTTATGACATCACCACCCGCAATGCCGTTTACAGTCTTAATCACACCTACGATCTCGGCTTTCGCTGTGCGTACTGAATGGTGATTAGTGAAGGAGGAAGAAGGCAGAAGGAAGAACAAACTTGATCAACACCTGGTGCCTAACCTAATTTCTCTTGTCTTTGAATCCTGATTCCTGGCCACAGATCACTGGCTGCTGATCCCCAATGTTAATAGTTTGTAAGAAATGTCATAAGGCTCTTGACTTTTTTTCAGAAAAGATTATTATATTCATCGTTAGCACTTAGGGTTTTTGAGTGCTAAAAATGAAGAAAGTTTATAAAATATCTGCAGAGATATTAAGACTAAGGAGATAGAAAAATGAATTTACGTCCGTTGGGAAACCGTATCGTTGTTGAACCGATCGAACAGGAAGACATCACCGCCGGTGGTATCGTTCTGCCCGAAACCGCAAAAGAAAAACCGCAGCAGGGTAAGGTTCTGTTCGTTGGAGCCGGAGACCGCAATGACAAGGGCGAACGCATCGCCATGGATGTTCAGGTCGGCGATACTGTTTTGTTCGCAAAGTACGCAGGAACCGAAACCAAGATCGACGGCAAAAAACTGCTGATCATGCGCGAAACCGATCTGCTCGCAATTATTGACTAACAGTTATCAGTTGCCAGTGGTCAGTTGTCAGTTGATTAAGACCGCAGCACTGCGGTTGATCATCCGAAGATGAAATACAGCAGACCGCTCAACTGGAAATACTTCATATCAGAAAAACTTACAGGAGATTTAAAGAAATTATGGCTAAACAATTAGTTTTCGGAGAAGATGCACGCAAAAAATTAAAGGTCGGTATTGATGTCGTCGCCAACGCTGTTGCCACGACCCTGGGCCCGAAAGGCCGCAATGTCGCCATTGATAAGAAATACGGCAGCCCGACCATCACCCACGATGGCGTGACTGTTGCAAAAGAAATCGAACTGCCCGATCCGTTTGAAAACATGGGCGCACAGCTTCTGAAGGAAGCTTCTTCCAAGACCAATGATATCGCCGGTGACGGCACCACCACTTCCACTGTTCTGGCTCACGCCATCGTTACCGAAGGTCTGAAGAGCCTGGCAGCCGGCGCCAACCCGATGCTGCTGAAGCGCGGTATCGAAACTGCTTCAAAGGCTGTTTCCGAAGATATCCGCAAACAGGCTATCGAAGTCACCTCCAAAGATGACATCGCCAATGTCGCTACCGTTTCCGCTCAGGATTCCCACATCGGCAACCTGATCGCCGACGTCATGGACAAGGTCGGTAAAGACGGCGTCATCACCGTTGAAGAATCCAAGGGTCTTGAATTCGAAACCGAATACGTCGAAGGTATGCAGTTTGACCGCGGCTACATCAGCCCCTACTTCATCACCGACAATGACAAGATGGAATCCAACATTCCTGATCCTTATATCCTGATCTACGACAAGAAGATCTCCGCTGCGCAGGATCTGGTTCCTCTTCTTGAAAAGATGGTTCAGACCGGCAAACGCGATCTGGTCATCATCGCTGAAGACGTCGACGGCGAAGCTCTGGCTACCCTCGTACTGAACAAACTGCGTGGCATGCTGAACGTCCTGGCCATCAAGGCTCCGGGCTTCGGTGACCGCCGCAAGGCCATGCTGCAGGATATCGCCACCCTCACCGGTGCCTCCGTTATCTCTGAAGAAACCGGCCGCAAACTCGACAGCGCGACCCTCGCCGACCTCGGTCACTGCGAAAAGGTCATCGCTGACAAGGATAACACCACCATCGTCGGCGGTAAGGGCGACAACGACGCCATCAAGGCCCGCATCGACCAGATCCGCATCGAAATCGACAAGACCACCAGCGACTATGACCGCGAAAAGCTGCAGGAACGTCTGGCCAAACTGAGCGGCGGCGTTGCCATCATCCGCGTCGGTGCAGCCACTGAAACCGAACTGAAGGAAAAGAAGCATCGTGTGGAAGACGCTCTCTCCGCTACCCGCGCGGCAGTGGAACAGGGTATCGTCCCGGGCGGCGGTGTCGCACTGCTGAACGCTTCCGCGAAGGTTCAGGGTCTGAAGAGCAGCATTGAAGACGAACAGACCGGTATCAACATTGTCCGCAAGGCTCTGGAAGTTCCTATGCGCAAGATCGTTGAAAACGCCGGTAAGGACGGCTCCGTGATCGTTGCCAACATCCGCAGCCAGCAGAGAAGCAAGCGCTCCAACCGCATCGGCTACAATGTGCTGACCGACAAATACATCGACATGATCGAAGGCGGCGTCTCTGATCCTGCAAAGGTCACCCGCGGCGCACTCGAAAACGCAGCTTCCATCGCTGCCATGATCCTCACCACCGAAGCGCTGATCACCGACATTCCGGAACCGGAAAAGCCGGCAGCCGCTCCGCAGATGCCTGAATACTAATCCATTCAGACGCAATAAATAAATCACAGCCGGGATCCATCAGGGTCCCGGTTTTATTTATATTATTTAACTATTGTCAAAAATTCATTATAATTAACCGGACCAATACTTTTTACCTTCGGAGTTTATAAATACCGACATAATGAATGCGAAAACCAGAAACAACGAGATCATTAAATATAACATCATCATGATTTTGATGAACCTGTTCCTGTCAATTGCCAAAATCACAGTTGGCATTCTTACACATGCCCATGCTGTGATCCTTGACGGTGTTGAAGGGCTTTCGGATATCATTTCGTCAGCCTTCACGATTTTTTCAGCAAAAATCGGGGAAAAGAAAGCCGACAAAACACACCCGTTCGGTTATGGACGAATAGAATACCTGATCTCCCTGTTTGTTACGATCATCATTATGCTGGTAGGTATCCGTACGATCATCGAATCGGTAAAAAACATTATTAACCCGCACGAGCCCCCTCATTACAATTTCACCGTTGCAGCGCTCATGGTGCTTTCGCTGATTCTGAAAATATCATACGGGTTGTTCCTGCGAAAAAAAGGACGCGAGATCAATTCCCCTGCCACAGTTATGTCCGGCACCGACTGTATGGGTGATGCGCTCACCTCTGTCGCCATCCTTGCGGCGATCCTTGTCAAAAAAATCTTCAATGTGGATATTGAACATTACCTGTGCATCGGGATTTCACTGCTGATCATTTGTACCGGAATAGAAATGATGCGGGAATGTGTAACCAAAATTCTCGGCACATCCGTTGATCCTGAATTCAAAAAGAAAATAAAAAACATGATCATCACGGAAGATGGTGTGTACGACGTTCCCACCCTGGTTATTCATAATTACGGCGAAGAGGTTTATGTCGGATCCGCGGAAATTGAAGTTGATGAAAACATGCGCGCGTCTGAAATCACGAAGCTTTCCCGGGACATTATTGCCAAAGCAGACAAGCTCGGGCTGACATTGACTGCCGTCGGGATCAGCGGAACAAATACCGGGTCCCCGGAGGCTGACAGAATATGGGATACCATTCTGGATATTGTCCGAAAGGATGATCATATTTTGAAGGCACACTCGTTTACCGTTGATTTCCATGAAAAAGAAATCTCTTTCAGCATCGTTCAGAGTTATGATGATCCCGACAGGGAAATGACCCGTCAAAAGCTTGCATCCGAATTGCAAAGCATCTTCCCGGGCATGAGCATCACAATTCAATCCGCAAAGGAAATCTGAAAAACATGATAAAATGATTACAGGAGATTTTTTATCATGGGTACTTATCTGAATCCGGGGAACAGCGGGTTTACACGCATTGTAAACAGTGATTATGTTGACAAAACCGGGATGATCGCTTTGATCAACCAAACGATCGACACAACCAGAAACCTGATCTGCGTCAGCCGTCCCCGCCGTTTTGGCAAATCCTACGCGGCGCAAATGTTGTGCGCGTATTATGACAAGACAGTTGATTCAAAAGAGCTTTTTTCGAATTATAAAATTGCCAAAACACCGGATTTTTATGAATATATCAATCATTACGATGTGATATATCTTGATATGACACATATATTAAATGAATCCGATAAAGACAATTTTATCGATTATATAAAAACTTCAATCACTGAAGAGATACAAAAATCATATCCGGAAGTAGAAATAAGCGATACACTTTCCACAACATTGATCAACACTGTAGAATATACAGGAAATAAATTTGTCGCAATTATTGACGAGTGGGATGCACCAATACGCATAACTTCAAGACAAGAACAGTTATGGCTCGATTTTTTACGTATGCTCTTTAAAAGCAGTGGAACTACCGCAAGAATTTTCGCAGCAGCCTATATGACAGGCATCCTTCCAATTAAAAAAGACAGTTCCCAATCCGCACTTTCCGATTTTTGGGAATATACAATTTTTAATCCGCTTGAATATTCAGAATATGTAGGATTTACAGAAGATGAAGTTTTAGGGCTGTGTAAAGCCTACGGAAGAGACTTCAGCAATATCAAAAAATGGTATGACGGTTATACAGTTGGAGAAATTCACTCCATATACAATCCTTTTTCTGTCATGTGCGCTTTGAAAAGCGGAATATACACGTCGTACTGGAGAAACACTTCTGTTGCAGAGACACTTATGACATACATCGATTTAGACGAAGAGGGCCTGCAGCAGGATATCGCGAAACTGATTGCGGGGGAAAAAATCGTAGTCGATCCGTTCTTTTTCCAGAATGATGTAGTAAATTTCACCAGCAAAGATGATGTGCTGACCCTAATGATCCACCTCGGGTACCTGACCTATGAAGAAGTACCGGATTCTTACGGAGATGACGATACCATGACCGGTTTCGCCTGGATCCCTAACGAAGAGGTTCGCACTGAATTTGAAAAGATCCTTCGCAAGGCAAAACACAAAGACCTGGTTGAATTGGTGAAAAAGTCCGACCAGCTTTTGAAGGATACTATCGCCGGAAATGAGGCTGCTGTTTCCGCGGCTTTTGATCAGATTCGTGATACGTCCTACGCGCCAACCTTCTATAATAACGAACAGAGTCTCCGTTACGCCATCAAGATGGCTTATCTCTCCTGTGTAGACCAATACGCGAGGGTAGAGGAACTGCCTACCGGGCACGGCATTGCTGATGTCGTTTTTATTCCCAAAAGGAGCTCTTCCCTCCCGGCGATGATCGTTGAATTGAAGTGGGACAAGCCCGCCGAAGGAGCTATTGCGCAGATCAAAGCCCGCAATTATCCCGCCTTTCTGAAAGGCTACGGCGGAGACATCATCCTCACCGGAATCACATACAACAGCCAATCCAAGAAGCATAGCTGTAAGATAGAGATAGTTAGCAGTTAGTAGTCAGTGGGTAACACCATATCATAAGCGGCTCACACCCATTTTATTGTTCAAACAATCTAACGCTATAAATTACACTGAGTTACAAGGTTCTCTTTTCCATAAAATCAATGATGAATTTTATGTTTTATTCTATATCAAAACAATCGGTATAAATTCGACCGCACATTTTTCTTCTTTCATCCGTTATACAATATAAAGGAATTAAGAAGAGATCATCTCATGGATATAGAAGAAGAATACGACAAAATATTCCGCTATTGTTACTGGAAAGTCCACAACAAAGAAATCGCTGAGGACATAACTCAGGAAACATTTCTGCGCTTTCTGCAAAGCAATTATGACGAACGCGGGAAAAGGATTCGCTTTTTATATACCATCGCAGGAAATCTCTGCATAGATGAATTCAGAAAGAAACCTTTTGAAGATTATTCCCTTGATTCTTCTGAAAAGAATGGAACCACAGAAGACTTTTTCACACAAATCTATGTAAAACAGATCCTCTCACAGCTCGCTGAAGAAGACCGGGACCTGATGATTATGCGGTATATCAACCGGGAATCCATAACAGATATTTGTGAAGTCATTGGGATTTCCCGCTTCGCTTTATACCGAAGGCTGAGGGGAATCAAAAAAGTTTTAGCCGCTTCCGGGAAAGGACACATAGAAGATGAGCAAAATGACCAATAAATTAGCAGATGCATCGCCCGCTCCTGATCCAATTCGAAAAGATCACTTTATCCGGACGTATCGCAGCAAAGCCGGTGCAGCAAACTTGAGCATGCGCTCTCTGATTCTCTCTCAGATCAACTATATCAGTGCACCTGTGTGGGTCACAACGCTGGCTGTACTTTTTCTTGTTTTGTATGCGGTTCATACGGATCAAGACATCATATTCCTGACGGCATCGCTCACACCGTTCGTTTCCGGAATAGCCATTTTTGATTCATTCCGTTCACAATTTTATTCAATGACTGAAATGGAAAGTGCTTCCCTTTTTTCACTGAGAGGAATTTTTTTCGCGAAAATGATTTGTATAGGTATTGTGCACATCTTTTTCATCCTTATGCTTTCACTCATAATATCTCCTCACACCAGATTCAGTTATATCAAGACAGGAATCATAATCACAATGCCCTACCTACTTTCATCAATTATTTGTTTGAAAGCTGAAAGAAGCATATTGGGACGGAAAAATCCTTTCATTTGTCTTGGAATTTCGGCATTGATTTCTGCGTTAGTTTTTTTCACCAAAGCAATTTCAAAAAGAATTACATACACACTTCCTGAATTTTGGTTCATACTGTTCATCACACTTGCAGTATTGGCAGGGAATGAAATCAGAAAAACACTCAAATGGGAGGAATATTTATGGAATTAATTGCCGACCGGCTCACAAAACGTTATAAGAATATTATCGCCGCGGACAGGCTGACATTTACGCTAAAAAAAGGCGTTACGGGCCTCATCGGAGCCAACGGAGCAGGAAAAACAACGCTGATGCGCATGCTCTGCGGAATTCTCACCCCAACCGAAGGAACGATCACCTACAATGGGGCACCCGTAACAGGAGAAAGCTACCGGAGCATCTTAGGCTATTTGCCGCAGGATTTTGGATATTATCCCGATTTCACCGGCAAAGATTTTCTGCTATACTTTTCCGCTTTGAAAGGCTTGAGCAAAGCGGATGCAAAGACAAGAACTGAGGAGCTGCTGCAAATTACAGGGCTTTCAGACGCCGGAAGAAAAAAAGTAAAAACATATTCCGGTGGAATGAAACAGCGGCTTGGTATAGCACAGGCTTTAATCAACCGACCGGAAGTGCTGATTTTGGATGAACCGACAGCCGGACTGGATCCGCAGGAACGGGCAAGATTCCGGGATCTGATCGCGGAAATCGGACGAGAGAATATCGTCCTGCTTTCGACACACATTCTTTCCGACATAGAGCATATCGCGGAAAGGATCATTATGATGAAATCCGGACAAATTATCTGGCAGGGTGAATGGAAGGGAAATGAAGGAGATTTGGAAACTTTCTATCTCAAAGAATTCGGGGAGGCGGCCCATGCATAATTTCGGTACGCTGCTTGGATATGAGCTGAAAAAGCTGCTCTTCAATAAAGTCACAATCCTGATGCTCTCACTGTTCACAGGCCTCCTTTTCGGAATAACCATGCTCGAATATCTGGTGATTGCCCCGGATGACTGCTATGTGGCGCAGCGGGAATCCGCACTGGGAGGGAAAATGCTCGATGACGAAATGCTGAAGAGAATCGAGGATGAAGCGGAGAAATATGGCGGGCTTACCCGAATCGACGGAAGCAGTATCTTCTATCATCTCGCACAATATTTGATCCGCGCTTTGGGAACTTACCTGAATGTTCCTGACACTGTATCCGCGGTTTCGACCGCACCGCTGACAGCGGAAAGTTTTTACAAAAATCGTGAGAACATTCTGGAATATCTTTTTGATAATTTTCTTCTGGAAGAAAACGAAAAAGCATTTTGGAGGAGCAAGGAATTAGAAATCACTAAACCCTTCACCTGGAAAGCAAATTACGGCATATCCGCGATGAGACGGAATTATGGCATGTTAATCACCCTTTCCATGCTCACCATCGGGATTTGTCTTTCGGGGATTTTTGCCTCAGAGTCACGATACCGCACTGATGCGCTGATCGAATGTACGGTAGAAGGGAAAAGGACTCTCCCCCTGGTGAAAATTTTAGCCGGTGAACTGTTTTCCCTGATCGTGAGCTTTCTGCTTCTCGCCGCAGCCCAGCTCCCCAGTATACTATTCAACGGGTTCCATGGCATCGAAACAGCCTGCCAGATCATCGCTCCATTTTTCTCCTATCCATGGACATCAGGGAGACTGCTCCTGGTCTACACCGGGATATACTTCCTGGCAGGGCTGCTGCTTGGCTCCATCGCAATCGTAATGTCAAAATTGATAAACAATATGATTGCGGTCAGCAGCTGTATTTGTTTTACGGTGCTGCTGGATCTGTTCACAACGATCCCGTCAGAATTCAGAATCCTTTCACAAATCCGCAGCTTCACCCCGCTGCAGGTATTGATCAATTCATCCATTATGGATCCAAGACTAATCAGAGTCGGAGAGAGATACCTGACTGTATTCCAATCCGCACCGATAATTTATGGCGTGATAGCAATTATGTTGTGTCTGATTACAATATCCATCAGCAGAAAGCATATTTTCCCCGGTTAAGTTGTTAACCTTCCCATAATGCCGAGGTCACGCAAGGTCACGACCGTATGCAACGGCAGGCGTGAGGTCTGGACGGATTACGAACAAGCAAAGGCATATTTTCTTGAAATGATGATGTCCGCCGCGGGCGAGGAGCGTGACCGAGCAGAGTGCATTTACATTCAGCTATTACACGGGCTTGACGAGTGTTCCGACGAAGATGAATAAGCGGAAATAAAAATAGCTCAGAGTGTAAAAAACTCCGAGCTATTTTTCTGTATTTGTGAAGTCGATAACCCTGTCGCATATCTCCAACGCCGCAGGACGATGCGTAACGATAACAACCGTTTTATCCGTCATACGCCTGAGATTTTGGAGCAATCGTTTTTCTGTATCGGCATCAAGCGCCGAAGTCGCTTCATCAAGGAGCAGTATCGGGCTTTCTGAAAATATCGCCCTTGCAATTGCTATTCTCTGCATCTGCCCCTCGGAAAGACCCGTGCCACGCTCACCGAGCAGCGTATCAATACCGCCGTCAAGCTCCGACACAAAATCATCGGCGCAGGCTATATGCAAAGCCCTGTTGATACGCTCATCGTTTTGCATATCTGCCTTGTCAGCGAAAGCGACGATTTCACGGATAGTGCCACTCATAAGCTGATTTCCTTGCGGGACATAGGCGAATAGCCTGTGCCATTCAGCCGTCAGCGGTTTTGTACCTTGCGTATCGGTCAGATAACGCTCACCGCCGTCAAGCAGATAAATGCTCATGAGCAGTTTCAGCACCGTGGATTTTCCGCAGCCGCTATGCCCCATGAACGCCACATATTCGCCCTTACTTATCTTAATGCTGATATTTTTCAGCACTATTGGTTGGTTGTCTTTTGTCAGGTCTTTAATGCTGTCAACAGCAGGATAGTATGTGAAGTCGGCATTTTTCAAGCCGAATGCTTTTAGTGAGTCGGAGTAATATGCCTTGACAGTATCAATATCAAGAGTCTGCTTTTCACTGTCATCACAGAAATCCTCGATCTCCATTAGTCGCTCCGCACTTGCCGTCATAGCATAGAACCTCGGCAGATAACCCGTAATACCGACAAATGGAGCTTGTATTTGTGAGATAAGCTGTGTGATCGCCGTAAGCGTGCCATAGCTTATCGTGCCGAGCAGAATGCCATATCCGCAGTAGCAGACACCGAACAGATACATTCCGTTTATTGCGAACCCGAAACCGATATTACATATATTAGAAAAGCGGTTTTTCTTCATTCTTGCAGTTTTATGGGCTTTCATTCGCTCGTTTGCCTGCGTCTCTGTCTGCTGTTCGGTCGCAAATGACCGTATCATCATCATACTGCCTATATGCTCCTGCAAGAAGATACGGAGCTTGCCGTCACGCTCCTGCACTTGTTTATGGAGTTTTTTCAGCACCTTGCGAAAAGCGTAGGTGAATAAAAACAAGAATACTCCGCAGGGAAGAAGAAAACAAGCAAAACGCCAGTCAAGCACTATCATCATAATGACCGCACTTATCAGCTTTACCACCATACCGACCAGCCCGGGCAATATCTCTACATAGGCATTTGCTACCACAACGGTATCATTCGTCAGCCGATTGAGCCATTCGCCTGAATGAACTGCATTGACACTTGCAAAGTCTTTTCTGAGAATATTCCGCATTAGCCGTTTTTTGAAAATGTTTTCAAAAGTCGCCCTGGACAGTTCATTCAACCAACGGATAATCGCACTCATACCAATCTGAGCCAGCACAAGCAGGACTGTCAGCACCACATAATGCCAAAATCCTGCCTTATCGTGAGCCGTGGCATTGTCTACGATATTCCGCAGTAACAGCGCATACAGCACACCGCTTGCGCCGTTGAGTGCCTGAACGAGCATCAGAGCGAGGATGTACAGCTTTTTCTTTTCGGGAACGGCATAGAGCCATTTTATCGCATTATTCTTCATATCGTTTTTTCAGCCATTTCGAGATGTGGTTATTGGGGAAGAATAACCCTTTTGAGCTTATTGATTGCTCTAAAAGGAAACAGCATCACCGGACGGATCTTCCAAAAACGATTCCACCGTCTGAACCTTCGTATCCATTTCGGTGATTCACAGTCGATTGTTCTATTCCCTCTTTTAATTAAAACCGCCTTACCGAGAAGCTTATCCCTACCAATCCATCCATCCGGAAATTTGCAACCATCTCCAAAGGTCTGAACCCTGTCTCCATCCATCTTATACAGCCGGTGTAGACAATAATTCCCACCTTTGCATATTGCAGGAAACAATACAATATCCCCGATTTTGTATTTATCTTTGGGCACAGATACAATCATAACATCATCCTGAAAAGCCCGGATAAAGGGAAACATACTATTACCGGTCACCTGAAACCACACCGGAATATCAACCAGCCCGTCCGTGTCCTTCATGCTGTTCCATTGTTCTATGCTTAACAGAATCTTTTCCAAACAACCATACCCTTTCTTGTCTTAAAACGCAAAATCTAATCGCTCAATCCGAAGTTATCCATAAGCCGCCTGACATGCCTTGCATCTTCATCATTCACTTTAACACTTGCGGTTTTAGCAACATTTTCTCTTCTATGAAGCAAAACATCAATAATTCTATATATCCACGCAAAAGGAAGGAGTATCGGCCACTTTTTCAAAACAGGATACCTGAGGCACATGTCCAAATATGCCAAAAATGTCCAGCTCAGGAAAAACATCACCCGGCTCTTCCCGCCCTTATCCATATACTTCCAACCCATCCTATCGGGGAGCTTTCTATTTTCGGGAAAGAACATCTCCATATCCAATTCGGAAACCTCTGTCGGCTCATCACCGAAAAACGTATACGCTAATGACCTGATCTTCTCTTCAAATTTCAGCAGCCCCACTGAATCCAGCTGCTTTCTTATATAGTCAGTATTCCATCCTTTAGCATACTTCTGGTTCAGCACATAGATATCTCCCACATGACGGATATGTGCCTCGCGATTCTTAAAATGCTTTGCAGCATGGGCAATCTCATGAATGTACATATCCTCCGGTGTCAGATGGTACAGATTCGGAATCCTCTCATCAAGGACCGCCCGTTCAAATATATTATCAAAGATCGGCTTATATGGGCTGTCATCTGCCATCAGATGCCTGTGCAATTCAATACTCATGCACGGTTTTTTGTGAAAAACATCATGAACACCTTTTTCCAGATTCTCCGTGGAATATCCGAAAGCCTCCATCAAATCGGCTAATTCCTTCGCTGTTACTCCCTTGTATAGCAAGTCCACATCTGACATAACACGAAAATTCGGAGAAGGATACAATTCCTTCATCACACAGCCCTTTAGCGGAATTATCTTCACGCCATTCCCGCAGAGATACTCCACCAGCTTGTGATACTCCGACATCTGGATCTCGCTGCGCATACAGTCGTCCAGAAAGCGTTTCTGGTATTCTCCCCATTTATCGCTTGCGGGCTTCGGCTCTATCATATTCAGAGCGCAGAAAGAGATCGGTGCCATATTCCTTCCCGAACCGATAGTAAATATATCATCCGCTTTTATCCCTTCCGGCAGTACAGAAGGCTTTTTATTATTCAAAACTGCAGCTACGGTGTTAAGGAACACACCCTCGGCTGTTATTGTATCCACCATATCTTTATCACCACCATTACGATTCTGAAAAACAACTCCTCCGCCTTCTTCCAATCGGGCATCACCGGGTTCATGCACGGTAATTTTTTCAAAATGGATCCGTGAACTTGCAATCCGGCAATCATATGTCCGTAAAAAAAACACATTCGCCTGCGCCGCCTTATTCTGCCGGCGGTGTCCCGGAAAGCGCCTCAAGAGCTTCCCTGAGTGCCCGGGCAGAGGCGTAGCGCTGCTCAGGATCAGGGGCGCAGGCTTTTAGCACGATTTCTGACAGCGCTGCGTCGGCGTGCTTCGGCGGGGGCAAAGGCAGAATGCCGCGCTTGAACACCTCAAAGGCAATTTTCCGCTCCATCGTCGTTACGGAACGATCCGCAGGCAGGAATGGATAGGTGTCAGAGTTTAACAACTTATACAGAAACATACCTGCACAATATATATCCTTCTTCACAATGCTTTCATGATCCCGGGGATTCAGTTCCTTGGTATATCCCTCCGCGCCATTATTCATTACATCCCCCGTACGATCATTTTTCGGTTGGCAGAACTCCTCCATCCTGGCAGAGCCAAAATCCCCCAGCTTGAAATGACTGTCCGCGTCCACGAAGATGTTGTGTTGATGGAAGTCACGGTAGACGATCTTGTTTCTGTGGCAGTGCTCCACGGCGAGACACAAGTCTATTCCAAGGCGAACGATGTCCTCTTGGGTCAGTTCGTCACGCTGTTCACGCCAAAGCCTGAAAGGCTTCAACAGCTCCATGCGGATCAGTACATAATCTTGATCGGATTCCTCATCGCGCATCACGGCGAAATCCTCTATGGAGACGATGTGCGGGTCTCCTTTCAGGATCTGCATCACCCGTGCCTCCAGGCTCAGATCCTTCACGCACTTTTCCGGATATTGTTTGATTTCATCCCGGGCTCCCCCTTGGCGAACTCGCTCCGGTGCCTTCTCGGAAGAAATGACCTTGACCGCGTACCGCACCTCGCCGGTCGGACTCTTGTGCGCGATCTCATAGACGCGGCCACTTGTTCCCTCTCCCAGGACACCCAATACCTCATAGTCCGGCCATTGCCGTCGTATGAGCGCTTCGTGATCCATACCGTACCTCCTTGCCGTCATCTTTCCAAATACTCTGGAGATATCCTGCCAGCTTATAGTATTCCGACGTCCGGAAATCGTTTCCAGTATTCTCCCCATTAAGAACACACCCTCGGCTGTTATTGTATCCACCATTACGATTCTGAAAAACAACTCCTCCGCCTTCCCGAAAAAAGGTCGGAGGAGTCATCAATTTTGTGTCCGGTATCCCGGTTAGTTAAAACACGCTCTGGCCGCATCCAGATGTACTCCAACCACAGGTTGAAGCAGCAATTCTGTCACTGAAATCAAACTCTACCATAGTAACAGTAGGCTCTTCATAGACCTTCTTTTCATTGTCCATTGCAGTAATCTCCTTTCGTAAAATTTATATAACCCCTGAAGGGATCATATACTAAGCATTGATAACGCCTGCTTCTTTCAACGAAGCGATCGTCTTTTCGACATCGCTCTTTGCTTTTTCAAGCGTTACATCATATTCGCGGGTAAGAGTTTCAGCCGTTTCCTCGATCGTTCTTCCGCTTTTCAATTCGGAAAAGATCAAAGCTCCGGTGTCATTCAGAACTAATGCTCCCTTAAACTCCTTCACATTTGCGCCTGTCGGCATAACAAGATTCATTCCCGGCATTTTTCTAAGCACAAAACCTTCCTTGATCATCATCATTCTCCTTTATTTTCAGTATTATGTTTATTATTTGCCATTTCAATGCGTTCTATGGTATAAGCACATACCGATTCGTCGCACAGGTGTCGATCCGCTGTCCTGCTGTGCGAAACCGGACAGTAATGGCATCTTGTGTTGTATTCACAGCTATGGCATTTCTCTGGGATTACAAAGTTCCTGATTGCCTCATTCAATTCCGACCACGCCCGATGGAAACCCTTTTCAAGCGTATTCACACTTATAACCGTTTTCGGAAATGCAAGACATGGTGCCAGGGTGCCATCCCAGTTTAACGCAAAACCTGTTCTCCCGGCATTGCAGTATAGTCCTTTTTCCGATACATCCGGTCTGTCTGAATGACCATAAATCTCATTATCTTCCTGACTGTAATCCGGAAAGAAGATCTCCTTTTTCATTTCCATTATTTTGTCAACTTCTATGTTGGAAAGATCAAATTCACTTTTATGCCTTCCGGTATCGGGATTAGGTTCCAAAAGCATACCACTGACATTAACGCTAACATCAAAAGTTCTCGCCAGTGTCATAGTCTGCTCTATCCACGGAGACAGAAAACTGCTTGGCGTGATCATAAGCCGTATGTTGAGTCCCATATCTATCGCCGCGCGGATATTCTTTGTAACTGTCTCAAAAGCGTCCACTCCGGTTACAGCTACATAAGACTCACTGTCACAGCCATAGAGTGATATATCGATTCTGAATGGCGGATACTCCGTAAATTTTCTGATATTCTCCTCATTCAGCAGAATGCCGTTGGTCTTGACCTGCACCGACACGCCATGGTCGATCAGATACATATAGATATCCCAGAAATCCGGGTGTGTCATCGCCTCCCCGCCGGTAAGCAGAGCGACCATCATTCCGTCATCTATCGCACCCTGGATCAGCGGGATCAACTGCTCTTTTCTGAGCATTCTTTCCTTTACGGAGGGGTCCTGCAAATGGACATAGCACATCTTACAGTCCAGATTGCAGAGCGGAGTCAGTTCAAAAGACCCTGTTGACGGCGTGTCCGACTTATATGCGTTATCCGCCATCAGCTTTGTAAACTCGTTAAAAGAAATCTTATCCATCGGTCTCCTCCTCAAATACTGCCTTGTAAGTTATATCTGTGGCATTTTTATCAGGCAGATTCTTAAGGTGATAAAATGGAACATCTCCAGCAAGTTTTCCCATAAGTGTCATTGCCTTATCCATTGCTGCATTATCCCACATCGGTATCATAGCCTGGTTCAGAAGCACCAGCATTGCCTGCTGCGTTGTCAGTTTTTTTATCCGGTTTTCCTTTGCCTGTTCCAAAGAAACCAGTGCTCTGATAGGTACTTTCTTCTGATTTCTGATATTGTCCTTGCCATCCCACGGCATACCGAAGCCATACCATGTACCGTCAATATACCGCAATCCCGGTCTGTCGCCTATGATAAAATCAGCTTTCTGATACTTTTCCCACAACTTCGCCTGCGTGGATTTCCCCATACCGGAAGGTCCTAAGAAAATGATACCCTGTCCGTCCTTCTCCACCATGGAAGCATGAAGAGGAAGACCGTCATGCATTACCATTCCCGCCTCACAGAATGTACGGACTATGCTTGAAAACGGGATGTGCGGCTTTTTCCATTTGTCCCTTGCTTCAGAGTAATACGGCTCATTCGACATATACACAGTCATTTCGCTATAATCCTTTGAAGCAGTAACCACATACTTCATGTGATATTTCAGGGCAGTTTCATTCAGCAGGCTGAGAATACTCCATGTATCTCCATCATCATATATTGCAAAATTCTCCGTAGTACACATCTGCGTATGCTTTAAGACTTCTTCGTATTTTTTGTCCAGCAGAGTTTCTTCACCCATGTGAACCGTGAAGGTATGGGTATAGGACATCTCATTCCTGAAGGCAGAGAGATACTGCATGGATTCATGTTCACTTATAGCATCATCTACCAACAGGCGGTAATTAGCGAAATAGTATTCCTGCATTATCCCGATACCCTCTTTTTATATATTTCATCACAACGCAAAAAAGCGCACTCCATAGGATATGATTATCCCATAGAGCACGCTTTTATTAGCTTATATTTATTTGTAAAAAGGGCGCAGTTATGTCTGTCTGTCTGTCTGTCTG
>JAFPZX010000005.1 GCA_017417055.1 Anaerolineaceae bacterium
ATGCCGTAGATGAAACAGTCGTAAAGACCGTTTTCCTCCCGGTATACATGCTCAAATGATTCCGTCGGCTCAGAAAAATATCTGCTCTCTGTGATATTCCGGACAGTCAGCATACCCGCCTTTGCCGGGACCGGTTCAGCGTTCAAAGTATCAAATGTATATTGGTGAGTGACCATCCTCTCCGGCTGGTGTGATGATATGTCTGTGGGAATTGTCGGCGTTTCCATTACCCTTGGCACTGCTGTCGCGGTAAATGCTGGCTGCGGAAAATCAGTGGGAAGCTCTGCTTTGTCAGATTGCAGATGAACAAAAAACAGGCAGAGGAGAATGATCCCGACCGAGTAAAGAACAACCGCAAGATGATTCCAAGTATTTCTCATTCCACCCTCCCTGTCATTTGCATTTTGTCCTGCCGGATGAACAGGTCGCCGCATCGATCAGATGAGATCCCGGACTGCCCGCGTAAAGTTCCGGACATGACGCGGCTCCTCCGGAACTGCATGAGTCTTCTGAATAGTCGTAGGGATAATTCTGATTTCTGAATCCATATGAAGCGCTGTCGACAGATACGCCGCCAACTCCCCGCCAGTATTCTCCCGTATACTGGTCGCCCATATAACACATATATGAGGTGTAATCCAGGTGTGCTCCGGATGAATTGCCGTCATCCGCCGGATTCCCCGTGCCGCCGCCCATCCAACCGACAACGTCGCCAGCATGGACGTGATCGCCGACTTTTACCGGAGGGCTGCTTGTCATCTTCGACGGAAGCATGTGATTGAAGGTATACAGCATACCGCAGTTGTAAATAGTCACACGGTAGCCCCATCCGGTCGAGGTCATACCAACATCGACCACCGTCCCTGAAACAGGCGTGAAGATCGCCTGTCCCATTCGACCGTCACCCGTTGCCTGATCCCAGCCGGCGTGAGATCCGCTGTAAGCACAGCAGCATGCACCTACGGAATCCCAGTATGGGTGGCAGGTCGTCATCTTTGCTTTATCTTCTGAATCATGCTCGCCGTTCCCGTTGCTGTCGATAAGCACGCCATCCAGACAGTCCACCTCAAAGGGAACGCTTCCGTACTGATCTTCAAGAGAATTGCAGTCATAGATAGTTTTCGCGATTGGGCAGCCTGCTGCGGGACAGTATCCCTCTCCGTCTCCGGGACCAAGATCTGCAATGGGATAATCGCTTAGGTCGTATTCACAGAATTCCAGCCGGAAAAGCTGCTCCCAGGTGCGGACACAGCCCTCTTTGTTTTCTTCATCGTAGGTTTCCTTTGAATGCATATCCAGAAATTCCGACATTTCGGATTTGATCTTCTGGGCGTCGGATCCCAGCTTCGAATCGATGGATTCCATCACGCGCCAGGCCATGAAGTTGCTTCCGCCGAGGAAACCTGTGAAAACACAGCACATCGGCAGAAGCGCGATGGCTGCGACTATGAAGATGAGAATGACGGGACGATTCATCTGACACTCCTAATATGAATGCCATTCCTTCGGAACGCTGACAGAAACACGCAGAATTTTGTCCGGAAGGACCATCAGGCCGCGTCCGGTCCCTAAGTGTGTCAGGACATTCTCCGTTCCCGAGGGAAGGGAATACAGATTCTGGAGAAGTGAGGCTTCCGTAGGCCGCTGATCCATGAGAAAAGTGTTCCCGACAATGGAGAGGATCTTCTTTGTGTCTCCGGAATCCAGGAATTCCCGCACTTCCTGTGTCGCCATCCAAAGTCCGGCTTTGCGTTTCCGGAAGCGACGCGCCATGTTTTCAATAGCGCCGACGCCGCCCGGAGCCTTCAACAAAGCCCAGACCTCATCGAGCATAACGTTGTTCGCGGTATTTTTATCCTTCATATACCGACCAAGCACCTCGGACCAGATCAGGCCGAGGATCTGCCAGAGATATACGCGCAGCTGGTTTGAGGATGAATGCGTATTGACGTGCTTCAGGCCGAAGATCACGAGCCGTTCATCCCGTATGTTGAAGGTGGTCGGACGGTTGAAATAAGACGCGTAGACGCCATTTCCGACATACTGCGCCAGCATCTGGCTCATTGAGAACGCATCCGGATTAGACTGATCCCGGCGGAGAATATCCACGATATCTCCGAGCAGCGGAGCATCCTCACTCTTCCAGCCTTCACGGTTCAGAACTTCGAAAGATCCATCATAGTTTTCCTTCAGCCATTCCCGGTCGACCAGAGCACGCTTGTAGGCATCCGCCAGCACATTCCATTCCGGTCCCGGATGGATCGCAGCACCGCGAACAGCTTCTGCAAAAGCTACCAGCTGCTCTGTTCCGCCAATCAGCGGATCGTCTGTATCCAACTGAATATCCATGACGTTGATGAGTTCACCATTTGGCGTTCCGACTTCGATGTATCGTCCGCCATAATATTTACAATATTCCTCCATCTCGCCTTCGATATCCACGGCCATAACCCTGCCGCCGGAAATCATGGCGGAAGTCATCATGGTTTTCAGCCAGACGGATTTTCCTGCACCCGGGCGTCCGATGGAAAGAAAAGTTGGTGTTTTGTTATTGGCCGCGCCAAATGGATCCAGAAACAGCGGAAGGTTGGTTGATTCATCGAAGCCCATGTAGATTCCGTCTTCCTCGTTGTAGCGTTTCCGCTGCGGCCAGAAAAATGTGGACAACGCAGGAGCGTTCATGTTCCGCCGCTTCTGCTCCGTGCACATCACGCCGAGTGGAATGTAGGAACGCCAGAGGTGTTTCTGGGTATAATCTGCGGGAAAAGCTGCAACCCCGATTGTTTTGAAAAGACTCTCCATTTCCCGGCACCTGTTTTCCAGCTCTTTTTTCAAAAGAGCAGTGCGGAAAACAAAGAAACGGATGTTGATCGGTGCCTGTCCAGCGGTTTCAAGCTGCATGCGGCTTTCCTGGACTGCGCTGACTTCCTGTCTGACGCCAAAATCTATCAGCATTCCCTGTTTTGCTTTTACCATTTCCTGCGCGGAAAGCTGCGTTTCACGCTGCGAAAGCTTGTCCGCGGCAACCGCGGGATCCATGACTTCAACGAATAATGTCCCCAGCCATGAGCCGGAAAGGCTGTTCAGGCGGTACATGTGCGTGGGCCGGTTCGGTCGGAAGTCATAGACGACATAGCCTTTAATGAGGACGCCATCTATTTCCAGCATGTCTTTCCGTTCGATCACATAGTTTGGGCTCAACATGGAGGAGATCTCTTCCGGTTTCATGTCAACTGTCCATTCCTCAAGTTCTGGAGGATTCTTTTTGTAGATTTCCTCACCGAGAACCATATTTTTCGCTATATCCGAGGCTGTAACTTCCGGATCGTTGGATGAGAACGGATGCATAGTCCGCCATATCGCATTCAAAGCCTCGGGAGGTGTAAGCTGAACAAGCGGAAGTCCTGCACCGGCAAACGCACTCTGCAGAATGGAGATCCGTTCCTCAAGGTTTTCCATCGCAGAGTCTTTCCCTTTCCGGATCTCAGCAATATCCGCTTCCGCATACTGTCCCATGACAATGTTCCGGGCTACATTCGCCGCCCCGGGAAGATAGTAGAGAGTAATCACAGTCCTTCGCCGGATGGGTTTGACTGTGTCATAAATCTCAGCTGTTCTGGCAATCATGGCGATACAGGATGACGCTAGATCTTTTCCCTGAATATAGGGAAGCGATGTCGGATCCATGTACGCGATTTCCTGTTGAAAAGCCTCGGACCGTTCTGTAAAGTAACGAATATCGTCCGAAGGATCGAATGGTTCTTCGAATACGGTCAGCTGGAACTTTGTCCCCGGCGGAAGAGCTCCGAGTGTCATCTGATAACGTTCGCAGAGCTCCGCTTCTGTCTGTCCATAGATGTCCATATCGATTTCAGGGATCTCGAACATCAGGACAAAAGCTCCTTCCTTTGTAATCAGGAAAGGATCGTCGATAGCAATGACGCTTACCAGGTCAACGGTATCTGCGGTAGGCTTGCCGGGGTCGGACAGTTCGTTGGGATCCGGCTCTTTCTGCACTGATTTTGGCGTATCTTTCTTTTTCCCTTTAAACAGATCTAACAGTCCCATAAGCATCCTTTTAGCAATTAACCACGAGAAAATATACAAAAATCAATAAATCATCCGATACTTATCCCATTGAAAAGAGTAAAAAAGGCAAATCCGGAAGCCTATGCTTATGCCGTAAAAGCGGATAGGTTATTGACAGATTATTTTCATAACTAAATAATCGATTGGAAAATATGGCTTATTGCAACTGGGGAAACACATCAGAACTGAATCTGCGATATCATGATGAGGAATGGGGCGTTCCGCTTCATGACGACCGCGGACAGTTTGAATTTCTCATGATGGAAGTCATGCAGTGCGGACTGAATTGGAATATGATGATCCTGAAACGGGAGATCTTCCGCAGCTGCTTCGATAACTTTGAATACGACAAAATCGCGGCATACGATGAATCAGATATAGAGCGGATCATGAATACGGAAGGGATGATCCGTTCCAGGAGAAAGATCGAGGCAGTAATCAATAACGCTCAATGTTTTCGGAAAATCTGTGAGGAGTTCGGGACTTTTTCAGAATATCTCTGGGCATATTCAGAGGGCAAGACCATCCTGTATAACAAGCATGGGGACGGATATATCCCGGTCAGCAATGGATTGTCTGATCGAATCAGCAAAGATCTAAAGAAACGAGGCTTCAAATTTCTCGGAACTGTTACTATCTATTCACATCTTCAGGCCTGTGGAATCATCTGTGATCACGGAAGTGACTGCCCAGGTTACAGGTATATCGTGGAGAATTATCCAACCGTTGAAAAGCGAAGATATCTGGAAAAAGGGATCAGTTACTTTGGTAGGACTGACTAATAATTAGTTTTTCCAGAATTAATACTCGTTTCATTACATTTGTCGTCAGCGAAAGTATTGATTTTACGGTTTTCGGAAGCAGGTTTGTCCCTTATAATATCAGAAATATCCAAATGGCAGCTGCATAATGGTCAGCTGCAGGTCTTATTTTCATCTTTTTAAGGAGTAAACAATGGCAAAATTACTACTTACCGGTGTCGATGGCAATTTGGGCGGAAATGCCGCTGATATTCTTTTGACCCTGGAACCAAAAGAAAATCTCATTTTTTGTGGATACAATCCCGCATCTTTGGAAAAATATGCGGAGATGGGTGTTGAAACCCATGTAACCAATTTCAATAATCCGGATGGATTGATCGAAGCCTTCAAAGGAGCAGACGCACTGGCGCTGATTTCCATGCCTTTTGTCGGACCGAAACGTCAGAATGCTCATAAAAACTGTGTCGATGCCGCAAAGGCTGCCGGCGTAAAGAAAATCATTTATACGTCTCTTGTCAATGCAGGCGACGAGACCAATCCTTCTGTAGAAAAGAAGGATCACATCTATACCGAACGGTATATTGCTTCACAGGGACTCGATTATATTTTCCTGCGCAATTCACAGTATGCCGAAGCGATGATCACTAACTATTACACTTATGTCAAGATGGGCGGTCCGCTGACGAATTCCCAGGGTGACGGGCTGATGGCCTATATCTCCCGAAAAGACTGTGCAAAGGCAGTAGCTTATGCACTTCACCGTGCATTTGAACCGCAGTATGACCATGCGATTCTTGATATTAACGGTCCTGAGCTGATGACCATTACTCGATTCTGTGAGATCGGAAACGAAGAAACCGGAAATTCTGTCGGATATCATTTCGTTACGGATGAGGAAAATTATCAGATTTTTGACGCGATGGGTGTACCGCGTACAACAGACGGTGTGTTCCTGAAGGGCTCTGAAGCTCCGTTTTCTTCAGATGGGATGGTGACATTTGCGCAGGCGATCCGCGAAGGAAAGATGGATACCTGGACCGATGATTTCGAAAAACTTACCGGCGACAAACCGATAACAGTACGGGAAATGTTTGCGAATCAGGAAGAGTATCAGATCGGTGAACGTCATTCTAAAGATGATTAATTGATCGGCAATGAAAGAGGGTAAAACAAGAAATCAACTGTTTTACCCTCTTTTCATCTGTTGTGGAAAAAAACCGTTATTTACTGCTGATCAGTTGTCACTTTGCACTTCATGATATACCATCTGCGCGACTGCGATTCTGTCGAGTCCATCCGAATCCGGCCCTTTAGTAGAAATTATATACATACATCTGATCGAGTAATACACATTCCGTGGACATTCATATTCAAAAAGAATGAGAAAGGAGCAGGTCATGAACGAAATCATACAGCAGCTGATAAAGCGTAAATCCGTTCGGGTTTTTGAAGATCGGGAAATCGACAAAGAGATTGTTCGGAAAATTTTGACTGCTGCGGTCAATGCCCCGACTGCGGGAAATCAGCAGCTTTATACCATACTCCGCATTACTGATCCGGAAATAAAGGTCAAACTGAGCGAATCCTGCGATCATCAGCCGTTCATAGCGGACGGGAAACTGGTACTGGTCTTCTGCGCGGATTGTTTGAAGTGGTATGAAGCCTTCCTTTCCGCCGGATGTGAACCGCGCAAACCCGGCGCAGGAGACCTGCTGTTGGCAATCGATGACGCACTGATCGCCGCGCAAAATGCCGTCATTGCTGCAGAATCCTTCGGTATCGGCTCCTGCTATATTGGTGATATCATGGAGAACATCGAAACGCAGCGGGAAATATTGAATCTTCCGGAATATGTCTTCCCCGCTGCGCTGCTTGTGTTCGGTTATCCGACGGAACAGCAGAAAAACCGAACAAAACCGCAAAGGGCAGATTTGCAGTATATAGTTCAGGAGAACTGCTATCACCGGCATTCTGCTGACGAATTAAAAGACATGCTGGAATACAAGAGCGGCGAAAAGTCCTATGAAGAATGGATACAAGCCTTTTGCGAACGAAAATACAACTCCGGCTTTTCCCGGGAGATGACCCGGTCAGTAAATGTGGCGCTGAAACAGTTTGATTATAAAGATTGAAGATCATGTCAAATCAGAAATCATATCATTCTCTGCGTGATGAAGTCTTTGATTATGTCCGCAAAAAATACATTGCGGAGATCGAATATCCGTGGATGCGATATCCGGGATATGCGGTATTCAGGCACACGGACAATCAGAAATGGTATGGAATCGTGATGGATATTCCCCGCAAAAGACTCGGTCTGTCAGAAGAAGATTATGTCGATGTTCTCAATTTTAAGACAGACAGCACACAGCTTGCAGACATTCTTCGGCATAATGAGGGGTATTTTTCAGGATACCACACGGCTGGACCAAAATGGGTATCCGTCCTGCTTGACGGAACCGTTCCACTTGAAGAGATATGCGGCTGGATTGATATGAGCTATGAAGAAACAGCCTCCCGTGAAGAAAAACAGGCGCTTCGCCCTCCGAAGGAATGGATCATCCCATCAAATCCAATCTATTATGACATTGTTCATGCCTTTGATCATGAAAAAGAAATCGAATGGAAACAGGGAAAAGGAATCAAAAAAGGAGACACTGTTTTCATGTATGTAGGAGCACCGGTATCCGCTATTCTCTACAAATGCCTCGTTACAGAAACCGACATTCCATACCGATTTCAACATAAAGGGCTTACGATCACCAGCCTGATGCGGATTAAACTTCAGAAACTGTATGATCCGCAAGAATTCACATTTGATCGTCTGAAAAATGAATTTGATATTTTCGCTGTGCGCGGACCAAGAGGAATACCTGAATCACTGAGCTGCGCGTTGAACAGCAATATCTGATCAAGTCATCAGCCAAATGAAACTCAGCGTATCCCAAGGCATATTCTGTCTTTTTTGATGTAGAATCTGACCATACCAGATGTTTTTTCACGATACGGTCAAACTTCTCTAAAACCTCATCCAGGTTTAGCCCTTCAGCGATCAGCTGTTCCTCATCGAACAGCAGTCCTTCGATCGGGCGAATTCTCCCCTCGGGAGACAACTGATATCCCTGTTTCTTTTTGTCTGTGCCAATGAACATGATGTTTCTCAAGTTGAAATCATAACTGCCGTCAAGATTGGGACCGATGATCAGATCCGGAATGTCATACACATCCCTGAGTGTTACTGCATAAACGTGTTTCAGTTTGATTTCTTTTATGTCCATAGATGTTGTCCGGTCACTGAATGAATTCAGTCTTTATGATAGTCCACCTTTTCAGGAATACAGCGTTCCACTTCTTCCTTCGGTATATTCACAAATATATTCAGCAGGTCCGGATCCAGCTGTTTTCCGGAAACTTCCTGCATAATTCTGATTGCCTCTTCATGAGTTTTGGCGTCTTTATAGGATCTTCGCATTGTGATTGCAGAATATGTATCCGTGATTGATATCATGCGGGCAGCCAGCGGAATTTGGCTTCCATCGAGCTTATAGTATCCTTTTCCATCCATCCTCTCATGATGATAAAGGATCCAGTCTTTGATATTGTCGAAAGAATGCAGCGGCTTGAGGATAGTGACGCCCACCGCCGGATGTTTTACAATGACTTCCCATTCTTCCGGATCCAGTTTGGCAGGCTTGTTGAGAATAGCCTCGGGGACTCCGAGCTTCCCGACGTCATGCAGCAAAGCGGCATATTCAAGGCTGACCGCATTCAGCTCCTTTTTCAGGTGTTTCGGAAGATACCGGTAAAGAAGCATGGTCAGCTCCTGTACATGACGGCTGTGACCATTCAGATACGGGTCTCTGGCATCGATTACGCCGACCAGAACCTCTGCCACGTCAATACTGCGTTCTTTGGCCGTTTCGATCAGCCGGAACATCACAGTTTCCACAATCGTGACGAATATACTGCCAAAGAAAAGAATGAAGGCCATCATCAGATCAGGATCAGAGAAAAAGCCGACAAACAGATAACCGATCAGGAAGAAAACCAAAAGAAGAAGTGCCAGGCTCATCCAGAAATTATCACGCTTGTTGCCTGATGAGAGAACATCCTGGGATGATTTGAGAAATTGGTAATAGCGGTAGATATTGCGGACCATATTCAATGATCCGAAAAGAATCAAAACAAGAATCGCAATATCCATCTGCCTTATCCCTTCAATCTAATCCAATATGTCAATTCTTTTTCCGGAAAACCGGAAACATAAACAAATCAATTTTATCAGCAACAGAATTGAGTCACAATAATTATTACCATTAGAAATAGAAAATCCGCTGTTGTGTTTATTCTGCGTCAGAATACCGAGAGTCAACCGACGTTTCAGTCTCTGCTCAAATAATTAGATATACTTCAGAATTCTGAACAAAATCTTTTCTTTCTTATAACCAGATTCTAATTTATTTCACAGGCTCCTTTTATCTTGATGTCGTATTACAAAGGACATATACAGGAACCTGATGAAAAACAGTACCTAAGTTGGCAGCGATCGAACTGCTGCAAAAAAATTAATTAACTGAATCCTGATTCCGAAAATAAGGAGAATAATCATGGAAAAAATTGAACTGGTTGAAAAGCTTGTCAGCACCTTCGGGGTGAGTTACGCAAAGGCAAAAGAAGCGTTAGAAGCCTGCGGATGGGACGCGGTCGACGCCGCGGTTTATCTTGAAAAGGAAAAACAGGCCGAAGAAAAATCCGAGGAAAGTGCTGCGAAGAGCACAAGAAGGGGGCGAAAGGCAGCTTCAATATCCCCGTCGATGAAATGAAAGAATCCGGAAACAGCTGCTTCAAAACCTGCTGGGACTTCTTCTCAAAAAACACTGTTGTCGTGAAGAAGAGCACAGGAGAATTATTCCTTGAGATTCCGATCTGGCTGGCTGTGATCCTGCTGTGCGCTTTCTTCTGGGCGATCTTCTTTGTGGTGGGCATTCTGTTTGTCATGGGATACAGATTCAGCTTCAACGGTCCTCAGCTTGGAAACAATCGGGTGAAAAACACAATGAACCAGGTAGGGAACGCCGCAAAAGATTTCGCACATAATGTGAAGAATGCTGTCAGCCAGGATGAATGCGGGACTGCCGAAGAACAGCCTGAAATCGTTGTCGAAAAGCCTGCGGAAGAAGAAAAGAAAGAGGAAAAATCTTCTGAAGAATGATCCTCTGGTTCTGCAGATTGAATGACCTCTTTCAGAAAAAACTGCTCAATTTGGGCAGTTTTTTCTGCTGAAAAAAAGGATTATTCATTTACCAATCGATTGAAAAAGACAGCGCAGCGGCCTGTATCTTCATCGAACCATGCGCATTCACAAGAGCAGGCCCAGAATTTCAAGGGGCAGCGCTTCATTTCGTCTGTGATTACCAAAGATCCGGGATACCTGAAATGCCACTTATACAGTTCCTCCGGCCAGATAGATGTAACGCGGTTATCAATTCTCCTGCTGACAGAGATACGGCCATGTTCGCTGTCATACTCCTCTACCACATATTCCTCTTCCGCGTTTCCCGCATAGTCACAGCTGAGAACAGTAGCCCCTACCAAATGCGTCATTTGCTCAAATGTCAAATCTTTTCCCATTTTTTTCCTCCCTCAAATTAAAAAACACTTGTCACTTTTGCGTAATAATCGATGACAGAGTCATTGTTCCGAAACAGTACGGCATCAGTGTTAACTATGGTTAAAAATACAAAGGAAGGATCCGCGATAAATCCAATGGAATACCCCCTGCCGGTCAGCTGTCTTGTTGTCCGAGTTTCGAAGATTCCGCTTTCATCTGTTTCCAAAGAGGAAAGCAGACTGCTGAAATCCAGGTTGCTCTGTTTTGTCTCATAAACGAAACGTGTAAGGTAATTAAGAACAGATCCGTATTTTGCGATGTCTTTCTTTCCATATTCTTTGGGAAGATACATGAACCAAAAGATTCCGTCAATTGGAATCTGCGTTCCCTGTTCATTCGCCCAGATCAGGATGTCCCGCCGTATTTCCTGGTTATCGCTGATCACGGAATATTTCAGACATGCGTATTTCTGATACAGATCTTCATCAAGTTTCTCCGGATCCATGATGGCGTTCATAACAATCGTGACGGGTTTCGTGGTATCAGATGAAGCTGGTTTGAAAGTGTCTCTATCAAAGAAAATCAGAGCCCTGTCGTATGGTTTTTCCGGGTCCATGCTGATCTCAAAATCCACCTTCCCCAGTTCAGCAGCAAAAGTTAGTGCGGAAAATGCGTCAAACCCGTAAAGGTTTGCATCTGATGCCTTGATCTCGTAAGCATTGACCAGATCCTTGATCCAGCCATCCTGTGTGAGCGAGAAGCACATATCCGGATCCTCATAGACTTCCGCGACAGAACAGCAGAAAATCAGCAAAAACATAGCAGACAGAAAAAACAGCACACAGAAAATATCCCTATTCATTTGCTTTTTTAACCTCCATTTCAAAATTTGTGAGCGTATAATTCTGGAATTTCATATCAAAACCAAGGTTTTGTTTCTTTTCAAAATCTTCCCTCATGCCCTTTTTGATCTCATCATATGCCCCGCCACGCATGGCAATATCCATCCCGTGTCTGGCGACATCGTTCAGGTTTCTAAAGGTATCGGCTCCGGTATCTTCATAACCGCCATCGGGAAGGGATCTGTCCGGAAAATAATCCGAATCCACACCTTCCTGTTCCATATTTCTTCGGAAGCCCCTATAGGAATCGTCCTCTGTCAACCTGTCGGTATCTTTTCGGTCTTTCACTTCCGGCTGCGGCTGTTCGGGCGTGTCGGCATAAAAAATCGTCTGCCCGGCTCGATCCATGAGGTCGGCTGCCATCATGCCGGCAGCTCCGCCGTGCCGGTCAAAATATTTACGGACAGCTTCCGGCTGTTTCATGCCTTTCCTGACAGCTGTATTCAGAGGCTCGCCGTATTTCTCCCGGGAGATCTCATCCATAGCTCTGAGCACATCACTGGCAGCGGAACCCGCTTTCGCGACTTCATCAGGCTTCAATTCGTACTTGTCCATGTTCCGCTCCCGGATTTTTTCCATGTTCTTTTTCCCGGGAGAAGGCTTTTCTTTTTGAGGTTTAGTTTCCTTCTTCTCAGCGGTTTTCGCCGCGTCTTTTGTCTTGCTTGCAGCATCCGTTGCATTTTCAGCGTCTTTCATTTTCCCCGCAGCTTTCGCGGTTTTGGCCGCAGCTTCCGCGGCTTCGGAAGTTCCTCCGGATGTAATTGCCAGGGCGATCCTCGCAATTACCTGAGCGGCAATTTTGACCGCTCTTACTGCTTTTTTGATATCTGCAATCAGGGAATCAAATATCTTCTTGATTACCTCACTGTGCAGTACAACGATCATGCAGGCAATACCGATAGAAATACACAATGTTCTGAAGACTTCTCCCATAGACATACCGCTGACGAATTTTTCATTGTTGAGCATAATCAGCGCGAGAAGTATCCCGTCAATAACAGGTGTCAGAATAAATCCAAGAAACGTCTTTATCCAACTGGTCCTGATCCAGTCAAACTCTTCATAAACCGAAAGGACGAAACAGACCGGTGATATTCCGAAGAGAAGAAGAATTCCGATCCTCGTTGAGACGGAAACGAGTACGATTGAAATGAACAATACCAGGGTCAGGAACAGACGGAGGAACATCAGTACAACAAGCAGCGCTTCCGATGATCCGTCCAGATGAGTAATCATTGACGGAAGAAAAATCCGCTCAGCAATATCTGAAAAATTGGTGGTTACAGTTATGCCAGAAAGCGCCAACATTTGCTTGCCCAGTGCTGTGGATATGGCAAGAACTTTTGTGAAAATCCAGTAGCTTGAGGCAGCAAGCCCGACATTGAGAATGGTTCCAAACGCAAGTTCTCTGGTTCTTACCAGCGTGAGCGAACTTCGCTCTCCGCTGTATTTGACCGTACTGAAAATAGACAGGAGCAGCATCAGCGGCAGCAGCGCCAGCGCGAATTTTATCGTGGAGCTCCACATGTCCAGGCACATTTTCAGGAACGGCTGGTCCAGATCATACATATATTGGATCGCGGAACCGAAAGCGGAATTGAAGAAATCAGCTATCTCGCCTACCGAATCTTCGAGAATCCAGGAACTGGCAAGCCTGATTATGATGTCATAGGCAATATGGAATGGAAACTCGATGTTGAAGATCGGGAAAATTGCCCCGATCCATTTCATCATCGACAGCAGACCGGACATATCCATAGATCAGCCCCGGTTCGCGTTGTAACGGAACAGGTCCTCTTCGAGACCGCCTCCCCAGAGATACGTGATCAGGACACCGAGGAAGGCAAGCGAGCAAAGCTGAAGAACATAAGAAACTGTCAGGTCGATCGGCCGCATATGAAAAAGTGCTTTTGGTTCCTTTTTCGGCTTTTCCGGCTTTCGTTCGCTGTAGTCATACTTTTCTACGTGATCGATCCCCTTCTGGTGAAACTTGTCCCGACCGTAAAACATCAGGATCTGGGTGATCATCTCCTCAAATTTTCTGCCCGTTTTCGGATCCCGTCCAAAGGCAATTCCGACACCGACACCCGCGCAGATGATGGCAAGACCGATTTTCAGCGGCGCGAACATATCTGAAAGATAAACCAGAACAGCCAGGATAACGCCGGCCGCGGCAATAACAAGTTCGCGTGTGCCGACGCCTATAAAGCTTCTCGGTGCGTCTTCGATTTTTGGTGGAGTATAACCGGCCATATTTATCCCGCTTTCACAAAATATGCGCGGGACAGAAGCACCCCGCGTCACCGGTTATTTTACAAAAACAGCGTCCGGTTAGATTTCCGGGCGCTGTTTTGGCTTTGAGAACATCATCGTTTTCTATACAGGTTCCCAAGTTATTCGAGTAATAACTTATATTAAGTTAAATTGCAAATATTAAGTTGTAATGCATCATCCGTCATTTCAAAGAATAATATCGTTCAATTTCCGCTTAGGAACATAATGCGTATCCTGGTCGTCACGATAATATTTCAGGCTCTCTCCGGCTTCGACTTCGATCAGGACGATTTCCTCGTCCGGTTTACCGAAAGCAACGATCAGCATCGGAACGATGTTTTCGGGAAGATTCATGGTTTCAGCGAGCTTCTTCTGGCTGAAATTTCCGATCATGATGCCGCCCAGTTCCTTTTCTGTAGCAGCCAACAGCATTGTCTGGGCAACGATGCCCACATCCCGAAGATTGTGAGTCAAATCCGGATCCCAATCGGTATTCTGACAGATCACGATAAACGCAGTCGGGCACTTTCCCGGATGCGGCAGCTTCATATGCGGTAGCGCACGCGCCCAGCCTGTCAGCGGCTGGATTTTGTCCAAGTCTGACTGTTCATAAGCCAGCAGATACTTAAACGGCTGACGATTCACACTGGACGGGGCGAAACGTGCGCAGTCTACCAGTTCCATCAATTCTTCCTTCGAAATCTTACGGGATTCATCATATCCACGATAACTGCGGCTTTTCTTTACCAGTTCTTTGATCATATCCATTTACCTTTCCGGTGTTTACAATAAAATTCACTTTTTCTTTATTCAATTTACTGCCAATCTAAGCAGCAGGGTGATTCCCCATGTGCAAAGCACGATAATAAAATATCCCCTATGCTCCGACCGGATCAACTCCAAAAATTACTATATGTAGGTTAAGAAGATCGGACAGTGTGCAAGTGCTTCTCCTATTACAATTCGGAACTTTTGCCGAAATGGACAACCGGACTGTTTCCGGTACGGATTTGCATATCGCATGGATATAATGAAACCACTTGAAATGGTAGTCATGATCAATCATTCATCGACTCCAGCACACCATTCGTAAATAAACCAAATTCCAGCAACATCTGGAAAGATCTCACGATTTTGGCGTACGAAACTGGATCTACATTTTTTATTCCACTCACTTTCTTGATGCCCTTGATCGGAAGCTTAACGGTTCTATAAGCATCTGGGTTCTCAATCTGCATATATTCATTACCCGTCAAGAGGCATGCAGCCAAATACATTATTTCACATGCGCACTTTTCTGCAATCTGCCCATTTATCTTACCGTTAAAAAGATGATTTTTAATTGCATCTATTCCCTCAAGATATTTTTTGTATTCATCTTTTTTGATGCTGCCTGTTCCTAAAATACAGATACAGCTTTGAATTGTGTCAAAAAGGCAATCCTTCGGTGTCAGATTGAGATTTCGATAACCCATCTCTATGTAGGAAACTCTATGATAGACCTGTGATACCATTTCGTAATCATCCATTTCTTGCAATATAGTCCAGCAATCATACATCTGCTTGATTATCTCGAGTTCCTTGCCTATTCCAAGCGGGATACCTGTTGTATGCGGTGCAAAAGCAGTGAGTTTATCTCCAAGGATACAGTTTTTATCAGGAATTCTAACAAGCAGGTTCTCTCCCTCACTCAGCAGAAGGCTGTTGTCTACTTCTTTTTCCACGACTCTGGGATAGGGATTCTCTTCAAAAACAACGTCCAGCAGTACCCTTATTTCTTCTTCGCTATATGGAGAATCAAAATAGAAACGGAAATGCCTTTTTTCTATGCCCCGCTTCACATCTCTAAAATGCTCCTCTACTCTTTTGAACGGAAACAGAACACCAGCCCTTTGGATATAATCGTCAATATTCGTTTCTGGTTCAACAATGATATCGATATCAGTACTGAATCTACGAGGCTCACTTAGAAGCACCATAAGCGATGTTCCGCCCTTGAAAATAAATGTCAAACCAACCTTGGATATGGCTTCCAAAAGTCCAAAAGCAAAAACTGTCCTTTCAATAATAGAAGGATCAGCCTTTGTTTGTTCTCTTATCCTTTGGATATTATCTTTTGTATAGTTTTCGTTAGTCAACATCTATTGTTCTCCCGCAATATATTTCCTAATTTCTTCTTCCTTATGTCGCCGTCGGGCATATCGCATCATTCTTGGCTTATCCAATATATACCTATTTATTGCCTGCTCAAAAATATCCGGAAGTTCTGCCTTGCTAAAAGTTGAAGCAATCAATTTATCTGCGCACATATCTACCAGCATCTTCTCCAACATTATAGAGTGAGGTTCATCGCTTCTCAACGGAGCCTCTGAGATTAGGTCTGTTATCACGATAGTTCCTATGTCCCAATACAAACTGAATTCTTTTTTGTTTGGCTTATAAAGTACCTTATTATGCCCTTCTTCCTGAAAATACCTAAACACATAAATAGCGCTTTCTTTTTCAACCTGCAAGAAGACAGTATTCTGTCCGATGAGATGATTTATGAAATGATTCATAAGAGCCGTTTCAAAAACCGTAAAAGCAACATAAGGATATTTATTACTCAGTGATTTTGTCAGCGACAACGCATTTTCAGAATAGGAAGGCGAGAACGGCTGTGGCTTTTTCCCATCCGATATAGAATACATACCATGTCCCTTCTTGTCCAATACTCCCTTTTGAAGCAATTTATCAATTGCCCAGTGATATCCACTTAAGCCCAGCCCCGGTTTTTCCTGGTTCAGCAAGCCAACAAGAGCTTTATGTGAGTACCATTTACCTTGAGTCATTTTATCTAATGCACTCTCATACCACATCACTCTCACCCCCTTCCTGTACTGAATATTGGCAATATTATAAATATTTGCCGTTATTCAGTATATCTTTTTTCTTTTTTTTTGTCAATGGATGTTGGACGAAAAGCGCTGACAGCAAATAAGCTGCCAGACCAGGTAGAATGGCTTACACGCCTTGAAAAAGGTCGGGGAAATCCCGGTGTGGGTTCGAGCCCCGCGGTCTGTCGAAAAGCGGCGCCTTTTTTTATTTCATCCCTGATTTATCCCGACAACCCTCATTCCGATGTTTCTTACATTCTTGTGTGCGTATTCATAGAGTACGCCGGTCAGCTTCAGCGGTTTATGTGTGTCGATACTGAGAGCAGGATTCAGCAAAACCCAAAGATGCTCTATATTCGGAACTTTTATGTTTTTCAAGGCGGATTTGTTTATGTGTTTTATCTGGGAATTGCGCAAGACAGCCTTATTGGCTCTTCCTGTCAATTTCTCAATTTCATAGTTCCTGCATTCCAATGTGATGTATGTTCCCAAAAGCTGAGCAAGATCTTCCCTGTACCAGCTGCTTTTTGGAAATTTTCTGGACTCTTCCATTCTTTCCTTAGAATAGGATTCCGCCCATATGGAATTTTTTTGTCCGCCTTTTTTCATATCTGACTCCTACTTCAGATTTTAGCTGCTGCGGAGGATCCCGAAACCTGTTTGATTCGGCTCAGAAAATATCAATAAGTATTTCTATCTAGAGTATTTTCAAACCAATTTCTGAATAATGAAAAAACCGGATGCCGTTTAGTTGGAATCCGGTTTTTTCGAATTTTATCAGGCGACAATCTATTACCAGCGGATGTTTTTCATCAGGTCAGATTGTGAAAGGCGGTCAGTGACCTCTGCTGCTGCATCACCATAGTTCCGATCCTCTCCCGTATGGCTTTCCATGAATTCGCCAGCGATCAGGATCCCCTGCTCGTAATAGGAAGCACCTTCATTCCGGCGGAAGGCATCGATTCCCGGACGCTGTCCCTCAGGTATATTCTTCAAAAACTCCTGAGCGTGTCCGCTGTATTCCGCATGCATCTGTACACCTCTGGCAATACCAAAGTCCAGAATATTACCGGCTCCTTGTTCCATGCTGTCACCCTGGTAACCATTCATTGGATCCAACCCGGCGTTTCTAGCTCCCTGATAGGCGACAGTCAGCATTTTGGAAGTGCTGTCCGCGGCATTATGAACTTCCTTTTCAGTGAGCGTATGGTTTGTATCCAGCTTTCGGATTCTTTCTTCAATCGCGTGGACATCTGAAACATCCACGGAATTGTTGTATTTTTTGAAGAAGGATCTTTCCAGAGCGTTTTCATCATCTGTCTCACTGGTGACCGTCGATTTGACATACCCCTTTCTCTCGTTGTACATTTTCAGTTTGTTCGCGGCAGCCACACCTCCGCCAAGTCTGGTTCTGGCCAAAAGTGTAGAGAAAAGATTCTGCCCGTAATCCTTTCCTGCGGATCTGGAAGAACCCGGATTTACAGGCTTTGATTGTCCCCCAGCAGGAGTTCCAGGAAGACCGCTTGTTGGAGCTCCTGCTGGAGAAGGGCTGTTAAGGCCTGGCTTCATACCGGAAGGTCCCTGACTTCCGGTCCCGTTTTCAGATGAAGAACCGCCTGCATTGCCATGGGAGATCGCGGTTCCCAATGCGCCAAAACCACCTGCCGCAGCAAATCCGGCAAGATTCAATCCACCGGCTCCGGTAAATCCACCCCTGACAAAATCCGCGCTTTTTGACGCAACCATCGCAGCACTGCTCAGTATCTGCTTGGCTACAGAACTATTGATGGCAATCATGACCGACGCACAGCCAATATACATGGCACTGGCAAGAAGAACACCGGACGCTCCGCCATCCCAGGAAACATGGTTTAGAAGATTGATGATCAACGCATTTGCCGGAGCAAGAACGACCGCTTGAAGAAGCATCTTCAGCCATTGACCACGCAGCCATTCCAGCGGTTTGAACGCTGACAAGACGATGAAAATCGGACCCAGCGCCGCCAGCAGAGCGTACATCACCTGGAGGGACATCGCGGCCAGATAAAATTCAATCAACAGTGCGATGATGATGAAGATGAACACGAAAGTGAACAGCATGATCAGAATCGCTGATCCAAAGGTCAGGGATGTCAGCATACTGTCAGAAAACACAATTGCGCCTTTTCCTATCTCAGTCGCGATACTGTAGGAAATGGCAGCGATTTTCCCGAGCAGCCAGCGGCTGGAAAAGGCAAGACCGATGCAGAAAAGCAGGTTGATGGCTATGGATCTTGCTTCTGCGATACCAGTCACAGAACTCGCTCCAGCTCTCATTGCCGACGCAATCGAAAGAAGGATCACAAGCGGAACCAGGGCGACAGTCAGTTTCCGGGTGATATCGAATCCCCGGTTCATGATCTGTACGGTTTCTTCAGTCGGCTTATACAGTTTATCGACAATTCCAAGCAGAGCGCTGTTCGCGATGCTGATGATCCCCAGGGTTCCCCCTTCTCTTGAATCAACTACACATGATCCGCTTATGGTGTCCATATAGAGACAACTGTCGCTGCCATCACCCACGTATTTGATCGTACCATCTCGCAGACCAGCCTCCAATTCCTCATCTGAAATGGACTGGACCGCCCTTCCGTCTTCAATCTTGCTGTCGATGTCTTTGATGATATCGTCAATCTCTTCATCTGTATTTTTCTTACCGAAGCCCATATACTCACGGGACGGAAAAGAAGTTACGGTATCATTCGCCAGCTCAATCACTGGAAGATCCACATATTTGATGTTTCCAAACCAGTCTGTTTCAACCGTGCGCCAGGCATATGGCATTTTCGGATCACCTGTTTCAACGATATAGCCTTCATTCACGCCTTCCCGGATATCAGAGAGGCTCATATGCCAAATATAATCAGTGCTCATACCAGTGAAATCAAACTCACTGTCATCAAAAACATCTCTCATATCGCCGAAATAGTAGATGAGATCATCATCGGAATAGCCGCTTCCGGGATCATATTCATGGACACCACCTCCTGTATATGGAGGTAGATCTTCTGATCCGCCTCCTCTGCCGCCGCCCGCAAGCCGATAAAAATCATTTTCATTGGCGTTGCCTCCGAATACTGTCTGCGCGGTAAAGTATTTGGATGTATCCATCATGGCATCTACCCAGGATATATAGGAATATCCTGATCCGGAGGAATATGTTTCCTGCTGATCATTTTCCTCAGCGGAATCAACACCACTGGTAACCGCTTCCGGAGTCTGAACAGTTTCATCTTCAGGAACACCGCCGGTGTATTGAGGATTTTCTCCATATACGACCATTCTTTTCATATGAGGCTGCGTAGATTCATCAATTCCGCCGCCTGTGCCTTCCGGCTCTCCTCTGGCCTGTGCGGTCAGATATTTGGCAGTTTGAATAAGAGCGCTTTTCAGGTTGCGCCAGGGAAAATCGATATCCACTTCCACATACAGCGTTCCGCCTCCGGGAACTCCAGATTCTTCTCCTGGATCTTCACCGGAATCCTCATCACCCGCGGCATCTTCCGCAGAACTGGCCATTGTTCCAGGAATGTTTTCATTTACCTTTGTCAGGATACTCGCTGCCCGGTCCTGATCGTAATTGGAAACAGCCTGACAGACTTCCGGAATCAATACCGCAAGAATAAGGATGATGAAAACGAAGCATTTTCTTCTCATGATAATCTCCTGAATCAAAAGTCCAGATGCAGTCCGGTGACACTTCCGGAGCCGGCTGATCCGATCACTGTGTTGATGATCTTCTCGGCAATTGGATAGGAAAGAACGCCAAAGATAAATACGGCTATGCCCAGAGCAAAATTAGCAATCTCATTTGAAACCTTTTTGGGAAGGTTCAGAGTCTGAGCTGCCTGCGCTCCGAGCCCTGACTTTACAGTTCCAACAACGAATACCAGAATCATGGCTCCGTAGGCGATCTTGATGTAAAGGTCCGTCATGTCCTTCAGAATTTCGAAGATCGAATTGATTTGACCGGACCCCCAGGTTTCAGCTCGAACCGAAACTGTATTTAGTAAAAACAGAGTCAAGGCTGCCGTATGAACGGCAGCCTGACAAAGAAAGGATATTGTATGGTTACTTTTATTCATCCCGGCCCCCTGCTCCCGGCATAAAATACATGGGAAAATGCCGGGAGCACCGATCCTTCCCGTTATCCGCCGATGCCGGGAAGCTGGAGAGAATCTGTTGTAAAACCGCCCGATGCGCCGCCACCCGAAAGAACCGCATTGATGACCTTTTCCGCGATCGGATAGGAAAGGATACCGAACACGAAAATCACTACGCCGCCCAAAACATTCATGAGCTCACCTGACACTTTGCCGACGGCACCGAACTGCTGCGCTGCCTGCGCGGTCAGACCGGATTTGACCATACCGACCGCAAAGATCAGAACCATTGCCCCGTACGCAAACTTGATAAAAAGATTGGAAAGACCCTTGAAGACACCGAACATCTTCCCGATCTCCTCGCTTGCAATTTCTTCCGCCGCGAAAGCTGTCCCCGGCCGGATGCTGAAAAACATCAGGAGGGAAAGGAGCACGGCAATAGCTGTACCCATATAGGGGCTGTACAGATTTCTTTTTTCTTCAACAAATGTTTCCTGCATGCTGTACCTCACTTTTATCCATATTCATTTACAAATATACAAAACTGTCATCTCTTTTATTGCCAAAATAAAAAAACTGCCGGAGATAACCCGACAGAAATAAGAAATAAAAAAACGCTTACGGCTGAATCAGCAGTGGCTGAGACTGGTAGAAAGATATGGGATACGGATCGGTATGGAGTTTTCCTGAAATATCTACCCATCCTTCGATCTCAATGCATTTTTTGCAGTCTTCTGAACATTCTCCTCCGGAATACTCCGAAAAACCGTCTGTGCAGGCCCAAACATCTTTCCATTGCAAGCATTGAGGGACCATTGTGGTATAAGTAACGCTTTTGCAGTTGCAGATCGTATCACAATTATCCGGTGTGGTACATGAGTTAAAACAATCATTGCATTCCTGGGCAGTCCATGCATATGGATAATATGATACGTTAACGCAGCATTCTCCCAGGTAAGTGGCATTTACATTGTTGTAAATGTAATACTCTTCCCAAGATGCATGCATATAGATACAAAAGGTGCTTTTGAATTTAAAAGCGAATGCAGGTTCACCCTGATCATCTATTACCGAAGCCCCATGGCATCCATGACTGCTTGTTTCGGAATATACACCAAGAATCGTCGGGTTACCATTGCCAAGCCAGTAATTTCCCTTATATTCTTCAAAATCGATTCCCTTCAGAGCTCTCTCACAATCCTTGCTCGATGCAGAAAACCTGCACATCGCATCAACGAACTTATCATAGGTTGTCCAGGGACGTTCACCAAAGTTTTTACCGGCCAGAACAGTGTAGGCCTGAACGTACTTGCTTTTTGATTTATAGGCGTCATAAATATCTTTCGCTGTAAGTACTTTGACATTTGGATTCCCGCCTGTTATTTCAAACTCGATATTATCGCGTGAGTGTTCTTCTGTTCCCTTTACAATGGCCAGAGCTTTTTCCACATCCCATTTCACGCCTGTATCAACGGTCGAAACAACGATATCAAGGTCAAAACCATCAAAATATTCAGTTCCATATCCTTCCGGATTATCCCCGCTGACCGTACCATAGCGAAGTCTATGAGGACTTACTACTTTGTCTCCGACACGCCATTCAATCAAAACTCCGGTAAGCATTTTTACCAGTGGATATTTCGGATCAGCACCGGCCACGGTAGGACATGGAATATCAATAGTAACGATTGTGGCGTCATCGTCTTCCAGATCACAGCTGACGGTCACTTTGCATCCGTCTATTTTATAAACAGGTTCAGAAGGACATCCGCATTTTCCGGAGAAAATATCTCGATATTTTTGAGGAGGATTCTGTCCAGGACATGGATTTCCGCCACCGGAACCAGTATAAGCCATTGCACATGTCTTAAACTGGCTTCCTTCCAGTGTGTCTTTAAGATCCTGTGGAGGAGTCTGCACAGCACCGCTGATATTTCCCCATGAATCACCGCATCCCTCGTCCATTTCATTTATGTTTTTCACATACCAAGACGCATTAGGATAGCAGTTCCCTGAACAAGCCGGCTGGGCAGCATGATCCGGAGGACACGTCACACAGGCACAGCCATTGATACAGCCTGTTTTCCCATGATCCAAACCGCTTCCTGCCCCGTCAGCTTCTGCAAAGGACGGTGAAATAATAATGGAGAATGAGAACAAAATAATAAAAAGCGATAAAACACTGTAACGGTTGGTTTTTATCATTATTTACATCTCCTTCAATATGTATTTGTGTGGAAGGATACAAAAAAGCCGTCTGCAGGAGACTATATCCGCAGACGACTTTTTTGAGAATTTGATCAGACAAAAGACCTAATCAAGAATATAAGTTATACCAGTTTTAGGATCATACAGGTAATCATGACAGCCTGGCAGCGGTTCGAATCCTCCATAAACCGGTTCTTCAGCAAGCGACTGGGTCAGTCCATCCGGCATCACGTAGCGGATCGGTTCGTTGTGCATTGTGGTGTAGCTGTCTGTGACGAAATGGATCATTTCAAGAGGCGGAACTTCATCAGCGATAGATTTTGCACAAATAATTTTGCCCACGTTCACATAAGAGAGATTAATATATGGCTGCCAGTGTATTGTGCTTTCCGGATTATTAACCGCATATTTCTCGGAAAGTTTGGAGAAAATTCTTGCAGCTCCGTTTTGTTTATTCCATTCATTCAGATTGGTCAGATCCAAAATCTTCTCATATTCTGTCGGACCGCAGCCTTCTTCCTCAAAGGCACAAAATGTGTCAAAATCGAGGCTTTCATAACCTGTAAGTGTATGATTGTCAAAATCTGCCTGCTTATAGTAAGAATCCCGGACATATTTTGTGAAAAATAATTCATCTTCTTTATTCACATAATAATCTTCAGGCTGTTCAACAACGATGAGCCGTACCAGATCCATTCTGTTCTTATTTGGGGCGTTATATCCTGAAAAATCAAGATTCGCACCGAAGAGAAACAGATTCATCATGGGGATCATCTGAGTGCTGTGCAGTTTTTCAAATCCTGTTTTTAGTTTGAAGACACTGTTTTTATTGTTATTTCCGAGAATATGAGCAATTTTTATCTGTACATGATCCAGCGACAGCTCTTTTGTTACTCCGTCTATTTCAGCTGTATAGGTCCTGATAACAGGCCGTTCATTTCCTTCGAATAATGAAGTACTGAAAAGCCTCATCGACGGAGAATAATCAAACATAAAAGAGACAAGGCTGCTTTTTTCAAAAGAAATTGACGGAATCAGGGAACCATGGTCAAAATTATTGGAAAAGATTTTTTCAATATAAAGGTTTTCCAGTGATAATCCCGCATAACCTTCCAATCCTTCCATGTCGGAAAAATAATTTGTCCATAAATGGATTGTTTGAATTCTGTTGTAATATCTGTAATTTTCAGGGACACCTTCTATAAAAATCTTTCCTTTTTCATCGCCATAAGGCACCGCAAACAGAGCATAGAGCGGCATATGATTCGCATTTTCATTCCCGTCTACCAACAAATGACATTGGTGAGATGAAGCACAAATCAAATCCATAAACCAGATATCTGTACCGTGCCGCAGTTCTATGTAATGATCTTTTTCGTCCATGCCTCCGTTATAAATAAGGGTATCTTTTACCTTTACATTATTTAATACGATTTTCTCTCCGCAGCCTTCAACATCAAGATACAGGGTGTCATATGTCTTACCGGTTAACATGGATGGATCGGAATCACAGGTGTAATGAGCTTCCTCCGCAGAAGCAGGAAACACACTGCAGATTACAGCCAACAACAAGACTAAAAAGGGTGTATAAATTTTCTTTTTCATGATATTTTTCTCCTTATCTTTTTTGTTCTTTCTCTTGTTTTTTGAATAATTATGAAAAATCAGGCATTATTCAAAAAACAAAACCGAATCTTGAATAAATAATGCCTGATTTTGCTGTAATCGAAACCGACTTTCAAAAATTTATCTAAACCTGTTTGTATGGAATGGGGATAATCAGAGACTTATGAAAAAAACGATTCACAGGGGCTTGACGAAGATCTTATTTTTCATACCGAATTCATCAAAGATCTCATAATAAAAATGATCGCAATAATATTCATAGGAGCTGATGTTTACAATTAGCAGGTCTTCAACTTGTCCAACCGTTACACCTGAACCTGGAAAGCGGAAGGCATTACGGTAAATGGCGTTGGGTGTCATAATCGTGTGGACATATTTTTCGATTTCATATTCCACTGTGTAATTACTCGAATAACTTTTCATTCTCAGCTTTTCACTCAAACTTTCAATGTAATTATCAATATTGTCGTATCTCTGGTAATGATTCTGAAGCAGAGGGTGGTAAACAATGAATTCAATCGCATCAAGCGAGGAATTACTTTCTTTCCCAAAACTGAAAATGATTCGATAATCTCCTTCAAACGCCTCATCGATACTGTCACAGGTCATCCGGTAATCGCTGCCTTTATATAAGATTTTCTGGCAAGAAAATTTTTTGAAGGCGTTTTTTGTAAAAGCAAGATCCGTTATCTTTAATTTCCAGGGATTCCGTCCATTTTCATAAAACAGATCTATCCAATCCGATACAATTTCAAAACTTTCTGAAAATACCGGAGTTACTGATATTGCCAATAAAAATAATGCAAAAGCTAAACATATTTTTCGCATGATTGAAACTTATCTCCTTTCATAGATTGCAGTCTGTATTTCCAGCAAGATTTCACTTTACTGATTCTGATTATTAATATCTGTGAATAAACCGATATTTTAGACCGGTCCACCGATGCCTGTTGCTGCTTCTGCGGTCGTTGTGGCTGTGGTCTGAAGAGGAACATTTCCAAGCAGTTTCGACCATATCGGATGGTAAATCCCGGTAACAGTCGCTGTAGCCTTTTTTCCTGATATAGAGATACTCAGAGAAAAATCTGTTCTTCCGACACTCATAAACCGCGGCTGATTACCGCTGATTGTTTCGCGGAAAACTTCTTCTGCACGGACCTTAGCCCATCGGGCGTTCAGCGTATAATTGCTTCCTCTTGAAGTTCCGCCGCTTGTTCCGTCATTTCCACCCATATCGACCGCGCCGGCAGCTGCAAGAGCGCAGGAATCAGCAAGCGATCTGGCCATACTCCGCATAGTGAGAAAATTTCCGAAATCTACGACAACAACCATCATCAGAAGAAATACCGGAACCGCAAGTGTCATAAACGCCAAGTAAAACTGACCTTTAAAATGTTTTTTCATTTATCCGCCTTTCTTTATTTTAGGAAAACTGAAATAAACGGAGATACAGGGTATGCGACTGTATACCGCAGCGAATCCATTTCTCCCAGATTCGTCCAACGGGAATTGTGAGGATCAACCTGATTTGTCAAGAGATATCCGCCCCAACCTGTCAGCCAGGTGGTGTCTGTAATACCCAGTGAAACTCCAAGTGAGCTTTCCGTTTGTGTTGCTGCGCTGTTATTCCGGTTCAATACATAGTTTGATGCGTTTAAATCTGCATGTGTATCAGTCTGGGAACGGACAATTGCAATACCGTCTGAATAGTTGGTATTGGCAGCAGTCAGGACTGTATGCAGACGAATACCGTTCAGATAAAGTACATAGATGAAGAAGATCATCACGGGTGCGATAATCATCAGTTCAATGGAACCCTGTGCTTTCATCTTTCTTTTCATATATGAATCCTCCATTATTTACATGCTGAATCACAGGGAATGAAATTCCAGCTTCCCGGTGCCTGCACATATCCTTTTGTTTCCGGATTACCCAGATCGATTTTTGCCGGATTCGAGATCAGCTGTACAGCTGTTCCGCTGGATGTGAATCCAACGATTTTTGAAAAATCGGATTCAATTACATATTTTCCCGGCTTCGCGTCTCCTGTCTTATGAACTTCAATATCCGCGTATGGCGCTTCCCCGGATGCCGCAGCAACACCTCTTTTTAGTCCTAAGCTCGCAGATTCAAGTGCTCCCTGTGCCGTGACATGGAATGCGTGCCACTGGAGAGCAAGGGAGATCAGCACCAGCACGAGCAGGATGAACATAGGGAAGAGTGCCATAAATTCAATGGATGCCTGCCCTTTGATTTTCTTTTTATTCCGTTTCATAACCGGTTCCTTTCTATACATTGTTTTGCTGAAGTGTACAAAGTGAAGTTTTGTATACTGTTCCGCAAAGGCAGAAAAGCCTTATATCTGCGCAGAAAGGATTGGATGCTTATGCTTGAATCAATTTGTCGTGATGGAATTCTCGGCGACCAGGATGGTCAGGGGTCTATTGAATATATGATCCTTGCGGTCGCCGCTGTCGTACTCGGGTTCCTTGTGTTCACCCTGATCAAATCCGTGGTCCAGGGGCATCAGGGCGACCTCAACAGCGCATGGCCTTCCTAAAGAAGGAGTGCAAGAGGCGGGGAGAATTCAAAAACTCCCCGCCTGGAAAGCGGGATATTACATGGATGTAATTCGTAAGGGAATACTTGGTGATGACTCAGGGCAGGGTTCGATTGAATACCTGCTGATCAGTATCGGTGCGCTTGTAATTGCCGGAATCTTCTTCTATGCAATACGCGATACCATACAGGCGCACACATTATCGATTTCAACCCATTACTCATAGATAAATGACTTTGCCGTTCAGTATTTCTCCTCTTGTTCCCTGAATCTTATATGAATTCTTTCGTATTTTTGAGTGATACTGTTCAGAGTCAAAGTCATAAAAGGTGACCTGCCCGTTATCGAATTCAAATGTGGAAACGGTACGTTTCTTATCAGCAATCCTTCCGTCATTGAATTCTTCATAGCGGGTGCGTGTTTCTGTTACGGGGAATTCATATGTTTTTGAAGAAACGGTAAAAGCTACATCAGAAGATATTCCGAGCAGAGATCTCATAAGGCTTGCACCATGATATTCATGGGCAAGGGATATGTTCAGGCAATTGATCCAGCCAATAATGCCGGTTTTTACAAGCCTGATAAGAGAACTGTAGTAAGGATAGAGGAAATACTGTTCGGCAATAACAAGTTTCTGCCCCTGTTCCTGACACTTCCAGAGATTATTCAGCGTTTCAAGATCCGCCCCTGCAGGAGTCTCGCCCAACACTGTAAATCCTTTATCCATCCAGCGCCTTGCGACCTCCGGACCGGATGACTTGCTGACCGCCGTAACAATAAAGTCAGGATTCGCAGAGACACAATCATCTACAGATGTTGTCACGGGAATATCGTATTCAGAACGAATTCTATCTGCTTTTTCCTCACTTCTGCAATACATAGCGCACAGCTCAAACAGCTCCGGCAACGCTTTGGCAATCCTGACATAATACTGAGCACGCCATCCGGAACCGATAATGACGAAACGATATTGTCCCATATTTCTGTCCTACTTTACTCTCATGCCTGTTTTTATATCCAGCACCTGCTGATAAAGAACTGAGAGCCTGTGCTCTTTAATATCCATATCGAAATGATAGTGCCCGCAGTACCACCTGCGATAAACCGTCTTTTGCAAAACCTTATCCAGAAATTTTTCTGCATCACAAACTACGCAGAGCAGGCGGTGCGCAGAGTTAATTTCATTCCTGACGATGGATTCGGGTGCTGCATGGGTAACAATATAATCGACGAGAAAACCGTTCTTTTCAAGGTTCTCCATCGCTTCCCGGCATTCTTCTTCCGATGGTTCTTCTTCCGGCCACCAGCTGACGCCTATTTACCGGTAAGCTTTGTCTATGGAAGCTCCTCCGCCAAAGGTGAAAATAGATCTGTCTTCGATATTGAATACCTGACCGCGCATCAAATGGATCACTTTGTCTGTAATTCTGTGAATTTTTCCACCGTTCCACTGTTCGACCGGAAGGCTGTTCAGAAGATCAAAATTCTCATGGTTACCATCTGCGAAAATGGTAGTATAAAGCTGATCAGAATAAAACTTCAGGACGTTCTCATCGTGCCAGTCCCCATCCCATAATCCGCCAAAATCACCGGTTATCAGCAGATAATCAGTATTTGTCAAAGATGCAAGCGTCCTGTTTTTTTCCAGTTTTTGTGTATCATTCAATCCATGAGTATCGCCGGTAATGAAAATCATTATTTCCTCCCTGATTTATTATACCGAACAGCACACAAAGAATTGGAAAGAAACATATAATTATAAGCAGACAGAGAGTTAATTATATGTTCAGCACCTTACCGATCAGCAGTCTCTCAATTGACTGGGGAAAAATATCATCAAACAGTTATCTGCGGAGCATTCCGGCTATCAGCAGCCTGGAAAGGCTCTCCTTTCATCAGCCGATAACATTTTTTACAGGCGAAAACGGCAGCGGAAAATCGACTTTGCTGGAAGCGATAGCGATCGCTTACGGATTTAATCCTGAAGGCGGGACAAAAAACTACAGCTTTTCCACCTTTGATTCTCATTCTGAGCTTTATAAGGCAATCCGGTTGTCAAAAGGACCAGTGAAAACGCAGTGGGGCTATTTTCTAAGAGCGGAAAGCTTCTATAATGTTGCTACGAAAGAAGCTGAATATACGGAAGAGGATGAATCAAAAGCAAAACATCTGCATCGCAAATCTCATGGGGAAAGCTTTCTTGAAACTGCTCAGGACAACTTCCGTCCACACAGTCTGAACCTGATCGATGAACCAGAGGCTGCGCTTTCTCCCCAGCGGCAGCTGACAATGTTTCTTGAAATTTACAGATGTGCCCAGACAGGTGCTCAGTTCATTATCGTTACTCATTCACCGATCCTTACAGCGATTCCAAGCGCGGAAATCCTTTCTTTTGACGATGGAGTGATTCATCCTGTTCAGTACGAAGAGACCGGATGCTACCAGATCACCTCTATGTTCATCAATCAGCGTGAAAACCTGATTCGCCAATTATTGGAGGAGTGAAATGAACAAAGATAAAAGAAAGCAAATTGTGCTAGATAAAAAGTTGTCAAGAATATGGCAGTCCTATAAAGATGTAAAAAAAGAAAAACAGCTTGAGCTTACCAATCATTCTTTCTCTTTTCATATTGATGATATCGGTGCCGGATGGGAATATGTTCATTTTAAAATGGATGACCAGCAGCACGGCTTCCGTATCAGTTATATCGGTCCTGGAGTATCCGATTTTGTCAGATTTTCGACGCATCTCGGAAAAAATGAGACGGGAACATTCACATGGTACGATGAACCGGGTGAATACAACTGGCTTTTATCCCGTCGGGATGATGTGATCTATATTGAGGCTCCGTTCTGCGAAGATGGATTTTTTCTGAAATACGATTACTTCAAGGATCAGGTAAATGAAGGCTGGAAGATAGGTATTCTGCGGATGTATACAAACATCAAAATTATAGGTGAAGACGAATGACAGACAAGCGGAAGAACAATGAATTATGGACACAAAAACCGGCCCAATCTTATCAGGAAAATGAGCCTTATATTTATCTTAGCTTTACCCCGTGGGAAATCAAAGAAGGTCTCGCTGTCCTTTCCATCCTCAATGATGCCGGATGCCTTGTCCGGTATGATGAAAAAATGCTGACCGGACGGCCATGGACAGGCGAAATCTGTGATGCGATTGAAGGCTGTGCTGTTTTCTTTGAAATAAATGCACCGGAATATCACTTCTCTCTGACAAAGAAACTGGCGTCCGAATTTGCGGGCCTGCTGGAAAAGAAAAAAATATACGCTCATCTGAAGGCGCCTGAGTCGGATGACAGATATTGTTCTCCGACATTTTTCTACTGTTCTCCTGATGATCCGTCTTTCCCGGCCCTTTGCCGTAAGGCGCTTGATCATACCGATTATTTCTCTGCCGAACCTGAGGATTCGTTTGAGAAAAAGCATGATTTGATGATGGATTATTATGAAACAATTGAAGACAGCAATCGTGCTTTTGGCGGACTTCTTCCTCAAAGCCTGAATCTGCGAACCCATGAATCTCACGGATACCTGGGACATAGCCCGCGAAGTGATGAGGATGTTTTCGCGGCAGTACGCTATGGCAGGAAAGAACGGTATTATCTGTGCGGGAGAAGCAGTGAGGAGGACTACCAACCCAAACGGGAGGATAATCTGTTTATGGAGAGAATCAGAAAGCAGAATGGCCTGGATCCGGATCTGGAACGAAAATATATTACGGAGGCAAAGACTCCAGAACCCCGTCGTCCATTTCCGCCCGATTATCCCTATATGGACGAGTTCGAGTATCTCAGTTCAGATGATAAATGAAATAGATTCTAAAGACAAAATCTGGAAGAAAAACCGGATAATGAAACACAAAAATCCCGTAAACAATTTTTTGAATTATAGCTTCCGGGATTTTATGCAAGATTAAACAGATTATTTCTTGGGAGCTTCCATTCCCTCATGAAGTTCTGTGCGGCCGATACGATATATCTTGGTGCCGCAGTCAGGGCAGGTACCATAAACTACAGCGCTGCCGCGCTTATTGAAATCGGCGACGGGATTCTGAATCTCACGCTTCGCCTTGCACTTTACACAATATCCTTCCATTGTTTCCTCCATATAGTGTTTCTTACAATTATATGAAGAGTAACTGATAATTCTATATAAAAGTTACTTTATTTGCAATAATTTTTTTTGCTTATTCATCTTTTTAAATTCATTTTATTTGTTCTCATCATATTCAGCGAATCTCAATAATTCTGGTGGCTGTCCGTTCGCAAAAGATTTTATCATGCTCAACGAAGATGATTGTCGGTTTATAGTTCAGGATTGCGTTCTCGATCTGAATGCGGGAAAGAATATCCACGAAGTTGAGCGGTTCATCCCAAATGAAGAGATTGGCATCCTCACAGAGACTTCGGGCCAGCAGTACCTTCTTCTTCTGACCGTCGCTGTAATTCTCGATGCGATTTCGGTATTGAGGCGCGGTGAAATCCAGTTTTCCGAGCATTGCCCGAAAACGTTCCTCGTCGATACCCCATTCATGGGCGTATTCGGTAAGCGTCCCGTGCATACCGGAAGCATCCTGAGGAATATAAGATATCTTCAACCTGTCTGGACGCACGACGCTTCCTGTATAGCTGACATCCTGCCCGCAAAGAAGTTTCAGCAAGGTGGTCTTGCCGCAGCCGTTCTTCCCGGTCAGAGCAATACGGCCTCCGGGTTTGACCTCGAAGCTGATGTCTGAACAGATTTGGTGATTTCCGTAATATAACGAGACATTCTGCAGCTCTATCAGGGTGGATCCGCTGAAAGGCGTCTGGATGATCTTGACCGGAAAAGCTCGTTCCAGATTTTTGAGCAGTCCGGTCTTTTCCTCAATGGCTGCCTCTTGCCGGCCTTCGATGGCTTTAGCGCGTTGGTTTGCTTTACGGGATTTTTCGCCCAGCCAGGGACGCCGGCCGATTTTCACATCGACTTTGGATGGATCCGCGCCGATCTTCTCACGTTCGGACTTTTCTGCCCATTGGGCTTTCTCCGCTGCAGACCTGCGCAGGCGATTGATCTCTTTCAGCAGCTTTTCGTTCTCATCCCATTCGAAGGCATCCTGCCGGTCGCGGTTTTCTTTCCAGGTGGTGTAGTTCCCCTGCTGGATCTCGATATCTGCCTTGTTGATCGACAGAACATGATCGATGCAGCCATCCAGAAAGGCTCGGTCATGAGAGACGAGAATGAAGCCCTTCTTACTGCTGAGATATCTGCTGACAATCCCGCGTCCATGGAGATCGAGGTGATTTGTCGGCTCGTCAATGAGGAGAAACCGATTTTCTTTCAAAAACAGCAGACAGAGCAGCAGCTTTGTCTGCTCTCCATTGGAAAGCGTTCCGAAAGGACGCTTGAGGACATCCTCGGTGAGTTTCAGCCGATCCATTTCGCGCAGCAGTTCCCAGGGCTGCACCATCGGACAGACGGATTCAGCAATTTCGGATGCAGGTAAAGATTTGTCAGCGATCAGAAAGGGAAAATAGGAAAAATCAACCGGAGCTGAGATGGTCCCGTGATAGGGATATTTCCCCAGCAGCAGATTTAGAAATGTGGTCTTTCCGCGTCCGTTGCGGCCGATAAAGCCAAGCCTCCAATCCGTGTCGATACGGAAACTGACATCTTCAAAAATATTGTCGTAACTACCTTCGTAAGCAAAAGTTAAATGGGAAACAGAGATTTGCGCCATAGATATAATCCTCCTGTGGTTTTGAATAGTGGAAATTCAACAGAAAGATTATTTGCGCATCGGTCACCTCTGCTTCAACTATAGCATAGATCCAGGCTTCTGTCAATCCAGACATTACAAAGGAAAAACTCCTCGAATCTGAGGAGCTTCCTTAGAATAAAATCAAAAACCCGTGTTCTGCATAATAATGAAGATCGGTCCGACCAGAACAAACAGCGAAGACATCATGACAAAAGCGGATGTCATCATCGTGACCGTTACCTTTGCCTTGCCGCCTGCCTCGATGATCTCATTCTCCAGCCGGTCACGCTGAAGCATTGCCATGACACGGAAAGGCTCTACAAGATTCTGTCCCTTGCTCTCCATACGGACCAGTTCAAGAAACTCGTTCATCACAGAGATTTCCGGCAGTTCAGCCTTGATTTCTTCAATAATATCCCCGATTGTCCGGTTCGTCGCCTTTCCAACCGCGATATGTTCGCAGATCTGTCCGAACTCCCCTGTCTTCTTAGCGGATGACAATGCTTTTTCCAGCTGCTCTCCGGAAGTCAGCATCAGGGAGATCTGTTCAAGGCCGAAGCCCATTTCACGCTGGATCGTCTTTTTCCTCGCGTTTGTCGCGCTGACAATCTTACGGTCCGGTGTGATGAACCCGAAAACAGCCGCTCCGGTTGCCAGCAGAGCGACCGTCAGGAAGCTTCCTTTCAGAATCATCCCCAAAGCGACAGGAATGATAAAGAAAAGGATCGCGAGCGTCATGCGCTTGGCATGGTATTCCATCGGGCCCTGATAAACCCAGCCGGATTTTCTCAGGCGCGTCTCCAGATTTCCATCGACCGGACGGATCTTGTTGGAAAGATCCGCAAGCATGGCAGTGAAAACAGTTGATTCATTAGCAGCCACAGGACGAAGATAGCCGTTTTCATCTTCCCGGAGCACTTTCCTGCCGGCGGTCCTTCCACTGAGAATACCGATCATGATCAGTGCGATTCCGGCCGCCGCCGCAAAAGCAAAAACGATGTAATTCATAAAGCCTCCTTATTCTCCGCCGATCTC
>JAFPZX010000073.1 GCA_017417055.1 Anaerolineaceae bacterium
AAGTTAATGAGTTATGTCGGACGGGTAATACACGACGGCGATACAGAATCTCTGATAAGGAAATATCTGAAAGCCGGAATAATGAACCGAGGCAAATACGAAGAAACGAATCTTGGAACACCACAGGGAGGGAATCTATCACCATTACTAAGTAACATCATGCTGAACGAGTTGGACAAAGAGCTGGAAAAACGGGGATTGCGCTTTACGCGATACGCAGATGACTGCGTAATAGTAGTTGGAAGTGAAGCGAGCGCAAAACGAGTAATGGCGTCGATAACGGAGTGGATAGAGCGGAAGCTGGGGCTGAAGGTGAATATGACAAAAACACAAATCACACGGCCGCCGAAAGTGAAATATCTTGGATACAGTTTCTGGTATGACACGAAGGAAAAGAAATGGAAAGCCAGACCGCATGAAAGCTCAGTACAGGAGTTTAGACGGAAACTGAAGAAGCTCTGTAAGAGAAGCTGGAGTATCTCGATGGATGACCGGGTCAAGAAAATAAACGCGTTGACCAGAGGATGGGTAAATTACTACGCGTTCGGGAACATGAAGAGCAAAATGGCAGAAACAGATGAGCATCTGCGGACGATGATACGAATGGTAATCTGGAAACAGTGGAAGGTTCCATCAAGGAGAGAATGGGGACTGAAGAAGCTGGGAGTTGATAAAGACCTGGCACGGCTCACATCCTATTGTGGAAACAGGTACTACTGGGTAGTTACGAAAACCTGTGTAGTCAGAGCAATATCCAAAGATATCCTCAAAAGAAGAGGCTTGGTGAGCATTTATGACTATTACATGGAAAGACATGCTTTGAAAGTAGGTTGAACCGCCGTATGCCGAACGGCACGTACGGTGGTGTGAGAGGGGAGCCTCTTAAAGCTCCCCTACTCGATTAAGTATATGGGGGACGTTTGTCATTCATGATAAAATAGAACAATATGGACCGAGATATTGAGCGATTTCCGGTTGAAAAGAGACGGATCCGGTTCGAAGAGCCGCCGGAGATGATCTTCTTTGATGTGGATGAGGAATCGGAAGAGGCGGAATTCATCCGTGTGGACGATCTGTTCACGGAGGAGCCGGAAACTGCCGCGAAGCTGACCGGAAGGCTTTCCTTTACCCTATTTCCTCGTAAATCCGGGAAAATAATCGAAAGCAGATTGTCCAGGCTGATCCATCGGACCATGGTCCTCACCGGGCTCCGCCTGGAACGGCAGATAGAGAAGATCAGGATCCGTCCCACTTTTGCGCAATGGCAGATCGAGCTGCACGAAAGCGATGAACCCGAGCATATCGTGAGGGAATTCCGTGCGGATCTGGAAGAACTGCTCCATTCAAAGGAGAATGACTCGCAAATTGAAGCTTTCTGGTCGGATAACTGTTTTGTCAGTCCGATCGATAAGGAAATTCCTGATGAAACGATCATTCGAGTCGCGAAAATGTATCAGGATAATCAGGAATCAGTGATCAGTGGCCAGGGGCCAGATCGGGGATAAGTAAATTGGTGCTGAATTCAATAATAAACCGGTCTTGATGATAGATGATTATATGAAGCAGCTGTCATAACTGAACTTTGAACTCTGAACACTGAACTTTTTAAAGAGAGGCGAAGATGACAAAAACCTTATACCTTGTGGACGGACACGCGATTGCGTACCGCGCTTACTTTGCGATAACTGCCGGGCAGGATACATCCCGCTGGGTGACACCCGAGGGAGAACCGACTGCCGGAACCTATGGATTTGCCTCGATCCTGCTCCGTCTGTTGGAAAACAATCATCCGGATTATCTGGCGGTTGCCTTTGATATCGGCAAGACCTTCCGCAATGATTTATTCCCAGCCTACAAAGGGACCCGCGCAAAAATGCCCGATGATCTGCGTCCTCAAATTACCCGGATGCGTGAACTGGTCGATACCTTAGGCGTTCCGCGTCTTGAGGTGGAAGGTTTTGAGGCTGATGATGTGCTGGGAAGCACTGCCAAACAGATGGCAGCCAAAGGGTATAACGTGAAAATCATCACCGGTGACCGTGACCTTCTTCAGCTCGTGGACGAGAAGATCATCGTGTCCCTGCCCGGTGGAAAAATGTCTGATTCAAAAGACTACACGCCGGAAATGGTAAAGGATTTCCTTGGCGTAATGCCGGAACAGGTAGTCGACTATAAAGCGCTTGTCGGCGACCCATCTGACAATTATCCGGGCGTCCCCGGTATCGGTCCAAAAACTGCGGTAACATTGCTAGATACTTACGGTACGCTGGAAAATATCTATGCGAATACCGATAAACTCAAGGGTGCGGTCAAGACAAAAATCGAAAACAACCGCGAAAGCGCCTTTCTCAGCCAGAATCTGGCAAGGATCCGCACTGATCTGCCGGAATATTTCCAGATTGAGGAAGCATCTACCGCAAATATTGACTTTCCGGCGATGGACCGTTTGTTCCGAACACTGCATTTCAACACACTGCTGCCAAAGCTGCGGAAGCTTTCCTCCACCTATCAGCAGGACGAAGACCAGCCTTCTCTCTTTGGAGAAAGTATCTTACCACAGGAGGAAGAAAAGGCTTACGAAAACCATACCATAATCGTAGACAATGCAGCGGCTTTGGATGAACTTGCCGCGAAGCTGCGATCCGCTGTAATGATCTCTCTGGATACGGAAACTACGGGCGTCGACCCGATGTCCTGTGACCCGGTTGGATTCTCGTTTGCGGTTGAACCGGGGACTGGATATTACATTCCGGTGGGGCATAAAACCGGTGACGAACAGCTTCCGCTCGAAACTGTCAGAGAAAAACTCGGCGCAATTCTTGCGGATGAATCAATTTCAAAGGCCGGTCATAATATCAAGTACGATTTGATCGTACTGGCCCGCTGCGGTATGCCGGTGAAAGGTGTTCGCTTTGACAGCATGATCGCGGGTTGGATCCTTGATCCGGAATCCCGTCAGCTTGGGTTGAAACCGATGGCGAAATCAATGCTGGGGATTCATATGACAGAGATCGAAACCCTGATTGGAAAGGGAAAGCAGCAGATCACCATGGATCAGGTCCCGGTAAAAGCCGCGGCGCCTTATGCTGCCGCGGACGCGGAAGTGGTTCTGCAATTGATGCCGGTTCTGCGGAATAAAATGCAGGCCGAGCACACAGAACATATCTTTGAAGAGCTGGAGATCCCGCTGATCCCGGTTTTGACGGATATGGAAATGCGCGGTATCCTGCTGGACCGCGATTTTCTGGATAAGATGTCCGTCGATCTGGCGGAGCGGCTTGTTTCGCTGGAAAAAGAGATTTACGATCTGGTCGGGTATCCCTTCAATATCAACTCCACGCAGCAGCTTTCCGCGGCGCTGTTCAACACGCTGGGACTGATTCCGCCGCGGACAGCGAAGAAGACATCCTCCGGCAATTATTCCACTGCAGCTGATGTGCTGGAAGAAATGCGCGGAGAGCATCCGGTCATTGACAAAATTCTTGAGTATCGTGAGATCGGCAAATTGAAGAGCACTTATACCGACACCCTGCCGGAAAGTATTGACAAAAACACCGGGCGGGTGCATACCTCCTTCAATCAAACCGGGACGGTCACCGGTCGTCTGGCGTCATCCTCACCGAATCTGCAGAACATTCCCACACGTACGGAACTGGGAAAACAGATCCGCACAGCCTTCACGGCGGCACCGGGCTGTCAGCTGCTTTCGGTGGACTACAGCCAGATCGAACTGCGAATCGTTGCGCATATGTCCGGCGATGAAGCCATGACCGCGGCCTTCCAGGCCGGACAGGACATTCACGCGGCAACTGCTGCAGCAATCTATCACTGCGACATCAGCGAAGTTACCAAAGAACAGCGCCGTCATGCCAAGGCCATCAACTTTGGCCTGATCTATGGAATGAGTGCCTTTGGTCTTTCCAAGTCTACCGGTCTGACGCCGGCCGAGGCTACAGCCTTTGTAAAAGCATATTTTGAACAGTTTCCAAAAGTCAGCGCTTTTCTGGAGGGATTGAAGCAGACAGCTTCAAAACAGGGCTGGGTGCAGACACTTGCGGGCAGAAAACGTTATTTTCCCAATTTAAAGCGGGAAATGAATTACAATTTACGTAACCGGGAAGAACGCGAGGCGATCAACGCCCCGGTTCAGGGTACCTCTGCTGATATCCTGAAGGCTGCCATGATCAAACTTCCCGCTGAATTGGAAAAGCAGGGAGTGTGAGTAGCGTGAACAACCGTATGCGGTTGTTCCCACGACATTCCGTGACGGTAGTCACGGAATGCCACTGATGCAAGGAGGAAAAAATGGATAAGATCGCAACAAGAGACAGTTACGGTAA
>JAFPZX010000074.1 GCA_017417055.1 Anaerolineaceae bacterium
GCTTCCTCCGAAAGGATCCTCCGGATCCGGACATCCCGAAAAGAACGGGAGACGCAGGACGGAAAGGACCTTCATTGTTTCAAAATCCGGAGCAAGCTGCAGCAGCCGTTTCAATGCGGAAGCCGCAGGTGATTCTGAAAGGGATTGTTTCTGCGAAAAACGAAGCGGAATGTCCATTTCACGCCCGATCTGCCTCAGAATCGGAGCATATGCATTTACGTCCGGAACAAATACAGCGCAGTCAGACGGATGGTGTTCTTCGGTAAGGATCCTGTCCTTCAGCTCGCGCAGAGCCTCCCGGACTTCTGTCGTTCTGGATGATGCTTCAATCATAAGGAAGGCATCACTGCTGATCATCATTTTCTTGCCATCGTCACCGGCAGATTTTGCTTTGGGATAAAAGACCCGGTCAGCCATCTGAAGTATTTCTGAATTCTGCCTGTAAACTTTCAGGTCGATACGTTTCGCGTCCAGTTCCGAACAGATTTTTCCTGCATTTTTCATGATGCGAAGATTCGTCGGATTTTCAGAATTCGGGTTTGCCGGCAGCGTGATCAGGATGTCACCACAGAAGGGTGATAAGGCACGAAGAAAATTCAGGCAGTCCTGTGTCAGCTCATCAAAACCGTCCACAACAAGAAGAGGACAGAAGGGAAAAGCTGACAGTTTTTTTTCGAGAAGATCCGCCGCTGCAGAGAGGAGTCCGGCAGAACCGATCCAGTTGTTCTTTTTCAGAAGGTCAAGATATTCGCGATAGACCCGGGCGGTGTCTGCTGCTTTGGGGTCGTTTTCTGCTGTTTCTCCAAGTTTTTCCGGAGTGATGCAGCCATGCTGAAGCAGCTTGATCGTTTTTTCGAAAACAGAAAGAAGCCCAGGCTTTCGGCTGATCGGGCCGAAATACTGAAACGGCTGTTTTTTCAACGCATTGCTGATTGCTTCTTTTATACACAGGCTGTCCAAACGGGCGGGGATCAGCTGCGGTGTCTGTTCCGCGGCATTCAGGACTTCCATAGCCAGTTTTGAAAAAGAAATGACTTCCGTGCCGATGAAACCGCCGCCGCGTCCCGCCGACCAGGATTTCCGTGATAGTGTCTGTTTCCAGTATGCCATCTGCATTTTGTCCGGGACGATCACTTTCACCGGCGCCATGGGATCGTTTTTCCGTTTGTCGATAATTTCTTTTATGCAGGCAGTTGTTTTTCCTCCTGCGGGTTGTGAAAGAAGAAGTTTTACTGTCAAGGTTTCCTCCTCCGATAACTGTTTTGCTGCGATTAGTATAGCATGGTTCACCACTGCTGAATCCCGGCAATCAGATCAAAAAAACAATGAATTTTGCTGAGAAAACCGGAACGATTAATCAAATTTTGTCTGATCCTATATTACCAGAAAAATTGTGAAAATGGAACGGCATCTAAAATTGAGTCTTTATTATTGGACTTGTAAAAATGATCTGTCGGATATAATCCAATCAAATTCTATTTTTACATAATCGGTAACACAGCTTGCCATTCAAACAAAAGATACGCCATGTAGTGAGGAATTGTCAATATATTATTAGCAGCACTCAAATTAGAATCCTTGATCCGGATCAATTCAGTTTTTCCATAATGTTCCGGATGAGACATAACTGTTTTCGCGCTTTTAGTATTACCATCCTTCGCCTTGACTTCAAGAATTGTTGAACTTCCGCTGTAATTGATCACAAAATCCAATTCAAGACCGCTTTCCTTCGAGAAATAGAACATTCTCCCGCCACGTTTATATAGAGCATCCGCAATCAGAGCTTCATATAACATGCCTTTCCCCATCCCCAAATTTCCGGATAATATTGCGCTTGTAGTTCCATCTTCCAACATTCCTACCAGCATACCAATATCTGTCGTGAAAACTTTGTATTGGTTTTGAATTACATTTACAGACAGGGGTGTTTCCGGAGTATATAAATTATGTACTTTGACAACAACTCCAGTATCTTTTAGATAATCCAAGGCGTCTTTCCCGGCATCCTTCGCTCCTTTTCCGCTGATTTTTGAAACTACATATCGTTTATTTTCTTTGCCGAGAAATGACGGGATCAATGAAAAAGCACTTCTAATCCTGGCTACTTCATTTGCATTGAACAGCGGTTTCTTATCTTTTGCGCGTCTTCTGCCAAAATCATCCTGCAGGTCCTTTGTGATTTTCCTGGTGATCTGTAATGCGGAATACAGATTGTTCGTCTCAATATAATTGCAGACTGCTTCGGGAAATCCGCCAAGACAAAGATATTCTCTGAATAAAGATGTAAAGGAGTTATGCATTGATTGGGAAAGCGGTATTCGCTTATCAAAAGCATCCCGGATATATGATAATTCTTTATCCTTATACCCCTTAGCCCATAAGAATTCTTCGAAGTCCAGAGTCCTCATGTCAAATTCATCAGTACATCCAACAGGTTTCGGCGTATCATCCGATACAACGTAACCATTGACGCCCAGGTAGGAACCGGAAGCTATAAAATCGAACCGTTTATCTGACATAACAGATTTCAATGACAACAACGCTCTTGGACATTCCTGAATTTCATCATAAATAAAAACAGTTGATCCTTCTATTAAATCAGGAAGCGGCATTTTAACCGACAATTCTTTGATAATAGTATTTACATCCAATTCACCGTCAAAAACATCAATCAAAGCAGGGTCGTCCCAAAAGCTGAGATAAATAACGACCTGATAATTATTTTCGGCAAATTTCCTGATGGAATGCGTTTTTCCTGATTGTCTTACACCTTTAATCAGAGCCGGCTTGTGGTTTGTGTTATTTTTCCATTCCAATAACCATTTATCTATATGTCTTTGTAATTCCATTTTTAGTCCCTCAATCAAATTATAACCACATTTCGGAAAATTCGGAGCGAGTTTAATAACAAAATCGGAAAATTCAGGGCGAGTTTAAATATAAAATCGGAAAAGTGCAGCGGTCAAGAAATGCAGACAATAAAATCACCATCTGATATTTTTCATCAGATCAGACTGACTCAGCCTGTCCGTGGCTTCCGCAGCAGCATCGCCGAAATTCCGGTCTTCTCCCGAATGGCTCTCCATGAATTCACCGGCAATAATGATCCCCTGTTCATAGTAGGAGGCCCCTTCATTTCTGCGGAAAGCATCGATTCCGGGCCGCTGTCCTTCAGGTATTCCCTCCAGAAAATCTTTCGCATGTCCGCTGTA
>JAFPZX010000075.1 GCA_017417055.1 Anaerolineaceae bacterium
CCTTTGTTGATTTTGTTAAGCTAAAATAATTATCTCACAAAAGAGCTTCTTTTTCTTCCCTTTGGCTCATTTCTATTCAATTGTCAAGGTTCTTTGTTTTTACGAGTTTTATCTCGTAGTTTTAACTGTCAAGTTTAAGTTCTTAATATCGGATTGGAAAACAGCTCAGGAAATTGATTCCTTTTTAATGTGTGTAATACGAACATGTGGATAATGTATGCGCCAAAGCTGTATTTTGACAATTTTGCCATCAGAGCGTTAATTTTACTGCTGCTGTATTTTCTGGTTTTAAACCATACAAAAACAGCTGCTGAGGAAAACAATACATTCAAAGTCAGGTAGTCAAAATAATTTTCGACAAGGCGGTTTGCCTTGCGGGAAACCGCGAAAGTCAATATAATTGTCAGCCCGAACCCAAAAATTCCGAGAATATAGATTATGTTCTGTACTTTTTCCCTCAGGTTTGTTTTGTTCAGGTAGTGTCCGAGTATGTAGTATCCCGAGTAACCCAATACCATATGAATTTTCAGCTTGTCGAGACAGCTTGCAATTGCTGCTGATAATCTGTTTATGATTCCACCGCTAAAATCTTTTATAAGCAAAGATACAGTAGGAATAAGAGACGCAAAAATGAAGGAAAGAATCAAAAAATAAATGATGGACTTGTCGTCTGTGATTATTTTTTTGATAAGCGGCGTGCAGATATACAGACCGATGAGCATCGGTACAAACCACATATGAAACGGACCATCGAGAAAATCATAAACTCTGGATGTAAATGTTCCCTGTCCGGTGAATGAAAAAATCGCAGACCATATCAGATATGCTGAAGCCAACCTCAGGATATATTTACAATATAATTTTTTTAATGGAATTTCCCGGTTCAAAAACAATGCTCCGCTGATCATAACGAAAATTGGAACTCCCCATCGGCTCAAACACCCTGCGGTGCAGTAGGTTTTCCAACTAAAATCCTGAAGAATGGGAGTGTACCAGGTAAACGAGACAGTATGGATAATGATTACCGCGAATGACGCGATAACACGTAAATAATCCATGTAAGGTGTTCTTGGAAGTTGTCCGTTTTCAGTCATTTTCCCTTGTGTGATCATACTTTAAACAGATATAAGCTTTCGAAATCCGGATAAATATAAATAAAGAAGGCGGACTCTTATGCCTTCTTTATTTATATCATATATGTTACAAATCACAAAAAAGACTATAAACCGAGTTCCTTACGGTAGCCATCCAGTTCCGGCTGGTTACCGTAGATAAAGTGATCCGGCAGGATCTCTTCCCAGACCGGTTTGTCGGTCTTGTAGTTATGGACAGACGGATCGTAGACCAGCAGTTTCTTGGATCGTTCCAGGTAAGGGTTCGGATTCGGAACGGCGGAGAGCAGTGCTTTCGTGTAGGGATGCAGCGGGTGGAGGAAGAGCTCTTCAGCCTCTGCCAGTTCCACGATACGTCCCTTGTGGATCACCGCAATGCGGTCGGAAATGAATCGGACCACAGAGAGGTCATGGGCGATGAACATATAGGTCAAGCCGCGCTTCTTTTTCAGGTCGTTCAGCAGGTTCAGCACCTGTGCGCGGATAGAGACATCGAGCGCGGAGATCGGTTCATCTGCCACGACAAATTTCGGCTCCATGATCAGCGCGCGGGCGATACCGATACGCTGACGCTGACCACCCGAAAATTCATGCGGGAAGCGGCTTGAGAATTCCGGCAGCAGTCCGACTTCCTGCAATGCCTTCTGGACTTTATCCTGACGGTCGTGTTCATCCTTATAAAGATGATGGTTGATCAGCCCTTCGGAGACGATGTAGTCCACCTTTGCACGTTCATTCAGGGAAGCCATCGGGTCCTGGAAGATCATCTGACAAGAGCGGATTACGTTAAGATCCTGTTCTTTGGAAATTTTGCCGTTGATTTTCTTCCCTTCGAGGAAGACTTCACCCCTGGTGATGGGATTGATACGGACGAGAGCACGGCCGATGGTGGTTTTCCCGGAACCGGATTCACCCACCAGCGCGAAGGTTTCACCTTTATAGATAGTGAAGTTCACATCATCGACGGCAACAAACTTTTTGCGCCCGGATCCGAAGGTGACCTGCATGTTTTTCACTTCGATCAGTGCCTGACGGTTCGGATCCAGATGCGGATGATAGGCATTGGGATCGGTGCCCTTGGAGCTGTTATCATTGGTTTCCAACATCTTGATGGCATGCGGCTGATCAATATGCGGAGCGCGCGGGTCGCGAATCCAGGACTTGACCATATGGGTCGAAGTCACTTCATACATCGGCGGCTCTTCAAGGAAGTCAATGTTGAGCGCCTGTTTGTTGCGCGGGGCGAAGGCATCACCCTGGATCTTGTTGAAAAGGTTCGGCGGTGTACCGTCGATGGCCGGCAGTTTTTCACCCTTGGTCCCCAGCTGCGGCAGTGCGGAGAGCAGTGCCCAAGTGTAGGGATGCCACGGATCGAAGAATACTTCATTGGCCATACCGACTTCAATCACCTGTCCGGCGTACATGACTGCCACCCGGTCCGCCACATTGGCAACCACACCCAGGTCATGAGTGATGTAGATGATGGTCATGTTCTGTTCTTTTTGGAGTCTGCGGATCAGGTCGAGGATCTGTGCCTGAATGGTGACGTCCAGTGCTGTGGTCGGTTCGTCGCAGATGAGGATTTGCGGCTTACAAGCAACGGCAGTGGCGATCACGACGCGCTGCCGCATCCCGCCGGAAAATTCATGCGGATACTGCTTATAGCGGCGTTCCGGGTCCGGAATACCGACGGCATCCAGAATGCGGATCGTCTCTTCTTTGGCGGCGCGGCCTCTGAGTCCCTGATGAAGCTCCACGGATTCCTGAATCTGGTAACCGATGGTCTTCAGCGGGTTGAGGGAGGTCATCGGGTCCTGCGTGACCATGGCAATCTTTTTCCCGCGGATCTTCAGCCATTCTTTCTCACTCAGTTTGGTGAGGTCCTTCCCATCATATTCAATGGAGCCGTGTGTGATTGTCCCGTTTTTGTCCATCATGCCGACAAAGCACTTGGTAAAAACGGACTTCCCGGAACCGGATTCACCGACGATTGCCAGGGTTTCCCCTTCATATAAATCAAGAGATGCACGGCGGATAGCGGTGAGTTTTTGTCCGCGAAGAGAGAAGGTCACCTCCAGGTCTTTGGCGGAAAGCAGCGGCTTTTGAGAGAGCACCTGACGTGCCCGGGCTTCGTAGTCAAAGGAGTGGATATCTTTATTATCGCTCATTTTTCTCTCCTCCTTTTATACATGGTTGCGCGGGTCGCAGGCATCGGAAAAGGCGTTGCCGACCAGGTAGAATGTGATGGTGATAATAGAAACGATAATGGCCGGGAAGACCAGCGTGTAAGATGCACGCGGGAACACAGCACGGGCTGCGGAAAGCAGCATACCGAGGGAGGGCTTGGTAATGTCCATCATTCCCAGATAAGTCAGCGTGGTTTCGTAGGCGATAGTGTTCGGAATGGCAAGCGCCAGGCGCAGGATGATGACGGAGACCAGATATGGGAAGATGTTGCGGAACAGGATCCGTCCCAGCCCGGTACCCAGACAGCGTGACGCCAGGTTGTATTCACGATCGCGGTACATAAAGACCAGATTGCGGACGTTGCGGGCGGTTGCCAGCCAGCCGAAGCCAACCATGGCGATGCCCATTGTCAGCATGGATTTACCGACCATGAGTGCAATCAGTGTCATATAGATGATGGTCGGGATGTTGTCGATCAGGTTGTAAAGCTCGGTGAAAAAGCGGTCCAATGAACGTACATAGCCCCAGACCAATCCGATCAATACGCCGAGCGTGATTTGACCAAGGGAGACAAGCACTGCCAGCAGGATGGATGCCCGGGTCGCATACCAGACCTGTGCCCAGTAGTCCTGCCCAATGGCATTGGTACCGAACCAGTATTCGCTGTTCGGCGGAATGTAAGCCCGGTTGATCGGGTCCGGCGCCATGTTGATATCGTACTTCCCGATGGCACTGGCGATGAATGTGAAGATGAATAGAACGATAAAAACGATGGACATAAACACAGCTGATTTGTTTTTCAAAAAGTTCTGCCAGACACTCTTCCAATAGGAATAATTGGAATAGCCAATGCGTTCAGCTTCCATCGGTTTATATTCGGCAAATTCAAACAGCTGTTTTTCCGGGAGTTCATTGCGGGATTGAACATATTCACGGCCTCTCGGGCGTTCAGCTCCCGGGTTTTGATCGATGGTTTCCGGTTTCAGGTCCAGCTTTGGGATCGGCTGTTCCATCTCCTGTACAGTCTTTTTGCGGTTTTCTTTTTTACTCATCAGCGCACCCCTTCCTTTCCTGTCAGCGTAATACGCGGGTCGATCAATGTCATCAACAGGTCACCCAAAAAGACACCCATGATACCCATGGAAGCATAGAGTAGAACGATACCCTGAACCAGAGTTAGATCATATCTGGTAATAGCCAACGTCAATTCAGGTCCCATTCCCGGAACGGCGAAGAAGGTTTCCACCAAAAGGGAACCGCCGACGGTCAGCAGAATGGAGTATGGCAGATATTGGGCAAGCGGAACGAAGGCATTCTTTAATACGTGCCTGAACATAACCTGCTGGTCGGTCAACCCTTTCAGTTTTGCCAGACGGATGTAGTCTTTGTTCAGTTCATCCACCATGTAACGGCGTGTCCAGAGCATGTAACCGGCGGTCGAACCGATTGACAAGCAGACAATCGGCAGCACCATGGTCAGTCCCGGATTCTTGGCTGTGGCATCGTAGCGCATCGGCAGTTTGAAGAAAGATGCACCGGCGATCATGATTACCGTGTAAATGACTAGATGGGGAACTGCATTCACAATAACAGTATATCCGATTCCAATATGATCTATTAAACGATCTTTAAACATTGCCTGCATTACGCCGAAAATTACACCTAAAACCAGTGATATTACTAAAGAAATTAGGCCGATTCGAAGAGAGACTTTCATTTTTGCGCCAATAACATCTGTTACATACTGATTTTTTTCCAGACGAATGCTCTTTCCGAGATTGAATTTTAATTTAACGTGATAATCATCTTTAAGTTTATCTTTAAATGGATCTTCGCCATTGAATTTCATTGAGAGATATTTCCATAGATTTACGGATTCAATAGATTTTACCTCTTTTCCTTTAGCATTATATACCCGCATTTCAAACATATCCCGGAAAAAATCTCCCAGTTGCGCAATAACAGAACGGTTAACATAGCCAGTTCCGAACGACGTACCATGTCTGCATTCTTCACATTGGTGTCCATCAATTACTCCTTTTCCTTTACAGACATGACAGATTTCCATAATTCCCATTCGTTCAAGCTTGGCATATTTCTGCTCATCCGTAAATTTCATCAATTCGTCTTCGGAAAAGAAATAATCAGTTGGCATCAATCTTAGAAGAAAAAAAACGACACAAACAACAAGGAGTACCATGAGAATGGATTGAAAAAAACGTTTAAAAATGTATTTGACCATACTTGTTATCCTCCTTCTTTCTTCAGTTAGGAATTGATAGTTGGTGGTTGATAGATAGGAGTCAGAAATGAGTAGTTAGGAGTTTTTTTGCAGCTTATAATAATTGCGCCTAATTTTGAAAAAACAATTTATCTATCTAAATGAATATACAGTACAAGAACTACCAACTATCAACTTCTAATTACCAAATACTAACTATGAATTGCTAATAAAATCCGGGACAGTCCCTTTTTAGAAACTGGCCCGGAGACAGTTTTGAAAAGCCCGGAATTTTGTGTTCCGGGCAAAGAGCCAATTACTCAGCGGCGTAGGCGGCAGCGTTGGCTTCTGCCTGTTCGGTGGTCAGCAGGTCTGTATAAGCATTCCAATCAACATAACGATATGCCTGCATACCATACATGGAATAGACCTTGGTAAAGTTGTCGACCTTGGTCAGCTCCCAAAGAACTTCATAGTTGCATGGAATAGCTAATGCATGATCGAGGAAGCAGGCTTCAGCTTTGGCAAATGCGGCATAGCGTGCATCCATGTCATTAGTAATAGCATCAGCAGCTTTTACAAGATCTGTAAATTCCTGATATGCAGCAATCAGATCTTCGTCAGTGGCATCATTGATGTTGCTGTAGGCATTGGAATAATAAGCAGCCGAATCATCATAGGTTTCCTGACCGAGGAAGTTGATCGGGTCAGCGAAGTCAGCGCCCCAACCATTGATAAAGATAGAAGCTTTGCGGGGATTACGAACCTCATTTGCAATAGAAGATACATAGGTATTGGTCTTCAGGACAACATAATCATCCCCCAGTCCTTCACGGAAGATGTTTTCCAGTACTTTTGCAGTACCAGCTGCTACGTCGTTGCTGCCGGAAATATAGTAATCAACAGTCACCGGGAAGGTAACGCCCTTGGCGCTCAGTTCTTCCATAGCCTTGGCTTTATATTCAGCGGCCAGTTCAGGATTGACGCGGGCATAGGTTTCATAGTTGTACTGCAGGCCGATTTCATCGCGGACCAGCTGGGTGTAGTCGGTACCGTCAGAGGTGAAGGCAACACCGTTGCCGGTGTAAACGAAGTTCTGGCAGCTTAGCGGGTTGATGGCGTTGGTGCGGGCGAAGTAAGCGGTCAGATCCAGACCGTAATACAGTGACTTGCGGAAGTTTTCGTTGGCAACAGCCAGATTCCAGTTTTCATCCGGGGTTACGCCATCTTCCAGGTTCTTGTCATAAACAAGGTGAATCTGGTATGAATATTTTGTTGGGCGGGCTTCAACAAGATTATTGTGATATTTATTGGCGGCATCGCCATAGATTTCCTGCAGGGTGGCCTGGTCAAGGGAGACATGATCGAGTTCTCCCTGATCTAACAATTGATAAGCAACAGATGAGGAATCAACGATTTTAATAGTAACTGTATCAAAGCGCTTGACATTGGCATCATTCCAATAGTTTGGACTCTTAGTCAGGACTTTCTGATTGTCATATTCGAAATAGGAAATTGTATATGGACCAGAATACCACATGTCCTCCCAAGTCACATCACGGTAGCCTTCTACGCCTAATTCTTCAATCATATCAGCAGAAAGCGGGTACAGGCAGTTGTAAGTAGCGACAGACGGGAAGTACGGCAGGCAGTCAAGGAGTGTGTAAGTGACTGTACCGGCCAGATCATCACATTCAATGCCGACCATTTCAGCGAAGACGGAATCTTCATCAGCGGTCAAATCCCAGGCAGCTTCTGTGCCTTCAGTATCAGTCAGTTCCTTTGTGTAATTGTAATACTCTTCTGCACCGGCAATCATCTGCATTGGCATGGAAGCGTTGTAGGAATCGTTCTTCGCATAGTTCAGAACCCATTCCAAGCCGGTCGCCCAGTCGGAAGCAAGAACGTCAGCCTGATATTCTCCGTCTTTGTCGAACCAGGTCATACCTTCGTTGAGGGTGAAGATCCAGGTTTGACCGTTATCAGGAGTTTCAAAAGATTTTGCTGCATTCGGTTTCAAATTACCATGATTGTCGTTGGTCATCAAACCATCAATCAGGTTAGTCAAAACGTTCAGGTCTTTTGCAGCCTGGGAATAGTGGACATTCCATATTTCCAGTTCGCGGCCTTTTGTTTCGTAGGTGTTCAGGTTGGTCAGTTCATCAGCCATTGCCATGGAGACAGCGCTGAGAATCATAACAAACGCCAAAACAACAGAAAGCATTTTCTTCATTTTTTTTCTATCCTCCATTTAAGAATTTGCTGAAACTATTTTATCTTTTTTACGGATATTCGTCAAGAATGAAGGCAATCCTTTTTTGATTAAAATAATTTTATCTTTGATATTTCGTCAAAAATGATTGTTGTTTATGGTGGGCTCTGATCGTTAAAAATTTATTAGCTAATCAACATAATTAAACAAAAGAGGACGATCGTGAGACTGCCCTCTTTTGTTTTTAGGATTCGCTTGGATCCTGTTATTCTGCGGCGTAGGCGGCTGCGTTGGCGGCTGCCTGTTCGGTGGTCAGCGGTTCGGTGCTGACTTCCCAGTTGACATAGCGGTAAGTCTGCATACCGTACATGGCGTAAACACGGGTGTAGTCATTGATCTTGGTCAATTCCCAACCGGATTCATAGTGCGTCGGGATCACCAGCGCGTGATCGAGGAAGCAGGCCTCAGCCTTGGCGAAGGCAGCATAGCGGGCATCCATATCATCCGTGATGGCATCGGCCGCTTTGGTCAGTTCGGTGAATTCCTGATAGGCCGCGATCAGATCCGGGTCAGTGATTTCATTGGCGTGACTGTAATTAAGAGAGAAGTAAGCGGATGTATCATCATAAGTTTCCTGTCCAAGGAAGTTGATCGGATCCGCAAAGTCAGCACCCCAGCCGGTCTTGTAAAAGGAAGCTTTGCGCGGTTTGCGGACTTCATTGGCGAGAGAGGAAATGTAAGTGTTGGTCTTCAGTACAACGAAGTCTTCTCCCAATCCTTCTTTGAAGATGTTTTCGAGAACCTTGGCAGTCTGAGCTTCTACATCATTGGAACCGACAATATAAAAATCAACATTGACCGGGAAGGTGACACCCTGAGCGCTCAGTTCTTCCATAGCTTTGGCTTTGTATTGCGCGGCAGCTTCCGGATCATAGCGATTGTAGTGATCATATTCATAATCTGTACCCATTTCCGCGCGTACCAGTTTGGTGTAGTCGCCGCCATCGGAGGTGAAGGAGACACCGTTGCCGGTATAAACGAAGTTCTGAGAGTTCAGCGGATTGATGGCATTGAAGCGTGCGAAGTAGCTTGTCAGATCCAGACCGTAGTACAGGGCCTTGCGGAAATTTTCGTTGGCGATTGCCAGGTTCCAGTTGGTATCGGGTGTTTCGCCGTCAGCCAGATTCTTGGCGAAATCAAAATGGAAGTGATAAGCGTATTTTGTCGGACGCATTTCCACCAGATTATTGTGATATTTATGACTCTTATCGTTATAAATTTCCTGAACGGTAGCCTGGTCCAGTGTCACGTGATCCAGTTCGCCCTTGTCGAAGAGCTGGTAGGCGACCGCGTCGGAATCGACCATCTTGAGCGTGACCGTATCAAAACGCTTCACGTTGGCGTCGTTCCAGTAGTTCGGACTCTTGGTGAAGACTTTTTGGTTGTCGTATTCGAAATAAGTGATGGTATAAGGACCGGAATACCACATGTCTTCCCAGGTCACATTGCGATAGCCATCAACACCGAGTTCTTCCAGCATGGAAGCGGAAGCCGGATACAGGCAGTTGTAGGTGGCTACTGACGGGAAGTACGGCATTTCGCTGAGCAGCGTATAAGTGATTGTGCCGGCTTCATCGTCACATTCAATGCCGACCATTTCGTCGAAAACAGAACCGGGTTCCGCGGTCAGATCCCAGGCAGCCTGTTCACCTTCGGTTTCGAGAATATTCTTCGTGTAGTCGTAATATTCCTGTGCACCGGCGATCATCTGGTTTGGCATGGATGTGTTATAAGAATCGTTTTTCGCGTAGTTCAGAACCCATTCCAAGCCGGTGGCCCAGTCGGATGCGAGCACGTCGGTCTGATATTCACCGTCTTTGTTGAACCAGGTCATGCCTTCGTTCAGCGTGAAGATCCAGGTTTTCCCGCCGTCGGGGGATTCGTAGGATTTAGCGGCGTTCAGCTGCATGTTGCCGTGGTTGTCGTTGGTCATAAGCCCGTCGATGAGGTTGACCATCACGTTGTTGTTAACGGCCTGTTGGGAATAGTGAACATTCCAGGTTTCCACTTCACGGCCTCTGGTTTCGTAGGTGTTCAGATAGGTTTGTTCTTCAGCAAACGCGAGTGACGCGGTCAGCAGGAGCACAAAGGCTAACAGAACAGACAGAGTCTTTTTCATAATGATATCCTCCTGATAATAAAAAAAGAGTATAAAAAGTTCTTCTCATTCTACCTTTTTCGATTTTTACCGTCAAGAAATTTGTTACAGTTCATTTGTCATGTGCTAATCCGCGGGGTTGGACTTTCAGGTCCGTCCCCATCGTCTTGTTTTTTTCTGATATACTATAAGAAAAAGAATTCATGAAATGGTTTGATTTTCGGGAATGAGTGTGAAAAAGATCAAAGAGATTTATGAACCGTATATGCTGCGGCCGATGATTTACATGACCTTTACGCGGTTCGTATTGGCATTGTTCATCACGCTGCTGGCGGACTTTTTCATCACCCAAAATGTCGGACATTCCGTAAAAAAGGATGCTTTCTTCCTTTGCGCTGTTGTTTTTGCGCTGCTTTCCGTGATTGCCTGGCTGCGCCTGGACGGCGTAAAGCTGCCGCAGCTTATGATGATGCGTGTGAATCCATCTAAAAAGCCCTCCCGCATGTACGGCGACATGATAGACTATATCGATGAGCGTCCGGGGATAACCTTTGATGAGCTGGACGATAGAGAAAAGGATCTTTGTATTCTCGCCGCAAATGTTTTTTGCTTTCTTGCGTTTTTCCTGATTGCTTTGATAATAAAATAACTGTTGGGAGCCCAGCTGAGCCGCACATGGGGACAGACACGCCAGTGTCGGCTTATGCGGCACAAGGTGTCAGTCTCGCATGTGCTCCGTGAATGACAGCTTCACTTGAGCGTGCTAAAGTAATAAAAGAGTTAGCAGGATGTTATTTAATTTAAAAATTGTGGTATAGTATGCAGCTGTAGTAAAATTTTAGGACATAAACAAAAAGAGTTTCCGTTTTGAGTCGAGACGTTATTATCAGCAGGGTTTATTACATGACAACAGTTAGGGATAACTGCTGCCGTGTTTTTTCAGTTATTATCAGGAGGTGAAACACAATATGCTGCGATATTTTGTAAAGCGAATTTTGCTGGCTATCGTAACTGTGTTCATCATCATTGCCATTACGTTTTTCGCAATGAATGCGATTCCGGGCGGCCCATTTGCTTCCGAAAAAGCACCTTCCGCGGCAGTCAAGGCAGTGCTTGAAGAACGTTACAATCTGGATAAACCGGTCGGTGAACAGTTTATTTTGTATCTGCGGAACATCCTGCATGGCGATTTCGGCGTTTCGCTGAAAACCGGCCGTCCGATCACGACCGTCATTACCGAATCCTTCGGGATTTCCGCAAAATTGGGATTGATGGCAGCACTTGTTGCTGTTGTATTGGGACTGACTTTCGGGAGTATCGCGGCACTGACCCGCAGCGGTATTTCTGACCGGCTGATCATCTTTTTTACCACGCTGCTGGTTTCTGTACCGAGCTTTGTTTTAGCTACACTGCTGCTGCTGATTTTCTGTCTGCAGCTCAAATGGTTCCCGGTCTGGAGTTCTTCCAATCCGAATTATGTGTTGCCGGTCATTTCGCTGGCGATGTCCCCGATGGCTTATATCACCCGTCTGACAAAATCTTCCATGCTGGATGTACTTGGACAGGACTACATCCGGACCGCGGTTTCCAAGGGCGTTCCCCAGTTTTGGGTCGTTGCGAAACATGCACTGCGCAATGCGCTGATTCCGGTGATTACCTATGTCGGGCCGATGGTTGCGTATATTATTACCGGTTCTCTTGTGGTGGAGTCGGTCTTCACAATTGGCGGACTGGGTGGAAAGTTCGTTTCTTCGATTAACAATCAGGATTACCCGATGATCATGGCGACAACGATTTTCCTCGCTGTTCTGATGGTTTGTGCGACGCTGATTTCCGATCTGGTCTATAAGCTCGTAGATCCGCGCATCAGTTTTGAATAGAAAGGAGAGAAAGATGGCAGAAAACAGAGAATTTCCAAAAAAACAACTGCTGAGCCTGCAACTGGATCTCTCCAAATTTGAAGCTGCAAGTGAAGAGGAAAAAGCCCAGGCTGTTGTGATGCGTGAATCCACGACTTTCTTCAAAGACGGGATGCGCAAGCTGCGTAAGAACCCGCTGGCGATGGGCAGTCTGGTTGTTTTGATTTTGATCATCCTGCTCATCGTGATTGCTCCGAAAATCGTTCCTTATTCATACGACCAGATGATCACGGTTGACGGCAAACGTGATAAAACTGCCAAAAACCTGGCTCCGTTCACGTATTCCAAAAATGAACAGGCTGCCATTGAAAAGGGCGAAGAAATCTTTCCGCATATCTTTGGAACGGATGAACTTTGCCGTGACTATTTTATGCGTGTGATCTACGGAACACGGGTATCGCTTTCGGTCGGACTTTTCGCCAGTCTGATCGTTCTGGTTATCGGACTCTTATATGGATCGATTTCCGGGTATGCGGGAGGAAAAGTGGATATCGTCATGATGCGTATCGTCGATATCATTTATTCACTTCCGGATACCCTGATGGTTATTTTGCTCTCCGTGATTCTTTCCACGATCCTGAATGACAAGCTGCAGGGCACGATTTTCCAAAAGCTGGGGGTGAACATGATCAGCCTCTTTATCGTGTTTGGACTGCTTTATTGGGTGGGGATGGCACGTCTGGTCCGCGGTCAGATTTTGACGATCAAAAACAATGAATACATTCTGGCTGCCAAAGCCCTGGGCTCCGGTTCTGCCCGGATCATCCTGAAGCACATCCTGCCGAACTGCATGAGCGTGATTTTCATCTCCACGGCATTGCAGGTACCGTCCGCTATTTTTACAGAAAGCTACCTTTCCTTTATCGGGCTGGGGGTACAGGCTCCGATGCCTTCCCTTGGTTCTCTTGCCAATGCTGCCCGCGGCGGTCTTTCCAGTTATCCTTATAAACTGGTGTTCCCGGCTGTGATGATTTGTCTGATCGTCCTTTCCTGCAATTTGCTGGGTGACGGTCTGCGCGACGCTTTTGATCCGAAACTGAGGAGGTAAGACATGGCTGAAAGACTTTTGGAAGTAAAAGATCTGCATACCTCTTTCTTTACGGATGCAGGTGAAGTGAAAGCAGTGAACGGTCTTTCCTTCAATCTGGATAAAGGAGAAGTGCTGGGAATCGTGGGTGAATCAGGATCGGGAAAGAGCGTGACGGCTTATTCAATCATGCGCATCCTGACAGACCCCGGAATCATCAAAAGCGGTCAGGTTTTGTATAAAGGAAAGGATATCGTCGGTCTTCCTGAAAAAGAAATGCGGAAGATTCGCGGAGCAAAGATTTCTATTATTTTCCAGGATCCGATGACATCGCTGAATCCGACCTATACAATAGGAAATCAGATCGAAGAAGCGATTTTGCTGCATACCGACCGAACCAAGCAGCAGGCTCGGGAACATGCTATTGAGATGCTGAAGCTGGTGGGTGTCAATGAACCGGAAAAACGCGTCAAGCAGTATCCGCATGAACTTTCCGGCGGTATGCGCCAGCGTGTGATGATTGCGATGGCACTGGCCTGTGAACCGGATATCCTGATCGCGGATGAACCGACAACGGCATTGGATGTGACGATCCAGGCTCAGATCCTTGAACTGATGCAGAAACTACAGAGAGAAATGGGAATGGCGATCATTATGATCACCCATGACCTGGGCGTCATTGCGGATATGTGCAATACGATTATCGTGATGTATGGCGGACGTGCCTGTGAACGCGGCACTGCGGAAGAGATTTTCTATAATCCCTGTCATGAGTATACCAAGGGGCTTATGCGTTCCATCCCGAGTGTGGTTGGAAAACGAGAACGGCTGATCCCGATTTCCGGTACGCCGATCGATCAGCTGAATCTGCCGAAGGGTTGTGCATTTGCACCCCGCTGCGATAATGCCATGAAAATCTGCATGGAAGCGCAGCCGGATGAGATTTGGGTGAATCAGGAACATTCCGCCGCCTGCTGGATGAATGTGAAAAAGGTTTATGAAGAAGCCGGAAAGGAGAAAGCCTAATTATGAGCACACAGCCTTTGGTTGATGTAAAACATCTCAAACAGTATTTCCCGATCCGTACCGGATTCTTTACGACAACCCCTTTGAAAGCTGTCGATGATATATCTTTCTCTGTCAATGAAGGGGAAACATTGGGTCTTGTGGGTGAATCCGGCTGCGGCAAAACCACTGCAGGCCGTACCCTGCTGCACCTGTATAAACCTACCGCGGGTGAGATATATTATGAAGGGAATAAGATTACCGAAAAGAACATCAAAAATTACCGCAAAGAAATGCAGATCGTATTTCAGGATCCTTATTCCTCGCTGGATCCCCGCATGACTGTTGCGGATATCATCGGTGAGCCGCTTGACATTCATCATTTGTATCATAATAAAAAAGAACGGACCGATCGGGTTCGTGAGCTGATGGACCTGGTCGGGTTAAATTCAGAACAGGCCAACCGTTATGCCCACGAGTTTTCCGGTGGACAGCGGCAGCGTATCGGTATTGCCCGGGCTTTGGCCGTAAATCCGAAATTTATCGTCTGTGATGAGCCTGTTTCCGCCTTGGATGTTTCCATTCAGGCACAGATCATCAATACATTTGAAGATCTGCAGAAAAAATTGAACATTGCCTACCTGTTTATTGCTCATGACCTGTTGGTGGTTCGTCATATGTCCAACCGAATCGCGGTGATGTATCTGGGACGGATCGTGGAAACTGCCAATGCTGACGAGGTCTCCGACCATCCGCTGCATCCTTATACGGTTTCCCTGATGTCCGCGGTTCCGATTCCGGATCCGAAGATCGCCAAGTCCCGTCATCGTATCCCGCTGGAAGGGGACGTGCCGAGTCCGCTGCATATGCCGTCCGGTTGTTCGTTCCGTACCCGCTGCCGCTTTGCGACGGAAAAATGTGCCAAGGAACGTCCGGAATTGCGTGAGGTTTCAGCTGGACATCAGGTGGCGTGCTGGAACATATAAAGTAAGAAGTGGAATTAAGAAGTTAGTGTGACATTGCGTAACTTTCTTGACGAAATACGGCGTAAAGGATTATTATTATCCACTGATTGTTGATTACCGGTTATAGAACACTGTTGTTGGCTGCTGTCTGCTGATTACTGGTAACAGTCTACTAACCACTGACCACTGTCAACTGACCACTGAAATTGTGTATCAACTATTTAGGGAATACCTGAATAGAAATTTTTTTAGGAGATAAAAGAATGAAGAAGTTTTATTTGATTCTTACAGTGCTGATCTTTGCTTTGATCTTCAGCGCTTGCGGAACAAACAAACCGGCTCCGACGAACACACCGGAACCGACCGCTGTTCCTACTGAAGCTCCGACAGAAGCTCCGACTGAAGAACCAACAGAAGTTCCGACCGAGGTTCCGACCGAAGAACCGACAACAGAACCTGCTGTTGAAGAACCTGTTGTTGAAGCCTCTACTGAAGAAGCTTCTACAGCTGAAGTCACAGCTGAAGAAGCTGCTGCTGTCGAAGCTGCTGTTGAACAGGCAGTTGCTGAAAACCCTGAAGCAGTTGCTGAAGTCGTAGCTGAAGCTGCTGTTGAAGAAGGTGTCGCGGAAACCGTTGCAGAAGCTGCAGTCGAAGAAGCTGTTGCTGACGCTGTCGTGGATGCTGCTGTTGCGGAAGCTGTCGTTGAAGACGCAGTTGAAGAAGCTGCTGCGGATGCAGTGGTTGACGAAGCTGTTGCTCAGGAACTCGGCAACCCGCTCCCGGATTGGACCGGATATGATGCATTCATCAAAGAAATCAAGTCCACAACTGACTTCGCCGAACGTGCAAAGATGATGCACATGGCTGAAGATATGCTGATGGAAACCGGTGCGATCCTGCCGATTTATTATTACAATGATCTTTATATGCAGTCTGAAAAGGTTGACGGCATTTACAGCTCCCTGTTCGCTACCAAGTATTTCTACTATGCGACCAAGGAAGGCGATGACAAGACCCTGCGGATCAACCTCTCTTCCGAACCGGATCATCTTGATCCTGCTCTGAACAGTTCCGTTGACGGCGCCTGTCTGGCAGCCAACTCCTTCAGCGGCCTGTATGCCTACAACGCTGATGGTGAACTTGCTCCGCAGCTTGCTGAAGGTTACACTGTTTCTGAAGACGGTCTGACCTACACTTTCACCCTGAAGGAAGGTCTGAAGTGGTCCGATGGTTCTGACCTGACCGCTGACGATTTCGTTTACAGCTGGAAACGCGCTGCCGATCCGAAGACCGCTGCTGACTATTCCTACATGTTCGACGTTATCGCCGGATGGGATGAATGGCAGGAAGGCAAAGATGAAATGAAGGTTTCCGCTCCGGATGCCCGCACCATCGTTGTCACTCTCAAGAGCCCCTGCGCCTACATGCTCGACCTGGTCGCTTTCCCGACCTACTTCCCTGTGAAGCAGTCTGTTGTTGAAGCTGCTGCTGACTGGGAAACCAATCCTGGTTCCTGGGCACAGGAAGCCGGCTTTGTTTCCAATGGTGCTTATACCCTGGAAAGCTGGAACCATGACGAATCCATGGTTTACGTCAAGAACCCGTACTGGTATGACGCTGACAAAGTTTCCATCGAACGCATCGAATACATGCTTTCCGCTGATGACACTGCCATTTACGCAGCCTATCGCGCCGGCGATCTTGATTTCGCCGATACCGTTCCGACCGATGAAATCCAGACTCTGATCGACACCGAAGATCCGGAATTCCACATTGTTGATGAACTTGGTACCTACTACGTGATCTTCAATGTGAAGAGCCCTCTGTTCGCAGGCAAATCCGTTGCGCAGGCTAATGCCATGCGCCAGGCTTTCAGCAAGCTTATTGACCGCCAGTACATCATTGACACCGTCGGTCAGACCGGTCAGAAGATTGCTACCTCCTTCCTGCCCGCAGGTATGGCTGATGGTAACGGCGGCGTCTTCAAAGATGCAAAAGCCTGGGATTACCCGGTGGAAGATGGTTACTATGGTACAGAAGTTGACGTTGATGGCGCCCGCGAACTGCTTAAATTCGCCGGCTATAAATTCGACGAAGACGGTATGCTTTCCGAAGAAACCCCGATTTCCTTTGAATATCTGACAAACGCCACCTCCGGTCATGTTGCGATTGCTGAATGTATCCAGCAGGACCTTGCTGAAGTTGGTATTGAAATGACCATCCGCTCCATTGACTGGAACGTGTTCCTCAACGAACGTAAAGACGGCAACTACGATATCGCCCGCAATGGCTGGATCGCTGACTTCAACGACCCGATCAACATGCTGGAAATGTGGACCACCAACTCCGGTAATAACGATGCCCAATTCGGCCGCTATGAAGTTTCCGGTGATGCCGCAGTTCTTGCTGTAGAAACTGTTGCTGAAGCTGTTGAAGAAGAAGCAGTTGAAGAAGCCGTTACTGACGCTGTCGTTGAAGGTGCAGTTGCCGGTGCAGCTGTGGAAGCTGTAACCGATGATGCTCTTGCCGGAGCAGTTGTTGCTGACGCAGTCGCTGAAGAATCCCTTGAAGACGCAGTGGTTGAAGCCGCAGTAGAAGAAGCTGTTGTTGAAGCTGCTTACAGTCCGCTTCCTGATTGGGAAAAATATGATCAGTTGATCAAAGACATCAAAACCACCACCGATTTCGAAAAACGTGCTGAAATGCTGCATCAGGCTGAAGATATGCTGATGGAAACCGGCGCAATCCTGCCGATTTACTACTACAACGATCTTTACATGCAGTCCGAAAAGGTCGACGGCATTTACAGCTCCGTTTTTGGTACCAAATACTTCATGTATGCCACCAAAGAAGGCGACAACACTTTGAAGATCAACCTTGCCTCTGAACCGGATCATCTTGATCCTGCTCTGAACAGCTCTGTTGATGGCGCCTGCCTGGCAGCCAACTCTTTCAGCGGTCTTTACACCTACAATGAAGATGGTGAACTGGCTCCTGAACTGGCAGAAGGCTATACGGTAAGTGAAGACGGCCTGACCTACACCTTCACCCTGAAAGATGGTCTGAAATGGTCCGATGGTTCTGAACTGACCGCAAATGATTTCGTCTATGCCTGGAAACGTGCAGCCGATCCTCTGACCGCAGCTGACTATTCCTACATGTTCGACGTTATCGCCGGCTATGACAAAGTTCAGGAAGGCGAAGATGCATTGGAAGTCAGCGCTCCGGATGCCAAGACCCTTGTTGTGACACTGAACAGCCCCTGCGCTTATATGCTGGACCTGATGGCCTTCCCGACCTTCTTCCCTGTGAAGCAGTCTGTTGTGGAAGCAGCGAAAGACTGGCAGACCAACCCCGGTTCCTGGGCTCAGGAAGCAGGCTTTGTCTCCAATGGTGCATACACCCTGGAAAGCTGGAACCATGATGAATCCATGGTTTATGTCAAGAACCCGAATTGGTACAACGCTGACAAAGTCACCATCGAACGCATTGAATACATGCTTTCCGCTGATGACACGGCTATTTTCGCAGCCTACCGCGCCGGCGATCTTGACTTCGCTGATACCGTTCCGACTGACGAAATCGCGAACCTGAAGGATATCGATCCTGAATTCCACATCATCGACAACCTCGGTACTTACTATGTGATCTTCAACGTGAAGAGCCCGCTGTTCTTTGGCAAGACAGTTGAACAGGCCAATGCCATGCGCAAAGCCTTCAGCATGCTCATCGACCGTGAATATATCATCGACACTGTCGCCCAGTGCGAACAGGAAGTTGCTACCTCCTTCATTCCCGCGGGAATGGCAGACGGTAACGGCGGCATCTTCAAGGATGCTTTAAGTTGGGATTACCCTGTTGATGACGGTTATTATGACACAGATGTTGATGTTGACGGCGCCCGCGAACTGCTCGAATTCGCCGGTTTCAAATTCGATGATGAAGGAAAACTTTCCGCTGAAACTCCGATTTCCTTCGAATATCTGACCAACACATCCAGTGGACATCAGGCAATCGCTGAATGTATCCAGCAGGATCTTGCTGAAGTCGGTATCGAAATGACCATCCGCTCCATTGACTGGAACGTGTTCCTCAACGAACGTAAAGAAGGCAACTACGATATCGCCCGCAATGGTTGGCTCGCTGACTTCAACGACCCGATCAACATGCTGGAAATGTGGACCACCGACTCCGGCAACAACGATGCCCAGTTCGGCCGCTACTAATCACTAATATTACGAAGCAAATTGGGGACTGTCCTTTCATGGGACTGTCCCCATTTATATGCCGAAGTAAAATTGAAACCATGATTAACGCCTCCGGTTAAAACGGAGGTGTTTTTAATTCCTTTTTTTCCATATTTCATGTCTTGACAAACGATTAATAATCGCATAAAATTGAGACTGTAGAACTCAAAAATTTGTACGACAGGATAATTATGGGTAAAAGAAGCAATTATTCGGAAGGAAAACCCTGGAAACAGGCAAAAGAACTGCATATACTTGAGACAGCTTTTCGCCTGTTTACAGAAAAAGGAATCGAACTGGTCACAATGCCGGAGATCGCGCAGGCTTCCGGTGTGGGACGGGCAACTCTTTTCCGTTATTTTCCGACAAAGCTTGATCTTGTCGTCTCGGTTGGTACTCGGCAGTGGGAAGAATATATAAAGTGGTATGATGCCTTGCTGCCGAAAGAAAAAATAGCGCAGTTGACCGGTTCGGAATACCTTCGTTTTTATCTGGATGCTTTTTTAGATCTCTATCGGAATCACAGCGAAATCCTGCGTTTTAATTACAATTTCAACAACTATTTGTTGTATGAAACGGGAACTCAGGATCAAAGGAAGTCTTACTTTCAAATCGCAGACAAGCTTGGAGAAATTTTCCATGAATTGTATGAACGGGGAAAAAGTGACGGAACACTCAATACCGAGATTCCGGAAAAGACAATGTTCTCCGCAACTTTTCACATCATGCTGGCAGCAGTCACCAGATATGCTGTGGGATTGGTAATCGTATATGATGAGGGAGAACCGGAAAAAGAGCTGGTAATGCTCAAAGAAATGCTGCTCGCACGTTTTACCAGGACATGATCAGTTACTGTTCACAGGATGAGGTGTCGAACCTTTAGGTTCGTCCCCTGCAGCCAGCCCATGAGCTGTAACCATGATTACGGATAGCGGAAATAACTTGCGCTTATTGTGCACCTTCGGAAGAAAAAATTGATTCTTCCGTGACAAATTTTATCCAAAGGGAGGTTAGAAAATCCATGAATAAAATAAATGCTTTTTTGTTATCGTTCCTGATCCTGTTTAGTTCCTTCGCTGTAGTTTCGGCAAAGGAAGCCACCGAACATACAGCTGCCGCTAACGCGGCCTGGTATGACATGCTTGATTTCGGTGATGAACGCGAAAAGGAGAATGCGCTGCGCGGACTGATCGAAGCGCCGGAAAGTGTGGTGATCTATCGCGATGACGGAGTTACCGCCTGGAATGTGGATGCCTTTGCGTTTGTGCGGGATGCCGAGGCTCCGGATACGGTGAATCCAAGCCTGTGGCGTCATACGCAGCTGAATACGTACGCCGGTCTGTTTGAAGTGACGGATGGGATCTATCAGGTTCGCGGGTACGATATGGCGAATGCGACCTTTATCCGAACGGACAATGGATGGATCGTTTTTGATGTGTTAATGTGTAAGGAAGACATGGCTGCCGCTAAGGCTCTGATGGAAAAACATTTCGGACCTCTGGATGTCAAAGCTGTCCTTTACAGTCACTCTCATATCGACCACTATGGGGGCATATTCGGTTTGATCAATGAAGAGGATGCTGCGGATGCTTCCCTTCCGCTTGATGAACAGCTTGCTTCCGGAAAAGTCGTTGTCCTGGCTCCGCAGGGATTCCTGGAACATGCGGTGAGTGAAAACCTTTATGCTGGCCCCGCGATGGGCAGACGGGCGCAGTATCAATACGGCGCGCTCATGGAACCGGGTGAAACGGGACGGATGGCAATCGGTATCGGACTCGGTCAGTCTGTCGGTACGGTAGGATTGCTGGCTCCGACCTACGAAGTGAGCAGCAATGAAACCATCGTGATTGACGGGTTGGAGATCCAATTTCAGCTGACTCCCGGCACAGAAGCTCCTGCGGAAATGAATGCCTGGTTCCCCCGCTATAAGGGCCTGTGGCTTGCGGAAAACTGCACCGGGACCATGCACAACATTTACACGCTGCGCGGCGCACAGGTGAGAGATGCGGCAGCATGGGCAAAATATATTCTGGAAGCAGAGTATCTTTTTGGCGATGAAGTCGAGGTGGTGTTTCAGAGCCATAACTGGCCGCATTGGGGAAATGAAACGATCCATGAATATATGGAAGATACAGCTGCGGTTTATCAGTACATCAATAATCAAACCCTGCATTACATCAACCAGGGCATGACTTCTGCTGAAATTTCCCGGACGCTTACCCTGCCGGACCGTCTGAACAAGGTTTGGTACACCCGGCAGTATTACGGTACGCTTTCCCATAATATCAAAGCGGTTTATCAGCGCTATATGGGGTGGTATGACGCGAATCCTGTCAACCTGAACCCGCTGATGCCGGAAGATACGGCGAAAAAATGGGTGGAATATCTGGGGGATGTGGACGCGGTCCTTGAAAAAGCCCGGGCGGATTTTGAAAAAGGTGAATACCAGTGGGTAGCACAGATCACAAAGGAGCTCGTCTTTGCCGATCCGACAAACCAGGCTGCCCGTGACTTGTGTGCGGATGCTCTGGAGCAGATGGGCTATCAGGCTGAAAGCGGCCCCTGGCGCAGTGCCTACCTGATGGGTGCCTGGGAATTGCGGGAAGGAAACCAGGCCGAGAAGGAAGGAACCAATCCCGGCCGTGAAAATACGATCATGGCGATGACGGTTGATATGATCCTGACCTATATCGACATTATGACCGATGCGAAGGCTGCTCAGAACGATGATTTTTCACTGAAGCTCAACATCACGGATACCGGGGAAGTTTTCCGTGTGATCCGCCGTGACGGGGTCCTGATGGTCTATAAGGGCGAAACAGAAATTGAAACGGATTGCTCGATGAGCTGTGCCCGGCTGCAGCTTCTGGCACTGATGAACGGAAATGTGGATGTCACCGGTAACATGAAGATCGAAGGAGATGAAACGGTTCCGGCCCGAATGGTGAAGTATATGACGCCGATCAACCGGAATTTCAACATCATTGAACCGTAGATAAAAGTTAACGAATAAAAATAGGACAGCCACTTGAAAACAGCTGTCCTGTTTTGTTATCTACTAAAACTTGACAGCTAAAAATAGCTATTTATTCGAAAAAAGTATTCAATGTCTGCAGGAGGGAATGCTTCGCAGGGACGCGGCGAGCAGCGCTGCCTTGCCAGCCAAAACTCTCCCCGCGTCCTTTGTCTTTTCAGTCGGGGGGCACGCGCTGAGTAAGCTCACGCATGCCCCCGACACCTCCTATTAGGCAATTATGCTCATCCGTTGATATCATATATCAGGTTAGTTTATTCGTATAAATTCAGAACAAGCAACGCAACACAAAGTGCAGTCCTGCTGTGCCGGCTTCGCGGCAACATCAGGGCAGACCTTGTGTGCTTCCTTCTGAACGGTTACGTTTATTATTTACAATATTTTGCGATCAGGTCACGGATTTTCGCTGCGCAGGAGGCAGCGATGGGTTTGTCCTCTTCCTGAAGGGGGTAAAGCGGGGCGCGGACGTCACCGGCATCCGGACCGCCGTTGATGCGGATGATCTGCTTGAGAACAGCATACAGATTCCCCTGAGCGGTGCACATTTCATAGATCACACGGCAGCATTCGTTCTGGATCTCGCGGGCTTCTTCCATTTTCCCTTCATGATAGAGCTGGAAGATGCGGAGATAAAGCTCCGGCATGGCTGCATAGGTACCGCCGATCCCGCCAACAGCGCCGGCTGCCAGCCCGGAAAGGAGCTGTTCATCCGGTCCGTTGAAGACGATGCAGCCTTCATCCTTCCACATCTGGATGTCCTGGACGGGCATGGAAGAGTTTTTGACACCCTTGACGCAGGAATTCTTGAGCATGGTGCGCAGCAGTCCGGTGTTCAGACTGACGCCCGCAAGCTGCGGGATATTATAGATAATAAAGTCAGTGTGAGGAGCCGCGGAAGAGATATCGTTCCAATATTTGGCGATGGCGCGGTCCGGCAGATGGAAATAAATCGGCGGGATGGATGCAATCGCGTCGACGCCCAGGCTTTCCGCATGTGCAGCCAGTTCCATGCTGTCTTTGGTATTGTTGCAGGCAACGTGGGCGATGATCACAATGCGGCCTTTGGCGACTTTCATGACATTTTCCAATACCAGTTTGCGTTCTGCAACGGATTGGTAAATACATTCACCGGAGGAGCCGCCGACATAAAGCCCGGTGACGCCTTTCCCGATCAAATATTCTGTCATGTCCTGAACAGAGTGCGCGTTGATTTCTCCGTTTTTGTCGTAACAGGCATAAAATGCGGGGAAAATTCCTGCGTATTTGTTATCCATTTTCGTATTTATCCTTTCATTTCAGAGGACAGATGGCAGGTATTAGGTGTCAGGTTTTAGGTTTTAGGTGTCATTTCTCAGAATTTAATTTATAATAAGAACATGAAACGCTTTAACCTGTAACCTACAACCTATAACCAACAACCTATTCTTCATAAACCAAAATTTTAAAAACGACCTTTGATACCGGTTCCGGGCCATTGGCTGCGATCTTGAGACGGTGGGCGTCTCCCGGGAAAACAACCATAAAGTTATCCGGCGTAAGGGTTACACATTGTTCAGGGTCACCGTGATAACCTTTGAAGTCCGGTTTTTCCTTGAAAGGTTCGCCCAATGTGGCCGGGTCGGCAATACCGACCATTTCCTTCCCGGAGACAACCATCTGGATATCCAGATATTTTTTGTGCGCTTCGAAGTAGGTATCTTCAAAAGGCACAGAAGTGTATTCATTGCGGAATGCGTAGAGTGCATCCCCTTCGATGAACACTTTGTCTGTTCCGACAGATGCGATGAAATTTTCGTCCTGCAGCAATTCCAAAGCCTTATCCAAACGGGGATGGATCCCCTTATAACAATTCGCGTGTGCTTTTTTTGCTATAATCATTTTTCAGTCCTTATATTATAGTGGTCAGTGTCCAGTGGCTAGTGGCCGGTGGATAGTGTGAAGTATGCAGTGGCCAGTGACCAGTGGTCAGTAGTCAGTTGACAGTGGCCGGTGGATAGTGTGCAGTGTGCAGTGTGCAGTGGTCAGTGACCAGTGGACAGTATGCATTGGTCAAATGACATCAGCAACCAGTCACCAGACACCAACCCTCCTCTCTCCTAACTACTAACTCCTAACTCCTAACTACTTCTTACTACCCTTTTACCGCTCCCATTGTAATACCTTTGGTGAAGTATTTCTGGAAAACGAGAAAAACAATGATGATCGGCACGGCAGCGACGGCGGCGCCGGCCATGATCAGACCGAAGTCTGTGGCATTTTCGCCCTGCAGCTTGGCAATACCAAGGGAAATGGTGAGGTTGCGTGTGCTGGTGAGCATGATCAGCTGCATGAAATAATCATTCCAGGAGTTGATGAAGGTGAAGATCGCGAGGGCGCCGATACCGGGTTTGATCATCGGGAAAACGATCTGGAAAAAGGTGCGCAGTTCACTGGCACCGTCGATGGTGGCGGCTTCCAACACTTCAGAGGGAACCCCTTCCGCGAACTGTTTGATCAGGAACACGCCGAATGGCCAACCGACGATCGGGAAAATCACAGCCCAGATGGTGTTATAAAGGTGCAAACTGGACATCTCGCGGAGCAGTGGGATCAGAATCACCTGCTTCGGCAGTGCCATGGCACACACGATCAGCGTAAAGACGATGCTCCTCCCGATAAACCTCTTTTTCGCCAGCGCATACCCTGCTAATGCTGAAGTAAAACAGGTCAGGATCATGGCGGTCACGGCCATGAAAACGGTGTTGACCAGCCAGCGGATCGCACCCGGAACAGTAGGCCCGGAATGGATGATGGTCGGGTTTCCGTCCTCGGTGAAATACCGCGAGAACGGAACTTCAATTTCCCATAACGGCGCTTTTTGCTTGCTCATCAGGGTCTGATAATTCTTCATGGTCCAGGTCTTTGGCCACCAGGTCGGGCTTTTGGCGTTGATCTCCTTCGCCGGTTTGAAGGATCCGGTGATGATCCAGTACAGCGGGAAGGTGAAAAGGATCGCTAAAATGACGATGACGACAGTGGAGAAAATGCGATAGCCTGTAGATTTGGTTTTCATCTTTTCCTCCTTATTTGGTCTGTGCGAATTTGAACTGGACGGCGGAGAGCAGTGCGATGATGATCATTAGGATCACGCCCATCGCGTTGCCGTACCCATAGCGGTACAGTTTGAAGGCGGTGTAGTAAATGTAGTACATGATGGTATCGGTACTGTGATTCGGACCGCCCGAGGTCAGCAGCTGGATCAGGGCGAAGCACTGGAAGGAGTTGATGGTGGTGATGACCAGGATATACAGCGTGGTCGGCATGATCTGCGGGATCTTGATGCGCCAGAAGCATTGGTTGCGTGTAGCACCGTCAACTTCGGCAGCTTCAATCAGGGATTGATCCACATTGCTGAGCGCGGAAACATAAAGCACGATCGGCTGTCCGACGGAAGTGGTGAGCAGGATCAGGATGATACAGCCCAGCGCGTAATTCGGGTCACCAAGCCAGTTGATGTTTTTATCAATGATCCCCATGTTCTTGAGCAAATAGTTGAAGATGCCGTAATAATTGTTGAACATCCACTTCCACACGACGGTTACCGCGACGGAACCGGTGACGACCGGGAGGTAGAACACACAGCGGAAGAGGGAACATGCCCAGCCTTTCATATCGTAAATGGCACTTGCCACCCACAGGGAGAACAGGCAGGTGATCGGTACGGAGACCAATACGATGATCAGTGTATTCCGAAGCGCTCCGAGGAATATTTTGTCCTGGAACAATTCAACATAGTTTTTGAATCCGATGAAGATATCCTCTGCCCGACCCATGGTGGAGTCGAAAAAGCTGGTGTAGATACACATGAACATCGGATAGATAACGAACATGATGAAAAACAGCAGACTGGGCGCCATGAACAAATAGCCGGCTATGGTTTCCCGTCTGACGAGTGCGCGGCTCATGCCGTCTTTTCGTTTGAACATACAACAACCCCCTTTCGAGAAATTTGATATAAGAAATAAGAAATAAGAAATAAACAGGTTTCAGGTGTCAGGTTTTAGACGATGGCTGCCTGAATGTGATGTCAATTCTCATCCTGATCTCTCACTTTTTGCAGTCAGAAAATCTTATTTCTTATTTCTTATTTCTTATTTTGACTGTGTTTTGATTATCAGCCGGCTCTTTGTGAGAACCGGCTGATGATAATTGATTGTTGGTTTACTGGGCAGCAGCGGCGTTGGCGTTTTCAACGAACACTTTGACTTCGTCAGCAACATTACCGCCGGCGCCGATGCGCTGGAGCATGTTCCACCATTCGGTGCGGGCCTGTGCCCAACCCTTGGTGACCTGATAGTAGTCGCCCATGTACTTCATGAACATACCGTATTCAGTCATGATGTCATCACCGGCATAGATGCCTTCGAGTTCGCGGACCGGCCAGTAGGAAGAGGTCGTGACAGCGTCGGCATAGATGTCATTGTCTTCGGTCATGAATTTGACGAAGGTCTTCGCGGCTTCGATGCGGGCTGCATCACCATTGTCGAAGATGCCGAAGCCCCAGATACCACCCTGCAGTTTCGGTTCGCCGTTGGACGGGAAGGCCATCGGGAAGATTTCGAATTCAACATCACCGGCAGCGGCGTGGGTCTTTTCCTGGGCAACATTCCAGCAGAAGGCCATACCGAGGGTTTCATTGCAGAACAGCTGGATTTCTTCGCCGCCGTTGATGGAAGGATCAAAGTTGATTCCTTCGAGGGACTGGAGCAGTTCGAGAGCCTTGATGTTTTCTTCAGAATCAGCGGTGTAGGCAGTGTGTTCTGGGTTGGTGAAGGTGCCGCCATAAAGGTTGTTGATGAGAGCTCGGGTACCCTGGTCGCCGCCCTGGCCGGAGCAGTAAACAGCGCCGACATTTTCCTGACCATAGTCATAGAGGGCTTTGACAGCGTTGATGAAGCCATCGGTTGTCCAGGTGTGATTTTCTTCATCGATGTACTGGAGAGCATCAGCAGCCTTGAACAGGTCATAGTTGATGGCCATATTGTGGGCAGTCATGCAGACCGGGAATTCATAGTAAGCGCCTTCAGCATTGTGGCAGGCGGATTCGATTGCGGGGTAAATTTCTTTCGCGTAATCTGCAGCCCACAGGTCAGCAAGATCGACCATCAATCCCTTGGCACCCCAGTTCGCAACCAGACGTTCCGGACCTTCAAAGATGATATCAGGGGCCTGACCGCCTTCAATCGCGGTGTTGACCTGATCGTCACCGTTGGTGTAGTCGAGCAGTTCGACGGTGACGTGGATATCAGGATAAACTTCATTGAATTTGTCGATCAAAACCTGAACGGCTTCAGCATTCCCCCAGTTGCCGACCGGGTAGGTCCAGAGGGTGATGTCCGTTGCTGAGGCCGCGTTGACCAGAGCAAAGGAGAAGATCAGACAAAGCGCAAGAAGCAGAGATAAACGTTTATTCATATGGTCCTCCTATGACAAAATATATTAAAATTGGGACATTGATTGAACGTCCCTTGCTTTTTATTAATTTTACATAAGAATCAGGAAAAAACCATATGACATTTGTCATGTATTTTCACAACAGTGTCATATATGAAAATAATTTTCACTCCAGGTGTTTTTCGGAAATTGCGGCGGCAATACGCTTCCTGGACGCGCGGGCGGTTTCGTAGTCCCTGCGGCAGTATTCAGAAAAAATGATGTCCAGCATGAAAAGCTGTGAGATGCGGGCGGGAATGGAGCCGAGCTGCAGCGGGCTCTCACTCGAACCGCATTGCAGGACGATATCAGCCATTTCAGCGCCGGGCGATTTGGGAAAGCGGGTGAACAGGATCGATTTTACACCGCGCTGTTTGGCCAGTGTGAAGTTTTCCATCATGTCCCGGACGGAACCGGAGTAGGAAAAGTAGATCAGGACGTCATTTTTGTCCATGTTGCTGATGGTGATGATCTGCATGTGGTTGTCCTGAACGCAGCTGAACTTCCCGGATACGGTGGAAAACAGGTGAGCCGCTTCCATGGCGATGATCACTGAGCCGCCCTGCCCCATGCAGATGACTTTGTTAGCGTTCAGCAGCATTTCCACTACAGACAGATACAGTTCGGGATTAATCAGTTCGTAGGTCTGGTTGATGACGGCCAGGTCGGCGGCCTGGATTTTCCTGCATTCGTCATCAAAGGAATCATCCATGGTGATTTTCCCGGTGAGCATTTCGGCGCTGCCTGAGTTGGATGAAACCGCGTGGGCGATGGCAATGCGCATAGCATTGTACCCCTCGTACCCTAATTTCCGGCTGAACCGGGAAACGGTTGCCATTGCAGTTCCGCAGATTTCAGCCAGATCCGATATCCCAGCCTGCTGAACATGTTCAGGGTCCGCAATAATATAATCCGCGATCTTTTTTTCGGATACGGTGAGATCATAATAGTTATTGCTGATCAGTTCAAACACATTTTCATTCAGGATATCTGCCATAATTCCTCTTTCGGGTAAAAAAGCCGGGCGCGGTAAAGAATAATTGGTCAGTATGAGTCAAAGCAGCCAGTTCTGTTGACTCAATCATGAGTCAACGAAACCAGGTCACTTTGACTCATTTTGATAATTCATTATGTCTTAAGCGTCATTTTACCATAAAGCATGATATGATTTTATTGGCAAAGATAAAATATGTGAACACCTGGTGTTTTGGGAGGATTTATGAGAAAGCATATTGTTTGTTTGGGAGATTCCAACACCCATGGATATTGCGCCGATCCTGCGGACTGCGCGGACCATGGCGATCGATTCAACGAAGATGAACGCTGGACCTGTTTGCTGCAAGAGAAGCTTGGCAAAGCGTATCTGGTGATCGAAGAAGGTCTTTCCGGACGCACGACGGTCTTTGAGGATGCGCTGCATGAAAGCATGCCGGCGGTGAATGTCGTCTATCCGATCCTGATGAGCCATGAGCCGGTGGATCTGCTCGTTATCATGCTGGGTACGAATGACACCAAGGAACGCTTTGGCGTGAATGCCGCGGCGATCGGTGTGGGAATGCAGCGGCTGATCATGAAATGCAAATCGGTTCCCTGCTGGGGCAAACACGAACTGAAAATCCTCATCGTCGCACCGCCGCACATCGGAGATGGTCTGTATAATGACGAAGCTGCTTCCGGTCCGATGGGTGCCGGGTGCCCGGAACGGTCCCGTGGGTTGGCAAAATATTTCAAGCAGGCGGCTGATTTGCTGGGCTGCGAATTTATGGATGCCGAGGGCCTGGCGGAATTCAACAAGATCGACTGCATGCATCTGACCGCGAAGGGTCACAGCCAGCTGGCGGATGCGCTTGCCGTGAAAATTCGAGATATTTTATAGCGCAGCACACGAGGTCTGCCCTGCTGCTGCCGCGAAGCCGGCACAGCAAGACTGCACTCTTGTGCTTAACTTACAATTCTCAAGGAGAAATACATGAAAAAACATATCGTCTGTTATGGCGATTCCAACACCCATGGCGCCTGCAAAGATCCCTCAGACAGTGCGGATCATGGCAGCCGCTTCAACGAAAACGAACGCTGGACCTGCCTGCTGCAGAAAAAATTAGGGGACGATTTTCTGGTGATCGAAGAGGGCCTTTCTGGGCGGAACTGTGCTTTTGAGGACCCGATCCACGAGGGAATGTCCGGTGTGGCGCATATCACCCCGATCCTGATGAGTCATGAGCCGGTGGACCTGCTGATCATCATGCTCGGCACTAACGATACCAAGGCGCATTTCGGCGCGACGCCGGTCAATATCGCCGGAGCAATGGAGCGCTTGATCCGCAAAGCGCAGAGCACCCTCTGCTGGGGCGATCATGCTCCCAATATTCTGGTTATCTGCCCGCCCCATATTCTTGACGGACTGTATGATGACGAAGCCGGACTGAAGATGGGACCGGGATGCCCGGAAAAGTCACGGGAATTGGCGAAATATTACCGGAAAGTGGCTGAGGCGACCGGCTGTGCCTTTCTGGACTCGGAAGGGATCGGTGAATTTAATCAAATTGACTGTATGCACCTGACTGCTAAAGGCCATCGCTGCCTTGCGGACGCACTGGCGGAAATGGTTCCGGGACTGCTGGGGTAATCGTTCTGATCGTAAAGTGACGCACATGAGGACAGGCACGCAAGTGCGGGCTGCGCCGCACATGGTACCGGTCCCCGTGTGCTCTGATGTAAATGTATTTCTTTTGGATAAATGATGCTGAAAAAGATATTCAGTCAGGAGGGCTTTCTCTGGAAGGGATTGAACGTGCTCACGGATATCATATTCCTGAGCACGCTTTGGTTCCTGCTTTGCCTGCTTGTTGTTCCCATCGGACCCGCGACGACTGCGCTTTATGACGCTGTGATTCACGGAATACGCCGCAGGGAGCCGGTGGTTTATCCGCGGTTTTTCAAAACCTTAAAAACTGAGTTCAAGACAGCTTTTCTTTCAGGTCTGTTGTGGGGTGTTTTGATCCTCGTCTGTGTTCTGACGGTGCGGTATCTGCTGGCTCTCGGAGAAACCTCACGGAGCGCTTTTGCAGCGGGAATTGCGTATTATGTTGTGCTGATCATTCCTCTGGGTTCGGCTTGCTGGGTGTTCCCGATCCTTTCCCGCTTTACCTTTGATTTTGCTTCCCTCAACAAAACCGCTTTGCGCTTTGCGTTTGCCTACCTCCCCCGGACGCTGATCCTCGTCCTGATGACGATCGAGGTCCTGCAGTGGAGCCTGAACGCGATTTTTCCCTTTTTCTTCATGCCCGCGCTGACCATGCTGCTCTGGTCCCTGTTCATTGAGCCAGTGTTCAAAAAATATGAACCAAAGGTTGATGAAACGAAGAGCACCAGTGAGTAAAATTCCTTCCTATCCGGGGGCTGTCGCACTTTTTTGAGTTTATGGCAGCCATTTTTGAACTGCCATCAAGAGCATATGCTTCGCAATGGTGCGGCGAGCAGCGGGTCTTGCCTGCCTGAATTTTGCCCGCACCATGGAGTATTATAAGGGGGTGTCGGGGGACACGCGTGAGCTTGCTCAGCGCG
>JAFPZX010000076.1 GCA_017417055.1 Anaerolineaceae bacterium
CGGGCTTCGCCCGATTTTATTCGAAGCAGGAGCTTCGCCCCCATTCAAATTGCTGTGTCTGCCCGGTGATGATGCGTAACTCTTTATCAGTTTTAGCAATTCCGGCGTCTTCGAATCGTGCAAAACAGCTAATCTTTTGTTGCTGTAAAACATTTTAAGTAACGCCTCACCAACGGAGTATCTCAGATACTTAAATGGGGGTGTCGGGGGCACGCGTGAGCTTGCTCAGCGCGTGCCCCCGACTGTAAACTTAAGGACGCGGGAAGAGTTTTTGCTGGCAAGGCAGCGCTGCTCGCCGCGTCCCTGCGAAGCATTCCCTCCGGCAGGCTTTCCTATATGATTATGTGCGACATTCCCTCTGACTCAGTACTGAACAGTTCCATGATCTTTAAAAGAATCAATCGGCCTTCCCAGTAAATACCATTATTATATTATACCGTAAAATTTTTAGAAACAAAAGGCAGAAAAATTAATCGCAGTGCAGACCTCGTGTGCTCCGTGGACAGTAACCATCTATCAAAACTTTCCAGACAACAGCTTTTGGTTCAATTTTGAATAAATGCGGGCACGAAACCAGAGCTCTGCAGACGCGGCAATCGCATCTTCCAGGGAAAACCAGGCCACACCGCTGTTTTCATCCGCCTTTTTAGCTAAATGATCAGCCTCATCTGCTTCCAGCAAATAGGTAAGATTCAAATGGAGGTGTGAAGAGACATACTGTCCCCGTTTTTCATGTCCATCGACTGTCAAGATCTCCAGTGAAAAAATAGAATCGGAAAGCGGACGCACCGTATGAATACCGGTCTCTTCTTTCGCTTCCCGAACCGCGACGGCAAGGAGATCGGTTTCGCCGTCCGCATGGCCGCCTGTCCAGGACCAGGAATTATAGATGTTGTGATAAACCATCAGTACCTTCGTCCGTTCTCGATTGACGACCCAGGAAGATCCCGTCATATGAGCATTGCGATTTTCACGCGTGAAAATATCCGGACAGGTTTTGATCTGACGGATTATTTCCGGACGGTCTGCAGCTTCCTGCTCATTCCATGGGATATAGCCTTGCAGCTCAGATAACAGTTCTTCTATAGTCATACACATAACTTATATTGATTCAGAATAGCGCAAATGGGGACAGTCCCATAAAGGGGCAGTCCCCGTCATATCAGAAATGAGGACAGTCGCATAAAAGGACAGTCCCCGTCATATCAGGAATAGTAGGGAACTGTCAGCGTAAAAACGCTGCCTTTTCCCAGACGGCTTTCGATATCCAACCGTCCTTTGTGAACCTTGGCAACATACTTCACCAGCGCGATGCCATGCAGCCCGCTTCCAGCTGCCTCCGCATAGTTCAATGACTGCATTCGTTCCAAATCAAGCGGAGAAATTCCCGTACCGAAATCTTCTACACGCAATGACCAATCATCTTCATTATAGGCAATCTGCACATTGATTGGTTTCCCGTCCATCGGCGTAACACGAATCGCATTGTCCAGCAGGTCAAAAACTGCAAGGGTCAACAGCCATGGATCCCCAACGGCATTACCCACTGTTCTTCCTTTGGTACCGCTTTCTGTGTCCAGCTCAATTTCGATCCGTTTATTCCGTGCCACCGCAGCCATATCATAAATCACTTCCCGGGCAATATCCGTCACGGAGACCACTTCAAAAGACATTGACGCGTTTTCCGTTCGCTGATAATGTTTCGTTCCAAAGCCAAATAGCACTTCCAACCGGTTGATTGGAGATTCAGTCTTATCAATATAACTTTTTTGCAGATTCGTCAGCTCACCGGAGGATTCCAGTAATTCGAGCGAACCCATTGCACGCTGCGTGAGCAAATGATAATATTGAATCTCGTTTTCGCCAAAACGGATCTCACGGATATCACCGCCCACATGTGGGAATATATAGATCCGTCCGCTTTGTACATCGGAAAAATCGATCTTTTTCAGAATATAATCGAAATCCGAAAAACGTTTTCCCGCTTCTTCTCTGTTTTCCGCTTCCTGACGTAAAACAGAAAGGAAAGCTTCTTTGTCTTTCATACCTTCAAAGGATGGATTTGAAATCAGCAGCCGGTCCGGCTGTGTTAGAATCAAAGCGGGGATATTCAACCGCTCTAAAAGATCCACATATTGATTCGCCTGGTTCTGGATACTCAATTCACTTTCCAGCCATTTTTGAATGACCATTTCCACCCATTCGCAGCAGCCGACAAAAGAATCGGAGATTTTTTCCGTGAAGGTATCGGCAGGGAAACAAGCCCAGATAAACCCGCAGTAACCATAATGAGAATTCAAAGGGAAGAAAATTGCGGATCCTTCAGCATATAACAGGTTAGACAGTAATCCCGATTGTTTTATCGAAGGAATTTTCAGCACTTTCTGTGTCCGCATAATTCCATAGAATTGAGAATCGACCATCTCAAATGCGTTGTTCGTCCGTCCCAGGCTGTAAAGTCGCAAATCTTCGGTTTCATTCCGTCCTGCATTTCGATTAACGACCACACGGGCTGAAACAGGATCTAAAAAATCAATCGTATCCAGAATGGTACGGATATTCTTTTCAATATCAGCCCACATAAATTAATCCATCAACGCAAAAATCTGTTCAGCCACTTCCATTGCGGTGTAATCATCCGTGTGAATAATAACAGCATCATCAGCAGGACGCAGCGGCGCTACAGTACGCTCTCTGTCGTTTTTGTCCCGTTGAATAATATCAGCGAGGATCTGCTCATAGGTTTCCGATTCGATATGCTTGGAAAGATTTTCCAGATAACGCCGTTTCGCACGTGTTTCCGGTGAAGCTTCAAGATAAATCTTCAGTTCGGCATCCGGCATCACAACCGTACCGATATCGCGTCCAACCATCACCACACGTCCGCGAAGACCGATCTTCCGCTGCTGCATCGTCAATGCAGCACGGACACCCGGATATGCCGCAACTGTGGAGACAATTTTGTCTACCTCGGGTAAATGAAGCCGGTCGGTAATATTCTGACCATCCAGCAAAACATTTGTTTCGCCCTTTTCCGCGTCATTTTCGAGCGCGATATCCATCGCCTCAACTATTTCACTGACCTTTTTTTCATCACTGATGGCATTCAGCTTTTGATAAGCACCATAAGCCGCAACACGATACATAATTCCGGTATCAAAGAAAAGGTAGCCAAGTTTTTCAGCCACGATTTTTCCTACAGTCGTTTTTCCGGAAGCAGCTGTTCCATCCATCGCAATTTGATTCGGTATCTTATTCATCTCTCTCCATCCTTAAAATCATTTCAAATCCGAACAGGTCTTGTTTATCACCTTAATTCGTACTTTTCAGTACCGAGTCAAAGCAACCAGTTCTGTTGACCCAAATTAAGTCAACGAAAACAGGTCACATTGACTCATTTTTTAAATACATTAATTCATAAAAAATCTTTCCGCCCTTGCCCATAGAGTCACAGGTACATCCGCAGCAGGCTGGGCGTCCCCAAATATCATCCATTTACCCCAATTCTGAAAGGAAAATGTCCGCCAATCCATCGTACCGCGCCAATTTTGCCGCGTACTCAAAAACCCATAATTTTCATAAGCATCGCCTGCCTGATCAATGATCAGATCTACACCGGTCAGGTCAGCATTTTTGTTGGCAGTCGTACGGATGCCGGGATAATTCCGGACCAGCCAAGCCGCCATCGGATCATTCACAATAAAGTTCAGTCCAAAATTGGTATTTGATGCATCTCCGTGTTTCGCGATTGTTTCCCCGAACAGTTCAAGAAAAGCTTTATTTGTAAACGAAGTGTACGCCCCGTTTAAGATATTCGCAGTATTTTTTGAATGAGCCATAAGCGGATGGTCGCCTTCCCGGTCAAAACCGCCCGCATTCCAGATTCCGGTCATCAGGCTCCAGGAAAGGATCACCGCTGCTCCGGCAAACAACCCACGGCGAACCGAACCCGATTCGACAAAACCCAGCAGTATCTTCACGATCAGGGCTATGATCACAATACTGATAACAGTCAGCAAAACCGCACCGGTATATCGGGTAAGCGGCAATGTCTGCGTGACATTATTCCAGTTGAATTGAATCAATTCATTCCCGTTTGACTGTTTGAATAATTCCACCAGACGAAAATAGAAAAAGGACCATGCTCCGGCAACAGCAAAACAGGTCATGGCAAACGGGAAATCAAACGGGCCTCTGATCCTTTCCAAAATCTTCAAAACCGTCCCGAAGGCATTTATCCACAGCAAAATCGAAATCCACGGGAGCATTATAACGCCATGCCACAATATTAAACCGGTGGCCGCGAGAACAGACAGCAGCAATTCCGGAAGGTGATGATGACGGAAAGCACAGACACAGCTCAGGAACAGCGGGACACCGCAATACAAAGCCACTGCAATCAACTCAGCTGCCAGCCCCGGATAAACCCAGGCAGGGCCTTTCTTGAAGCTGTTTATGATTCCGGTTCCGAATCCGCCGATACCACCGGGGAACGCGCCAAAAGCAGTGCAGAACAAAACAAAAAAAACAGCAGCTAAAATAATGTTCTTTTTTGTAAATCGCAGGAACCATAAATAATAAGGATCATTTTTCAAAAGGACCGTACTCAAAGCCAGGCATACAGCACAAACCAAAAGCACAGGCCATATCCGTTCACCACCGCTAAATGCAATCAGAAAACAGGTCAGAGCAGATGTTTTCCTTTGTTTAACAAGTAAAACAATTGCCGCAGCCAATAACGCGGCAGCAGGAATAACGGCATCCGCGCGCTTGCTCCAAAACAGCAGGACAGGGTCCACCGACAGCAGGAAGGACAAAACAAAAGCTTTGCGTCTGCCGGTATTTTTGCAGAAAAACAGAGGAATCAGAGCAAGCAAAATACCTGCCAAAGCAGGGAACAGGCGGGCGGTATATTCGGAACTTCCGAAAAATTTAAAGAATATAGCCGTCGGCAGTTCATACAAAAGCTGTCCGCGGCTGCCATTTTCAAACAGATGAAGCGCGGTCATGGCATTTTCCGCTTCATTCATCGTCAGAGAAGCGCTGCCAAGTCCAACCAACCGCAATCCGGCGGCTGATAAAACCGTCAGGACAGTCAATAATGTTATATTACGCTTTGATTCGGATCCTCTCTCCATTTGCTCCGCCTCAATAGACCTGATAGATCGCACAGCTTCCGGATTCAAAAACCTTCGTCAGATTACGATCGAATTTATTATCCTGAATATTATAAGCACTTTTTTCCGCACTGCCGACAAAAACATAGCGAATCTTATATAAATCCAGTAATTCTCTTGCAGTTTCCCAGCTGTGCGTTTCATAAATCCGTTTTACATCATCATTCCGGGACCCCATCTCGTCATATCCACCCCGCCACTGGGATTCATGTCCCATAGGACCGAGAACGGAAGGAAGCCCGACAAAGGTACTCACAATATTATCCCCACCATAGCTGGAGCCGACTTTTTCCAGCACAACACCGGGTTCGGCATTTTCCAGCCACTGCAAGCCCTGCCAATCGTCTTCCCTGCCGATTCGAAGAAAATCTGAACCATTCAGGGTCAATGTCTGCTTTCGGCTCATGCTGCCCCATTTTCCGCTGATGCAGAAAAACGGATAAACCATCACAGCCGCGGTCATAACCACCATTACGACTGCAAAAACTACACGTATTGCAGATTTTTTGAATCCTCTCATAAGTTCCGGGACCGCGTAAGCAGCGGACAAACCGAAGAGGATCCAGGCCTGATAATAAAACTTGAAAATCGTGTTCATCCGCGTACCGAACAAATCCCGGAGGTAAAAAAATTCGGGAAAAATCACCAGTGCGGACGCAATCAGGATCATCAGAGAACAAAACACATCAATTGGATGAGATGCTTTGCTGTTTTCGCTGTCGGGCCCGCCGCCAATTTGACGGATCAGGGTAAATGCCAAACCGGCTGTCAGGAAAAGGATCACCAATGTTGGCAATGCCGCGATTCTCCTGCTGAAGAAGCCATCAAGGCCGCTCCGCATAGAGCTTATCTGCTGCATGCTGACAAATGCCTTTGCTGCGTTACCCAATGCCCCCGAGCTTTCCCCTGCCTGAATGCGAATCAGTCCAAAATAAAGCAGGCATTCCAGCAGCAGCAAAACCCCGAAAATAACCAGCGAGGTCAGCGCTCCAAAGCGTTTTGATTCCCGGTTACATCCTTTCAACCGGAATATTTGCCACCAGAGAACCGGAACAATAAAGAACCCGAACATGATCAGGAATTGAACCGACCGCGTCACATACACGCCGCTGGGAACAATGCCGCCCGCCTGCGACGCAAAGCTGACGAAAAACAAACTATACAGCAAAATGCACGCAGCGCCGAATGGCAGCGCTGTTTCAAAAAATACGGTGAATGCCCGGCGGTTCCAGCCAAAATTCCGCACCTGAGCTGCCGTGACACACAGGCAGTAAAGTCCGAAATAAAACGGAAAATCCCACATGTTCAGGAAAAGCAGCGCACCAACGCTCAGCGAGGTCAGCCAAAAATCAACCGAACAGACCCAGCGTACCATCGCTGAATCACGCAGCGCAAGATCTTCCCGAAGCAGGCTTTCCGCAAAATATACGCGTTCTTTTCTTTGTCCAAGTGCCGTCATCAAGCCGTTCAGCGCAATTCCAATAGCGAACAGCACAAACGGGATAGCCAGCACATGCGGATGAAGATCCCCAAGTTCAAAGGAAAACATTGGGAATTCATCGATCACTTCCCTGACAGCCCCTTCCAGTCCAATATCACTGACAACACGGGAGGCACGCCACCACCAGATTCCCGACCGTCCGGATGGATCCCAGGAAGGCAGGCGAACCGGGGCATCCGTCAGCTCTTTCAACCCCAGCCAGGTCCAAAAAGCGGATGTGCCGTCAGCGTTCCAAAAGATATGAAGGGAATGAAGAACTTCGAGCAATCCCTCAAGGTTTCCGGCTATCAGCACAAACAGCGGAGCCAAAAGGGAGCTCATCCTTGGCAGATGTTTCCCGTTTTCGGAAGGATGGCGCAAATTCAGCAAATCATTCAAAATGCCATACGCCGATTCCGCAGCCAATCCGAAAACAGCTGCCAGCATCAGATTGAAGCCCACTGAAGGCAGCACACCGGAAAGCATCACCAGAACAGCGGACATAATATATCCAAAGTAGTAATAAGAAATGGAATACCCGGAAAGCCAGCCGTCATTGGGAGGGAAAGTTTCAGATTTCAAAATACTGTTGATAAACATCATCTCCATCGGCTTTTCGGTACCGGAAACCTCCGGACCACCAAGACGGATGGTGATGATCAGCAGGAAGGCAAGCAGAAAAACAAGCTCCGAAACAAGAACATAAGACTTCGACTTTCCAAACCACTCTCTGATTTCATTCCATTGACGATACCCGCTGATTCCCGCACAGACTGCTGTGACACAAACAACCAGCAGCAAACTCCCGGTATTATTTCTCAGCAAGCCAAGAGAACCGCCCAGCCAATACAGGAAAGAAATCAAGATCAATCCAATGGAACGAGAGAAAACAAAACCTCGTCCCGGCAGTTTTTTCAAAAAACCGAAAACGATCGGGAATCCGATGATTCCAATTCCGGATAATACCAAATACCATTTTATAATGTCAATAATCATTAATATTTCCCGATATTAAATCACTTCATAAATCTGTGTGTTCCCCTGAGTATACACACAAGTCCAAAGCTCACCCTCCAGCGCAGCAAATTTCTCAATTCCCTCTGCGCTGTACATACCTTTTTCCATTTGGCCCACGATGATATACTTCACATTATATTTGTCTAAAAATGCCTGTGCGGAAAGCATATCGGCTGTGTTATAAAAATCATGGATTCCATTCACCCGTGCCCAAACCTGCCCGGAAATCGGACCGCGCTGCTGACGCTGGTGATAATTCCAACCCACCACTCCCGGGAGACCGGTATAAACCGTATACCGGGAACCGAATTTATATTCCGTCGGACTGGCTTCAACGATTACCGGAGAACCTTTTACATTTTCCTGCATCCAGATGATGGCTTGATAGTCCTCATTCAGATCCATCAAAAATCCGTCCTGCCAATAGGAGGAGGTTTCCATATATTTCATGCCATCCAGCGTATGCGGAGCCCGGTCAGACATCCGATCCGTCATTTTGTCCGTTCCCGCAAACACGGTATACAGAAAAGCACAGAAAACCAGCACACAGCCCGCCATTTTATATATTTTGATCCATACGCCATCAAATTTTTCCGCACGAACCACATCGATGGTACAGGAAAGACCAAAAGCTGAACAGATGGAAAGCATCACCCATATCTGGTTGTAAAATTTGAAGACAACGTTCATGCGGCCGTTGTCGCCAAACAGATGAACCATCTCGACCAAAACCGACGCGAATAAAGAGACGCCGATAAGGAAAAAGACAAACCGCTTCGTTTCGGTAATGTCTTTCCGCAGCAAAAGCAGCAGCGACAAAACCATCAGCGGCAGGGCAATCCAGATGATCTTCACACCGTCAGCAGCAAAATAAATCAGGATCAGCAAGCCGGCAGCGGCCCCCGTGAACAGCAATCCGCGGTATTTTCCAAACAGATCCAAACATTCCCGCAGGGACGTATATTTCATCCAATGGTGTATTTCGGAAATATACCAGGCACTGATAAAAAACAGGAAGACGCCCCAATGCATAAAATAAGAAGACAGCGGGGTCCGTTCTTCCCGGTAAAGACCGATCTGATTCACCTGAGAATTTGTGGAAAGATAAGGAGAAAACATCCCGATCATCAGTGCGGCGAACAGTCCCAAAAGCACCAGCAGAACAAATATGTTCCCGGTACCTTTTTCCCGTCTGAAAAAGCCATAGCGGATCCCCAGGTAAAGCAGCACGGCGGCAGTTATACAGAAATAAGTCGGGGCATCCCAGGTGTTGGTCGGGATCAGCGTACCGATCAGCAGACTGCCGCTCACAAAAGTCACGATCCATTCAGCAGTTGTATAATGTTTTCCGCCCGTCACCCGAAGGATCGTGGCTGAGAGCCACAACAGCACCAGAACCGTCATCGGCAGCGCAAACAGATGGGCATGCGGATCACCATAAAGAAAGGTGAAAAACGGGAATTCGGTGATTGAGGAATCAGGAATGGCACGGCTGGGAATCCAATACCAATCGCCTTTATACATTATCAGACGCTCGCCTGAGAACAGCTTTGCCAAACCGCTCCAGAAAGCCGCAAAACTATTGGAAGCGCCTCCGTTACGTCCCAATTCAACCAATTCGTTTTTGATTTGAACCACCGTACCCAGGTTTCCGATTACCTGCATAAAGACCACTGTAAAAAATCCCGCAAGGTTCCCCCTGCGTTTTTTACTGGACGCATCCGCGTGAAGATACAGCGTTTTCCCGATGCTGAAAGCGGCACTGCCCAGAAAACCGTACCACAATGCCAGGTTCAGGTTAAAGGCTGTCGATGGGACCACCCCCAGCAGCTTGACCATCAGTCCGGAGAGGTATATACCGTAATAGTAATAATTCAAAAAACCGCCCGCAAACCAGGGATCATACGGAGGAAATTCACTGCTTTTCAGAATAGCATTGAAATAGGAAAAATCCATCGGGCGTTCCCCGCCTTTGTAGGGATGCCACAGGTCCGGATTCATGAAACGGATCAGTAAAAAGAAGAGGAAACAGCACAAGAATACAAGCTCAGCCCACAGGATATCTTTTCGTATCGCTTTCAGTGTGCTTTTGATTTTTTTTCGATTGATCAGCGCGATCAGTCCGTTCAGTAAAACAAAGCCACACAGGATCAGCAGAATATTCCTCTTAGAATATTCCAATTTCAGAGAAGAAGCCAGCCAAACTGCGTATCCCCAGACCATCAGACCGAAAAACTTTGAAATCCCCCAGCCTTTATCTTTCAGCGGACGAAAAACCACAGCCGTGAGCGGCATAAATATCACACCCAACAGCCAAAACACCGCCAGCCAGATCAAAACCGTGAGGACCTGAGAACTGTTTATCAAAGAGGATCGATCAAAGAGCTCCGCCCACGTTCCCGCAGTCTGCTGCGCAGTCCATTGCTCTGTAGGAAGCATTTCCATGGTCAATACACTCCCGTCTTTCCGGAACTGAATGTCGTGTAAGAATAGAAATTCTTCCCGGAATATGGCCCGGTATGCAGCTGCTCAACACCGTAAGGATATTTTGCTCTGATCACTTCAGCCGCTTCGGTATCTGATTCCCGGTAGATGAAAAGACGCGGTTTGCCGTCATTGGAGAGCGAAGGAACAAAGGATTTATCAAAGGAATAATCTTGCCCCGGATCACCGGCGTTGATTCCCACCAGACGGGTATCCACCCAATGCGGATAGGGAATTACATATGCTTCGGAATAGGACCCGATGGACTCCGCAAAACCTTTGATGACGCTGCCGATCTGTTTTGTGTTCCAGGCACTGCGGTTATAATCGTAAGCAAAACGCCTGAATACCAGGTCGTAATTATTCAAAAGAACACTGCTCAGCAATGCGGCTGCAACCACCAAAGTGCATATCACTGCTCCGGTTTGTTTTTTTGTCATCTGAAGTATCACATCAAAAACGCAGCAAAAACCACCGGCTGCAATCAGGAAAACAGGGACCAGAGCTCCCGCAGTACGGTTCAGGCAGGGATTTTCAGCCGGAAATGCCAGCGAAAGCGTAGAGGGCAGCATCAGCAATGGAATCGAAAGCAGCATGCAGACATCATCCCACCGCCTTTTTTGAATGATACGCATCAGCACAAACAGCAGACCAAGGAAGAAGAAAGAAGCCGTGAAATGTTCCAATGCCGGACGATAGACGATTGAATGTACCCAGGTGGAGCCGTCACTCCAGAAGGGCATAATGATTCCCTTCCACACATTATCAGCAAAAATGCCCAGCGGTGAGGAATCAAAGCTTTTCTCTGTCTCGCCAAGCCTGGAGACGGAACGATAAACGACCATCTCCGGCATATCCACCGTCACACGAGCCAGGGGCAAAAATACGAGAAAAGCGAAAAGCACCATGCAGAGAAAAGCGCCAAGAGCGTTTGTCCTGCTGCCGGTTTTTACGTCCATCAGCAGATAAATGACAAAGAAAATCACAAATGCCACCGGAACGATGCGGAAGGGGCTGTATCCATGCAGTCCGATACCGAGGAAGATCCCGCTCCAGATCAAAGCACTCCGGCTGCGTTCACGCAATCCTTTGATAAAGAAATACAAAGCCGGTGCTGTAAACATCGGATAGTACGCAAACCGCAGCGCGGCACGCTGGATCACGATTGGCCAATATGAGATTCCGCAAAAAAACATGGCGATCAGTCCAACCCAGCGGTTCCCCAGCATCTTCCCCAGTTTATACACAAACGGCAGAATAAACAACCCGGCCAATGCCGTACCGATTTTCAAACTGAGGAAACTCAAGCCTGTTCCAAAAATCTTTATGATCAGCACCGTAAAATAAAACTGGAAACATTCACGGCCGGTGTTCCGGGTAAAGAAGATCGGATAGTCACCATCCAGAATATCTTTGATGTCATAGAGCTTTTCCGCGTGATCGCTCACCATGTCGACAGGAACAGCATCCAGGTCATAAAAGATAATCAATGCGCAAAGAGCAAAAACAATAACGCACAGCAGGTTCCAGGCGGAAAGATTTAAACGGATCAAAAACTTTCGGTTTGCAAAAGCTGAAATCTTCTTTCTCCCGAGTGAGATCAATTCGCGTACACTATGCGAACTAAAGGCAAGCAAACCAAAAATAATGGACAAGATCCACGCAGAAACATTCAGAAACTTGAACCGGTTCCCGCCAAACAGCAAAAACGCCAGCACTGTACAGACAGCACACAATCCCAGATATTCAAAGCGGATCTTTTCCTCAAAACGAGGTCCGTCATTTTCAGCGGTTGCATCAGAGATATTTTCAGAATCCACATCGGTGCTATCTTCCCGCTGCCGCAGGAAAAAGGAAGCTGCAAAACACAGAGAGGAAAGCGCGTATAACCCGCCGCCGATCCAGGAGCTCATGCTTGTCCGGGCAATAATCGCCGGTTCCAAAACAACCTGAGCGGTCAGGGCAAAACAAAAGCTGAGTATTATAAACAGCGGGTTCAGTTTTGATTGAACGAGAGCACTACCAGACAGATATTTTTCAGCAAAAGCCTGTTTCCGGACCTGTTCGGTTTTCGTTTCTTCAGGAAGCACAAAGGAGAGATCCTCCGCCGGTAAAATTTCTTTACCGAAATTCTTTGGATTCAGACGGAACTTCAGATAATCAAGGACACTGATTTCTGTGAAAGGATCGTTTACTGCTTCCAACTTATGCTCATCCGATTCGACCGCGGGAACACTGCCGTTTTCTTCACTCGCTGTATACATCTCACCGTCTGATTTTATGCTGAGTACTTCCTCTGCTGTTCCTGTAATTTCCTGTTTTTCGTTATTAATTACAGGATTTTCATCCGTTTTTTCCATCTCGTTTTTTTCATCCATTTTCAACCCGTCCATACAGCTTCCTGTGCCGTGTTAAGAAGCACAAATCATATGTTTTTGAATAAATCCGTATAAATTGCAGCCACATTATCCGGACTGTACATTTTTTTTATTTCTTCACAGAACTCCGTGGAATAGACCTGCTTTGTGTGCAAAATGCGGATCAGAGCATCCGCCAATGCATTTGCGTCTCCGACAGGGAAAATTTCACCCATTCCATGCCGCTGCACCGGAACACGAATTCCGGGCAGATCCGAGGCGGCAACCGGCTTTCCGTTGATCATAGCCTCGATCTGAACCAGACCGAAAGAATCCGTGCGGTTCAGGCTCGGCATTGTCAGCACATCAATACAGCGGTAAAACGCAGGGACTTCCGCATCCGGAAGTCTGCCCATGAACTGCCAATGTCCTGCTTTGATCAATTCATCAATGCGGGGCTTCAGTCGTTCATAATATGCGGCTTCACCAAGAACATTCTCATACGGTCCCATAAAGAAAACCGCGGCTTTCGGAAACGCTGTCAAAACCTTCGGCAGCGCATCCAGCAGGATCTCCACACCCTTGTCCGCCGCAAACCGACAGGCCATCCCGATGATGGGAGAAAAACGATCTGCGTTTTTCTTCATGCGGAATGCTGCAGCAGCCTCATCGCTGATCGGATCCAGCTCCACCGGCGGCTGAATGATATGCACCTTGTCTTTGATCTTCGACAAAATTTCAGAATGATCCGCATAATCCTGTGAATTGGTCACAACCGCGTCACAGCTGCGGAATGCGAGATCATTCATCCACAGTACACCCTTGTTGGCGAGTGAATTGATCACACCCGAGGGCATCTGCAGGTCGCAGTGATAGGTCAGAACGATCTTTTTTCCATATTTTCTGCCTAACCGTGCCAGCAAAGCGCTTTCCAGCTGCGGCAGATGAATGTTGATCACATCAGCTTCCTTCACATACTTTGCCGCATCCAGCCAGAATTTCGGCATCACCGCACCCTTGCTGATTTTCAGGAAAACCGGTTCACGTACAACACGAACACCGTTCAGCATCTCTTCCGGGGCCTGGTCAGCCGAATGACGGGATGTAAGGACAGTCACCTCATGGCCTGCCCTGGCCCAGGCTTCCGCCACCCGGGCCGCGTAAATCGTCAGCCCGCTGATGTAGGGTTTATAATAAGTCAAAGCGGCCAGAATTTTCATACAAACCTGATAATCGTATCCCGCAGCTCCGGTTAATTATTGCTTTTCTTCAGATGTCAGATCTTTATCCATCGTGCTGGCGAAAACTTCACCTAATTTCAATCCCTGAACCGAGAAACCGATCAAACCCCAGATTACCGGCGTAATGATCGCGATTGCGTGCATCACCAGTCCAAAAGCAAGCGCCTTGGACTGATCAATTCCAAAGAAACCGAGTGAGACCACATAAGCTCCTTCCACAACACCGATCCCGGCAGGAGCGGAAGGAATCGCGCCGCCCAGCGCACCAACACCCTGAACAAACAGACCTGCCCAAAACGGCAGCTGTGGGAAAAAGTCATGCATCGCAATTTGAAGTGTCATAATCCAGCAAACCCAGGTTGCCAGGATCCAGAACAGCCAGACAAGGAAACGTTTTGGCTGCGTCAGGATCCCCATACCGGAAAGAAGCAATTTCACTTTTGGAAGAATAAATTTCCCCATTTTGCTTTCCGGTTTGATGATTTTTTCAAGGAACTTCATGAAAGTTTCCTGATGTCCAGCGACCCAGAACATAAAAGCGATCCCTATGAGGATAAGAGCAAACAGAACATAATATATCGTTCCGGAAAAAGAAGCAGCACTGAGCATCGGAATTGTGATCACAAGAAAGATCAATGTGATCAGAACGTCAAAAATACGTTCCAGGATAACTGTCGTGAAAACATAAAAGGGACTCTTCCCAATCAAACCGCCCATGATCACAGAACGGCCAATCTCACCCAGACGCAGCGGCAGCAGATTCAGCAAATACCCTTCTGTGATAGTAAAGAAAGAATTCAATACAGAAGGAGCATCATTCAAAATCACACGCCATGCCATTCCACGGCAAAAAAAGGAGACTGTCTGAACCACAAACAGGATCAGGAAAAGCCTGGGTGAACAGTTCTTCAATGCATCAGTAAGAACATTCCAGTCCACAAAATAAATCAGAACCCCGATGATCACCGCACTGCAAATGATCCCCGGGAGCATCTTTTTCCAGATATTCGTCTTTTTTTCTGTCATATTTTATTATTTACAATATTTATATTATATAAATCAGGAGACTGTTCAAGGAATACAGTCTGTGTAAATATTACACTAAAACCTAATCCCTAATACCTAAAACCTGAAAACTATTCATCTTCCAGCGAAAGCACCGCCATAAAGGCTTCCTGCGGGATTTCCACGTTGCCGACCATCTTCATACGCTTTTTTCCGCGTTTCTGCTTCTCAAGCAGCTTGCGTTTCCGGGTTATGTCACCGCCATAGCATTTGGCAAGAACATCTTTGCGGTAAGCTTTTACGTTAGCACGGGAAATAATCCGTCCGGAGGCACTTGCCTGGATCGCGACCTCATAAAGCTGCTGCGGGATCAGCTTTTTCAGCTTGGAAACCAACAGCTGCCCTTTATGATAGGCATCTTCCTTATGAACAATAGAGGCCAAAGCGTCAACAGGTTCACCGCCGACCAGCACTTCCAGCTTGACGAGGTTCCCCGCACGATAATTATCGATTTGATAGTCCATGGAGGCATATCCCTTGGTGCGGGACTTCAGCTCATCAAAGAAATTGACGATCAGCTCCGCCAGCGGAATTTCAAAATTCATCTGGACACGGTTCGGAGCGGGATAGTCCTGAGAAACAAATACACCCCTGCGTTTACGGACCAGTTCCATGATGGTACCGTAGAATTCAGTCGGCGTAAAGATCTGCAGCTTCATCCATGGTTCACGGATCTCCGCGATTTTACCTTCATCTGGCAGCTGCACCGGGGAATCGATCAGGATTACCGATCCATCATTAAGTTCGACTTCATACTCCACAGATGGGGCCGTCACGACAATGTCAAGATCATATTCACGTTCCAGCCGTTCCTGGATAATTTCCATATGGAACAATCCAAGGAACCCGCAGCGGAACCCGAAGTTCAGTGCCTGCGAGGTTTCCGGAACAAAGTCCAGGGAAGCGTCATTGAGCTGCAGCTTCTCTAACGCATCCCGCAGGTCATCGTAATCTTCCCCTTCAACCGGGTAAATGCCCGCGAACACCATCGGTTTGGCTTTTTGATAACCGGGCAGCATCTCCGGAGCGGGATTATTCGCTAAAGTCAGCGTATCACCGACACGGCACTCCCGCACGGTTTTCAATCCGGTGGCAACATAGCCTACATCGCCGGATTTCAGCTCGTTGACGGTCATCATCCCCGGGTTGAATATCCCGATTTCGACCGGTTTCATTTCTGACCGGGTAGACATTGCCTCCAGTGTATCATTGGGGCGAATCACACCGTTGCGGACACGAATATAGGCGATAACACCTTTGTAGGAATCATAATGTGAATCGAAGATCAATGCCTGCAGCGGAGCTTCATCGGACCCGGTTGGAGGGGGAACGAGTTCAACGATTTTTTCAAGAACCTGTTCCACATTCAGTCCTTCTTTTGCCGAGATTCGGGGGATGTCATGAGCGGGAACACCGAGCAGCTGTTCCAGTTCATCCGCCACCTCATCCGGGATTGCGGAGGGCAGATCAATTTTGTTGATGACCGGGATGATCACCAGATCGGATTCCAGTGCCAGGTACAGGTTCGCAAGCGTCTGTGCCTCGATTCCCTGCGTAGCATCTACCACCAGCAAAGCACCTTCACAGGCTTCCAGGGCACGGCTGACTTCATAATTAAAGTCAACATGCCCGGGTGTGTCGATCAGATTCAGTTCATAACGCTTTCCATCCTTCGCGTCATAAAACATCCGCACCGCGGAGGCTTTAATGGTTACGCCTTTTTCGCGTTCCAGATCCATGCTGTCCAGCACCTGATCCACCATCTGCCGGTCGGAGATGGTCCCGGTGATCTGCAGCAGACGATCCGCTAAAGTAGACTTGCCATGATCAACATGGGCGATAATACAAAAATTCCGAATGTTCTCTTTCATAATCAGTTATCAAGTATATCATTATCTTCCGCTGAATCACTCATGAAGGTGAATATTTTCATATAATGTATTTATTCAGAGAATTACTACTCACAAGAATGCCCGCATAGACATAATTTTTTTCATGCGATTCTCAGTGAGACAGGCACAGAAGCCTGTCCCGTGAATAGGACATGAATGACAGTATTTCCGAATCATTACAATAATTACTTATTCGATATCAACGCTCAAAGTGAACAAACTATGTTAAAATTATATAGCCTGTATCAATAATTGACCATATAAGGTAAAGGAGCATTATTCATGAAAAAGATTCTTGTTGTTTTGCTTGCGGTTCTGTTGTTCGCGCTGCCGGTAATGGCACAGGAAAAGGATAACCCCATTGTCACCAACTGGGAAGGTGATATGGAAGACAGCTTTATTGAAAAAGAATACGCCGGCCAGTTCTACCTGTTTCCGGATTACGGCATCCAGTTCCTGGTACCCGCCGGACTTGACCCGATGGAATTAACGGAAGAGCATAACGAAAACAGTGTCTTTGGCGCTTTCGCTTCTGAAGAAGGTCATTCTATTTTCGCGCAGCTCCTCAACTACGGTGTCGACACCCTTGAAGAAGTAGCAATGTTCGAGAAAGAACAACGCGGTGACGACATGCATTTTGCGGGTTACTACGTGCTCAACGGTCTGAACGCGATCATTTTCATGGACAGTGAAAGTGACGTCCTTGTTGCAAATATTGAAACCTCAGCCCCGCAGAATTTCATCAAAATCACCATTTCACCGATTTCTGATGAAAATCTGAACGCCCTTTCCGGTTACATTCTGGCTTCCATCCAGCCATATTCAGAAGAATAAAAAGTATAATTTTCAGCGCTATACAATCCCTGTTTTTTTTACAGGGATTGTTTTTTTAAATTCCAAGGAAGTACTGATTAATCAGAATTTTCCTAAGGAAGCACTGATTAATTGAGGTTCGGGGACGGTTCTCCCGAGGAACAAGGGGAACTGTCCTCACGCCTTCACAGGAATTAATCAGCAATTTCCTAAGTTGTACTTAGGAAATTGTTTTCCGAGGAGACCGTGGATAGTTTCGAGTTATAATAGACAAGACATAACATTGTCTTCCAACAAACGGGGCATTGTTTTTTTGAAAAATATAATCAGTCTGACAAAACGGAGGCAATTATGTATTCCATCAAACGGCATATCGAACCTGTCATTTTAAAACGGGCAAAAAACAATAAGGCCATTCTTCTGACCGGCCCCCGCCAGGTAGGAAAATCGACATTATTTAAGTACCTTTTCAATAATGTGAACCAGGTTACCTTTGATGACGATTTGCTTCTGTCACAGGCAGAAAATGATATTGGTCTTTTTCTCTTGAACAATCCATGTCCGCTGATGATCGATGAGGTTCAAAAGTGTCCGGGAATATTCAATAAAATAAAAATCATTTTAGATAAAACAGATCAGTATTCCAATTTTTATCTTACCGGTTCTCAAAAAATGGATCTTATCGAAAATAGCAGTGAGTCTCTTGCAGGAAGAGTATCTGTGGTTGAACTTGAAGGCCTTTCCCTCAGGGAAATATATGATATTGATTACACTCACCACTTTGTCCCAACAGCTGATTATCTTTCTTCCCGTGAACAGCATCAAAAAAAGTACACGGGGGACATATGGCAGACAATTCACCGCGGCAGTTACCCTGAACTTTACGCAAATCCGGCAAAGGAATGGATTGATTTTTACCAGTCATACGTAAAAACTTATCTCGAACGTGATGTAAATCGTCTGATAAAAGCCAAAAATCACCTTACATTCGTTCGTTTCATGACAGCGATCGCAGCCAGAACCGGACAAATTCTGAATTACGCTAACATATCTTCAGAATTGAGCGTATCAGAAGTAACAATTCGGGAATGGGTCTCGATTTTGGAAAAAAGCGGCATTATTTACCTGTTGAAACCTTATACATCAAGTGTTCTTAATCGGACAATAAAAAAACCAAAACTGTATTTTCGCGATACAGGCCTTTGCAGTTATTTGACCCGATGGCTGACGCCGGAAACATTGAAAAACGGTGCAATGGCAGGAGCCATGTTTGAAACCTTTGTCATTAACGAAATATTGAAATCCTACGCCAATGAAGGGTTGGATTATGATTTTGATGTATTCTATTACAACGGCAAAGATAAAAAAGGCAAAAATATCCATACAGAGGGAGAAATAGACCTGATCATACAGGAAAATGGCATTCTTTATCCCATCGAAATTAAAATGTCAACTTCGCCGAAAGTCAGCATGGCAGCTGAATTTGATGTGCTTGACGGAATTCCCGATAAAAAACGCGGAACCGGTGTAATTATTTGTCTGATCGATCGAAAGCTCTATCTGAGAGAAAACCTGATTGCATTGCCATTAGAATATATATAAGACGCTTTTCAAACGAGTCTCACAACAGGATGATCTTTCAGAGCCTGCCTGTTTGTGAGCAAATCCACCGCATTGATGAGCAGCATTTTGTTCGCGTCGATCCCAAAAGAGAATTCAAACTGCGGGACACCAATCTCTGCCGGAGACTCAGCGGTAAGGAACAGCGGGTTGCGTTCATTCATCCAGAAACGCTGTTCGGAATGGGTTTCCGCTTCTGTAAGCGGCAGGATATGGACCGAGCCATCGGAATCAAAAAAAATCTCCTTTTTATTTTCCATCTGGACATGACTGCTCGTGAGCTCATAGATCGCGATACCAAACTGCTGCTGCCCTTCATAAGAAGGCTTGAGCCGCAGCATTCCCGGTACATGAATTTTCGGATATTTTGTACCCTTTGGGACAATTGTTTTATAGGCATAATCACCGGTACGCGGATCAGTATAACGAATCGCGTAGCTATGCTGAATAAAATCATAAATATGCATTCCGCCGGCAATCACCGCGGCACCACGTGCGACCGCACCAAGAGGTTCTCCAAAAACAATTTTTTCAACCGGAAAGCGGCTTTCCAGATATTCCCGAACCATGGGGATCAGGCAGGATCCGCCGACAGGCAGTACAGCTGTCAAAGCATCACGGACAAGTCCATGGTCTTCCGCCGCACGCAGCGCTTCTTCAATGATTTTTGACAGTGTATCAAAGAGCTCATGTGCCGTTAATAAAGAGCGGAGATCTTCACGCGTCAGGAGAAAGGTCCGTTCCGGGATAAAATCAAAAATAACACTTTCCGAATCCGACAGCCGGATCTTGATTTGTTCACAATAACGCAGCAGCTCCGCGGAAACCCTGTGCACCTCCGGATCGTTTTCCGACAGCTGCATGTGGCTTAGCACATCTTCATAAATCCAGCGGTCCACCGTCATACCGCCAATTGTACAGCCCGCTTTTCCAAGCACGCGGCAGCTGCGTCCATCTTTCCCGTCTTCCTCCATAACCGAAACACAAACCGCCTGCAGCGTACTGCCGCCAAAATCAAGCACCAGCATCGTATCACCCGGGTGCAGGCTCAATCCATATCCGGCAGCAGCAGCGGCGGCCTCATCCACCAGACGCAGATGGAGATTTTCGAATCGCTTCATATCGCCAAGGAGCCAGTCGCTATAATGCTCAAAGGACTCCACCGGAACGCTGATCACCAGTTCATCCGGCTGTTCTTTTGCCTCAGCAAAAACAGCTGCTGTCAATGTATGAAGAAAATCCTCCGCAGCTCGTTTTGCGTCAATTCGTTGTTCACCTACACGCAAAGTATAAGGGCTGCGCAGATTGATGTACCGCTTCATCCAGCGGAATTCTTTGCTGTCCGCTGAGGCTTGTGAGATAATTTGATATCCGACAAAAAAACGTCCATCGGGTTCATAAGCGATTTTGGATGGGATCAAAACCGAACCGCGCTCACAGGCAGAAGGAATCGACAGCGTTTCAGCACACTGTTTCTCTTCATTCCAGAGAGCCGCAACCGTGTTACAGTTACCGAAATCGATTGCCGCTTTATTCGCCATAAACAGGGAGATCGTTCAGCAGACGCCAGACACGGTCCAGCGCTTTCAAAGCGGAAAGGTTCCGCACCGTCCAGCCATAGGTTTGCAGATCATCATTGGAAAAATTGCATAAATTGACGCTGCTCGCGGTCGGATGCACATCACCCTCCCGCAGTCCATTGTTCGGAAGAGCGGACATGGGCTTCCAAAGGTTCCAGAAAGGCACACGATATTCATTGGCGATACGGGCAGCTGCCTCATTAAAGCTGCCGTCGCCCTCAAGGTTATCGGCTTTGGAATAAAGGATCGGTACAATTTTCCGCGAGAGTGTTTTTTCCACCAGGGACCGCAGATGTTCTTCATAGATTTCGATGCCAAGCAGCGCGTCATTCGTTCCAAAGCCGATGAAAGCGATTGAGGGAGTGAACAGCCGGTATTCGCAGCTGAGTGCGGACTCATACGGCCAGCAGATGTCGTCTTCATACCAATGATAAACATCCATATCCATAGCCGTCGCACCATTGCGGGCTGCCCGGGAATTACGGGAGAAGGACCATTGGAATTGGTCGATGGCTTCCTGAAGGTAAGCATAAGGTCCCAGCACATACCCGGTGTCAACGCCGGAGTCATAACAGCCGAAAAAAGATGGCATCATGGTGTTGCTGTCACCAATCTTACTGAAGCGTTCCGGGTTATTGCCTTCTTCGAGGCCTTCCCGGTACATGGCTTTGATTTCCGGATCAATACCTTCCGGGAGTTCCGGCCAGTTCTGCCAGTCTGCCGGATCAAGGAGCGTAACAGCCGGTTCCGCTGTCGGAAGCTCTGTCGGGATCTCAGTCGGAACGGCTGTATCGGTTGACACCGGCGTTTCCGTGGGAACAGGCGTATCCGTCGGAATAGCTGCCAGTGTCTCTTCAGCAATTTCCGTCATCCGCAAATGCATCTTCTCCCTGCTGTTTCGATTCACAAAAAAGAGTGCGAAACATCCGCAGATCAAGAAAACAACTATCCCAATGAGAATTACTTTTCGCATTATTGATTTCTTATTTCTGATTTCTTATTTCGATCAGTGCGTCATCCAGATGGTTTCCACCAGCAGGCCCACAATCAGCCCAAAGAGCGCTCCGGCATAGACCTGACGCGGCGTGTGTCCGATCACTTCCTTCAGCGTTTCTTCTGAAATCGGCTGTCCGCGGAACAATTCGCGCAGGATCTGATTGATACGCTGGGCATGCAGACCCGACTGCCAGCGTACATTCGCCGCGTCATAAAGAACAATGATGCCAAACACAGCTGAAACCGCAAACACTTCGCTGTCAAACCCGGCACGCATCCCCGTCACCAGCGCCAGTGCACAAACAAAAGCCGAATGAGAACTCGGCATTCCGCCTGAACTGAACATCTGCACCGGGTCCCATTCTTTATACATCCAATAGTGAACAAAGGGTTTGACGAACTGAGCCAGCATCATGGCAATCAAAGCCGCAATCAAAGCATGATTTTGAAAGATCGATCCCATTGTCTCAGTCTTGCTCCATCTGCCGCAGGTCTTTCAGCTTCAATTCCGCTTCTTCCAGCATCTTGCGGCACTGTTCGGCTGTTTTTTTCCCTTCTTCAAAAGCCTTCAATGCCGTTTCCAGGTCCAGGCTTTCTTTTTCCATCTTTGTCACGATCTCATCCAATTTTTTGTATGCGGATTCAAATGTTTCTTTGTTTTCAGTTTCGTTGTTCATGTTTTCCTCTGATTATTCTTTCGGAACGCACCGAATTACACTTCCAAAAAAATTTTCCACTTTAATGCGGTAAAATCTGTCATGTTTTTCGACAAAAACATATTATATAATGGATCAAATGAAGCTATGTGTTTTGATCCTTACCTTCATGATTCTTTTTCCCCCGCAGAAGAGATATAATTTCATCTACATTAGCAGTCTTCAATACACCTGGATAATTATGATCAAAACCATGTAAAAGCTCATTTGTTTCCTGCTCTTGATCAATGGCATTCCGATATAATTCTGCAAAGTTTTGATTTGTCATAATATTTTCTATAAAAACACACATATTTTCTGAAAGCAAACTCCAATCTCCATAAAGATCGACAAAAGCTTTCCTGATTTGATCCATGGAAACAGGATTGTTTCGTTTCTCGTGTTCAGCCAAAATACCAAGAATATCTGAAAGATCATTTTTATATTGTCTTCCGGAGCGAAGTTTCATCGCTATCAGATACTTAGCAGATACTGTCCGAATCGAAACAATATTTGAAAATGTTCTGTAATACTCAGAATATTGAACCAGCTTTGGCGTATAGGACAAAGTGTTTTCAAAATCCGCATTCAACCAGCCATTCGGGAGATTAAATCTGTCACCAACACTATTGATTGCATCTTTCATGGAAGATGCAGCCAAAATCAAAGCATCAATATCTGATGTCATATTACGAAAACCATAATTGATAAGAACAGACGCACCACCTACAAGGATCAATTCTGCAGGAACTTCTTTTCCCGATAATTTTCGATATTCCTTTGCAACTGCCTTTAAATAAGTATTGATGTCTTCTCTTGTAAACTCGAAAATATATTCAAGCAACGTCCCGTACCTCATTTTCCACAATGTTGAACCTAATAAATTCTGGTATTGACTCCCGAACCGATTGCTCTAACAGAGCGACATTACGAGAAGCAGCAGCAAGAGCCTTAAAACCGGCAGGATATATAATTTTTTTCAACTTCATTGAACGCAAATCATCATAATCCCTGCACAAAGGAATATTATTCTCACGGCTCAAATAATCCAGCATTGCAAGCAAATAAAAACATTCCGGATACCATTTTCTATCATAGTTTTTTCGTATTTCACCACTTTCCAGTGTTTCGATAATAAAATTAATATCCCCGGCTTCTTTTACGCGATGGCATACCGCACTTTTATAATTTTCAAAATCAATACGTTTACATATATAGGGCGTCAGCAACTCTTCCATAGTTACATTTAAGATACGGGCAAGTTTATAAATTGTCTCACCACTGCATTTTTCCAATCTCGTCCGACCGCTGCATATATCATTTACCGTTGTATAAGGAATACCACTCAGTTTAGCTAACTTATACATAGAAATATTTTTTGTTTCAAGCAATTTTTTTATTTCCATTTTTTACTCTAAATTAAATTATAACGGTAAACCGACATAAAATTTATAATACATTCACTTACTGTTACGAAACAGATAACTGTCCAGGATTTATTTTTTCGGGAATAGTCCCGCAGTGCTACGTACTGAATAGAGATATCCAAAGCAATTTATTTGATTTCAGCTGTTTTTTCTCCGTCGGCAAAACGGATATTGATTTGATCGCCCTTTGTGAGGTCTGCGGCGGATGTAATGATTTTCTCGTCACGGCGGACAAAGGCATAGCCGCGTTTCATGATGTTTTCCGGATTCAGCACCAGCAGACGTTTTTCCAGCGCATCCAGAGCGGCATGACGGCTTTCGAAATAATTTTTCCGAAGCAAGTCCAAATGGGCTGACAATTGATCCAGCGCTCTTTTTTCGCTTTGGATCTTGGTCTCCGGGCTTTGCGACATCAGGCGTTTTTCCAGAATATCCAGGCTCTGCCAGCGCTGATTCAAAATGTTTTCCATCGTCCAAGCCAAACGCTGCTCATATCCGCGCAGTTCCGCCAGCACATCCTCGCGGGAGGGTACCGCTTTCACCGCGGCACCGGTCGGCGTTGGCGCACGGTAATCGGAAGCATAGTCCACCAGGGTAAAATCCACCTCATGCCCGACACCGGTAATCAAGGGAATCGGGGAAGCCGCCACCGTCCGCACCAGTGCCTCATCATTAAAACACCACAGATCCTCAGCTGAACCCCCGCCGCGGGCAAGGATGATCACATCCGGTTTTCGCTCATAAAGCCGCAGGAGTGAGGCAATGATTTCCGGAGGAGCGCCATCTCCCTGAACAGAGGCAGGAGAAAGCCAGACTTCAGCAAGCGGCCAGCGGCTGCGCAGGGTGTTCAGGATGTCCTGCAGTGCCGCACCGGAAGGCGACGTCACAACACCGATGGTTCGCGGGATACGCGGCAGCGGACGCTTTTTTTCTTCATCGAACAACCCTTCCGCTGCGAGTTTCTTCCGAAGTTTTTCCAGTTCCTCATAGATATTCCCGCGTCCTTTGGGACGGACCGAATCGATGGTCAGCTGATAATAACCGCCACGTTCATAGACACTGACGTATCCATGAGCTTCAATGGCGTTTCCCTGCGTCAGCAACCCGCGAATCTTGGCGTTCAGACTGCTTTTCCAGACAACTGCCTTCATTTCGGAAGTGTTATCTTTCAGGGTAAAATAGCAGTGACCGGAGGTCGGGATTGAAACTTTCGACACCTCACCGGCGACCCAGCAATCCTGAAAATCAGGAACAGCCCGCACCACCCCGGCAACGAGCTTATTGATATCGCTTACAGTAAAAACTATTTCTTCCTGATCAAATAAGTTCATAGTTATTAGTTGTTAGTTGGTAGTTGGTAGTGGACAGTGGTCAGTGGCTGGCGATTGGTGGTTGGTGGTTAATAGCTGCCGTACACTGGTCACCGCCCACTGAACACTGATCATTGACTGCTAACCACTGATCACGGCTCACTGCTCACTGTCCACTGACCACGGATCACTCCCCACCGGGAACAGTCCACTTTCCCGTCTTATAAGCATTCACAGCCAGTTCATCGCAGCGGTTATTGTAGGGATTGTCTGCGTGTCCTTTGACCCAGATCATTTCCACCTTATGAACCTGCAGCAGTTCATCCAGCTCCTTGAGCAGGTCGACGTTCTTTGCCGGTTCAGACTTGTTCCGCATCCAGCCATTGCGTTTCCACTTTTGCATCCACCCAAGCTTGACCATGTTCACAACATATTGAGAATCCGAATAAAGGGTAACATTGCAGGGACGCTTCAAGGCTTTCAAACCGACAATAACCGCCATCAGTTCCATACGATTGTTAGTCGTGGACGGTTCTCCGCCGGAGATTTCTTTTTCAAACTTTCCGGACTGCAGCACCACGCCGTATCCACCCGGACCGGGGTTCCCGCTGCAGGCTCCATCTGTATAAATTGTTACATCATTCATAGCTTTTGTTCTGTCCTGCCCTCCTGATAGGGTAGAATAAGTATTATTCTATCATCTTCACCACTGTTTTCCGGTGAAAGGTGAAGAAAAATAAGAAATCTGAAATCAAAAATAAGTTTACTATTCACGCGTTCGCCAATATTGCTGAGCCGCACATGGGGAACAGACACGCCAGAGTCGGCTTACGCGACACAGGGTATCAGTCCCACATGTGCTCCGTGAATTGTAATGATATAAGAAATTCGGGAATAAGATTGGCGGAATAACATGAAAAACAGGATTTTAAAAATATTCGAAACTCTTTTGTTACTCGTATGCACAATTCAATGCGGCCGGGCTGTTTACGAACGCTATGCCGAATTTCTGCAGAAGGGCAGCATCGTTCCCTCTTTCATCGCGATCTGCGGCATTCTTGTCCTCGGAACGCTCTTCACCCTGGTACTGATCTGGAGACCGGGATGGCTTGAACCGATCGGGAAGCTGAAAAACCGTGCGCTCATTCTCAGCCGCATCATCGCGATTCTGCTCTGCCTGGTACCGGGAGTATTTTACAATTTCGTCCATTCCAGTGAACCATACCGCGGGTTGTGGATCCGGATCTTTCTCTGCGGATTTCTCACGATACTCGCAGCCTGGTTCTGGGAGAAGGAGAAAGAAATCCATTTTTCCGCCCTGCTTTACTGCACGCTGATCTTCAGCGCCGGTTTTGTGCTGATCACACAATTCCAGGACATTACAGACTATCCCTTCAGCATCGGCTGGTCGGAAGGCAACCGCATGTGGGACTATTCCGTTCTCTTCGGAAAATCCCGCTACAACTTTCCGCAGGATCAGACCATCCCCGCATATATTGATATTGGACGCCAAAGCCTGTGGGGGCTGATATATCTGCTGCCGGGCACAAATATTGTGACCGCCCGGATATGGAATGATATCCTGTTCACAATTCCCTGCGCACTGCTGGGCTGGGCACTGCTGCGGAAACAGCCCAACACACAGGGTGTCCGACTGCTGACATACAGCCTGTGGGCAATGCTTTTCCTGATGCAGGGGCCGATTTACACACCGCTCACCCTTGCAGCCATTCTGGTTGCACTCGGGAGCCGGCTGCCGCTCATCCTCAATTGTCTGCTTGTGGCTGCTGCCGGATTTTATGCCGTCATGTCCCGTTCCACCTGGATTGCCGCCCCTTCCGCATACGCGGTTTTTTTGCTGTTCCTGGATCGAAAAGCCATCAGCAATGATCATGAAAAAAAGATGCGCTGGTGGAAATCCATCGCGCTCGGGCTTTCGGGGCTTGCTGGCGCGGCAATTTATATGAAGCGGGACAGTATTGCCGGACTGCTGCACATCGGAACAAAGACTGCCGAAACAGCGGTCAGCGAAACTGCGGCTGCCGCGACGGAAGCGATGGAGGCAGTTCCGCAGATATTTACTCCGGCGTGGTTCCAATATTATTTAGGCCGACAGGCACTGCTGTTTGACCGCCTGTGGCCCAATGAAACGTACAAACCCGGCATCGTACTCGGACTGCTGATAGCCGTGCTGCCGGTAATACTGGTGATTCTTTTCTGGATCAGAGACGGCAAATGGAAGCTGGACGGCTGGCAGAAGCTGCTGCTGTGCGGCGGGAGTCTCATCTTTCTCGGAGCAGGGCTGATTTTTTCAGTGAAAATCGGTGGGGGATCCAACCTGCACAATCTGGATATGTTCCTGATTCTGGTCCTCATCATCAGTTCTCTTGCATGGAAAGCCGGTCTGGGATGCTGGCTTGCGGAAAAGATCCGCAATGACAGTCTGGTCTGCCTTTCGGTGCTGGCCGCCATCATCCTGCCCTGCTGGACAAGTATGACGACCGCCGTTCCCCGGAGCTATCCCAAAGCTGAGGTGACAGCGGATGCTGTGGAAAAAATCAATCAAGTCATCGCGGACCATGAAGGGGAGGACATCCTGTTCATGGACCAGCGGCAGATGCTGACCTTTGGAACTGTTCCGAAAATCCCGCTCATCGCTGATTATGAGAAAAAATGGATGATGGATGAGGCTATGGCCAATGATGCCGCTTATTTTGAACCTTACTTCCGGGACCTGAAAGCCCATCGCTTTGCGGCCATCATCAGTGAACCGCTGCACATCAAATTCCAGGGCAGCGGAGGTGACTTCAGTGAGGAAAATGATCTGTTCGTGACCTATGTCTCCATGCCGACGCTCTGTTACTATGAACCGCTGGAAACCTTCCAGGATCAGGGTGTTGAGATTCTCATTCCGCGGGAGAGCGTGCTGGAAATGGACGGGGTGGAGTGCCCATAGGAGTTAGGAGTTAGGAGTGAGGAGTGACTGGTGGTTGGCAGTGTGAAGAGTGAAGTGTGAAGTGTGAAGTGTGAAGTTAATGGTGGTTGACGGCTGAATCTGAAACCCGACACCTGCCACCTGACACCTGACACCTGAAACCCAACACCTAACACCTGACACCTCCAATTGGTCTAAAGATTGCACATTATTCCGATTAATGAGTCAAGACGCTGACTCAGACACAATGGTACATAAAGGAGGCGGTCGGAAGACCGATGAGAGAAATATTATGAAAATCGCTGTTTTATCAGGCGGAATTTCACCGGAGCGGGACGTATCCCTCTCCTCCGGATCAATGATTGCGAACGCCCTGGCGGAAAAAGGACATTCCGTCGTGATGGTCGACTCTTTTCTCGGCATTGAAGCACCGGAAGAAGGGCTGGACGCTTTATTCAAAAAGCTGCCTGACTATAAACCTCAAACCATAGAAGTTCCTTCCGAACCGCCGGATCTTGAAAAAGTGCGCAGAGAGCGCAGACCGGACACCGGCTGCAACTTCGGACAAAATGTTCTGGAAATCTGCCGTCTTGCGGATGTGGTCTTTATCGCCCTTCATGGCGAAGGCGGCGAAGACGGCCAGGTCCAGGCCACATTTGACCAGCTCAACATCCACTACACAGGCTCCGGGTTTTACGGCTGCGTGAAAGCTATGAACAAAGACGTAGCTAAACACCTGATGAAAGCCAACCGCATTCCAACTGTCCCCTGGGAACACATGATTTACCCGGAAGATGTTCACTGGGACCGTATCCGCGCCCTGGGCTATCCGCAGTTTGTCAAGCCGACCTGCGGCGGGTCCTCCATCGCCACCTATAAATGCAATAATGAAGAAGAAGTCCGTCAGGCGCTCGAGGAAGCCTCGAAGGTTTCCAACGACTTGATGTGCGAAGCCTTTTTCGGCGGACGCGAATTTGACGTCGGCATTCTGGATGGAAAAGCGCTGGAACCGATCGAAATTATCCCGGTGGCGGAGTTCTTTGATTATGAAAGTAAATACCAGCCGGGGATGAGCCAGGAGATCTGCCCGGCAGATATTCCTTCGGAATTTGCGGAAATCCTGAAAGACGCCGCACTGCGGATCCATAAGTGCCTCGGGCTTGGGTTTTACTCCCGCATCGATTTCAAACTGAAATCTGACGGCAGCTTCACCTGTCTGGAAGCCAACACCCTGCCGGGCATGACGCCGGGGAGCCTGTTCCCGAAAGAGGCCAAAAACGCGGGAATCTCTTACCCGGACCTGTGCGACATGATCATCCGCGCAGCGATTTAATAAGACCACCACGGGGACGGTTACGCGTCAGCGGAACTGCGAAAGACCCCGCTCCGTAAGGTATGAGCTGCGCTCAATTTAGATGCGGAGCGGGAGCTGCGCCCCCTCGTTTACACAGGATGGGCGTTCATTCTTACGATGCGTGAGGACAGTTCCCCTCGTTCCTCGGGATAACCGTCCCGTCACAATAACGGTTAAGCGTCAGCGGGAGCTGCACATCTCTTTTACACAGGATGGGCGTTCATCTCTACAAAACGTGAGGACAGTTCCCCTCGTTCCTCGGGATAACCGTCCCCGTCACAATAACGGTTAAGCGTCAGCGGAGCTGCGCCTCTCGTTTACACGGGATGGGCGTTCATCTGTATAAATCGTGAGACACAGCCCGCATATACGCATAGTACGGAGCACATGCGGGACCGGCATCGAGTGTCGCGCAGCCGACACGAGCGTGCCTGTCACCATGTGCGTCATAATATTGAAACAAAAAACTCAAAGGCTGGCTTCATGAACAAGACACTGAACTACTATGCACAGAACGCTGAAAAGTTTGCCGCGGAAACAGCTGCGATAGATTTTTCTGCCACACGGGAACGCTTTCTTGCGCACCTGACTCCGGGTTCCGCCATATTGGATTACGGCTGCGGATCCGGGCGGGACACGAAGGCTTTTCTCGAACATGGATTTCGGGTAACGGCAGTGGATGGCTCCCCGGAGATGTGCACACTGGCTTCGGCGTACACCGGTATTCCGGTTCGGCAGATGATGTTCGCGGAGCTGGATGATGTGGAAGCATATGACGGCATCTGGGCCTGTGCCTCGATCCTGCATGTGCCGTCGGCGGAGCTGCCGGACATTTTTCGGCGCATGATCACCGCACTGAAGCCCGGCGGGACCATCTATGCATCATTCAAATACGGAGCTTTTGAAGGCATACGCTATGGCCGGCTCTACAACGATTTCACGGAAGAAAGCTTTGCAGAATTTCTGCGTCAATTTCCGCAGCTTTCCCTCATTGATCAATGGTTATCCAATGACCCCCGCCCCGGCAGAGAAGCCGAACAATCGCTGAACACGATTCTTGGAAAAGCATAACGGATTCTTTCGTATTTGAACCTGTGAATTGTTATATAGTTTTTGTTCAGCTAATAATATTCCCTGTCGATGAAAGCGTTATTTTTTCATAAGAATCAGACTTATCATTTGGATGTGGTTCCAATCCTATGATCGTTATTTCCCCTCGATTAGGCCCATAAACCCAAAAGATGCGTCCTGCAGCCGGTGTTTGGTTCTCAAGGTAAGACTGCCACACCTTCATTCCATAACGTCTTTAAAGAGATGTTATTTCATGAGTTTCAAGACCCGTGTGCCGGGGATTCTGTGAGATATGATACATCGCCTTCCCTATTTTCTTATAGAGCTTTATCTCATCTTTAGTGGCTATTCCGGAAGCGGCCTTTGAACATAAATCATTCCAAAACTCCTGCATTTCCGGAATACCCATAGCAATAGTGAACATAAGCTAATCCCCAAACATGGAAAGGTCGATTGGCTCTGATACCTTACCGGATTTGATATTTTCAATAGCCTTATCCATCATCAAAAGTGTATTTGCTGAGGTCTGAAATGGACCGGTCAGTTCCCTTGGTTCCAACACAATTGTACCGTCATTCATTTCCTGTACATGATAATAATCAAAATTTGCATTTCTTAGTGTAAGTCGTCTCTTGGCATCCAGTTTCGCGTCATATTCCCTGATAGCAGTTTGCATTTTATCACCTCCACAGAGTGGGATATCCCACTTAAATGTTACCCGAGAAGTATCAAAAAGTCAAGCTGGAAAAATCGCTGGTTCAGTACTGTAAAAAAATCAAAGTGACCTGATTCCATTGACTTCATCGAACGGTCAATTAATTGTTATTGAAGCACAAGAATTTCTTTCTCTGTCAGACGAATCATTTTGCAAGTTCCCGAAAGTCATCGTCATAAAGATCCATCATCCTGGCTGCTGAGGCAAGTGCATCGGATATTGGCGCGTCAGTTACTTTGTCGCCATCCTCAAACTGCATGACCAAATGCGGCTATAATACCGCACCACCGTTTCATCACAGACACGAAGGATTTCTTCCTTTTACGCCCAAAGGTCCCAGAGAACAGCCGGAGGAACAGATCCTCGCAAAAACATACGGAGTTTGATGTATATATATTGCTTATAACTAACTTTTTTCAGACAATTGTGAAATGATATTTATTCCGCTCTTCCGCAGGAATAATCAAACCATTCAGTTTTAATCGTGTCAGCAGTTCCGTTGCAGAAGACCTTGACAGCCCGGTTACATGCATAATTTCAGCTCTTCCAAAAGAATATTCAAGTCCATATTCTTCAAAAAGGATTTCAATGTTTTTTCTGGTTCGATTGTTGAGTACAAGAGATCTCACCCGTTCAAGAAAATTTTGATCTTGAACCGAGTATCCGGTTTCACGATCAAAAGGGCCGGTTTTATTGTCTGGGAGGCCGGTTTCATTATCAAAAGGGCCGGTTTTATCGTCCGGGAGGCCGGTTTCATGATCAAAGGGGCCGGTTTTATCGTCCGGGAGGCCGGTTTCACGATCAAAGGGGCCGGTTTTAATGATGAAATCGCGAATATTCTCAGCGGCAATTCCATAATTCAAATTGAATAATGTGATAATAAAAGTAGCATGATTGGAGTAATATTTTGGCTGAACTTCTGGTCTTGACAACAAAGCCCTGCGGTAATCCTCATTAATTTTCTTAAATCCGCTGCCGCGCCTTTCCATCAAATGCATACGATCAAAGAGATCCGCTATAACCGGATTCCGGCGTTTGGATAGAACCATATCTGTATCAAGATTCTGAACGATTGTGCCATCAAACATACCACCGGGAGAATAAATTTCCATCCTGTCATCAAAAATGTCAACATGGATTTCACTGCCGATATCAAGATAGTCCCTGTGAATAATGGTATTTACAAGACTTTCATTCACTGCCCGTTCCGGATAATCCGGCATATCGATCCGCTGCGTTTCCAACTTTTTCCAGCGTTTTTTGGTATTGTTCCGCACAAAAGCTTCCGCATCTTCCAGCAATGATTTTTCCCTACATAATAATATGGGGTCTCACTTCCCGGTGAAACGTTGAGAATGACCAGATTTTTTCCGTCAACAGAAATAAATCGCAGTACAAAAGCTGGCACCGGGTCCATCCTGTCGTGAATGAAACGGCTTATTTTTTCAGCTGTTTCTTCAGCATTCAGCAAACCGATAATTTCATTGGTTTTGTCTGCAATTCCAAAAATTAACGATCCGCCGATACCATTGGCAAAGGCACTGACACTTTTCAGCCAGCTTCGCGGATCCTTTTCTTCCAGAAACTGTTTTTTATCGTATTCTGTAGCCTCACCGAACCAGTTCCGCTGAATTTCATCCGCTGTCATTTGTATTGTGGCTTTGATTTTATCTTGTTCGTTCATTCCTGTCTCCGCTATTTTTGTAAACCGGCTGTTGCTAAATATCTGTAACCATATATTGTATTCCTAAAAAGCAGTATCACATATCTTTGTTCACATGCCCGCCTTCTCCGCCCCAAAGATCCCGAAGAACAGCCGGAGGAACATATCCTCGCAAAAACACCAGAGTTTGATGTATATTGCATTTCCAGTAATAAGTAGAAATAATCGTTTTACAATTGTTTTGATTTTATTTTTTTATAATAGTTTTTTTTGAAATTCCTGTAATTTTCAAAAAAATCATTTTCTGATTGAGAAAAGTTATGATGTTCAGCCTTCAGATCGAGCATTTCCATAGTGCATAACAAATCAGCAACCTGAAACAGTCTGTAATCAACTGGTTTCACTTTTCTCATTTCAACATTTGAAAACAGCGTATTAAAAACAGATGTCAGAATTTTTGTTAACTGTGTCTGACCATTGTCATAATAAATTATCAATTTATCATAAGAATACCAGAAATCCATGTGCGATTGAATCTCTTTGGATATCTCTTTGCTTAATTTTGCAGTTAATTCAATTTCACCGGAACATTCGGATTTATTAACTTTTATAGTCATATATGAAATCGATGCCCTAATTGTAAAATAATACAAAATATTAAACAGATGTTTTCTCTCATCTACTGTATGATTTTTGTAATTATTTTCCCGACGAATCAGCGGTCCAACATGAATTGCATGGTTTTTCCAGCCATAATTCAGTATATGTTCTTCCATAACTTTAATTATGTCTTGAATTTCTTTATTTTGATCGTGCAGAACCATGGTGACAAGATAATAAGGTGCCCTATAATCATAAAGGCCAAAATCTCCTGATTCATCAATAAAGCAGCTCAATATCTTTTCTGCCATATACGTTCCTGATATATAAAAATAGCGGGGGATTCCCCCGCCTTCGGTGGACCAGGGTCTTTCGACCAGCCCGAACAGTTTCAAACTGTACTTATAGTTTACAGATTTTTTATCAATTTGTCAAGTCTTTTTTTTTCGTTTTCTATTATATTCCACAATATTAATGGTGTCATTCACTTCTCCGCCCCAAAGATCCCGGAGAACAGCCGGAGGAACAGATCCTCGCCAAAACTCCCGGGGTGTTGTGTATTGCATAAAATTTTAATTTCCTATGCGTGCAAATGATTGTTGCATATATAAATGAGTTTTTTATCACTTCAGCCATGTTTTTTCGGATGGTTTTACTCTCCGGGGACTGGACCGCTTGCGGGCCTGTACCCGTCTCACGAACACAGCGGATAGTCAAACGGGTCTGCGGATGGAGTGCATCAAACCTGAGATGGGATGTTGCGGACAATGATGTGGGAGGCTTTTTATGAGCGAGGCTATGAATGGGGTACAGGCCCGCAAGCGGTCCAGTTCCCCGAGACGCACAAGGGAGAAAGCACGCGAAGGCAGGTAAGCGTCAAATAGAAGACGGATTGAAAAGAGTGTAGAAAAAGGGCATACTCTAAAGATGTCTCAAGATTTCTACGAGAATTTCATAGAAATCTCGAGAAACCTATGAAAGCAGTAAGGAGTATGGCATGGAAAAGGGAAAATATACTCTGAATTCGGCAAAACACGCATCGAAAATGGCCGAATAGCGGATTCGGATTGGGGAATGTCGGAACAGTGGGAAAACTGTAAGAAACTGGTGTAAAGAGAATCACAATTCAGTAAAAACATACTACAGATGGCAGCGCAGCGGATCATCTGGGATGTTGAATCAGAAAACAGGTCTATCGAGCCCCAAAAAACAGGAGAGATCGAATTTGCGGAAACTCCACTAATCAGAATAGAATCAGATTCTCAGCAAGCAATGATTGTGATCCGAAATGGAAACTGGCAGATCGAGTTACAAAACAATGCGAATCCGGCGCTCATCAAACAGATCATGTAAATGGTGGTGCAGAATGTTTGACCCATCAAAAGCCAAGCATGTTATATATCGCAATCGGATACACGGGATTGACGGACTGACCGGAGTGATTGCAAACACATTCCATCAAAATCCGCAGAGCAATTCACTGTTTTTGTTTTGCGGGCGAAAGAAGGACCGGATCAAAGGTTTGTATTGGGATAGCGACGGATATATACTGTTGTACAAGAGACTGGAGATCAGGCGGTATCAATGGCCGCGCAACGAAAGTGAGCTGAAATAACTAACACCACAGCAATTCCGCTGGCTGATGGAAGGCTTGAGTATATACGTGAAAAAAGCGATTCGACCGATACAGGAATTATTTACATATTAGACGAACCTTAACAAATAATAGTATCCGGAGAGAAGCAGCCGGAGAGACGACAGTCAAAGAACACAAACGCAAGAAATATGTAACCAATCCGGATAATCTGCCTGAAAATATCGAAGCAGAGGTTATTGACAAGGATTTATCCGAAACAGAACGCATCTGTAATCAGTGCGGCGGTGAATTAACAGAAATCGATGTGGATGTTGACCCGAAAGTGAAGCTGGTTCCGGCAAAATTCAACATTGCCGAAACTCGTACGCACTCATATAAATGCTTTGAATGTGATAAAAACAACGCTGGAGGTTCTCAGAGAACCGGGACGGAAAGCGCAGAGCAAAGTTATATGTGGCTTTACCGTACTGGTTCTCAGCATATTTAACTGCAATATTAACTGCTTTGTTCCGCTGCTAATTGTCCGCAGCCTGCATCAATATCGATTCCTCTTTTCAAACGAACGGTACACGGTATACCGTTTTTATCCAAAACGGATTTAAAGCTCTGTAACCTGTCCTGGTCCGCACCGCTGCCTTCATATTTTTTTGTGTCATTGAGCGGGATAAGATTCACTTGGCAGGACATTCCTTTGAGATGCCTGCATAACAGATCAGCATTCTCATAATCGTCATTCAAACCATGGATAAGCGTATATTCAAACAGAATTCTCCTTTCTGTTTTCTCTGTATAATTCCTGCAGGCTTCGAGCAGGCTCTCAAGGGGATATTTTTTGTTTGCGGGGATGATCCGATCACGGACAGTGTTGCTGGGCGCATGTAAAGAAACTGCAAGGTTGACCTGATGTTTTTCTGCAGTAAACTGTTCAATGCGCGGTACGATCCCTACGGTTGAAATCGTGATCTTTCGTTCACTGAAACCCATACCTTTC
>JAFPZX010000077.1 GCA_017417055.1 Anaerolineaceae bacterium
AGATACTTTCACCTGAATCACGTCGCCGTTGATGTTTTTTTCAACTGTTCCGCACATGTCACGCCTCCTTCGTAAGTTAGGAGTTAGGAGTGAGGAGTGAGGAGTTATTTGCGTTCAGTCCCTGATCTTCGGGAACCTCATCACTCCTTACTACTTACTTCTTACTTCTTACTCCTTATATCCAGAGTTTACAACACAAATTTCAAAAAGTAAACGGGCAATGTTGTCCCTTGACTTTTGTTAAAAAATGTGGTAGGGCATATAGGAAAGCCATCGGAATGGAATGCTTCGCAGGGACGCGGCGAAGTATTCCTTTCCGATGACAGTAAAAAAAAGGCTGCCGATACTCAAAAAGAAGTGCGGCAGCCCCTATTTGATACGCAGCCGACGTTATTCTTCAGAATGATGAATCTCTTTCATCGCATACATCCGGTTATCCATCTCTTTCATAAACAAATCAGGATTCCCGGAGCGATAGCTGCTCATACCATAGGAAAGTGAAATCGGAAATTCAGGGTTCTGAAGGTTATACGCATCCGTTCGTCTGTTCACCTCATCCATATACTTTCTCAACCCCTCTTCATCACTGCCCATCTTCAAAACGATGAACTCGTCTCCGGCAAAACGGAAGACCAGCTCCTTCCCGCTGCGGGCTGCCTTCAGAATATCCGCGACAATTTTCAACACACGATCCCCTTCCGAGTGTCCGTACGTATCATTGACCTGTTTAAACCGGTCCACATCCAGCATGACGCCGACAAAGGGAGTTCCCCGGTTGATCCAGGAAGAAAGCGTACTGTTCAAATACTGCCGGTTAAAGGTTTCCACCAGCGGGTCCACATAAGCCGCTTCATTTTGCTGCATCATATACAGTCCCGTCAATCCGACCGCAGCGGAAAGCCATGCCATAGAGAGTCCGTAATACATGAATTGCAGCGCAGCGCCGATCAGAACCGGAAACAGGAAGATATAGACATTGAAAAATGATTTGGTGCCGTTTTCCTTTTCATACTTTATGGGCAAAACCAGTGCGGATATTAAAAAATACATAATCGCGACATAGTAGGCGTAGCTCAGCGGTCTGCGCGAATATAGATTTTCCGGTGAAACATAAAAAATGACCGGGGTAAACCAGTTCACAACATTCATCAGGATCATGACTGCAGCCATAATGATTTGCGGTTTATACAGCTTCCACAGCCGGGTGCGGTCGTTATATAAGCCCAGGTCGATATAAAACAGCACGGCTATGGGCAGCAGCATGTTGAATGTGTACAAATACGTATTCAGAAAAAAACTGAGGGAATAACATCCCGGGAAAACTTTTCCGTCAATGGCATAGGAAAATATCTCACAGACACAGCCCATCATGACGCCAAAGATCATGAAAACATAGATTTTGTCCTCAAGCCGGCCCCGCAGGATCCTGTCATGGGAGGCATACAGCAAAATCAACAGGATGAATATACCCGTCCCATTGGAAACATAAACTGACCGAAGATCCAACACGCCCATAAATACTCTCCACCGACACCGCATCCACGCATTTCAGATTCTTTACAAATTCAGAAACAAGCACTTATTAACTCTCAACAGGTACCATTTTTGAAACATTCCTTTTTTTATTATACTCTATACTTGAACGATTCACAGAAAAACATTGAATAAAAAAAATTCCGCAAAACAACAGCGGAATTGTTACAATTTATGCGTTTGTCAAAATCGCTGTGCCGCGTCACGGTGTTTAGCGAAAGACACTGTTCTGTAAGGTACAGACTCAGTCCATGTGATTTATGCCAGGAGATGCGTCTTGCTGTGCCGGCTTCAAAGCAGCGAAGCTCCTGCTCTCAGATTTTAAAAGCCTTATCAACCGGCAGTGCACAAATAATCGATTGAGCTTCGGAGCGTATGCCATGCTCAGTGTTTATGCTTTCCAAAATCGCGTCGCGCAGAGAGTTCGGTGCAAGGATCGCGATGATTTCCTTTTCCGGATCGATATGGATCCCGAAATTATCCTCAAACTGTTCAGCACCCATCATTCGGGAACGAATCACGGTTCCGCCCGTCGCGCCGGCTTTTCTGGCCGTCTGCATCACCACATCCGTATAGCCCTGCTTAACTGCTGCAAGGAGCAAACTGTGATCAAATTCATTTTTCATTTTTTCCTCTTTTTCAGGGAAAGGTAATTCCTCTGCCCCTTCGATTAAAGCTGTTGAAATCAGATTATTAATAGCGGACAAATGGAGCTGCATCATCAGCCCTCTGCTGCGGCTGATTTCCCACAGTCCGGCATCGATCGCGTTCGTCAGGCTCTGCACAGCCTTTGCGGTACCCATGCTGAGAATAATATCCTTTTCTTTATTATTCAGACCCAGCACATCCAGCATTTCCGAGGTCGCGGTTCCGACACCCGAGAATTCCAGATGGAAATTCACCTGATGACGCTCGAGAAATTTAACCAGCTTTTTCCCTTTTCCGCGCTCCAAAATCGTAATAAGTAACTCAATCCGATTGTAATCAACCATTGTTCACATCCGCTTTCAAAATTTCTCAATAATAAACAATTGTGTCCGGCACAACACGCATCGCCTCCGCCTTCTGCTTTCTGCGCTGACGTTGGCGAATACTGCTGTAAAGTCCGATACCCTGGATCGTGATCAAAGGCGTCATGGCCACCATCGCCACAATCCCAAAGGCATCAGTCATGACATTTCCGCCCAAAGAGGTACAGGCCCCGACCGCAAACGGAAGAATAAAGGTAGAAGTCATCGGACCGGATGCCACACCACCGGAGTCAAATGCAACCGAGGTATAAAGCGGCGGCACAAAAAAGCTGATAATCAGTGATAAGGCATAACCAACATACAGGAAGGGCTGGATCGGAATACCGGTCAAAACACGCAGCATGGAAATACCAACGGAAACAGCCACACCAATGGAAAGCCCGAGACCGATCGAACGCTGCGAAATCGCGCCATTCGAGATTTCCTCCACCTGCTTTTTCAAAACAACAACTGCCGGTTCCGCGGCCACGACGAAATAACCGAACAAAGCGCCCACCGGTATCAGCAAAGCTTTTTTGTCTGAGTCAGCAATCAGTGAACCAATCAGATTCCCCGCAGGCATAAAGCCGACATTCGCCGCAGTCAAAAACATGACCAGACCTAAATATGTATAAATCATACCGATGACAATGCGGATCATCTGGTGCTTGCGGAAACGTTTGAAAATCGCCTGAAACAAAACAAACACCAGAATAATCGGAGAAAAAGCCATTCCGACATCTTTCAAATAGTACGGAAGTCCGTTCAGGATGGCATTCAGCGCGTCTTTTGTGGAAACGATCTCAGCAATTTTTACCGGTGTTGTAGTTGCCTCAGGAGAATAGAAAAAACTCAGGATCAAAACAGACAAAATCGGACCGATGCTGCATAAGGCAACCAAACCGAAACTGTCTGTCCGCGTACTTTTTCCGCTGTTAAAAACAGCCAAACCGGCACCCATCGCCATAATAAACGGAACAGTCACCGGTCCCGTGGTAACCCCGCCGGAGTCAAATGCGGCAGGAATAAAAGAGGGGGGAGCGAAAGCCGCAAGGATAAAAACAGCTGAATAGAAAATGAGGAAAAGACGCGTCAGTTTCATCTTGATCCGTATGCGCAGCATGGCGATGGAAAGAAAAATTCCGACGCCCACCGCGACAGACAAAATCAATGTCATGTTCGGAATTGATGGAATCTGCTCCGCCAATACAGAAAGATCCGGTTCCGCAATCGTGATGATGGTTCCCAGGAGAAAACACAAAACCATCGGGATCCAAATCTTTTTTGATTTGCTCATTTCCGTACCAATACCCTCCCCCAGGGGAGTCATTGACATTCCCGACCCAAGTGTGAACAACGCCATACCGAAAATCAAAAATACTGCTCCGAAAAGGAACAATACCAGGACCCCGGCATTAAAAGGCGCAATCGTAACGCTCAGCACCAGGACAACAGCAAAAATCGGCAGTACACTGCTGACGGATTCAAGTATTTTTTCTTTAAGCTGCTCCAAAATAACCTCCTTCCTCATTATAACGGATAATATTAAGTAGGAAAGGAATTAAGTCAGAATTCATAAAGCGAATAAAATAATCTTAAAAAATATTGATTTACTGTTTCTTCTTATTTTTTTCGATATAATAGAGCCATGAATCGAAAACATCTCATCATACTGATATCTTTCGTCATTAATCTGGCTGTAATGGCCGGATGCAACTTGCCATCTAAAGATGACAAATTTGCCGGCTACCTGAGGCAGACTGCCACATCAATAGCGCTTGAGGAAATGGTTCAAACTGTACAGGCGGCGGAACCATTTATTCCTGAAACACAGCCCACGGCAGATACCGGAACCGGCAGCGGGGATGACGCTTCAATGATCACTCGGCCGTCCTCATCCGAAGTTCAGGCTCCAGAGGTCCAGGTTCCAATTGAACCCACACCGGTACCGACCGCGACACCGGACCCGAACCGTACGCCCCCCGCTTTGCCTGCAGCCTTCCAAACGGACCTGCTGAACAAACTGGACACGCCGCATGAATACGAAGAGGACGTGTGTAAAGTAATCAAAAACCGCTGGGGATCCGGAAAAGCAGAACCGGGTACGGTGGTGATGGTCGTCATGTACCACGGTATTGCCAAAGGCGCAACGGAAGTTCAGCAGGATAACGCGGTAACAGCAGAAAAACACCAACAGTTTATGCGCAACCTGCATGATCAGGGCTTTACCGCTATTAACACAGAACAATTCATCGCGTTCATGGAAAATAATGACTGGATCCCGGACCGCTCCGCGCTGATCATCGTAGATGACAGACATACGGAAGAAAACTATATCACGCATTTCAAAGAATACTACGATGAATGGGGCTGGCCAGTGGTCAACGGCTGGATTAGTGCGGATAGTACCACACAAGCTTTATGGGATGAAAACGCCCATGCCGAAGAAATCGGGCTGGTCGATCACCAGGCTCACGGTGTTGTTCATAATGAAAACATGAACGATGCATCCACGGATGAATTCCTGATTGGTGAACTCAAAGGAAGTGTAGATCGAATTGAACAGCATTTCCATAAAACGCCCCATGCCATTATCTGGCCGGGCGGTGGTTTCGGTAAACGTCCGATTGAATTTGCCAAACAATTCGGCTATAAGGTCGGATTTACAACGCACCCGCGCGGACCGGTTATGTACAACTGGGTACCGCTTTGTGATGTAAGCGACCCGGGAAGACCTTACTATCAAATTGACGGCAATCAGGATCCGCTGTTTGTGATCCCGCGGTACTGGTCTCCGGATGCATCCGAACATGTGGATACGGTCCGGCAAATCGGAAAAGCTGCCAAAGAATATTATTATTCAAACCGCGCCACAGAACTGGAATACTACGACATTGTCTGTAAACCGGTTATGGGAGATTTATAATAAAAGGAAAAATTATGGAAGAAAACTGCATTTTTTGTAAAATCGCGAACCACGAGATTCCCACAGATCTTGTTTATGAAGATGACACCGTTGCCGCGTTTAAGGATTTGAATCCTGTCGCACCGGTTCATATTTTGATCGTCCCGAAAGAGCACAAGCTGAACCTTTCACAATATAAGGAACAAGACGAAAAACTCCTCGGGCATATGCTTGTCACCGCAGCACACATCGCACGTGAACTCGGACTGGAAGAAAGCGGATACCGCGTGATCACAAATGCCGGTCCGGATGCCGGACAGTCCGTGATGCACACCCATTTCCACCTTCTGGGCGGACGCAAATTGAGTTTTGACAAACAATAAGCTGACATAAAAAACGCAGAGGGCTGTTTCTGTCCCTCTGCGCATTTTTTCCGCTGCATGAAAATAAAACTCCGGACAACACTGATTTTCATCATCCTTTTTCTGCTGGTGTTCTTGTCAGCAGCATGTACACATACACGCAAGGCGAACTCTCCGCAGCAGCTGACTGCCATCGCGGACCGTGTAAACATACTGCGCGTTACTGAAGCCATGCTGGAAACCGAAGAACAGCGTTATGTCACGCCATCCGCAACACCAACGATCACACCTACAGAAACGCTGCCGCCGGAAGCAGAAACCGCAACCGCTGCATTTATCGCTACATCATCACTCACTCCCACAGTCACGCTGACACCGGAACCATCCGACACGCCAACGATAACACCAACAACGGTCACGCCCCGCGCTACCTTTCCGGTTGAAACCATCGCGCCGTCAACAGCCACAGCCACAGCTGAATTTGCAGAACCGTCCGCAACTGCGACACCAAACATTCCGCTGCCGGATCTTACTTCGGATTTCAATAACAAAGCCTTTTACGTCGTTCAAAACGGCGACACAGCGCAATCTATAGCCTTCCGATACGGAACCGATACGAATCATATCACAGGGCTAAATAGTCCGGAAACAGAAGGATTTCTGAAACCGGGAACCCTTTTGCTGGTCAAGGCGCCAAAGCACGTTTACAGTTCCGGCACCCGTATACTGCCGGATGAATATATCGTTATGGGGTATCCCTCTATCGGATATGACCTGGAATATGAAGTTCAGCGGGCAGGCGGATATCTTTCTACTTACACGGAATACACTTCATCCGGAACCTTGACCGGCACGGAGATCATTCAGAAAGTGGCGATTGATTATTCCGTAAGTCCGATCATTTTGCTGGAACTGCTGGAATATAAAAGTCACTGGGTTTCCGGGCAACCTCATACGATCGTGGAAGAACATTACCCTCTCGGATGGCTCGGCGACAACTCTGAAGGGCTTTATCATCAGCTCACCTGGGCTGCGCAGGAACTTTCCCTGGGTTATTATGGCTGGCGCTACGGAGAGTTGGCGGAAATCCCCTTCTACAAATATCCTCAGCCCGAAACACCGATCTATTTCAACCCGCATCTGAATGCGGGGTCCGTTGCAATTCAATATTTATTCGCTCAGCTTTATTTGTATAATGAATTTGAAGATGCCATCTACGGAGCGAATGGATTTTTGCAGCAGTTTTATCTCGATTTCGGGAACGTCTGGGATTATTATGTACCGGACCCACACGGATTCAATGACCAGCTTGTACAGCCGCCGCTCACGCTTCCCTATAATGAAGGCGATGAATGGTCCATCACGGGCGGCCCACACTTGTCCTGGACAACCGGCTCTCCACTGGGCGCACTGGACTTTGCGCCGCCGATGGCCATCGGCGGATGCGCCCGCTCGGATTCATGGATCACCGCATCAGCCCCGGGGCTGGTTATTCGAAACGGCATTGGGACCGTAGTTCTTGATCTGGACATGGATGGGCACGAGGAAACAGGATGGGTCATTTATTACCTGCATGTCCGCACAGATGGGAAAGCAGAACCGGGAACCATGCTCCCGCTTCACGGCCGCATCGGACATCCTTCGTGCGAAGGAGGAAATGCCACCGGAACGCATTTGCATATCGCTCGGAAATACAACGGCGAATGGGTGCAGGCTTACGGCCCGCTGCCATTCAACATGAGTGGATGGATTCCATTTGGCGGGGAAGCTTACGCCGGCGGAGTCACCAGAGGAGACGAGACAGTTTACGCCGAGCAATACGCGTCATCAGAGAAAGTGGTGCATTATTGATCCCTCGTATGATACTGAAACGAATGTTCCTTCTGATCCTGCCCGCAGTTCTTATCCTTTGCGGTTGTATTGTCCGTGTGGAACAGATTCCAACAGAGGTTCCGACAAATACACCCGCTCCTACTCCGACGATTGAGATCGTCCCTACAGTCAAATATGCGGGCGACCCTGTTCGTCAGCGCCGTCCGAAATATATGCCGGGTGAACTGGTTGATTATACAGCGATGGACGGAGACACGCTGCCCGCATTGGCTTCGAGATTTAATACGACAGAACAGGAGATCCGCGCAGCAAATCCAATCCTGCCGGAACATGTCACTACACTGCCGCAGGGATTGCCGATGCAGATTCCCATTTATTACCGCAGCGGCTGGGGCAGCTCCTACAAGATCCTTGCCGACGCACAGTTTGTCAACGGTCCGGCGGATAAAGGGTTTTCTGCCCGCAGCTATACTGACCGCCAGCCGGGATGGTTCAAATATTTCAATGTTTGGAGTGACAACCGGAATCTTCGGGGTGGGGAAATAATCGACAACATCGCGGAACAATACTCCATCAGTCCGCGCCTGCTGCTTGCAATCCTTCAATACCTGACGAATGCATTAACCGATCCAGGGTACCGGAATGATTTTAATACAGCCAGTGTTCTGCGAATGCCAGGCGATCGTTATAAAAGCCTGAGCGGACAGCTCAATCAGGTAGCAGAGTTTTTCAACGACCATTATTATAACTATAAAGCAGGGAACTTCAGCGAATATGAGCTGCAGGACGGCTCTCTGATCCGGATCGATCCATGGCTGAATGCCTGCAGCGCCACGCTCCAGGCTTATTTCGCGGCTATATTCTCAGCAGAAGATTATTACAGAGCAATCGGCCCGGATGGTTTCGTCAGACTGTATAAAGAGATGTATGGCGATTTTCCCCCGGTTGAGGAATACCCGGCGCATTTGCCCGGGTCGTTGGAACAAATTGAGATGCGCTTGCCCTTTAAAGATGGAGAGGCGTGGACCTACACCGGCGGACCGCACACAGCCTGGGGCAGCATGCACCCCTACGCCGCCATTGATTTTGCACCTCCAAGCAATCAGCATGGCTGTTTTGTCAGCCGCGCGGAAGTGATCGCGCCTCACAGCGGCACCATCGTCCGCACCGGGACAGGTCAGGCCATGTTGGACATGGATGAGGACGGTGATGAGCGGACCGGCTGGGTAATGCTGCTTTTGCATCTCAAAACCGAATCTATCCCGCCGGTCGGGACACATGTAGAAACGGGAGATTTTTTGGGGCACCCATCCTGTGATGGCGGTACCTCCTCCGGTACACATGTCCACCTGGCACGGAAATATAATGGGGAATGGATCGAAGCCGGCGGTATTATTCCGCTGAATATGGATAACTGGATCACAGAGGCTGGTCCTGTGAAATATGAAGGCAGAATGAGGCGCTTTTCCAGTTATGTAACCGCATCTACCGTATCAGAATACTTCAGCCGCATTCTTGCCGGTCCGCCAATCTACCCTACAGCGGTCCCGACGCCGAAGCCGAAGAAATAAGCTGTTAGTTATTAGTTAGTGGTTGTTAGTTGTTTTTTGTTGGTTAGTAGTTAGTAGACGTTAGTTGATAGCAGTTAGACAATGAGCGAAGAACAGATCCTCAATCTACCAACTACCAACTAATAACTACTAACAAACAACTATCAACTAACAACTAACATCTAAATTCTTGACAGCGGCCAGTTCGGGAAAACGTCCATATCCAGCCCATCAAATTTTCCGGTAAGAAAACGACGGTAACCGGCAGCGCCGATCATCGCGCCATTGTCTGTACAATATGCAAGCTTCGGAATAAAAACCTTGAACTCATTCTGGGCAAGGAATGTATCCCGCAGACATTTGTTTGCAGAAACACCGCCCGCGATGACAATATTTTTCGCGTTATATTCCCGTGCGGCATGAATCGTCTTTTCAAACAGAATGCTCACAACTGATTTCTGGAAACTTGCCGCCAGATCCGGCACGTTCAGCGGCACTCCGTCTTTTTGAATCTTCTGAACCGTTCGTAAAACAGAGGTTTTCACACCGCTGAAGGAAAAATCGTAAGTTCCCGGCATCTTTGCCACATGAAATTGATAAGCGTCAGGATTCCCGTTCACCGCAGCCTTCTGGATCGAAGGTCCTCCCGGATACTCCAACCCCAACAGACGGGCAGTTTTATCAAAAGCTTCTCCTGCCGCGTCATCAAGCGTACCGCCCAGACGTTCATATTTCAGATGATCACTGAGCAGAATCACCTCCGAATGACCGCCCGAAACCAGTAAAACGATAGCAGGAAATTCAGGCTCCGGCGGAATCGATTCATCCCGATCAGAATACACCCAGGAAGAATAGATATGACCCTCCAGATGATTGATCCCGATCAACGGCAGCCCGGTGGCCAGAGCAAGCCCTTTGGCTGCGTTCATGCCGACAACAAGCGATCCGGCAAGTCCGGGACCGCGTGTCACGGCAATCGCGTCAATATCGGAATAACTCATATGAGCTTTCGTCATCACCTCTTCAATAACCGGATACACCGCCAGAACATGCTGCCGTGACGCGACTTCCGGAAAAACACCACCGTATTGCTTGTGAATATCGATTTGTGTCGAAATAAAATCGGATACGATATGGCGGCCGTTCTCAACGATCGCTGCCGCTGTTTCATCACAGCTGCTTTCGATTCCTAATATACGAATTGTCTTCTGCGGCATTAAATTCCTCGATTCAAATCATTTATTGTTGCTGTCCGGTACAGAGCGTTCTGTTGACTCAATTTTGCTTCAACGGAAACAGATTCCTTTAACTCATTCTGACTTGCTGCTATTTATTTTGCTGGCACATCAATGATCAAACGATACGGATATTCAGTAAGCGCTTCTGCTTTTCCATCCTCATTCATATAATACGTATCTTCAATCCGAACACCGTAGCCTTCCGGCTTGTCAGGATAATACAACCCCGGTTCAATTGTGAACACCGCACCGGGCAGAAGCAAATCTTTTTCAGAAGCTGTTTTGGAGCTGAAAGGCCGCTCATGAATATTCAGCCCGACGCCATGCCCAACGGAGTGCATATAACCATTTGTGACCTTTACATCTTCATCAATGGTTATATGACCATGTGATTTGAAATAATCACAGGTCATCTGCTGAAGGTCCTTGAATTTCATCCCCGAACGGGCTTTTTCCGCGAGCAGGTCATGAATTTCCTTGACTTCCGCATAAGCCTCTTTTACTTCATCCGGAGCCCAGCCGATACACCAGGTGCGGGTAAAGTCGCCGAAGTAACCGCCGCCCATTCCGCAGGGGAAGAAGTCATAGACGATCGACTTCCCGGCCTGCAGCACGTCAGCATCATTCCCCTGGTTATGAGGAACACCCGCATCGCGTCCCTGAGAGAAGATCGTCCCTTCCGGATTTTCCGCGCCGAGCTCGCCCAGCCAGAGATTGATCAGTGACTTTACTTTGCCAATCGTCACCGGTGTGCCGTCATCGCCCATCAGCACGCCGTCATGGAGATATTTGGAAGAAATAAAATTCTCAACTCTTCCAACAACAGTCGTAACAATACCGCACATTTCCCGGATCTTTTCGATCTCCGACGGATCTTTTAGGTATCGTGCTTCATTCAGGATCTCATCGCCGAGTCCGCCGACAAATTCAAGATCCGGCAGCTTGTTTTGCAGCTGAAGGATCGTTTGATAAGCTGTGTTGAATTCAATTCTGCCGCAAAAAGCAATCCGTCCGGAAGTCATTCCGGCATAACGCAGTACCGCCAAAAGAGTGTTGGTTCTTTCCGTACAATCACGGTAACGGCTCACTTCCAGGTCATTGTAACAAACACCCTGCAGCGAAGTCATTGCAGCCGTATCGCGCTCCATCACGCGGTAAAAAAGCAGCGGTTCACGGTCTTTCATGACCAAAACATCTGCCTGTGTGAAGAAGGCATCTCCGACAAAATAAGTCAAAAACGGATTATGTTCCCGTGATCCGGAAATGAGAATTGCATCAAGTTTCTTTTGCGCCATCAGCGTCTGGATTTGTTTTTTCATAATAATATGCCTTTACATTTTCAATCATCTATGCCGGAACGAAATTCAACGGCTTCGCGTGCACGCCATAATAACTCCGCAAGGACTCCCCCGCCAATACAGATCATGATAATCGCCGGTGTCAAAACGCGTCCGATCTGGAACCACAATAACAGATCAACAATCAACGCTGTCCCGACAGACTCTCTGATAATTGTGGGCGGATTAATGCGTTTTGCTGTAAAAAAATAACGGTTCAGCAATGCAAAAAGGGGCAGCATAACTCCGCAGACAAACAAAAAAAGAGCCAGGAAAAACAGCCATCTCTCCCTCAGATAAGGCTGGGTGTACATCACAAGATAATAAAGCCCTGCCCCGGAAGGAAGCGCCAAAAGAGCACCCAGGAAGAAATATGCTAACACGCTTTTCATCACATAAATTATAAATGAATAATCGAGAATGAAAAGTGATTTATGAATATCAATACGTGCCCTTTTTGTTTTCCTGTTTACCTATTTCGATAATATACACGCACCACATAAACATGAGCGGGATCGTATATGTGATCGGATACAAATACCGCATTCCCTCAAGATGCACCGAAGCAGGCGCCATCCAGCATCCCAGAACAAGCGAAAGGAAAAACGGAATAAATGCCAGCCAATATCTTTTCCTGCCATTTCCTTTCCGAAGCACAGTTGAGGCAAAAAACGCCGGCAAAATGGATGCGTAAAAGCCATAGGTAAAGAATAGTTTTGTAAAGGGATTTTCATACAGCTTGTCAAACATCATTTTATAGGAAGCAGCTGTCTTTTCCGAAATATAACGAATAGCGACTGTTTTGGGAATATACTGCGTATCCAACTGATTTCGATGTTCCATATCCATCAAAGGGGCATACTCCGTCCAGGAAAACCAACCGGCCAACATACTGTTCGCGGCAGCAAGATAGGCATCCGGATGACGGAACCCCATTTTGAACCAGACTTTCAGATAAGGCAGATAGTCTTCATTGGTTCCTTTTTGATAATGACGTTTGACCGGATCAGCCCAGGTCGGGTCATAATCGCGGGCGATAATATCCGCATTCAGAACTTTATCGATCACCGCGTATTCCTCTTCTGTCACATCCTCTCCATAGTCTTTGAGATAGCGTGCTGTCATCTGGAAGGGCAGAGAATATTTTTCCTGCTGTCCGCCCGGCTGAACCTCTAATTTCATAAAAACAAACGGAAGAATGACAAACATCACAATTACCGTAGCAGCTGTAGGAATCAGCAGACGAATCCGGTTTTTTCTGAGAAAAAGGAACAGGAGCATGAAGGACGGCAGCAAAACATAAAAGCCTATTTTTTTTGTCAGACAGCAAAGTACGGACAACAAAGAAATTCCTGTCAAAAACCACCCTTTTCGAAGCGATTCTCCTTCCGAAAAGACAATTTCAAGATAAGCAACAGTAAAAAACACATAGATCCAGCTGAAAAGCGCGTCTTTTGAAACCGTCTGCGTACTGGCCGGATAAATCGGCAGCAGACAGTAGAACAGGATCATGAGCAGCACCGCTCTGATACCCGGTTTCAATTTTTTATATACGAAATCCACCGTACAGGAAAACGCAAGACTTGTCAGAAAAGACTGCAGCAGAACCCAGAAAAAGATCGCGTAATGCCATTCGCCGGTCTTTTGTGAAAACGGAACAATCATCGCACCAAGCAGAAACGTATCAAAAACGGGGTGATGGTCGGACAAAACCGGATCCCCGGCGGTGAATTTGATAAACTGTATCAATTCCCCCCAGGTATCATTGATCAGCGTGCCGGGGTACAGGAACCACAAAGCGGGCAGCCAGCAGATAAAGATCAGACAAGCCACAATAAATATGTGGAAACGACTTTCCATGACCCGAGAGACAAATTTGAGAAATCCACGTTCTGGCACTTTAACTGCCGCACTCTTTGCCAAACAGGTGCAAAGAAAACAGGCTGAGAGGAGCAAAATTATAAACAAAACAAAGGCAGCAGCAAAGTAACCAACCGATGGCGTAAAACTCCCGGTCTGTATGTAATCCGATGATGCTGTAAAAGCCAATGCCAACAAGCCGCAAAATAAATAATCAGAAACGCCCAAAACACGTCTATTCAAATATTTTTTTATCATGACATCATTTCCCTATCCACATACACATCTGTACAGCATTTTTATATCAGCTGAAGGACACCCAAAAATTATTCCCATGCGCTTTTGTGAATAACAGCTCCTGAAAAAAATTATTCATACACAGAAACAAACAATCAAACATCAATAGTATAAACAAATCGGTTATAATCAGGGAAGAAATTATGATGAATATAGCCGAATGAGAAAGTACCCGAACACAGTGCACACGAGGCAGGCTATGCTGCTGTCTCACAGCCGACACAAAAGGGCTGAACTCAGTGATGCGTCAAAATAAGGACTGTGAATGCTGCGACAGAAAATTCAGACCATTATCTACAAGATAAAACAAAATCAATTCCTTTTTGAGGAACTGGTTAAACGCGACTTCAAAAAACGCTACGCCCGCACCGCGCTGGGAATGTTATGGAGCGTTTTGAACCCGCTGCTGCAGCTGCTGATCATGCGGCTGGTATTCACACATTTTTTTGCGGACAGGATCTCTCACTATACGACATTTCTGTTCAGCGGCATGGTAGTTTTCAATTATTTTTCGGAATCCACCCGTGAGGGAATGACAACGCTTGTAGACAATGCGCCGATTTTTTCCAAGATCAACGTTCCAAAATATCTTTTTCTTTTCGCAAAAAACGCTCAATCCTGGATCAACTTTATTCTGATATTAGTTATTTTTTTTGTTTTCTGCGCACTGGACCACGTTGCTTTTACCTGGAAGTTCCTGATGCTGATTTTTCCTGTTGTTTGTCTGGCGGTTTTTAACATCGGCACAGGCCTTGTGCTTTCTGCGCTTTATATATTCTTTCAGGATGTCAAATATTTTTGGGGAATTTTCCTGCAGCTGCTGCAATATGTTTCCGCATTGTTTTACCAAATCGAAACCTTTCCGCCAAATATCCAAAAACTCTTTTACCTAAATCCTGTCTATTTATATATCAGTTATTTCCGGGATATCGTTCTAAACCAAACAATTCCATCTTTTGCATTTCATGCTGCTATATTTGCTGAAGCAATGCTTATGTTTCTCCTCGGTGCAGGGATTTACCGCAAATACAACTGGGAATTTTTATATTATATTTAGAGGATGATATGAGCATTATTGAAGTGAACAATGTTTCGATCCGTTACAAAAAAGGGAACTTCAAGGATATCGGCTTGAAAGATTTTATCATCCGCAAAATCCGGGGAACCTATCACGTTGAAGACTTCTGGGCAGACAAAGACATCAATTTCACACTCGAAAATGGTGATATGCTTGGCATCATCGGAACCAATGGCGCCGGAAAGAGCACGCTTCTGAAGGCAATCTCCGGTGTTATGGAGCCCACACACGGTCATATTCACCATCAAGGCAGGATCAGTTCTCTTTTGGAACTGACCGGTGGTTTTGACGATAACCTGACCGTCCGGGAAAATACATTCCTTCGGGGCGCTTTTTTGGGCTATACAAGACAATTCATGAACGAAAAGTATGGCGAAATCATCAGATTTGCGGAATTGGAAGATTTTCAGGATCATTTGTTCAGTCAACTCTCATCCGGGATGAAATCTCGTCTGGCATTCTCCGTCGCAAGCCTGATAAAACCGGATATTTTGATCTTGGATGAGGTACTTTCCGTCGGTGACGGCGCTTTCCGCCGCAAAAGCGAAGCTAAGATGATGGAAATTATCCATGGAGGAGCAACGACACTGCTGGTCAGTCACAGTCTCGACCAGGTCCGCAGCCTCTGCAATAAGATTCTCTGGCTCCATAAGGGACAGCAAATTACCTTTACAAAAAACGTCCAGGAAGCCTGCGATCAATACGAGGCATTTCTGGATGGAAAATTTGAAATAGGCAATAGGATTTAGGCAATATTAAATTCTTCGTTAAAGCACCGGAGCAGTTTTTCTGGATCTGCATTCATTATAGATCCGGGAAAACTGCCCTGATGAGTTTTTATGCGTTTAATCATCGGTCAGCGTTCTGCGCGCATCGGATTATTCAGGAAATCTTCATAAGCCAGTCGTATACCATCCTCAAGCTCGGTTTTGTACGTCCAGCCAAGAGCCGCCGCTTTTGAAACATCCAAAAGCTTTCGGGGTGTACCGTTCGGCTTGGACGGATCCCATTCGATGCGTCCGGTATATCCAACAACTTTCGCCACCAATTCCGTCAGCTCTTTGATCGTCAATTCTTTTCCCGTACCGGCATTGACCGTTTCATTGCCGCTGTAGTTGTTCAGAAGGAAGACGCACAAATTCGCAAGGTCATCCACGTACAGGAATTCTCGCAGCGGAGAACCATCTCCCCAGCAAGTCACGGATTCCTTTCCTTCCACCTTCGCTTCATGAAAGCGGCGGATCAGCGCGGGCAGCACATGCGAATGAGTTGGATGATAATTATCATTCGGACCGTAAAGATTCGTCGGCATCACGCTGATAAAATCGGTACCGTACTGCCGATTCAGGAACTCACAGTATTTCAACCCGCTGATTTTTGCCAGCGCATAGGCTTCATTGGTCTTTTCCAGCGCACCGGTCAACAGGCAGGATTCCGGCATCGGCTGTGGAGCGAGTCTTGGATAGATACACGAAGAACCAAGGAACAGCAGCTTTTTGCAGCCATTCTGCCAGGCACTGTGGATCACATTCATTTCCAGCATCATGTTGTCGTACATGAAATCCGCAAGAGCGGATTCATTCGCCACAATGCCGCCCACCTTCGCCGCAGCCAGAACCACAACTTCCGGTTTTTCCTCTGCAAAAAATTTCTCAACAGCATCCTGCCGCATCAGATCCAGTTCTTTGTGTGTACGGGTAATGATGTTGTGATATCCCTGCCGTTCCAGTTCACGAACAATCGCAGAGCCCACCATCCCTTTATGCCCGGCAACATAGATTTTCGCGCTTTTTTCAATCATAAAACCTCACGCTTATCATATTATTTACAATACATTCCGGCTTCATTCCCGAAGCCCGTCATCTGTTTCCATACATTTTGTCGTAATAGTTACGGTATTCTCCGGAAATGATTGGCTCCCACCAATCCTGATTGTCAAGATACCAGCGGATGGTCTTTTTGATCCCATCTGCGAATTTTGTCTCCGGCAGCCAGCCCAGCTCATTGTGGATCTTGGTCGGATCGATCGCATAACGCAGGTCATGTCCCTTGCGGTCTGTCACATAGGTAATCAGATCCTCACTCTTTCCCAATTCCTTGATGATCAGTTTGACAATGTCGATGTTCCGCATCTCGTTATGACCGCCGACATTATAAACCTCACCGATGCGTCCATTCCGGATAATCAGATCGATGGCCCTGCAATGATCTTCCACATAAAGCCAGTCTCGAACATTCAAACCCTCGCCATAAACCGGCAGCGGTTTGTCATGCAGACAATTGATGATCATCAACGGGATCAATTTTTCCGGAAAATGATAGGGGCCATAATTATTGGAACAGCGGCTGATGGTTGCCGGCAGACCATAGGTCCGGTGATATGCCTGAACCAGCAGATCGGCAGACGCCTTGGAAGAGGAATAGGGACTGGATGTATGAATAGGCGTCGTTTCAGTGAAAAACAAATCAGGACGGTCCAGCGGCAAATCACCGTAAACCTCATCAGTGCTGACCTGATGATAGCGGATATTTCCATGAGAACGGCAGGCATCCATAAGCACAGAAGTACCGATAATGTTCGTCTGCAGGAAAATTCCGGGGTCTTCAATAGAGCGGTCCACATGGCTTTCAGCAGCAAAATTTACAACAATATCAGGCTTTTCTTCATCAAAAAGATGGTTGACAGCCTCCCTGTCACAAATATCGATTTTGCAGAAACGAAAATCCGGATTGTCCATAACCGGAGCCAGTGTGGAAAGGTTTCCCGCATAAGTAAGCTTATCCAGACACACGATCCGTTCACCGGGATGTTCCCGCAGCATATGGAAAATAAAATTACTGCCGATAAATCCGGCTCCGCCTGTAACAAATATGGTCATAATACTCCTTAATAATGTCCGGTTGCCGCACACTCAATGCTTATAACGTTACTTTTTTGAACCGGCTCAACTTTGAAAATGCTTATCCTTTGACGATTTTCTTTCTGTATTTCACCATCATGCTGTATGCATCCAGGTAAAAATCGGTAAAGCTTTCGTCAATTTCCTTCAAATCTTCATGAAGCACTTCATCATTCGGAAACTGCTTGATCATGAATTTCACATGCCGGCTCACTTCTTCCCCAATTGCATAACTGTCTTTACAGACACGGTTCATAAGCTCCAGCGCATGATCCTGCAATCCGTTTATTTCACTGAATTCTTCAAAAATCAGTTTGGCGCCATTCAATAAATCAGTGAGTGTATCCTGCATCTGTTCCGCTGCCGGGATCAACTCCGGCGTATCATATGCAGTTTGCTGAAAAAGCAGCCAATCTATATTATACCGTATTTCAATCTCCCTCAGGTCCCCCGTGTACTCACCATAATCCATTTCAGGAAAAAGTCTGATTTTATTTTCAGGCAAAGCAGCCATATCGAGCGGGAAAGGCCTGGGACTGAGCTGCAGCCGTTTTTTGTCTTCTTCTTTATTGATTTTATTGGAAATCGAGATATATTTTTCAGGTTCCTGTTCCGGTTCATCGTTCTCATAGTATATAGGGACTGGGTTCATTGATTTATTCTCCGGTGCTCTTATCAGTTGTTTTTTCGTGTACTTTTCGCAAACAACAAACTTCTATTCTTCTTTTGTAAATCCGACCTTGCTATTATACGTAATAATATAGGAATTGTGTACGATTTTCAATAATTTTCAGTCAATTTCATGATACGTTTCACAGAGTATTCACGGGACAGGCTAAAAGGCCTGTCCCACTATGAAGCACATATGGCCACTTTTACAGCAGCATTGGAAATTTCCAATTAGCAGAATCTCTGTAAACTCAGGAACCGTCTCCAAGTGAGCCATTCTTTTCTAATCTTTCAACCGTTTATCGCTCTTGCGGGCGAGCCAGGTTCCGAAAGACTGGATAAGCTGGGTGATAAGAACAAGAACAATCACTGCCAGATAAAGCACCGCATAACGATAGCGCTGATAACCATAGGCAAGTGCCAGTTTTCCCAAGCCGCCGCCGCCCACAGCACCGGACATGGCCGTATATCCCATGATCGTAGTGATAGCCAGTGTAAAATTCGTGATCAGTGAAGGGACACTTTCCGGCAGCATCACATGAATAATGATCTGCATCGGCGTTGCGCCCATCGCCTGGGCTGTTTCAATGATGTTGGGATTCACTTCACGCAGACTGCTTTCCACCAGTCGTGCGATAAACGGGAACGCGGCCACCGTCAGCGGGACAATCGATGCAACCGTGCCGACGGAGGTCCCGACAATTACGCGCGTAAGCGGAATAATCATCACCATCAGAATAATAAACGGGACCGAACGTAAAAAATTGATAAAAACATTGATGAAACTCATGATCGGTTTCGGCAATGGTTTGATCCCTTTCGGTTCCCCCGTCACCAGCAGGACACCCAAAGGCAGCCCGATGATGATAGCGAAAAGCGTGGCAAGCAAAGTGGAATAAAGCGTTTCCCAGATGGCAAACGGAAATTCATTGATCAGGCAGTTCCAGGCCTCCTGCAGACGTTCCGGTGTAAATGCATTCGCAAAACTCATGACTGTGCCTCCTTTGATCCGTATTCAGCTTCCACCTGCACAATAACATCCGGCATGGAACTCAGATATTTCACCGCACGAGCAAGCTCCTCCGGACCGCCCGGGATTTCCAGCAGAATATAGCCATACGCAAGGTCGCCGACCGATCGGGTAGAGGCGCCAAGGATGGATCCTAAAATTCCGCAATCCACCGCCATTTTGGCGATCATTGGTTCCCGGGACGCGACAGCTCCGTTATAAATAATGCGGATCTTCTGTCCGCCTTCGGAAAGAACAGCCGCGCCATCCGCAAGTTCCGGATAGATGAGGCTCTTCGTGGCGTTGGCTTTCGGGTTAGAGAAAACTTCGCTCACTTCGCCCTCTTCGACCACCTCGCCATGTTCCAGGATTGCCACCCGATTGCAGATTTCCTGCACCACGCTCATCTGGTGGGTAATGACAATCACTGTGATGCCCAGCTTTCGATTGATATCACGGATCAGTTCGAGAATAGCGTGCGTCGTTTTTGGATCCAGCGCGGAAGTGGCTTCATCACAGAGTAAAACTTCCGGTTCCGTTGCAAGGGCACGGGCAATCGCGACACGCTGCTGCTGTCCGCCGGAAAGCTGAGCCGGATAGGAATTGGCTTTGTCCGGAAGTCCAACCAGTTCCAACAGCTCCATACCGCGTTTTTCCGCGTCCGTTTTATTCATACCGCTGAGCCGCAGCGGAAGTGTCACGTTTTTCAAACAGGTTCGCTGCATCAGCAGGTTGAAACTCTGAAAAATCATGGTGATCTGCCGCCGCATGGCACGCAGTTCCTTTTCCGACATGGCGCCAAGGTCTTTCCCGTCCCAGATAACCGTACCTTCCGTCGGCTTTTCCAGCATATTGATGCAGCGGACGAGGGTGCTCTTTCCCGCGCCGCTCATGCCGATGATCCCATAAATGTCCCCATTTTGAACTGTCAGATTGATATGCCGCAGCGCATCTACAGACCCATCTGCCGTTTCAAAATGTTTGGATAGATTTTTCAGTTCGATCATAACGCTTTCCTCTGTTCAAATATAACGCGTATCGTCATTTCTATTCATAGAGTCACCGGGGTCTGTCCCTTTATGGGACTTTCCCCATCTCTCTGTAGTCCATAACAGAACATTCCCGGTGGCTGACCAATGATTAGCCCCCTGTAAATTCCACTTCCGCATATTATATCCTATGTTTTACTGCCCGGGAAAAAGCCTTTACAAAAAACACAGGAGACCTTCCCGCTTTGCCGTCTGTACGGTCTCAGCTTGAACGTCCCCTATGCCATCATAGAAAAAACAAGAGACGCACATGAGGACAGGCACACTTGCGTCGGCCGAGCGGCACAAGGTGCCAGTCCCCGATGTGCTTCGTGTTGAATAGCAGATTTATTTATCCAGACCCAGGGCAGCCAGATCAGCCTGTTTCCCGGCATAGAGCCCCATCGGTTCCACATGGACACCAGCAATAGTAACCAGGTGCGTACCGTTCTGAGCATTGAAGTCTTCCTGGTACGGGCTGTGAGCAAAGAAGTTGGCGAACGCGTCACCGTCATTCACGATGGTGTTCGGGGTCACATAGTCATCGACGATGGTGATATCCAGCTTGATGTCCTTTTCAGCAAGGATTTCTTTCGCGATTTCGAGGACATAAGAGTGAGGATCCAGTGTGCAGAGCACTTTGATGGTCTTACCAGCCAGTGCTGCGTAATCAACATCCGGATCGAAACCATCGGTCGGTTCTTCCACGACGGAGATCGCCTGACCTTCATAGTTTTTGAAGTAATCAACGACTTTCTGGCTCAGGACGGCAGCGGCCAAAGCTTTGGCTTCATCGGTGTCCTTGTTAGGTTCATTGACGCTGACGACATTCACATACGGGGATTCTGCGTTTTCATAAAGCAGAGCGGAATCCAGTTCAGCAGCCAGGGCATAGTTGCCGTTGATGATGCCGTAATCAACATCTGCCAAAACGTTCGGGACCATCGCGGCTTCAACTTCAACGAATTCGATACCCAGCGGGTTGTCCTTGATATCAGCGACGGTAGCGGTAATGCCGGCTTCGTCATCAACATCGATCACGCCATAGGCTTCGAGCAGCAGAAGAGCACGGCCTTCATTTGTCGCGTCATTCGGAACAGCAATCTTGATATTTGCTGCGGAAACGGATGCAGCGGTCAATACCAACACTGCAGCTAAAATCAAAACAATAAGCTTTTTCATAATAAATTTCAATCCTTTCTTTTCAGTTCAAACTGAATACCCGTGATTATAATCAGCACTTTTTCTTTTGTCCAATACTTGATTTCAATTATCAGATATAGTTACAACCTATAACGAACCATACGAATTATCAGTACAGTATATACATTCTGTTCTTAGTGGGGACCGACCCATAAAGTGACAGTCCCTAAAGAGAATCTAACACAATAACTTACGTTTTCCGAATTCCTTCGCAGCTTCGGCGCGGCCTTTGATATTGAGCATATGCGCATAAAAATGCTCGGGATCCACAGGAATATTCCGTTCCTTCAATATTTTCCGGAGTGCATAAACAGTACGCCGTGACCAGTTGGATGTTGTGAACAGGACCACCTTACCGACCAGTCCCGGTGACAAATTTTCAGCGTAAGCTCTCAACTCGGGCGCCATGATATTGGCATAAGGAGCTCCGCCGAGGAAAAGTACATCCACGTTTTCGGGCAGCTCGGGTTCATCTGTAATAGAGACAGCTTTCACACCGACACCTTCGGAAATAGCTTCCGCAATCGTTTTGGTATTGCCGAGTTTAGAAAAGTATCTGACTGCTGCTTTCATTAATTTGATTCTTTCTCAACATCGTAAATTTCATCCAGGACATCCTCTATATCCGTCCGGGGCAGTTCAAACCCGTACATTTCATCCAGGATCGAATACATCTCAAGATACGGTGCATCTACCCATTCGACGGATGTATTCAGTTCCAGCACCTTATCAAGGCCGGTTGATACAGGCCATGCCGGAAGCCCATGTCCATTGGGATCCCCGCCGGTAATAAAATGCTTGAAATAAAACATCATGGTATCACTGAGTGTCCGGTCATCATCATTATACAAAGAAGAATCCTGCGGAATATTCCCGTAAAGATACACTTCCTCACCCGAGTGCCACGCACTCAGCCTGCCATTCTGTTTCGTAAAATAGTAAACATAAGAGGGAATCCCATTTGCCAACGCCTGCCGCTCCCAGCAGTAATGGCCATAGGTGAAATAGAATACCGTATAAATTTCTGCCCAGTTTCGCTTCGCTTCCTCATCCGTCGCAGCCGGATAAAGTTCCAGAACCCGCGATGCGTATGGTTCCGGGAAAAGGGTCCGGATATTTTCCTCATAGTTTTTTAAATTTGCCTGACTGAAGAGAATAAACGGGGCAGATTCATCACGATTAAAACCATGCATCTGCGCTTCCTCATTATGAATGCCTTTTGCATAGGACTCATAGGGCGTCTCCGGGAGCACATAGCCATCGATCGTGATGTGATGGTGTGTGTTCATCTCCGATGCCAGTTTTTCCGCGGGAATCGCGCGCAGATCAGCAATGTTCACAGCTTTATACCGCGTTTTTGTATCAGCTGCGGCAGCATATGCTTCATCGAGCAGGCGGAAGGAATGTGCGGGTTTGGGCGCTGTGACTGTGGAACTTTCCCCAACCACACGGCGGAACAAACCTTTTGCCAGCGGCGAAGTCGATAAGGCGGAAACGCAGGCAGAACCGGCCGATTCCCCGGAGATGGTAACATTGCCGGGATCGCCGCCAAACGCAGCAATATTATCCTGAACCCATTGCAGTGCCAGGATCTGATCCAGCAGACCGTAATTCCCGGTAGTTCCATTGGGCGATTCGGCGGCCAGTTCCGGGTCTGCAAGGAATCCGAAAATGCCGAGACGATATCCCATGTTGACGACAATAACGCCCTCGTGAGCGAGTCCCAAACCGGAATAATCCTGATACCATGGCTGTCCGGTTTGCAGCGCACCGCCATGGATGTAAACCAACACCGGCAGGCCGGAAACATCACCCGCGGGTTTCCAGATATTCAGATACAGCGAATCCTCACTGACGGGCTCCCGGTAATTGTCATCAAACGAAAATTTATAGTCGTGATAGCCGATGATCTGCGCCAGGGAGTTGTAAATAGTTGAATTTTGAACCTGCATTGACATCGGCGCGAAATGGTTAGCAGCAAGCACACCGGACCAGGGTTTTGCGGGAACCGGTTCCCGCCAGCGCAAATCACCCACAGGCGGCTCCGCGTAGGGGATCCCTGCATAGACTTCCACCTCGCCGTCCTCCGTGAGCACGCCGGTCAGGTCACCTTGCGGGAGATGGATCACATTCGTTATCCCGCCGGTTTTTCCCTGTACCGCGGGAACTGGTTTGATGGGCGGTTTGGAGATCCACAGGATAATGGCAAACCAGGCGATCAACCCTGCCCAGCTAACAAAGCGAGCCCACCGGGACGCGCCATTCAAGCCCTTAACCCGGGCAAAAACAAAACCGCAAACGAGAATGACTCCCAGAATCCAACCCAAAAGCGTATGTTTTCCCAATTCAAGCGTCGTAAAAAAGAGAAGTGATAAAATGATAAGCAAAAAAATCCACATAAGTTCTCCATTTTGAATTGGATACCGTTCTTCTTATTTTTCCAAATCATAGGAAGCGATATAGAAAACATTGGCGTCATTCGACAGCCCAGGGTCATCTATACGCAATTTCAAATTTCGGGCCTGATCCGATAGCCCTAACGCAAAATGGCACATGGCAATACCGAGATCGATTTTCTGCAGATCCCAGCCGTCAGCGCTCACATAACCACGGCTGCGTTTTTCATAAAAATGAATTGTATCTCCATCCACGATGATCCGCCAGGGCTGCTTGTTCACGGCAGAGGGAGCCCAGCGAACCATTTCCAGGGGATCAGCCAGGTTTCCCGCATTTTCCACACGCATAGGATTCTCAAACGAGCCTGAATAAAACAAGTCTTCGAATTTCATGCGGCTGTCGGCTTTGATTCCTTTGCGCATCATCACTTCCCGCAGGGATTTTTTCTCAGCGGGATATCCCAGCGGACTGACACAGGGCATCACTTCATCCGCTTTCAGCTCCATAGCCCGTTCAAAGGCCGGACGGTCCATCGTCCCTGCAATCCAGGTTGTCCCAAAACCGAGAAATTCGGCATACAATACGATTTTCTCAAAGGTATATCCAAACGCTTCCTCCGCATGAGGAGCGCGCTTCATCTTACCCGCGATCCAGGAATCCGTACCGGCGATCACCGGAGATGACAGTCCGGAAACTTTGGCGCTCAGCAGACGCCAGTCTATTGACAGGTTATAAGGATTCGTCGTATTGTAAGCATAATCCATCAACTTTTTAGCATCTTCCGATTTCAGATGATGCCCGTCAAAAGTCCGCACACTCCGGCGGCTACGAACCAGCTCCATTCCGGTCATTGCAGCGATCCTTCCATCCATATCTTCAAATCGGATTCAGAGATTTCTCCTCCAAGACGTTTTCCTTCCGCGACCTTTGCGCCGCTGCCCACAAGGCTTTGAATCCGCTCAGCTGTTTTTCCTAAGCCGCTTCCGCCCGAGGTGCAGAAAGGCACGATACGTTTCCCACTGAAGTCATAAGATGTCAGGAAAGTATCGACAACGGAAGGTTCCCTCCCCCACCAGATTGGGAATCCGACAAAAACCGCGTCATACTGCGACATATTATCAACAGTTCCGACGGTTTCCGGACGGCAGTCCGGGTTTGCCATCTCCACAGAGCTGCGGGATTCACGGTTCCGCCAGTCCAGGTCTTCCGGTGTATAAAGCTCTTTGGGCTTGATTTCAAACAGGTCGGCATTTTCTGCCTTTGCTAATTCGGCGGCAGCCTTTGCGGTCACGCCGCTCGCAGAAAAATATGCAACTAAAATTTTGCTCATAGCAGTTTCATCCTTTCATATTCTTTTCAGAATTAGTCAAAGTGACCTGTTTTCGTTGACTCAGCATTGAGTCAACAGAACAGGCTGCATTGACTCACAACAAACGCAACACACAGTGCAGTCTTTTTGTGCCGGCGAAGCAGCAGCAAAAAGGCAGACCTGGTGAGCTTCATTCTGAACAGACACATTATTTTGCTTTGCGGAACATGAATTTCCGCGCGATATCAATCCCGATCTTATATGGAAGCGGGCGGAGCGCTTTATCGGCTTCCTTCAGCTTTTCACGAATCGGCAGCCCCTGCGGGCAGTGCTTTTCGCATTTCCCGCAGCCCACACACTGGGAAGCAAACGAGGGCTCCTTCGTGAGTGCTACAGCCTGCGCATACTGGAAGCGTCCCTGAGATTTTGATTCAATAAACATCGTATTATAGGCGGCAAAGGTTCCCGGGATGTCGACTCCTTTCGGACAGGGCATGCAATAGCGGCAGCCGGTGCATCCGACCTTTTCCGTTTCATGGATCGCTTTGATCACTTCCGACAGCGTCGCGAAATCATCATCCGTAAAATGACCCGCGGGAGCTTCGGAAGCGGTACGGCAGTTTTCTTTGACCATTTCCAACGAATTCATTCCAGAAAGAACAACAGTCACCTCCGGCTGATTGTAGAGCCAACGCAGCCCCCATTCCGCGGGGGACCAGTCATGACCGCTGTTTTTCATGATCTGCTTTGCTTTTTCCGGCAGCATGTTGACCAGTTTCCCACCCCGCAGCGGTTCCATGATGACAATCGGAATACCTTTGGCGGCAGCTGCTTTCACGCCGTCAACCCCGGCCTGGGAAAATTCATCAAAATAGTTATACTGAACCTGGCAGATATCCCAATCATAATCATGCAGGATTTTGAGGAAATTTTCGGTATTTCCATGATAGGAAAACCCGATATTCCGGATCGCTCCGGAGGCTTTTTTCTCCGCGATCCAGTCCAGAATGCCAATGCTTTTCAATTTCTCCCACATGGCCACATCGGTCAGATGATGCATCAGGTAATAGTCCACATAATCCGTCCGCAGACGGGAAAGCTCTTCGTTGAAATAGCGGTCAATCGCCGAGCGGCTGCTGATGAGATACTGGGGGAGCTTGGTCGCGATGTGGATCTTTTTCCGCATCTGATTCTTTTCAAAGATTTCACCAATGGCTGCTTCGCTGCCGCCATAGACATATGCCGTATCATAATAATTGACGCCGGCATGGAACGCTTCCAGAATCTGCTGTTCCGCCGCATTCATGTCAATGTGTCCGTTTTTCTTCGCAAAGCGCATGCATCCAAACCCGAGGATCGAAAGCGGCTCACCTTTTTTGTCATTTCTGTATTGCATATCTCAACTCCTGTATGGGGCATATGTTCCGAACATTATTAAGCACTTATTATATAGTATTGTAAACTTCAAGTCAACAAATAAAGTTATATGCATAAAACATAGTTATATGGAATGTTGGCAGTTAGTAGTTAGCAGTTAGCAGTTAGTAGTTAGCAGTTGGCAGATGGCAGATGGTGGACAGTTGGCAGCAGATATTGATCAATAATTACCAGACACCAGCCACTTCTTACTTCTTACTCCTTACTTATTACTTCTTTTCTGTAACAAAAGTGAGCAATTTTCCCGTTCCCTCCTTGTTTTGTAGTATGATGTTTTGGTATATTTTTCAAAATCGGAAGGATAATTTCATATGGATCATCATGTTTTAATTCCTGAGGGTTATAAGCCGACACTGGACATTTACGAAGTTCAGCGCGCCATCACCTACATAAAAGACACCTTCCAGAATCAGTTCGCCGCAAGCCTGCATCTGAAGCGTGTCACTGCCCCGTTGTTTGTCACCAAAGAATCCGGCTTGAATGATAATCTGAACGGCGTCGAACGCCCGGTCAGCTTTGACATTCCCGCAATCGGCGGCGACGCTCAAATCGTCCAATCACTCGCCAAATGGAAGCGCATGGCTCTCGCCCGCTACAAGTTTGAAGTCGGCAACGGACTTTACACCGACATGAACGCCATCCGCCGCGATGAGGCGATCGACAACATTCATTCCGTCTATGTTGACCAATGGGACTGGGAAAAGGTCATCACCGCCGAATCCCGCACCACGGAATACCTGCACATCGTCGTGAAGGCCATCGTTAACGCTATCTGCAACACACATGAGCTGCTGCGCGCCCTTTATCCACAGCTGCATACCGAACTCAGCCGTGATGTTTACTTCACCACCTCTCAGGAGCTGGAAGACCGCTGGCCGGAACTCACCCCAAAGGAACGGGAAAATGCTATCACACGGGAGCACAAGACCGTCTTTATCCAGGGAATCGGACGGGCATTAAAATCCGGCATCAAGCATGATGGACGCGCCCCGGACTATGACGACTGGGATCTGAACGGGGATATCTTCTTCTGGCATGACACGCTGGACATGGCGCTGGAAATCTCCTCCATGGGGATCCGCGTGAGCCCGGAAAGTCTGGACCGTCAGCTCAGCGAGGCGAACTGTGATGACCGCAGAGAACTGGACTTCCACAAAAAACTGCTGACAGGTCAGCTCCCGCTTACCATCGGCGGCGGTATCGGTCAGTCGCGTCTCTGTATGCTCATCCTCGGCTGCGCCCACATCGGCGAAGTCCAGGCCAGCCTGTGGGACGCGGAAACCATGAAAAAATGTGAAGAAGCAGGAATCAACCTGTTATAAAAATCAGAAATCAGAAATAAGAAATGTAACTGTTCGGATTACACAGCATAGCAGGTACTGAACAGTTAATAAATAAGGGGGAATACAATGAAAAAAAACTTATATTCAACACTGATTCTTTTATTGCTGCTGATATTCATTGTCGTTCCGGCAACAGCACAGGAATCTAATCCAACTTATGTAGTTGCCCAACTGGCAAAGCCCAATGATATTTCGGAAATTGATTTTTCGAAATTTTTGGAGCCCAGATTTCAATCCGGTTGGACTGTTTTCGACCATAACCATGCCATTGATTTTCAGTATTATGAAGATTTATCCGGTATGCTCATGGCCCTGGATGCGGGAACAGTAGATGAAATCACACTTCCCCGTTTTGTGGCTGAATATGTTGTGAGAACCAATCCTGAATTGGAAATTTGCTGTGTTGAAGCTATGCCTGAAAATATGACATTACGTTTCGGTTTCCGCGAAGATGAAAACGACCTTTTGGCGCAAATGAATGAAGCGATTGCCGCTATGAAGGGAGACGGGACACTGGATGCCCTGATTAACAGCTACATGAAACCGAACGCGGGGGAAGAATTGACCTCTGTACAATTTGACAGTTTTCCTGAATCCGATAAAACAATTCGTGTGGCTGTTACCGGAGATCTTCCTCCCATTGATTATATTGGCGCCGATGGCATTCCTGCCGGTTTCAATACCGCGGTGCTTGCAGAAATCGGTCGTCGACTTGGCGCAAACATCGAGTTATTAAGCATGCAAACCGGCAGCCGCGCACTTGCACTCACGAGCGGAAGAGCGGATTCTGTATTCTGGTTCATGTGGTCTCCAAACGATTCATATGACGTACCGGAAGGAGTTCTGCTTTCCGATTCCTATCTCACCTTTGATATGTGGCTCCACGTCCGCAAAGCTGAGAAATAAAAATTAATATGTAAAAGGGGCGTCTATCCGACGGTCCCGATACAAGAGTCAAAATGACCTGTTTTCGCTGATTCGAATATGAATCGGCAAAAACAGGTCATTTTGACTCAATAACTAACTACTAACTAATAACTACTAACTTCTTATTTTCCAAACTCCGCGACGATGCGCAGAATGTCGAAGCCTTCCGCATAGGGACGTTCACAGATGGCGCCGTTGCGGATCAACGTAGCCCGGGTGACATCGGGGGAGAAATAATATTTTCCCTCATACGTCTTATAACACGCGAGCGCATCCAGCTTTTTCTGAACATCAGCCTCATCCACACCCACCAGAAAATCCGGGAAGAACCCGTAACTGCTGCGGATCACATCAAACCCGAGAACAGTCCGGCCGCGGAACGCCCGCAGGGCTTCCTGAGTAAGAACACCGTGATCCTGATGAACATCGGATTTGGAATGGACAAAGACAATATCCGGATCGTCTTCACGCAGAATGCCTACCATCACTTCCAGGATATCCTGACGATGTTCCTGAAAGCGGCGTGTCTCAAAATCCAGTAAATCCACCCGTTCACGGGGTACGCCAAGGGTTTCCATCGAGACATAATGCTCCCCGACCAGCTGTCCCAGCAGCGGATTTTTCTGGTTATCGGAAAACGTTACACAGCGAATGTCCGCCTTTCCCGCAATCCGCGCGATCAAAGCACCGCATCCCAGCTCAATATCATCCGGGTGTGCACCGATAAAACAGACTTTTTTTCCGTAAAACTGCATTCCGGCCATTATTTTGTCCCGATAAATCCACCGACGACTTTGGTCATCACCAGTTCGCCATCCCGCTGGACGATGCCGTCCGCAACACGGGTGATATCCTGGATCAGCTGTTCATATTCTTCCTTGCTGTTGAACAGGGAAGTCCACAGTCGGCGGTCTTCATCCAGGGAAGCACGGGTATAGGCGATAAATGGAGCGGCTGTTTTGAATGTCAGCGGGTTCTCAAAGATTTCAGTATCGACTTTTGAAAACGTATCCTTCATTGCCCCGTAAATCTGTGTGCTGTAGCGGGAACTGCCGGGCATCGGAGGGATTTCCTTGCCGCTGGCTTCACGGATCACGTCATAAAACACCTTTTTATTGTCCGGCATCGGTCCGGAAGTGAACAGCCGTCCGCCCGGTTTGAGCACACGATGCATTTCGCTGATGGTATAGGGAATATCGCTGGCGTAATAAATCGCAAAACAGCAGCTAACAAAATCGAAAGTGTTGTCATCAAAAGGCAGCTGGCGATTGAAATCTATGGGCAGGATGGTAAAGGGATTCCCCAGTTTCGTGTTTTCAAAACGAGCCTGTTCGAGTAATTCTTCATTCACATCACCGCCGGTGATATCCGCGTTTCCGTTCAGATATTTATAATAGGACATCAGCTGCTTTCCGCCGCCGCAGCCTACATCGAGAATTTTCATCCCGGGCTGAAGCTTCAGAATATCCAGCATCCACTGGTCAATATCCCGTCCGCCGTATTTGTTGTGAATATCGATCCGGGTCAGCAGATCGTTTGTTGTCTCTTTATAATCAATTTTTTCGTTCATTTTTTGTATCTCCCTGTTCCTATTATAACCAATTCGTATTTGTTCAGAATGTTTTCATGGCAAAATCGGGGACTGTCCCTTCATGGGACTGTCCCCACTTCTATGCCCTGCAGCGGGATGGGGACAGTCCCATAAAGGGACAGTCCCCGATGATTTTACGAATTCAGCTCCTGAAACACCGTTTCAAAATCCGAGACCGGGATCGGGCGGGAAAAATAAAACCCCTGGAAATGGGTGCACCCAAGACGGACCAGCTTTTCGACCTGTTCACCGGTCTCCACACCTTCCGTAATAACACCCATGTTCAGGTTTACGGCCATTTTTATGATCGATTCCAGGATCACCTGACCCCGTTCATAATTGGATTCATCCTGAATAAAGCCCATATCGATCTTCAGCACATTGGCATTGATCCCCTTCAGCAGGCTGAGCGAACTGTACCCTTTGCCAAAATCATCAATTTCAACAATAAACCCTTCCGACTGCAGTTTTTCTACGATTTTATTTTGCCGGTCCATATCCTCGACCAGGGCAGTTTCCGTTATTTCAACGTGCAGCTTTTTGGGATCAATATCATATTTCCGAACCAGGCTCATCAGCACTTTCGGAACATCCATATAATAAAAATCAGAGGGATCCACATTAATGGAAACGTAAAGATCATTCAATATGGTGCCGCGCCATTTTTGTAGCAGCTGCGCGGCTTTGTCCCAGACATAAACATCCAAATGGGAAAGCAGCTCCGAACGATGCAGCACATTCAGGAATTCCCCGGGCAGCATCATTGAACCATCCGCCTGTAACCAGCGGACCAGAACCTCCCCACCCAATATTTCACCGTCAGAACGCACCTGAGGCTGCAGGAAGATGTGAAATTCCCCGCCGGTCAGCGCTTTTTCAAAATCCGCGATGATGCGCTGATCCTTCATTTTGCGCTGCAGCATTTCCGGTTCATAATGAACAGACAATACATCTTTGACATCACGAATGCTGTCCACTGCCACTTCCGCGTGCTCAAGCATCAGGGAAACGGGATAATTTTTATTTGTGATCTCATAGATACCGAGTTTGGGCTGAATCGTATAAATCGGGCTGTCGATCAGCTCTTTGACAGTCTGCAAATGCTCGAGGAAAAGATTTTCGTGGAATTTTTCTTTCTTGATCAGCAGGACAAAACGATCGTCATGATATCTGCCGTAAACTTCATCTTTGGAGCACTCTTCCCGAAAAATATCCGCGATTCCGGTCAGCAGATGATTTCCGCCTTCCACACCAAATAAGCGGTTGATGACCTGGAAATTCCGGATATTGACCATGATCAGGAGATAGTCACCTTCCGGATCCTGTTTCAGTTTCTGCCTGATTTCTCGGTAGAGCTTTTCCTGCGTATAAAGTCTTGTCAGGACATCATGGGTATTGATATACTCCGCCGGTTCCTCTATTTCATAATCGGGACTTTCCACACCGGCAAGGGAAACGCACTCGATCACACACATTTCCAGCTCACCGTCGTTCAGTTCCAGATAAATGGGAATGGAATGAACCTTTTCCCTGTTTTTCTGAAGATGTTCAATTTTATCAACATGCTGATGGGTCATACAGGCCCGCAGGCTGGAGCAGTTCGCACAGCGGTTATTCCGGTTCCAGATATTAAAACAGCTTTGCTTGAACTCGATCGTACCGTCATCCTTAACTTCCATAACGCTGCATTCTTCCACGTCAACAAGACGGACGATATCATAATTCTCCTGAAGAGAAGCCAAAATACTGTTTATTTCAAATACGGAATATTCTTTTAATTTATTGTAATTTCGCATCAAATGCCCCAAATCGGAATATGGTTTACGGCTTGAAAACTGTCTTAAGCTGCGGCAGCAATATAGACTGCATGTGGCACACACTAAAAAGTTTACGCTAATTTTACATCAAAATTCAAAAAAATTTTTTTGCAATTATTCATCAATGATTCACAATATCCTGTTTTCATATTAATAGGCGGCGGGGACGAACCTAAAGGTTCGACCCCTCAGTAACGTTTTCGCTGCCTCGATACCGAATCGTTACAATTTTTGTAACCATTCAAAAAACCGCTGCGAAGCACATGGGGACAGGCACACTCGTTCCGGCTTCGCGGCACAAGATACCAGTCCCCATATACTTCTTCCTGAACAGTTGCCAATTATTTTATGAATGAAACTCTGATTTCAAAGCTTCCACAGCCCGTCTCATCACATTTTCGCAGTCCAGGTCCCGGTCATATTTCGCAGCGCCGTAAGGAATAAAGATTCCTCCGGAAAGTTCATTCTTCTGATTTGCGAGTTTGACCTGTCCGATCAGTTCATCAAAATAATGATAATCCTGTCCCTGCGCGATGATGACAATCTCATCCTTGTCAAAATGGAAAACCGGGCTGCGTTTAAAGATTCCCCCAATGACCGCCCCGGCCTGTTTGGACCATTGAATTTCTTCTTCATTTGAATTAAAACGTTTTTCACCCAAAAGTGCAGACATACCGAATACAGCTATTGCGAATTCAACAAAATGCCGCCCAATGATCTGTTCATCCAGCTGTTCTGTCACGGCCTCATAAGCATGTTTGCTTTTCAAACCGGTCAGCGGATCAATATTGACCCTGGCATTGGCAATGGCGATATTTTGTTCATAATCATGATCCCGTCTCAACCGTGCGTCAATGTTATGAACACCGATGATCAGCCGTTTTTCCTCATCTTCATCAACAAAGGCCGCTTTCAAACTGACATATTTCGGTTTTCCATCAATCAAAAGACGGTAACGCAGGCCGTATATATTGGATTCTTCGATACTCTTCAGCACTTTTTCTTTGCTGAATAAAGCCAGAAAACGGTCAACATCCTCTGAATAAACGGCGTGCAGTGCATCGATACGGGCTTTTTCGAAGAAATTTTCACCTTTCTTGGCAAGTCCCAGTCCCTCATACTCCGCGGTAACATTGTATTCACTATATTCATCCGTAACCGGATCAACCATATAAATGCAAATCAGGTCACCGGCCAGCGCTGCCATTCGAGAATACGTCAGACGTTCCTGTTTGATCCGTTCAAATGCCTCCCGCTGTTTCATCTGAGCGTCAATATTATTAACACCGACGATAATATAATGGTCATCTTTACTGACCCGGACAGCTTTCAGGTTTACATAAACGGGTTTTCCGCGGTACATCTGCCGATATGTCAATGAAAATGCTTCATTCGCATCAATACCTTTTATGACTTTTTCCTTTGTAAACGCTTTGAGAAACATTTCAAGATCCGGCTCATAAAGGATCCGCTTTGCGTCTATTTTGACTTCTTCAAAGAAGTTGCTGCCATGCCGTTCAACAGATATGTTCCCAGTATTTCCATCCGAACTGTACTGGATAAACTCTTCCGTTTCCAGATTGATATAAAACAAGTCAAAATAGTCGGAGGACAAAGCCTGAGCGATATTGACATAAGTCAGCGGCGCTTTTTGACTGTCCGCATCCATCACACCGAGAACCACAATTGCGATGGCAGCTGTACCGGTAACCGGATTGACCGCGACCCTTTTAACAAACGCATGGACAGTGGCCCCGTTCGGCATAACATCATCAATAATGACCCTGTTCCCGTCAATGCCGCACTGCCGAACCAGTTTCATAAAAACAAGCCCGGGACGGTTCACCACATCTTCGTAATCAAGATACCTGTCCACCGGAATGTTCCAGTTCATCATTTTCGAAAATTCCCGGAATGACTGATTGCAGCGTATGACCCGGAACCGGTCACCGTTGGACTCAAGGACATTCATCGGAAGTGTATCGAAATATCTCCGGAAGGATGCCTGATCTTCCCGCGCGATCAATGCCGTATCATACAGGTTGATCCGCCCGATGGCGCTGTAATATTCGGTTTCCTGCGGGTTTTCAAAACCGATTTGGATCCCTTTTTCATAACGTTCAATCACCTGCTCCATGGGGATCGGCTTTGTATAATATTGAGATGCTAACTAAACGTTGCGATTTCCGTGGTATAATTAAGCCATGGAAGACGAACTTAAAACCAATGCAAAAAACTTGAATCAAGCCACACAATTTGAGATCAGAAAAAGTATTATCAGGCTCGATAAACAAGGA
>JAFPZX010000078.1 GCA_017417055.1 Anaerolineaceae bacterium
ATGGTGATAGCGCTGGACGAAAAATCAGCTTTTCCGCTGATGACCGATGGAAGGATAGCGGAAAAGGCCATATCAACGATCTCCAGCCTGTAACCGTATGTTTCACAGAAACGGGCTGCAATTTCCACTTCATAACCGACGATTTGATTGTCTTTCATGTAAACAAAAGGTGCTACACCGGTGGTTGACGCCATTGTGAGCGTTCCGTTCGTGGCAGGTAGTTTCTCATAATCGATAACGGTCTTTTGACTGTCATCTGTCCCAAACCACTTTGCGTCGATCTCAGCCATCGTACCGTCATCCCACAGCTTTTTGATGAACTCGCTGTATTGTGCCTCCAGCTTTCTGCCCTTTTCATTTTTAGGAAATACCGCGGCATTTTCATACGGCTTGAGATTCTCATCGAATATGATGATCTTTTCACCTTCCATCTGTGCAAATCTCAGGAGTGAGTCATCCATGACGGAGGCGTCAACCTTTTCAGCCCGGAGCGCCGAAAGGACATCCGGTATGCTGTCAAAGTAAGAAATATTCGCGTTTGGGAAGGAGGCTTCAATGACAGGTCCCGCGGTTGATCCGATCAGCGTTCCGATCGTTTTCCCGTCCATGGAAGGCAGAGAACTTGTGATACCGGAATTTTCACCGCTCTCCCGGTCCTTGATATTTTCTCCGGGAACCGCTAATACCAGGCCATCATAATAAGTTGGTTCAGAGAACAGTACACTCTCCGCCCTTTCCGGGGTGATTGCAATATCACAGGCCGAAAAATCAGATTTTCCGCTCACTACGGATGGGATAATGGCAGGAAAAGACATGTTTTGTATTACCAGCCGGTAACCGTATGCTTCGCAAAACCGAGCAGCAATATCTACGTCATACCCGACGATTTTCCCGTTTTTCAAATAGACAAATGGTGCGATTCCGGTATCAACAGCCATTGTCAGGGTGCCGTTGGTTTCAGGAAGATTTTCATAGTCAAGTACGGTCTTTTTGCTGTCATCTTCCCCGAACCATATTGAATTGATCTCATTGATCGTTCCGTCGTTCCACAATTTCTTCACAAATTCGCTGTATTGTGCCTCTAATTTTTGTCCCTTTTCAGTTTTTGGAAAAAGTGCCGCGATTTCGGTTGATATAATGTGATCCTTTGTCAAATTGATATTTTCACCTTCCATGCGCGCAAACTTGAGTATTGATTCTGTGGCGGCGATAGCATCTGCTTTTTGAGCTTTAAGTGCCGTCAGCATGTCCGGTACGCTCTCGAAATATGTAATCTTCGCATTTGGCAGCTTTTCTTCAACGGCAGGACCGCCTGTGGATCCGGTAACGACACCGATACGTTTTCCATCGTATCGGACATAGTCCGGTTCTTCTTTATCCTGTACTTTTGGAACTAATTGAGCGTCTCCGCGGACCATGATGCCCACGCGTTCCTCCATTACAGGAGTAGAGAATGTGAAATTCTCCTGTCGTTCTTCACTGGCTTGCAGGTCTGACATGATGCAGTCGATTTTTCCTGACATGGCGGCAGGGATGAGTCCGGTGAAATCAATGACTTTAAATTCCAGATCCGCGTCCAGCCATTCAGCAAAACGGTAAGCGAGTTCAATGTCATGTCCGTTCAGTTTGGTGTCTTTGTAATAACTGTAAGGCGGAACAATTCCTGCGGTCCCTACGACGAGATGATATTCCGGATCCTCATCAAGTTCGATTTCCGGCATCTGCTCATTTTCATCGATCACCCAGCGCTGAAACATTTCATTCAGCGTACCATCCTCACGGAGTTCGGATAGAAACTCATTGATTTTTTCCTCCAAATTAGGAATCTTCGAGACTTGAGAGATCCCAACCGCAATTTTCAGTGTTTCGTTCATTGTTTCACTTAGCAGATGGACGCCGCTGAATCCGCCTTCGATACTCATTTCCATCTGCCGCAGATCAGCGATATAGGCGTCGATTTTTCCGGCTGCAACTGCCTGATACCCAAGGACGCCGCCGTCTGTATAATAGGCAATCGAGGCATTCGGAAATTCCCGTTTGATGAAATACTCGATCACACTTCCCTGACTGACCCCGATGGTAATGCCGGGCTGGTTCAGCTGTTCTTTGGATGTGATATCCGCAGCCCGGGCAATACCGGGAAGAAGTGAAAATAAACATAAACATAAACATAATATAAACAATTTCTTCTTCATCTTTTACAACTCCTTTAGGAATCAGAACTATACTCTGAATTCTATACGGGAACGACAAAGGTTTTGTCTTGCAATTAAAAATAAAAATTTCCTGAATTCTCTGACGTTCTAAATATACATTATCTCACATTTTTGGAAAAGACTTATAAATATAGGAAAAATATTATAACGAACATTTCATGATTATTTAAGTGTTTATCATTTTCGGCGTGCTTTGATGATATAATGTCTCCTCGTGAAAAATAATAAATGGTCTAAATTCTTTTCGTATTACAAGCCCTACATGGGGGCGTTCCTTTGGGATATGTTTTTCTCCATCCTGGGCGCTGCTATCATGCTGGTCATCCCGCTGATCGTCCGCCACATTACCCATAATGTGGTTTATTTAGAAGCCGGCGAAGCACGCAGAGAGATCATACGCCTGGGTATTCTTAGTCTAATCCTGATCGTTATTGAATATGGCTGCAACTTCTGGACGACGTATTATGGTCACCGCATGAGTTCCCGCATGGAATATGACATGCGGGCGGAATTGTTTGCCCATTATCAAAAGCTTTCCTTCAGCTTTTTTGATGATCAAAAAGTAGGGCATTTGATGTCCCGGGTTACGACGGATCTGTTTGATATCAGCGAGCTGTTTCATCACGGGCCGGAAGACCTGGTGATTTCTGTTATCAAGCTGGTCGGGTCATTTACGATTCTGTTTTTCATCAATTGGCGGCTGGCACTGGTGGCATTTATCCTGGTACCTCCGATGACGCTTTATGCGATCAAACTCAATAAGCGCATGAAGATCGTTTATAAACGGAACCGTAAAAAGATTGCCGAAATCAATGGCCAGATTGAAGAGAATTTGTCGGGCATTCGGGTAGTCAAATCTTTCGCGAATGAAGAAGTTGAAAAGAAAAAGTTCAAAGTGGGTAATGACGGATTCCTGGAAAGCAAGCGACAGAATTATCTCGTTATGGCTCAGTATCAATCCGGTATCAACGGATTTACGACTCTTTTGAACGTGCTGGTTGTGATCGTCGGTGCTTTTCTGATTACTGAAAACAAATTACCTGTTACGGATCTTGTCACATTCCTGCTTTATGTCGGCAACGTCACGGAACCGATACGGAAGCTGGTTGCTTTCACGGAGCAGTATCAAAATGGTATGTCCGGTTTTGAACGCTTCTATGAAATTATAAATATTCATCCGGATATCGAGGACAGCCCCAATGCGGTGGAAGCACATCGTTTTGAAGGGAAAATCAGTTTCCGTGATGTTTCGTTCCGGTACGAGAACACACTGCAGGATGTGTTGGCTCATGTGGACCTTGAAATTGAACCCGGTGAATATGTTGCGCTGATTGGTCCCTCCGGTGTCGGGAAAACGACCTTGTGCAGTTTGATCCCGCGCTTTTATGAGGTGAGCAGCGGCGCAATTTTAGTGGACGGACGCGATGTCCGGGATTATACACAAAAAAGTCTGCGCCGGAATATCGGCATTGTTCAGCAGGATGTTTATCTGTTTTCCGGCGACGTGATGGAAAACATCCGTTATGGACGTCCGGACGCGACGGATGAGGAAATCATCCTTGCCGCGAAACAGGCGAATGCTCATGATTTTATCATGTCCCTGCCGGAGGGATATCATACGGATATTGGGCAGCGCGGCGTGAAACTTTCCGGTGGTCAGAAGCAGCGTATTTCGATTGCGCGTGTCTTTTTGAAGAATCCTCCGATTCTGATATTCGATGAGGCAACGTCTTCTCTGGATAACAAGAGTGAGAAAGTTGTTCAAAAATCTCTGGAAGCGTTGGCGCAGAACCGTACAACGCTTGTGATCGCCCATCGTCTTTCAACGATCCGTTCCGCAAGCCGCATTCTGGTTCTTTCAGAAGATGGTATTGATGAAGAGGGTACGCACGAGGAACTGATGGAAAAGAACGGTGTTTATGCCATGCTGTACCGCCTGCAGTTCCCGGAATTTCTGGAAGAGACGGATGACATTGAATATGCTCACGCGAATTGATTTCGGTAAATTTCGGCTATGATGAGTAAAACGCATCTCGCTGTGGGAATTGCCGCATCTTTAGCTGTGGCTCCCGCGAGTGTTGAAGGCTTGTGTTTTGCGTTGATGGGCGGATCGGTCGGAAGCCTGATTTGTGATATCGACCGCAATTCCGAACGACCTACACGTGATTATAAGCAGGGATGGGGGATCGCTTTTACGGTTTTCTTCGCCGCTTTTATGCACGAGTCGTATGTGTATTGGCAGCACTTCCGCGCGGATACGATATTTTCCAACCCTGTTGTATTGATTTGTCTCGGACTGCTGGCTGTTCTGCTGTTGTTTTCCGCCAATGGCTCTCACCGCGGGTTTTCACATTCTTTGCTGATGTTTATTGCGTCTTCTGTATTGATTTTCTTTGTCAACCGGCAGACCAGCCTGTTTTACGGAATTGGTTTTTTGACTCATCTGCTGCTGGATGTGATCAATAAGAAGCCGGTTCGGATTTTCTGGCCGGCAAAAGGATTTTGCCTTAATTGGTTTTATGCGGACGGATTGGCAAACCGCATTCTTTTGTTGACCGGTGTCGCCGGATGTGCGGCTCTGTTCATGCTGAAATTTCAGCTTGAGATTGTCTCTTTTTTTTCCTGATCCAATTATGCGCGGTAAATATAAGATTAGCAAAGTTGAATATTCAGGTAAACTTCGTCCATCTCATCCTGTTCGATTCCGAGATAGCGCTTGGTGACCTCGACGGAGGAGTGATTAAAGATTACCACCAGCAATGTCAGCGGTGTATGCATATATTTCCAGGCATGGTATCCAAAAGTTTTCCGCAGAGAATGGCACGCGATTTTTCCTTTGACATTGATTTCTTTCGCGGCGTTGGTAATGATGCGCCATGCCTGCACGCGGGAGATGGCTTTTTCTTCTTTCCTGCCGTTGCAGAAAATGAATTTCCCTTTCCGATGAGGAAAATATTTCTTCAGCGCTTCCAGAATACGTTTGTTGAGCGCAATTCTCTTTGTTTTTCCGGTTTTTCTTTCGGTCAGATCAATGTGTTTGCGAAATTGCTTTTTTCCGAAGTCATAAACGTCTTCCCAGGTGAGGGAAAGAAGGTCGCTGATCCGCAATGCGGTGTAGGCTCCGAATATGACAAGTACATAATTCCGCAGCTGTTTTTTATTCAGAAAATAATCGGTCAATGCATATAGTTGTTTTTTATCACGAATGGGGTCAGTTGTATTACACATGATATACCTTCTTTCATATTAAATATATTTTTTACAGAAGAATATTATGCGTGTAATTATCTGAAAGTCAAAGACAAAAATTTGCATGTAACAGAATTGAAAATCTGTTACGTCCTTTATTCTACCATAACTTACAGATTTAGCAACCAATTTGAATGATTAGATTTTCATAATATTGGTATTGTAATTTATTTTCGTGTTGAAACAGACCTGCGATAACAAAAAG
>JAFPZX010000079.1 GCA_017417055.1 Anaerolineaceae bacterium
ACTGATAAAGAGTTACGCATCATCACCGGGCAGACACAGCAATTTGAATGGGGGCGAAGCTCCTGCTTCGAATAAAATCGGGCGAAGCCCGTACCGTACGAAGCAGGGGGCCGGCGAGTGACCGAAGGTCAGCTCGACCGGTCCCGGTTAAAACTCCATGGTGCGGGCAAAACTCAGGCAGGAAAGACCCGCTGCTCGCCACACCACTGCGTAGCATATGCTCTTGATGGCAGTTCAAAAAAGGCTGTCATAAAATCAAAAAGATGTGCGACAGTCCCCTTTTTATTCAGACAGGAAAATCCGTTTTCCCCCTCTGTATTCTTTCACGACGCCGATCCGCTGCGCTGAGGGAACTGCTTTTTTCAAATTAGCGAACAAAGCGTCTGCATCTTCCGGATCGACCGCCATCAACAGCCCGCCAGCAGTCTGTGGATCGTAGAGTAAATCCTGTCTGGCGGTCTCAATAGTTCCCGGATCTACATTGGCTTCCGCAAAGGTACGGTTGCGATACATTCCTTCCGGGAGAATGCCAAGATTCGCCAACTCCAGTGATTCCTGAATCAAATCAATATTACTGACGTTTAAATGGATCTCCACATCGCTTCCCTGAGCCATTTCCAGACCGTGTCCGAGCAGACTGAAACCGGTCACATCCGTGCAGGCATGCACCCGGTAGCGGACCATCACGTCTCGTGCTGACTTATTCAGTGTCGTCATCAGCTTCAAAGCCAGGGCCATGCTCTCTTTAGAAACCATCCCGACCTTAGCTGCCGTTGTCAGGATCCCGATCCCGATTGGTTTTGTAAGAAACAAAGCGTCACCGACTTTGGCGCCGCTGTTCGTCAGTACCTTGTCCGGATGGACAAATCCGGTGATCGCCAGTCCGTATTTCGGTTCATCATCGAAAATGCTGTGTCCACCGGTGATGATTGTCGCCGCTTCAAAAGCTTTATCATATCCGCCCCGCAGGATCTCATGAACTGTGTCAGACGGCATATCCTGAGGAACCGCCATAATGTTGAGGGCAAGTTTCGGTTCTCCGCCCATTGCATAAACATCGGAGAGTGCGTTTGTCGCCGCGATCTGTCCAAAAGTGAATGGATCATCACAGATTGGAGGAAAAAAATCGACAGTCTGAACAAGGGCAATTTCATCTGTCAATTTATAGACACTGGCATCATCACTCTTGTCATATCCGACGATAAGATTGGGGTCCTGAAGCACATTCATATCACCCAGTAATTTCGCCAGGGTTCCCGCTCCAACCTTTGCTCCGCATCCGGCACATTTCGCAAGCTTTGTCAGTTTCACATCACATTCCATGGTTCCTCCCTGTATTCGGATGAGGCATAAAAACTGCTCATCCACTGATCAAAAAGACCTTATAGAGTTCAGTATAACATATTTGGATTTTTTATATGCGAAAATAATCAATTAATAAATAGTCAACCGTTAATCGCCGGCGGTGAGTGTACGTCAAAGAATAATTGAAGAAGAACTTCAAATTTTCTGTTTTCCTGCTAAAATATCAAATAGGGATTAAATTAACTATGTGTGTTTTCGATGTGGCAATAGTGTCGTTCACAAATATTCCGGGATAGGGACACACTTACTTTTCTTTATTACCCGATATAACGGAGAGAAAATGAAAAAAGTTTATTTTCTGCTTTTTATACTTCTGCTGCTGACGTTTCCTGTAGCCGCACAAGAAAAAGAATGGGATATCAACTTCTTTGACGATTACGACGACAACTCTTTTGCCTGGCCGCTTGGAGCGGAAGCACAGGGCACAACCAACATCAGCCGGGTCATCAAAGACAGCTCTTACGTGTGGACCGTCAAAACAGCCGATCCGAATGTTTCCTGGATGGGAGTGAATCTCAATGGTCCTGCGGACGCTCAGCGTTTCCGCTATTCTGCGGAAATCAGACTCCCGGAATTTGATCCTCTCTCCTGCGCTGGTCTGCTTTTGGACAATCAGGGATCATCATTTTACGGTTATGTGATCTGCAATGATAAAACCTACAGCCTGTTCCATGCACAAAACGGAAGCATTGAGACGCTGATTCCATATACACCGATCAAAGACTATGACAGCTTCAGTGCATTCAACATAACCGCAGAGGTCAATGCCGGATGGGTTGACCTTTACTATAATAACGAAAGTCTGGATACTTTCAACATTCCATTTGGAGGCGGCACCTTCGGTCTTATTGCTATGCCGCAGACTACAGAAAGCACCGAAATTGCCTTTGGTGCGTTTTCTTTTGAATCCTCCGCGGCAGCTCCGCAGACAACATTCGATGCAGCTACTGTCGATCCGAACACGTCGGATAACATGGCACGAATGGTGAAAATGCTCAACATGAAAGAGAGAATCACCTCAACTGGGGGCAACTATATCACATTACCGGAGAAAGAGATTTCGCTTGCAATGATGGGATACAGTGCCAAAGATGGGTTCCATATTGATAAGCAAAATCTGATTCTGCAAAGCGACATCGCATGGGCTTCCGGATATGATCATCCCAATTATTCCTCTGCCGGATGCGGTTTTTACCTGCGGGGACTGGAAGAAAACACGTACATTGAGATATTTGCGGCAATGGATGGTACTATTTACGTAAATGTAAACAGGTCAGGAACGCTGGTGCCGCTTATTTCTCTGAAATATGCAAACTGGAGCATCGAAGGCAGCGGACGGCTGGCTGTGGCTGCTGATGCACAGAAAATCACCATCTTATGGAATGATTCCATTCTCGGTACAGTTACTGATGCTACGTGGATGTGGAGCGGTGATGCTGGTTATCTCATTCATTCCGGTACCAACGGTGATTTCGGTACGCGCTGCGTTTTCAGCAACGGAGAAGGATACCTTTTCTGTAATACACAATAGCTTGTTTTGATATAATTAACCTATACAGGGAAGGTTATGTAAAAAATGGCAAATCATACCGAAAGAATTATTCTTGATACCTTTCAGCAAATGCTGCAGGAAACACCCTTTTACAAGATCTCGGTTTCAGCTCTTGTGAAACGCTGCGGGATTAGTCCAAACACTTTTTATTATCATTATGAAGATATTTATGATTTGCTGGAAAATTGGCTTACCGTATGGCTGAGTCAATTCACGCCAAAGGATGACTGGCGGATCAATGCAAAAGCGCTGCTGCATACCTGCCAGGAAAATCCGTCTTTGGTCGGGAATGTGTTGAATTACCTTTCACGGGAACAAATTGAACAAGCATTATTTGACAATGACGATGATGATATCTTTTATCTTTTTGTGAAAAATTCCGCCGGAGATATGAAGATTTCCGAAGAAAAAAAACGGAATATTGCCGCATTTTGCCGCTATGCCGTAATTGGTTTTTTTCTGCGTTTCATTTGGAATCACTCTTCCCAGGATGTCGATACAGTTGTAAATGACCTCGATAAATACATTCGCTGTTTTGTAACAGCAGCATTGGAAAAAGAAGCAAATAATGAATCAAAATAGAGAGATTACTGCCGCGTCAATCCGGTAGGAATCGATTTAGGTAAGAATTGGATCATCGGCATGAGAACAGTCAGTCAGATCAATTTTTTGTTTTATATATCCAATCATTTTTTGCGTAAAATATCAAAATTATCCTAATTCGGAGAGTTTTGATATTTTAACAGATGAAAAATTTTCCCGGATTTGCTATGATATAAGATATGGGTTCACTGTTTTCAGCAAATTTGAACAGCGAATAAAGAGGTATATCATTGGCAGTAAAGATTATTTCAGACAGTACCTGTGATTTATCAATAGACCTGCTGAAAAAATATGACATCGCGATCGCACCGCTGACCGTAACGTTAGGAGCAAACAGCGGGCATGACGGTATAGAAATCACGCCGGAAATGATTTATGAGTACGTAGAAAGCATTGGTGAATTACCAAAAAGCAGTGCCGTTAGCGTGGGAGAGTATGAAAGCTTATTCTCTTTATGGCGGAATCAGGGGTATGAAATCGTTCATTTCAACATCGGTAAACATTTTTCTGCTTCATATCAGAATGCCTGCACCGCTGCGAAAGAAATTGGCGGAGTAGAAGTTGTTGATTCGGCAAACCTTTCCACAGGACAGGGATTAATAGTTTTGCACGCATCGGAAATGGCGCAAACAGGGAAAACAGCTGCTGAAATTGCCGAAGAATGCAGAGCGCTTACAACTCAAGTAGAAGCAAGTTTTGTTGTTAACACCGTTGAATATCTCCACAAAGGAGGCCGCTGTTCTGCATTAGCAGCTCTCAGTGCCGGATTGCTGCACATCAAACCCTGTATTGAGGTGAAAGATGGCACAATGCATCCGGTGAAAAAATATCATGGCAGCATTCAGCACGCAATTTCCAGCTATGCTGAAGACCGGTTGAAGAACCGTACAGATATTGATCCGAAGCGGATCTTCATTACACATACCCGCATTGATAAACAGATCGTAGAAGATGTGAAGTCTATGGTTCGGCATTATCATCCGGAAATCAGAGAGATTATTGAAACAACCGCCGGTGCAACAATCACCACACACTGCGGACCGGGTACGCTCGGTATCCTTTTTATGAGGAAAAAATAAATTCAATCAGTTTTTGATGAAGAGACTGACTGAATGTTTTCATCAGTGATAGTTAGGTTTTCGGTTTGATTTAAACCGAAATGTAATACATTAAATATGTTTTTCGCGTAATTGTTTGGTAGATACCTCGATAACATTTCACAGCAGTGTCTGATTTGGAATTCTGCGAACTGTCATCTGCATGCCCCGCTGAGCATAAACAGAACGGTTATTATTTTATACCGTAAATCATCAGAAGGAAGCTGAATTTTATTTTATTTTTTCATCCGTTCACGAGCTTTGCGTAGCAGCTCTTCCGCTTCGCTCAGTTTCGCTGCTTGTTCCTCTTCTGAAAGATCTGATTCAGGTTGATCCTCCCGACTGGTATTAACACTTGGTTTGGATTCGGTCGTGCCATTAAGTTCAGCACGGGCTTGTTCCATAAGACGATTTGCCTTTTGTGCTTTTTCAGAAACTACTGTGACGTTCGTTTGTTGCTGTTTCTTTTCATCAAGGACATCCAGCAGATATCCGATTCCAAGGCCGGCTACCAAACCAACTGAAAGTGACGTTGACCGATCAAAATGAAAAACCATTGGAGCCAAAAATCCAAGAACGATTCCTGCAATACAACACCAGACCAGTTTTCTGCTTCTCATTACGCACCTCCATTGAACAAACCTTTTTCATTTTACCCCCATTTCAATTGAAAAGCTCAAGACTGTAATCAAAATAATCAAAGGAACTGATGTATAATATGAAGGTGCTGAGAAATTACAATTTTGCTGCGGAAGAGCTTTGCTGCAGCTGATGTAATTTTGTGTGCAACGTTCCGGAAAGAAAAGATTTACAGAAAGAATTTATGAAGAAAAAATATTGGTACCCGGTCATCATTCTCGTTCTTTTTTTTGCTGTCGGATTGTTTGTTATCAAAGATTACGGACCGTCAGCCGATGAGCACATTCAAATTGACTCAGGACATGTGATTTGGAAGTATCTCTGCGGGAAGTTTGGATGGAAGATTCCTGAACCTTTGAAGGATGTTCCTGAATTGCATGGGTTTAAGAACAGTTTTTATGGACAGGCAGCTACTTTTCCGACAGTGCTTTTGGAAGCTGCAAAAGGGTTTACGCTTGATTCAAGTACCATAATCCGTATTCGTCATTACTGGAACTTTTTCAGTTATTTTTTGGGTCTATGCTGTTTTGCACTGATGATCAGCCATCTTACCGGAGATTCACGGTGGAGTGCGGTTTGGCTGCTGATCCAAATCCTTTTGCCACGAATTTTCGGGGATATCTTTTATAATGACCGGGACGTTATGCTGATTTCCTGGATGATGATCTCATTGTCATCCTTTTACCTGTTCATAAGACAGCCTGGATGGAGAACAACTGTTTTAAGTGCTTTAGTATTTGCGATGACCGCTAATACCCGGATATTTGGTTTGTCGCTCCTGATTTTTCCATTTCTTTACTTTATCTTTTCCCGGAATCGCAGATATATATTGCTCTTTGTGCCTGCTTTTCTGATTTTCTGGTTTCTCTTGTCACCGATTGCCTGGGACGATCCTTTGCATGTAATCCCAAATGCATTTTTCCACTTTTCTTCACAGCAGCGGTATATTGATATGGGTGGTACTGCTCAGCTGCTCTTTTTCGGGAAGTACTATCTGGAAACTGAATTGCCTTGGTACTACATACCAATGTATATTGTTGTCACAACGCCGCTTGTGACCTTACTTTTCGCGGCTATGGGTATTTTTTCTGTTATTCGCTCTATCATGAACCGAAAAAGGGATCAGAACACGCTTCTTAGCATAGGGATGTTGATTATTCTGATCGTTGTCCCTGCAGTGGGTGTTCTGTTTCATCTCACATTTTATAATGGCTGGCGTCATTTTTATTTTCTGTTTCTGCCACTTACATGGCTCGCATTACAAGGTGTTATATTCGTCTGGAATATGAGGAGCAAACTAATCCACGGAGCAGTTATTTTTTCATTGGGAATATCTTTTGGCTTGAGTGCAGTGTGGATCGCGAAGGTTCATCCGTACCAGATTATTTATCTTAATCCTGTTTTCCGGGAAAAATGGATAGGCAAGTTTGACCGGGATTATTGGATTCTGTCAACGACAGAATGTATGAATTTTTTGCTTGAATACGCTTCGGATTTATCATTGAATGTTGTCGATAAATTCAGTTTTGTTGAATACACCATCATAGGATTGCCCCCACAGGATCGTGCCCGCTTCCATACGGTTTATCACGGAATGCAGCCGACTCCTTTTGAGTATTTGTTTTTCAATTACAGCAACACGCTTACTAATGAAATGAATTTTGATTACTACACACCAGTTTATGCTATCGAACGTGATGGTATTAAACTGGCCGAGGTTTTCCGAAGGAGTCATAATCAGGAGCATTATGGGTATGATTTTGTTGAAAATGTTATAACCTCGATCCATCCGGAAGATGCTGATTTGATTCTTGACGGTGACTACAACACAGTCTGGTTGGGGCCGGATGAGGATTCGGTCGATGGCTCTGTTGAAGGAGAGATTGTCTTTCATTTTAATGGTCGATATAACCTGACCGGATTTGAAATCTTTCCGGCTGCCGGTGCAGAAGGTTTCCGCGATCCGGTTGTCTCTGTCTCCGAAGATGGGATCAATTGGTCAGAGATTGAGAGTAATGCCGCCGGTTCCAATGGAATTTCTTTCCCGGAACAGGAAACGGGTTGGCTCAGGCTGAACAGCTGGGCTAAGCATCAGGGGATCAGTGAAATTATATTTTATGGACATTCTTCGGCGGAAGAATAATATTTGTTGTTGAGCGTGTTATCTGAAGCGATATGGAAAAAATCAGAAGAATAATAAAAATCACTGCTGCTGAAATTCCGTTGATGCTGTTATGTCTTCCAAAAAATAAAATTGGAGCTGTGGCGGTAATTTTGCTTTTTTTTGCTGCGGGTGTATTGATTGGCTTGTACGGTAAGTCTTCACCCGAAAGGTCTTCTGTTGAAGAGAGCGTGATTGCTTTGTTTATCAGCATTTGCTGTGGTGTTCTCTTTTATACTCAATGGCAGAATACTGCCCGAGCGGCTAATTTTGCTGTCATTTTTTCAATTCCAACAAAACAATGTTGTGCCATTCTGACTGCTATTCTGTGTCTGACGGCATGCTTTGGATTGATGTATCTCTTCCGATTTTTTCCTGTTCGAAAATACATTCAAACACGCCAAAAAACTGTGGAAATCCTTTTTCTTCTGATGCTGGCTGCAGGGACGATTACGCTTGCTTCCAAATGTTCTCCATTTTATCCGTTCAATGACTGGGTAGATCCGCAAACAATGTTCACACTTGGGAAGGGGATGCTGAGGGGACGAGTTCCATACCGGGATCTTTATGAGCAAAAGGGACCGTTGCTGTTAGCGCTTCACGCTCTTGCTGCACTGATATCCTTTGATAGTTTATTGGGAGTTTGGCTGGTTGAAATTGCAGCGTGTTTCGGAGTATTTTGGTTTCTGTATAAAATTCTGAAGGAACGATTCGGAAGAAGGGCTCTATGTATGCTTCCCTTTTTGGCTGTGGTTATTTATTTACCAAGGGCTTTTGTTGCAGGAGATACCGCAGAGGAAATGAGCCTGCCATTTATAACTTATGCGCTTTATGTTGGGGTAATGTCGATTCTCAAAAAACGTTTGCCAAAGCGCAAAGAAGCATTTCTGATTGGGATCACATCCGGATGTGTTCTTTGGATCAAATTTTCTCATCTGGGATTCTATGCCGGTTGGTTCCTTTATTTTCTGATTTGTGCTGTAAAATGGAAAAAAACGCAGGAATTATTGTTTGACGTCAGAAATATCATGTGCGGTGTTGCGTTGACCTTTCTTCCGGTTTTCCTATATTTTGCAATAAACCACGCAACAGGTATTTTCCTGGAATGTTATTTTTTGAACAACATCCGGTATTATCCCGCATTCGGCAGTGCACAGGGGCCTTTCCGTTATCTCATCAATCTGTGGAGAGGGCTGATTCGTTTCAAGGAATCCAATGTCTATGTTCTCATTCTTTTTTTCATCGGATTGCTTTGGTGTTATATGAGGAAGGCAAAGGATCTTGGATTTTTTATGCTTTTGACTTTCCTTACTGGTTACTTGGTTATTTTCTTCAGCGGAACAAGTTTTCCTTATTACGTCATGATTTTCGGTAGTTTTTCTGTCAGCGGTATCATGTGGCTGATGGAAATCCCGGCACTGAAAGAGAGAAATCTGCCAAATACAATACCGATATTCTTCATCCTCTGTATTGAAGCTATCTTGTTCCTATCGCCCAATCTATATGTTGTTCGATATAACCTCGAAGATTTTCCTCAGTACAAAGCCAAATTGTTGATTGAAGAATCAGAAATTGAAAATCCGTCCCTGCTTCATTACGGATTGCTTGATGCAGGGTATAATTTGATGACCGGCATCGTCCCTCAACAGCGGTTTTTCAGTTTTTTTAACTTGAAACTGCCGGGAATGGCTGAGGAACAGGATCGTTATATCAAGGAAGGTACTGTGGATTTTGTCGTTACCTGTCACGTTCCGCTATACGAGACCGATAATTATGAATTGATTGATACATCACCCGGTGATTTTACGAAAGATGGCAGCGCCAGTTTGTTTTTTCTTTACAAAAGAACCAATACGGTGACTTCGCGATAGTTTTTTATGATCCGAAATGATGTCTTTAGAGGTTTAGGAATGAAAAAAAACAGAATCCTTTTATTGATCCTCCTTACGTTTCTTTTTGTCATAAGCTTATTTTTTATCAATAAGGATTTATATCATTTTGAATATTCATACCCGTTCAGCCGTTTTTTTACTCCGGAGGATAGCAAAGGAAATTATATTCTGACTGAACCCATTCCACTTAAAAAGGCTGTTTATGAATTAAGTTTCATCGGTAGTGCCAATAATGTCGGCAGTGGGTGTTATCTTGTAAATTCACGGGATAATGTTATTTATTCTGCGAATATCACAGCGGGACATAATGACTATCTTTACACCATTGATATCCAGGAAACAACTTCTGTTCGGATTGGATTTAGTTATGATCCGGAATCCGGATGGGTAGAAGTAGAGCAGGTTAAACTGCAAAGCAATCACGTGCTATATAAAGAATCTATTCTGCGTCACGCTTTATTCTCCTTTGCAGCTTTTCTGGTGTATGCATATATTGCGCTGCGCCTTGTGAATACAAAATTGCCGGATGTAGTCCGTAAAAAAACAGGAATTGACCTGCCTCAATGTGAAAAAGTATTTCTTATTCTCTTGTTATTTACCGCTGCAGCATCCTGGCCGCTTTTTGATCTTTCCCGATTTACTGAAGGAGATGATTTTTATTTTCATCTATCACGACTGGAAGGGATGACTCTTTCCTTGAAAGCCGGATATATTCCGCCGCGGATTCTATTGGGATGGATGGAAAATTACGGCGTAGGCAGTGGGTTTTATTATCCGGATTTATTCCTGTTTTTCCCTGCCGGATTATGCCTCATCGGTGTTCCTGCCATCATGGCTCTTCGGATATTTCTGATTTTCTGTACATTTTTCTCTTTGCTTAGCATCTATCTGTCCGCAAAAAATATTGCAAAAGGAAGTGTCCATTGTGGTTTCGCAGCGGCTGCGCTTTATGCATTTGCCGCCTATCGGCTGATTTGTCTTTATTACAGAAATGCAATCGGCGAAGTACAGGCATTTATCTTTTATCCGCTCATTGTCTGGGGATTGATCGACATTTTGAGAGGAAATGTGAGTAAATGGAAAATCTTCGCACTGGGATTCTGGGGCTTGCTGATGTCCCATATGATCAGTCTGGCTATTTCCGGCGTTTTATGTGCAATATGCCTGTTGGTAGAGATCCGCAGAGTGTTTCAGGACAAGAGAATCATTCCTGCCTTGATCAAAGCAGCGGTTATAACGCTTCTGTTAGGTGCATTTTTCCTTCTTCCTATGGCTGAACAGGCAATGAAAAATGAGTTGGAAATTAATGCCGTCATGAGCAAACCCATCGATATTATTGAGTATAATCTGACCAAATTTTACAGTATATTCCTTCCGTTTGACCCGTGGGAGTTTGAAGATGCTACGATGATTCATCCTTATCCGGGATATGCGCTGCTGATGGTTCCAGTGGTTCGGCTTGTTATGTTGTTCAAAAAGAAAACTGATCCGAAAATGAAGGCAGCTGACAGAATCCTGATTGCAGGTTTACTCATACTCATCGTTTCGACAAACCTTTTCCCATGGCCGGCTTTCAATTGGTTCCTGGCAAAAATCCAGTTTTCCTGGCGCTTTCTTGGCCCAGCATCTGTTCTATTGTGCATTTCCGGAGGTATTTATTTTGATATAATACATTCGTGGGTTTCCGCGAAAAAACTTGCATATGCGCTAATGATTTCTATTGCAATTCTTTCCGGACTTCCTATTCTGGTTTACACTTATGAGAACAAATTGTACCCGTTAGATCGTTTGACTTTGAGCAATAAGATCATCAGTGGTGCAGAATACCTGCCCCCGGATTTCAATATTGACTATATCGACTATAATAAAGATAAGATTCAAACTGATGAAACCCGTACCATAATTACAAATGCAAGAAGGCAGAAACTTGGATTCGTGTTTACTTTTGAACGGGTTGCGGGAAAGGATCCAGTGTTCTACTCGTTACCTTTGTTTTACAATTACGGATACACTGCATCCTTAGCTGAACAAAATGGAACAGAAAGAGCGATTCTGGTTACAAAAGATGAAATCGGATTAGTTCAGGTCAGTGATGAAGGCTTGAATACAGGAACAATTCGTGTCGGTTACCAAAAAACGATGGTGCAAAAAGTAAGTGAGGGGATTTCTCTCCTTACCTTGTTTTCAATAATTATTGTTATTTTACTAAGACTAAAAAAGCATACAAAACTGAAAAAGCAGCCTTAAATGCATTATCACCAGCTAATGGAGGAATAAGTTGTACGATTTTCATGATTATTTCAGCGAAGAACTTGAACACCAGCCCTACACAAACAAGGGAGAGGAACTGGAAGATTATCTGCGCCTTTTAGATATGCTGCTGGAGAATTACCTGGAATACAAGGGAATGGGCAGCCAGCAGAAATTATTTTCACGAGGGCTGGTCATCACAGAATCGGAATTGGTTAGTTACTTTGAGATGCCGCCTTACTATAGAGAACGTGATATCTGCAACCCTGTTCTTGCAGCAGGTTCAGCAGCCGCGTTTGAATACATAGAAAACCGTACTGCTGCAACGAAACAGCTATTTACCGAACAATTCACCGAGCAGGATAAAGCCAAAGAAGAAAAAAATTTTTTACGTATTGATTATCTGAAGACCACATTTAGTCTTAACACTACGGAACTTATGGCAATTCTTTTGTCTTTATCGGTGGAAATAGACCGGCGTTATGAGCGTATTTTCGGATTTCTGCAGGACAATATATCAAAAGGCACTCCCGGTACGGGGCTGCTTTATGCATTGGTTTCCCGAATCACACCAAGAGATGGGGCTGAGGAAAGCATACCATATCCGCTTGATGAACGCATGTATATTTATTTTTTCAAGCGTAAAGAAGACCAGGATAGCTTAAACAATTCATTGATACTCCAGCCTCTGGTGAAAAATTTTCTGATGGGGGTTCCGGATCCCGGCGAAACAGTTTCTGCACCTTTTCATCAATACCATGAAAACGTTCACATTCCGATATTTTTTAAAGAAAGTGCCCGGGAGCTTGAGTATATCTTCACGAAAGAAAGCGAAGAACAAACGGCAAGTCCCGAAAGCTCCATTTATATCGGGGCACAAGATGAAGAGACTTCTCTGCATTTGTTATCCCGATTTTGCACTGAACATGAAGAAAACCTATATATTCTGGATTTGCAGAGCCTGCTTAATTTGAAGGATGAAGATCAGCTTTCAAATATGTCTGAGTTATATTTCCGCTTGAAATTATATAACGGAAGACTTGCAATTAACTATCGTTTGGAAGACAGCAGCAGCGCAGCAGGCAGCACCGAACAACGCACAAAACTGAAAAATATACTGAGAGGAATCTGTGAAGTATGCTCTCCAAAAACTGTTGCATTGTTTGGTCCAAAAGAAGAACCCGGTGAATTAGCGGCATTACTCATCCCATGCATGAAAGTACCACAAGCATCCGTAACACTGAGAACAGAAATCTGGGAGTATTTCCTGAATTCAGAAAAAGATATCCTGCTCGGAAAAGATATCAACATTCCGGACCTTGCGGACTATTATGAAATACCCTACGGAGCAATTCAAAAGGCAGCTGGACACGCCTTTGCTACATCCCGAACAAAACAAAGCAACACGATCAGCAGAAAAATGGTTCTTGAATCACTGCGTCAGCTGAACCAGGTAGACTTCTCCGGCCTTGCGACACTCGTGAACCCTGTCTACACATGGAAAGACATCACCATCACTGATGAACAGCGAGCTGTTCTCAAGACAGCCTGCAACCGTTACAGACTTCGCAACCGTATAGGCGAAGGTTGGGGGCTGAAGAGTAAGAACGCTTATGGCAATGGCGTCAGCCTGCTGCTCTATGGTCCTCCGGGGACAGGTAAAACAATGGCTGCACATGTGATTGCCAACGAGCTGGAACTGCCGCTTTACCGTGTGGATATCTCACAGATTTCATCGAAATATATTGGTGAAACCGAAAAAAACATGGCTATCATCTTCAAAGCGGCTGCAACTGCCAACGTGATTCTTTTCTTTGATGAAGCTGATGCGCTTTTCGCGAAACGCACCGAAGTCAGTGACTCCCATGACAAATTCGCAAACAATGAAACAGCCTATCTGCTTCAAAAAATCGAAGAATACAACGGCATGTCCATTCTTGCGACGAACTATTACAATAACTTCGATGATGCATTTGTCCGCCGCATCACCTATGCGGTACACATGCAAAGCCCGGACAAAGATACCCGGTACACTTTATGGACTACGATCCTGCCCAAAACAGCTCAAATGGAAAAAGATATCAATTTCCGTTTTTTTGCAGATAAATTTGATCTTTCCGGCAGCAACATCAAAGCCATTCTTTTCAACGCTGCTTATATGGCGGGTGCTGAAAACAGTGCAATTGGAGCGAAACATATTGTCCGGTCTATGGAATACGAGTTCAGCAAGCTCGGAAAACTGGTAAACAGCAGCGACTTTGGCGAATACGAAATCTACATCAGCACATATGATCCCAATAAAAAGGAAAAAGAAGCTAAAACATCTGCTCCCCGGAGCGCGAGGAGAAGACAAGAGGAAAACTTATAACCAGGATGAAACGCCCCTGAACAGAGGCGTTTCATCTTTAATCTACCAAATAAATGCTTACCTTGCGCCGTACACAAATGCTTTGTTATAGGCAGAATGCATCGCGTCGTAAATCTGTCCCGGCTTGCAGGAATCACCAACCAGGATGAGTTTGTCATCAAATGCTTCCTGCAGCGCATCCAACTCCGGACGATTGGAGCGGACACCCATGGCAAGCACAACTGTATCAGCCGGCAGCTTTGTCTCCTCACCGGTCTTTGTGTCCTTTACAGTCACAAAACCGAGCTCCACAGCAGTCAGCTGCTTACTCTTGGCAATCATTCCGCCATTCTTCATGATCTCCTGTGCCAAATGCATCACAATGCTCGGATAAAGGTTACCGCCAACTTTATCCAGCATTTCGACGACTGTCACCTTATGTGTTGGCGCAAAAGTTTCGGCTGTTTCAAGACCGGTAACACCGCCCCCGATAATAACGACATTTTCGCCTTTCACGAGAGAAGGATCCTGCAGTACTGCTTCAGCAGTGACAGCTGTCTCGATTCCCGGAATATTGGGAAGGATCGGTTTTCCACCCGCCGCAAGGAACACTGCTTCCGCACCGGCAGCTTTCACTGTTTCGGCATCCGCTGCGCAATTGAGACGAATTTCCACTCCCGCTTCTTTGAGCTGAGCTTCCATGGTTTCGACAAATTCCGTGAGCATTCCCTTGTGCGGTGGAATCGCGGCAAGGTTGACAGTTCCGCCCAGACGATCCGCAGCTTCAAACAGGATCGTGTGGAACCCTCGGTTGGCAAGAACCAAAGCAGCCTGCATACCCGCAGGACCGCCGCCAATTACTGCAGCAGTGCGGCCGGCACCGTTCTTTACCAGTTTTTCCTCTCCCCATTCGAATTCACGGCCAAGGATCGGGTTCAGTGTGCACCCAAGCGGCAGACCGTCGTTCAAAATGCGGAAACATTCCATACAGCCCAGACACTTGCGAATCAAAACATCCTTTCCAGCGCGTGCCTTCAGTCCCCAATCCGGATCTGCCAGCTGACCGCGGGCAATACCGACAAAATCGACATTTTCCTCTTCCAGCATCTGTTCCGCGACTGATGGACGTTTGATATTTGCCACCGCAATCACCGGAATGCTGACTTCTTTGCGGATATTGGCAGCCAGGTGTTTTTTCCAGCCTTCGGCGAAATAATTCGGTTCGATGATCGTTGCACCGGAATCATAAGTACCGCAGCTGACATTTAAACAGCTGATGCCGAGTTTTTCCAGATACTTTGCCTGAGCGATCGCGTCCTCTTCCGTGATCCCATCTTCCAGGTAATCACTGCCGTTCATACGGACAGAAATCGGGAACTTCGGACCACAGTAAGCTTTGATTCCCATAATAATTTCCGTAATAAAGCGCATCCGGCCTTCAAAGCTGCCGCCGTATTTATCTGTACGCTTATTGGTATGGGGTGAAAGGAACTGACTGACAAGATAGCCATGCGCCGCATGGATCTCTACACCGTCGACACCGCTCTTTTGAGCGATAACTGCACCGGTGACAAACTTCTTCACAAGTGCCTCAACTTCTTCTGTTGTCAGCGGACGCGGCTGTTCACCGATAACTTTGCAAGTGACATCGGAAGCGGAAACAGGCTGCTTGCCGCCGATCAGACGGCTGGGCGTCTGGTTTCCGGGATGATGCAGCTGGACGAACAATTTTGTGTCATAAGCATGAACGGCTTCCACCAGACGGGAGAGCTGCCCGACTACATGTGTATTGGTCACGCTCAGCTGGTTCGGTGTACCGACACCGGTTTCATCATCGATTCGGGTGATTTCCGTAATGATCAAACCGGCACCACCGCGGGCACGATCCGCGTAATATTTGATCATGCGGGGACCGGCTTCTCCGGATGGTTCCGCGAGCGAACATCCCATAGCGGGCATAACGATCCGGTTTTTCAGTTCAAGATTACCGATTTTTCCGGGCGAAAACAATTTTTTATAATACATCACTCTTCTCCAAAAATAATAATAATAACATTATGAACCGGTGGAGAATCCACCGGTTCATGTACACATAATTTATTCACCGACCGTGCTCATGAGCGGTACCTCAGTGCCCGCTGTCGTATTTCCGACATTCATCGTTGGAATCACATCTCTGCCGAGAACCAGTTGGGGCATGCTGCCTTCCGGAACGATGATGAATTTATCCGTACTCTTGATGGCAGAGGCATTCATCTCGGAAATCTTCAGCTGATAGTATCCCGGATTTTCTTCATAAATCTGAGCCATCAAACGCTCTTTTGCGAGATCTGCCTGAGCCTGTAATTCCGCTGCTTTGGCTTTTTCGGCGTTCAGTTCCTGTTCCAGGATCACATTTTCCTTTTCGGCCTTCAGCACTTCACGACGGGCAACCAGTTCCTTTTCCTCAAGCTCTGCCAAAGTAACTTTCTGCCGGGCGGTTTCCTGCTGTGCAGCCTGCTGCACCCGAATCTCAGCTTCCTTCTGGACAGCATTTGCTTTCCCTTCCTCTTCCAGCTTCTGCGCCTGGGCTTTTGCCTTTTCCGCGTCAAGCAGGTACTGGTTTGTTTCATTGATCACTTGCATGGCCTGTTCGGAAGCCTGCACATCTGTCACAACGATATTATTGACATACATTCCGATTTCGTTTGTAAGTTTTTCCAACTCATTTTCGATACAATTGCGAAGCGTGTCACGTCCTTCTGCAACCGCGTTTCCGCGCAGGTCATTCTGACCGACACAGACTTTCATTGCCTGGCGGGAAAACCCATCCAACTGCTCTTTCAAAACACCGTTATCAGTATAACTTTGCCTGTAGTTTACATAATGGCGGGCAATTTCATCTTTTGAAAAGTAACTGATTGTCCCGTCGTTGTTCACAGATTTGATGCTGGTGAGAGAAGGCCGGAACACCTGGCCACGAATTTCCACATATACCGGCTGCATATCTTTTGTAAAGACTTCGTCATCTGCCACATTGAAGGAAACACCCTCGATGTTATAGCTTTCAAGCTTGACATAGAGCCCGAAATCATTGTAGATTCCGCCGGGCCCGACAATATCCACGATTTCACCTGCACGGATCTTTACGCCCATTTCCTGCTGTCCCAAACCTTTCATCAGATAGACGGGTTTGAAGAACAAAAAAGCTGCGGCGAGGACAATAATAACAAGCAGCACAATTCCCAATGCTTTCGGTTTCTTTTTGGATTTTTTCCCGGTGTAATTATTCTCCGGCTGATAATTTTCCATACGACCTCCCTGATAATTCTGAAATTCCGGGATTCGTTCCCGGTTGATAATTCTATAGTTCTATAATAGAGTCATCAGCCAAAAAACGCAAGCATAACTAATGCAAAATAGAAACATTTATTTCTTCAAAAACTGAAAAAATTACTTCTTCATCCGGTCTGCTTCAATCAAAATTTTAATAGCTGTCACTCCGACTTCAATAGCTGCCTGCAGGTCGTGGCTTTCTTTCTGATCCAACCCGGCAGCCTCCCGCTCCTGGTTCCAGATTACATGGAAACAGGAACCGCAGCGGACATTCAGTGCCGCGGCACAGCAGAACAGTGCGGCAGATTCCATCTCACTTGCCAGCACATGCAAACGCTTCCAGGCTTCCCATTTAGCCAGCAGTTCATAACAGACCGGCATTCGCTCCGGCGAGTGCTGTCCATAGAATGAATCCTTTGCCTGGACAACGCCCGCGTGCCATGGTTTCCCAAGAGCCTTGGCAGCGTCCACCAATGCAACCTGAACATCATAGGACGCCACTGCAGGAAATTCGATAGGAGCATATTGCAGGCTGGTACCTTCCTGACGCACCGCAGCAGTAGCGATCACCACATCATCTGCCTGAACATGGATATCGATCCCACCGCAGGTTCCTACCCGGATAAATGTATCCGCACCAATCGCGGTAAGCTCTTCCATGGCAATCACAGCGCTGGGGCCGCCGATACCGGTCGAACAAACACTTACTTTCTCGCCAAGCAGCGTACCGGTGTAAACGGTATATTCACGGTTAGAGCCCACTTTATACGGGTTGTCAAAATACGCGGCAATCTTTTCACAACGGCCCGGGTCGCCGGGTAATATCACATAACGGCCAACATCGCCGGCTTTACATTTAATATGAAACTGAAGCTCGTGTTCCTGCATGATATAATCTCCTTAAAGAAATCTTCTTACAAATACTATTGTACTTGAAATTAATCCTAAATTCAAGATGACAAAAAGTATATTTTCCCCATTAATACGAAGCACATACGGGAAAGACATCCTGTGTCTCGTAAGCCGACACTGATGTGTCTGTCCCTATGTGCGGCACATCCCTTGTAATTACAACAAAGGACGCCTCGTATAAAGACGTCCTTTGTTTTGGATAGCAATCAGGCAGTCAGTCTCACTGAACTGTGGACTGAAAGTCTGAAAATTGACAGTGAATTTACGGCTGTTTGCCGATGTAGGCGAGGATGCCGCCGTCAACATAAAGAATGTGACCGTTGACGAAATTGGAGGCATCGGAGGCCAGGAAAATAGCCGGACCCATCAGGTCTTCCGCGGTACCCCAGCGGGCCTGCGGGGTCTTGGCGACGATGAACTGATCAAACGGATGGCGGCTGCCATCTGGCTGGCGTTCGCGCAGCGGAGCGGTCTGCGGTGTGGCAATATAACCGGGGCCGATACCGTTGCACTGAATGTTGTATTCGCCGAATTCGGAGCAGATGTTCTTGGTCAGCATCTTCAAGCCGCCTTTGGCTGCCGCATAAGCAGAGACAGTCTCACGGCCGAGTTCACTCATCATGGAGCAGATGTTGATGATCTTGCCATGACCCTTCTTGATCATGCCGGGCAGCACGGCCTTGGCAACGATAAAGGGAGCATTCAGGTCGATATCGATCAGCTGGCGGAAATCATCGGTGCTCATTTCCAGCATCGGGATGCGCTTGATGATCCCGGCATTGTTGACGAGAATATCAATGACGCCCACTTCTTCTTCGATCTGGGCTATCATCGCTTTGACCTGTTCCTCATCGGTCACGTCGCAGATATAGCCATGGGCTTCGATGCCCTTCGCGGCATAGTCTGCCAAGGCCTGGTCCAGATGATGCTGGCTGCGGCAGTTGAAGCAGACCTTCGCACCGGCCATAGCAAAAGCCTCAGCCATGGCAAAACCGATCCCATAAGCGGCACCGGTAACGAGAGCAACCTTGCCCTCAAGTGAAAACATGCTCATATCCATGTTTGTTTTTCTCCTAAGGTATTAGGTGTCAGGTTTCAGGTTTCTGGTTTTAGGTGTCAGGTTTCAAATGTCAGAAATCTGATAACATTACTCCTTACTTCCTGCTCCTCACTGCAAAATTATCTCTGTACCCGTCCGGTACCGTCGCCGCCCATCAGTTTTTCAACTTCGTCGACAGAAACACGATTGAAGTCGCCAAGGATGGAGTGCTTCAGGCAGGAAGCTGCCACGGCGAATTCCAGAGCCTGCTGTTTGTCATCATAATGAGTAAGGCCATAAAGCAGGCCGCCGCCGAAGCTGTCACCGCCGCCGACACGGTCGACGATGTCGCGGATCTCATAGCGTTTGGAGACATAGAAGTTCTCGCGGTCATTCAAGCAGGCAGCCCAGCCGTTCCAGTCAGCGGATTTGGATTCACGCAGGGTGATGGCAATCATCTTCATGTTCGGGTAGGTAGCCAGAACCTTGTCGCCCAGAGCCTTGTATTTTTCGCGATCCAGTTCACCGGATTCAACGACCACATCCGTGGTGATTTCCAGAGATTTCTGGACATCTTCTTCATTGGCAATCGCAACGTCCACGTAATTCGCCATTTCGCGCATCACTTCGGAGGCCTTCATGCCATATTTCCACAAGTTCTTGCGGAAGTTCAGGTCACAGGAGACGGTAATGCCGCGCTTTTTAGCTTCCTTGACGGATTCCAGTGAAAGATCCTTGGCGCTTTCGGAAATAGCCGGGGTGATGCCGGTGATGTGGAACCATTCCACGCCTTCGAATGCCTTATCCCAGTCGATATCGCCGGGTTTTGCCAGGCAGATGGAAGACCAGTCGCGATCATAAACGACCTTGGAAGGACGCTGGTTGGCGCCGGTTTCGAGGTAGTAAATACCCACACGGCCCTTGTCGGAGCGGACGATGCGGGTGGTATCCACGCCAAAGCTGCGCAGATCGCGGATACATTCATCAGCGATGGCGTTCTTCGGGAGAACAGTCAGGAAAGCAGCATCCTGACCGTAATTAGCCAGGGAAACAGCGACATTCGCTTCGCCGCCGCCAAAGGTGGCTTCAAATGCTGGGCTCTGGAAAAAGCGTTCCAGACCGGGGGACTTCAGACGGAGCATGATTTCGCCAAAAGTTAAGAATTTCATGGAATAGTCTCCTTTTTATTTCGCGCGTACTTCATCGACGATTCGGCGGGCTTCCGCACAAAGCTCGGTGATTTTATCAAAATTGCCGGCAGCGATTTCTTTTGCCGGGACGGTCCAGCTGCCGCCTGCCGCCAGAAGCAGCGGGGAGGAAATAAATTCAGCCAGGTTTTCATTGCTCACGCCGCCGGTCGGGATGAATTTTGTACCGGGGAACGGGCCGGAAAGGGCTTTCAGAGCTTTCAGACCGCCGTAAACATTGGCAGGGAAGAATTTGATCACATTCAGACCATGTTTCTTGGCCATCATGATTTCAGTCGGAGTAACGCAGCCGGGAGTGACAGCGATGCCATTTTCGCAGCACCAGGCAACGGTCTCTTCATCATACCCCGGAGAAACAATGAACTTTGCGCCGCATTCAACAGCCAGTTTGCACTGTTCAAGGTTCACAACAGTACCGGCGCCGACCAGCATATCCGGAACTTCCTGTGCAACGGCACGGATAGAATCCGCGGCAGCAGCAGTGCGGAAAGTGATTTCCATGGCATCAATTCCGCCGGCCAGCATCGCCTTCGCGGTCGGGACAGCGTCTTCAGCCTTTTCCAATACGACTACCGGGACAACACCTGTTGCACCCATTCTGCTAATAACATCCATTTTACAACTCCTTATTTTATCAGGAGGAGGGAAAGGGGAAAATAAGAAATAAGAAATAAAGCGAATCCCCCGCTGATATTTCCTGATTCCCTTATTTCAATTCTTATTATTCGATTCTTCCCACCTTTCATTATTCTAAAACGAGAAGGCGCAATGCGCCTTCAAAATTTCTTATTTCCGATTTCTGATTTCTTATTTATTTCAGATCCATCGTGTCGATATTGTCCATATCATCAAAAGCCTGGTTTTCACCGCCCATCGCCCAGATGAAGGTGTAATTGGCTGTACCAACGCCCGGATGGATGGACCAGGAGGGAGAAATCACCGCGTCGTAATTATGCATAACGATATGGCGGGTTTCCTGCGGCTGTCCCATAAAGTGGAATACCACGTTACCTTCCGGAATGTTGAAGTAGGTGTAAATTTCCATGCGTCGTTCGTGCGTATGGGTCGGCATTGTGTTCCAGGTGCTGCCCTCATCCAGCTGGGTGAGGCCCATGGAAAGCTGGCATGTTTCCAGCACGTCGGGGTGGATGAACTGGTTGATTACGCGCTTGTTAGCGGTGGCAACAGAACCGAGAGGCCGCTTGTTGGCATCCGCGAAGGAGAGGAACTTGGTCTTGTATGCCCGGTGTGCCGGAGCGGAAACCAGATAGAAACGGGCCGGATTTTCCGGATCACAGCTCCCGAAGCAGACCTTTTTGGTACCCTGTGTGATGTACAGGCAGTCTTCAAACCCCAGGTCAAAGCGTTCGTCATCCGCCTGAATATAGCCCTTACCGCCAAGGTTGAAGACACCGGCTTCACGGCGTTCGAGGAAGTAGGAAGTGCCGAAGTTCGCCCAGATGTCAATTCCCTTATCAATAGGAAGCTCTTCCTGAACCGGCATGATACCCAAAACGACCATGCGGTCCACGTGGGAATAAACAGCCTGCACGGTATCAGGCTGATAAAGATTCGTGATCAAAAATTCTTTGCGCAGTTCCTCAGTGGTGTATCGCTTTACATCATTGGGGTTGGTTGAATACCGAATATCCATGTAGGAATCTCCTGATTATCTGTGTTTTATGACCCGGGACTGTCCCTTTATGGGACTGTCCCGATTACTATGAAATGATATCAGGGGACAGTCCCATAAAGGGACAGTCCCAAATAATATTTCTTAACTATTTAATTACCTTCTCCGTTTCACCGTCGAAGAGGTAAACACCTTCATAAGGAATGTAGAAATCAAATTCCGTGTCAAGCTCCGGTGTATCGTGCGGATCGACCTTCAGGATCGCTTTTTCATCACCGATGTTGATGTAAACATTGGTGTTGTCGCCAAGCATTTCGGTCAATTCAACGGTACTCTTCACAGGATATGCTTTTTCTTCCTTATGCAGAACGATCGATTCCGGACGGAACCCAAAGACTACTTCTTTGCCTTCATAAGAAGAAAGCTTGCTGCCCAGGCGCGGTTTCAGATCCAGGTCATTCCCGCCGATATTGACATGCCCGTTCTTTACCTTGACACGGATAAAGTTCATTGGCGGTTCACCGATAAAGCCCGCGACAAAGACGTTGACCGGGTCAAAATAGAGTTCCTTCGGGGTACCGATCTGTTGGACATACCCGTCTTTCATACAAACGATCCGGTCCGCCATGGTCATAGCTTCTGTCTGGTCATGGGTAACATAAATTGTCGTGGCACCGGTTTCACGATGGATCTGGGTGATTTCAGAACGCATGGTTACACGTTGTTTCGCATCCAGGTTGGAAAGCGGTTCATCCATCAGGAAGATGCCTACTTTACGGATGATGGCGCGGCCTACCGCGACACGTTGGCGCTGACCGCCGGAAAGCGCACGGGGAAGACGGTCAAGATAATCTGTCAGACCAAGGATCTTGGCTACTTTCAGAACCTTTTCTTCGATTACGTCTTCATCAACGCCCTCAAGCGTCAGACCGAAACCGAGGTTGTCAAAAACGGTCATTTGCGGATAAAGCGCGTAGCTCTGGAAAACCATGGCGATACCGCGTTCCCGGGGCCCCAGTTCATTGGCCCGTTTCCCGTCAATGAGAAAATCACCTTTACTGATATCTTCCAGACCGGCGATCATACGCAGGGTCGTTGACTTACCGCAGCCGGAAGGACCAACGAAAACAATGAATTCACCTTTGTCGATTTCCAGATTAAAATTGTGGACCGCATGAAAGCCGTTCGGGTAGATTTTGTTGATATCTTTCAGCGTAATATATGCCATGGCGCACTACCTCCTGTGTGAGATGGTTTTTTAGAAGTTTAAACACGCATCCTGAAGTCAAGTATAAATTATGCGGTGAGTTTCTTCTATATCAAAAATATAACAGTTTATGTCTAAAACGGATTTTGAGTAGTGAGGAGTGGAAAGTGTGAAGTGTGCAGAGTGAAGTTAATTGAGGAAGTATCCAGTGTCCAGTGGGTATTAGAGATCAGTTTCAGCCATCAATCACCAGCCAACAGCCACTTCTTATCTCCTCAACCTTAACTTCACACTGAACTCTTCACACTTCACACTTTAAAAGCGGGCAGCCGAAATCGTCACCGACCCCGGCTAACCATTCATTATTCCCTGTTTCTTATTTCCGATTTCCGATTTCTGATTTCACATTACCCGCTTCCATACATCTTTACGACTTCCGCTCGGATCTCAGCTGCCATATCAGGAAAGACCTCCGCGAACTCCTCATCTCTGGCAAGCTGTATCATTTCCTCCGTTGTGAACGAATACGCGATTTGATCCGGATGTTCATAGTCTCTTGGAGCCCGCATCGCAGCATTCTTCATAATATCAAGATAAGAAGAATATTCCGTAATATGCTTTATCTCAGCTTCACTTGTGTCAGTAGTTTTTAGTGAGGCGTCGGCAGCTTCGCTGCAGTGAGGCGTTTGAAGTGAGGAGTCGGCAGCTTCGCTGCAGTTAGGAGTTAGGTGTGAGGAGTTGGCAGCTTCGCTGCAGTTAGGAGTTAGGTGTGAGGAGTGAGAAGTATCGTTCGAAACTTCATTCTCTTCATTCTTCAAACTTCCTTCTTCATTTACCGATCCAATTTCCGATTTCTGATTTCTGATTTCTGATTTCGCAGAGTACTGCCCACCGGCCACTGTCAACTCTTCCTTCTTCATTCTTCCTTCTTCATTCTCTGTCCCGATTTCCGATTTCTGATTTCCGATTTCTGATATGGGAGAAAACGCTCTTGCCCGCTGGAAAGATGCGGGTTCGATGTGGTCTTCATTGAAACTGCGGTTCCAGCTTTTCTCTGTAAAAGCCAGTCCGCCAATCACGGGGCTGTAATCTTCCTCACCGCGATAACGTTTATTGTTATAATCATGGATTTTCACTTCCGTCGAACGCAGACGGTTCAGCAGGTTGTATAAGCGGAATTCCATATCCAGCAGCGCGTCGTCAACTTCACCGTTCTTTTCACGGATATAGTCACTCAACGCCCTGTCGATCTTGCGGTAATGGTAGGAAATCATACGGAATAATTTTTCGGTAGAAAGCTGACCGAGATCCGGAAGTTCATGCTTTTTGGCTTCCAGTGCCACCTTCGTCACACAGCCGGAAGCAAGATATTTGATTCCCTGCTCTAACTGTCCGCAGGCCTTCAAATATTGGGAGGAACGGCGGTTATATTTGACGGCCAGGTCAAAAACAGCATCGACTTTTTGGAGCATCAGCTTCGACTGATCATTAAAGCTCACCGGATCCGTGCTGTAGTCTTCAAAAGCTTCGAACGGCAGCGCAATTTCCGATTCGCTGTTTTCTTTAGCAGCGTCGTTCAGAAATCCGTTCATTTCGTTCATCAGCTTTTCACCGTTTACCTGTGTCATTTCGCCCCTCCTTTCCGCTTAGTTAGGAGTGAGAAGTTAGGAGTGCTTAGTGTCCAGTGGTCGGTGTCCAGTGGTCAGTGGTTAGTGATCACAAGTCACCAGTCACCAGCCCCTGACTACTCCTTACTTCTTACTTCTTACCTCTTACTTCTCAGAGTTTACACCCAAACTTCAAAAAAGAAAACGGGCAATGTTGTCCGTTGACTTTTTTTCAAAAGTGTGGTAGGGATATAGAACAAACCGGGAACGTGACGGGGACGGTTACTCCGGAATCGTCCATCTTTTAAACACACCAAACACACAGGATGAATATTGTCCTGCTGCGCCGAAGCACATCGGGCAGCTGGCCCCGTCGCGCTTCATAACAGGGATAATACACACAGAGACTATCCTCCTGTGTGCGGCGTTCTGAACAATTATCTTTTGAAAATCTTACCGTTCAACCGTGCTTTCATCTGTGTTTTCGAAATTCTCTTATTTATGTTACAATAAATCCGTTTTATGACTTGATTCTTAATAAATAGAGTTGACCTGTGTCTGAAGTAAATGAAAAAATAACCTCAAAATTATCCGGAAGCGGAAAACGTGACATGCTGATCGCGTTAGTTCAGCTTGCCTTGCCCGCCATTGTCCAACAGCTGCTTTCCTCTATTCTGCAGTATGTCGATACGGCCATGGTCGGTCACCTGGGTGAAGCCGCCACAGCATCTGTGAGCACCAGTACCACGCCCAATTGGCTCATCCATTCCCTGCCCTATGGATTCACGATCGGGATCCTTTCCCTGATCTCCCGTGCGTATGGCAGGGGAGACGAAGCGGAAATGAAAAAACTTGCCGCGCTGGGCTGCCGGATCGTGGTTTCTTTCGGACTGGTCCTGACTGTTGTCTGTCTCATCATATCGCCCTTTCTTCCCGCCTGGATGAGCGCGGCGCCCGAGATTCGGAAGGCGGCATCAGATTATTTCTTTATTGTGAGCCTGTCGCTGACCTTTTTTGTCGCTAACAGTATGTTTGCTTCTTCCATGCAGGCAATCAAAGATACCCGTACACCGATGACCATCAATATCTCAGCAAATGTGCTGAATATGATTCTGAACTGGCTTCTGATCTATCAGGTAGGGCTGGGCACAGTAGGCGCGGCAGTGGCAACGACCATTTCAACTATATTCGGTGGTTCTCTCATGTTCCTGGCATTCCGCAGGAAAAAGGAACTTCACTTCCCGCTGAAAGAAGTTTTCAAACCGGTCGGTGACTTATTCCGCCGGGTTTTAACGATAGCTCTCCCGGTGATGGCGACAAACATCGTTTCCTGCATGGGATATGTGGTTTTTGCCAGGATGGTGAGCGGAATGGGCGTCACAGTATTCGCGGCTCATTCGATCGCGCTTACGGCAGAGGAAATTTTCTATTTGCCCGGTTACGGTATCCGGACAGCAACTTCAGCCCTGATTGGTATCGCCATTGGAGAGAAGAGCAAACAGAAATTCCTGGATGTCCGCAGTGTGAGCCTGTGGCTGACTGTCTCGCTGATGTTGATCAGCGGCGTGCTGGTCTATGTCGTCTCCAATCCGTTGATGCGCATCTTTACAAACAGTGAGGAAGTCATCACACTGGGTGCGCGCTTGCTGCGTGTAGTCGCCTTTTGTGAACCCTTTTTCGGTCTGATGGTCGCCTGGGAAGGTATCTTTTACGGGACCGGCCGTACGCGGGCCGTTTTTATTTGTGAATCTGCCTCTATGTGGGGGATCCGCATTTTGGGTACCTGGCTGGTGATCCGTGCCGGTTACGGCGTTATCGAAGTCTGGTACTGCATGATCGCCGACAACATTACCAAAGCCATTGCCCTCACGCTGGTTGGCCTGAGGCAAAAGACCGATGATCTGTTCTGATTTCATGGTTCACGGTGTTTCCGCGGGACAGGCCCCTGGGCCTGTTCCACTTTGAAACACATTGGAGTAATTTTTGAGTAATACTAAGAAATCTGCGAATCCGTTCTTCTTCATTTTTACAATTCATGCGTTCGCCAAAATTGTTGTGCCGCATCACAAAGTGCAGTCCTGCTGTGCCGGCTTCGCGTCAACATCAGGGCAGACCTTGTGTGCTCCATGATTAGCAACCTTTCATTTTTGAATAGTCAGTGTTTATGCACAAATCACTTGACTTAAATTACCGCTCCCATTAGAATTGTTTACTAAGAGAACGGCGCGATGGCGGAATCGGCAGACGCAACGGACTTAAAATCCGTCGATGGTGACATCGTGTGGGTTCGACCCCCACTCGCGCTACACAAAGCCCCGAAGAACCGGGGCTTTTTTGTACCAATTCAAAGCGCGCTTAACGGGACGCCCCGGAGATATGTTCATTGGTTTGATGCGGGCTTCGTAAGGTCTGAACTTCACTTGATTCGGATCACGTGGAAAATGTCCCCTTACCCCTTATTTTTATGAATTGATTAGGGTGGCTTTGTGTAATTAAAATGGATTAGATAATTTACAAAAATATAAAATTGCGTTTAAATAATAATCAGGATTAATAATCAGTCTGTAAGGTTTTCCTTTAACATTTATGGAATGAGGTGATACATGGAAAAAATTTTACTTTTGGGAATTGTTTCTTTGCTTTTGATCCTGACCGGATTGTGTACTGCTGATAACCAGACAATGGATTGGTCTTATGAGATTCAGAAAGACGGATCAGCAATGATCACTGCATATACCGGGACAGGCGGTGAGGTCACAATTCCGGAGATGCTGGATGGTCATCCTGTAACCGGACTTGCTCATGATGTGTTCTGGTTCAATGAAGAAATCACTTCTGTTGCTATTCCGGGCGGCCTGACCTCGATCCAAGACTACGCGTATGGCGATGATTCCTTATATGCGAGCAGAAAACCGGATATGCTTGATCCGGATGTGGCGAGACTGTTCACAGATGAATTTGCGGCGATTGTGAAGGAAACGCAAATAAATCCGTTTTTGGGTTGTCAAAATCTCGAAGCCATTACTGTCTCTTCAGAAAACCCGGTTTTTGAAGTGTCTGATGGACTTCTGATCAACAAAGCTGAAAACAAAACAGTGGCTTATCCGGCAGGACGACCGGGCGGCACCTATGAAATCCGGGAAGGGATCACATCCATTGGGTTTCAGACATTTTTCGGTTCTCGTCTGACATCTGTTACGCTGCCGGCAAGTATGAACGATATCAATCTGAATCCGTTCATATTCTGTCCGGAATTATCGGAGATCCTGGTTTCCGCGGAAAATGAGTTCTTCGAGATTCAGGATCATGCATTGATCAATAACGGAGTGCTGCTTGCCTATCCGGGCAATGCAGATGCCGAATCCTATGAGATCCCGGAAGGTGTAACTTCCATCGGTGCCGGTGCTTTCATTAACAACCAACATCTGCGTTCCGTTTCTATTCCGGGCACTGCTGAAGAAATCGGTTTTCGGGCATTTGACTACAATTTTAAGCTGGAAACAGTTTCTCTTCAGGATGGTGTCCGGTCGATTTCCGCTTCCGCTTTCAGAAACTGCGAAAGCCTGAAGGAAATCAATTTGCCGAAATCTATCTCATATATTGCTGACGATGCCTTCCTGAACATCGGCAGGAGACTGGTATTCACCGTTGAAAAAGAATCATACGGTGAGCTTTGGGCAAAAGTATATTCTTATCGATTCCATTTTCCCGATGAACCGGAGCAAAAATCCCGGCTGACAAAAGTTTATGAAAGTTTACAGGATGAAAACGGTAAAATCTCGAAGATGCATCTCAACTACCGGGCCAAACGTATGGTAAATGGTTGGTGGCAGACCCGGGATATTTATATTGCGCCTGGTATTATATATGTATTTGATGAAAGCAATACTGATGGTACAGAAGTGACATTGTACAAAGATGGTGTCAGGTTCGTATTGAATCCTGAAGAGAAAACCGGCACCGGCATCAAAGATGAGCACTGGTTCCTTGAAATGGATGGTGTCATCAATGAAGTTGAAAACTTTATCAATATATTTACCGGCCATACTTACCGAAATGATTATGTTGATGTCACCCGGTATCTTGGAGATAAAGTGTATAAAGCTGAAGTATTTGCGGAAAACAGATATAATCCTGAAATCGCATTTTATTTCGATGAAGATGGCAGCCTTGTTTATTGCTATGAAGAAAAATACTATGGCATATCACCTGCGGGCTATGGAAAAGGCGAAATCCTGTTTACGATAAATACGCTCGAAAAGAATTTTGATGAATCTGTTTTTGACATTTCCGATTATGAAATTACAGAACTTCCGGAATAAGAACTGATTGTTGTTTCCGGTGTCGAGGATTTTTTGAGATAATTTATTCAAAATAAGGCGTCTATTCAGAATGGAGTACATGCAAGACAGGCACCTTGTGCCGCACAGCCGACATAAGTATGCCTGTCCCTATATGCGTCGCTTTGGGTTCTGAACAGCTGCAAATAAAGAAAGAGAGGTAAAACATGGCAGCCTATAAAACAAACTTATTGTCATTATTCACAATCCTTCTTTTAGTGGTATCAGCGGCATCCGCGGAATCCGATACATTTTATTCGGCTTTAGATGAGGTTGTGAAAGTCGTAAAAGATCCGATCGATGCGACCTGGAAACAAACATACAATGAAGTTATGATAAATACCAAAACTTTTGAAGAATACACCTGTACCACAGCTTCGGATAAAATCATTTGTGAAAAAGAAGATCCAACCGGTAGCTCCTGCATAGAATTTGATTTTTTAGATGACAAATTAGCCGCAATTGACACTTATCTTTCAAATTCTGAGCTCAGAAATTATGAATTTTCTTCAAAAGAGAAAGCACAAGAAGAAGTGTTCTTTTACGGATATCCTGAAACAGACAACAGCAGTTTTTTCTCTGAATTCCGGGTGGATGATTCAATTATTGAAAAACTAACCGGAAAAACATGGGAAGATGCCTATGAAGAAAAGGAAATCGATTATTCGACTTATGTTAGGATCCTTCGGGAAGAAGATACAACATGGTCAAAATATTTCTTCAAATTTCCTGAAAATACTTACTTACAGGCAGGTTATCTAACAAATTCAGAAAGTAACCAGGAAAATCAACTCAGGATCCTTTTGTCTTCCTGGAAATATCTGATACGCAGCCATTCTCCATTTGCATCAGCATCGAGAGATTTTTATGATACAGGGATCATCTATGAAAAAGAAACCGTAAACGAAAAAGAATCCTATACCGTAACCGGCTATTACAATGCCAAAGGTGAACCAGTAGTTCATCCGAAATACGGGTACGCGAAAAAAATTGAATATTATGGCAATAAAACCTTTATTGAAGGGATTCCCGTCTCTCATCCTGACAAATTAACAATTTACCGTGATTTGGAAGATAACGCGGTAAATAACTCTTCCGGATATGCTTATGAAACAGAAGAACTTTCGGATGACGGAAACCTCAATACGATCCGATATTTTGACTCTGACATGAAGCCGGTTACAGTTGAGGCGGGGTATGCGGCGTTTACATTGGAAACGATTGGCGACAGAATGCGTGATGCTAAAATCACGAAAGTCTATAAGTATTATGACGCTGATATGAATCCCGTCACCCTGGAAAAAGGGTACGCGGGATATTCTGTTACAAATACTGTTGGTGGGGGCAACAGTACGACCCGTTATTTCGATACGGAAGGAAATCCTGTAATGATATCCGGAGGATATGCGGTATCAGTTGTCATCAAAATTTTACCGGGCGGCAATGAACACCATGCGTACTATGGGACCGATGGGGAACCGATTTTGAATGATGATGGGTATGCATCTTACGGGTTTGAAGTCGATGGAGAACGGGGCTGTATTGTCTATTATTATCGGGGTGTTAACGATGAACCTGTTATTGGACCTGGAGGTTACGCATATAAAGAATCATTTATCAGAGCGAAAGGTGATAATTATATATTTGAAAGATTCCTTGATGCGGACAGTAATCTTATTTCGGGTCCTGATGGATATGCCTATTCTGAAGTCACGAATACAGATGAAGAATCTGTTAAACGCTTTTATGACGCGGAAGGAAACCCTGCGGTTGATCGAGTCACCAACGCTTCTGCAATCTATACGGCTTACGATCCATCCGGAGAAACAGAAAGCGTGAAATATTTTGGCATAAATAATGAACCGGTGCTCAATATATCCGGTTATTCCATTGTAGAAATAATTAATGACCGGGATGGGCAGTCTGAAGAAATCCGATACCTGGATACGGAAAATCGTCCGGTCCTCAATACGGGTGGATTCGCCTATTCGGTAAAGACGTTCACAGACGGGGAAACCATGCTTCGTTATTATGATCCGGATGGAAATCGTGTGATGAATTCAGACATGAATGTTTCTGCTGTTCATACGTATTATGATCCATTCGGGAAGAAGATGCGCATAGAATATTTTGACACGAATGATGAATTGATTTCACCGGAGAATCTGGATTTCATGAAGTTGTTTAATGAATATGGAAAGGAAACCGGCATCATTTACCCGAACTGGGAATGATTTGGGTGTAAAGATAGACTATTATTGGGGTTTGCAGCGTACCCCTATGGGCTTTGGTATGCTGCTTCGCGTTTGATTAATATTTTGAAAGAGGGGATGTCGCACATAATTATATAGGAAAGCCTGCCGGAGGGAATGCTTCGCAGGGACGCGACGAGCAGCGCTGCCTTGCCAGCCAAAACTTTTCCCGCGTCCTTAGGTTTACAGTCGGGGGCACGCGCTGAGCAAGCTCACGCG
>JAFPZX010000080.1 GCA_017417055.1 Anaerolineaceae bacterium
CTTATATCCAGCTTTTACGAATGGTGCCAGGACAGTTTCACAGGTATAAATAGGAACATAAGCAACCTTTTTCTGATCATACAGACCGATATCGCATAAACAGAAATAACTGCCGCACCTGCCTGACATCATAAATTTCAGGTCTCCGTTTACAGGACATACACGATCAAAATAACCGTTTTCCGATGGTTCAGTCTTTTCCGGAGGAAAGGTGCCGCCAATTTTTTTCATTTCTGCCTCATTTCTTTTCCTCACCCGTTCCGAATTATACAACAGGTGCTTCTTTCTCTCAAAGCATTTTATTGTATTATTTTATTATTAAAAATAATACAATAAATTGTTAACAATTTTCAATTTTAGTTTAATTTACTAATTTCTTGTTGACTTATTGTAAATATTGTAAAATTCAATTACAATACAAATAATACTTGACAAAGGGTATTATCGATATTTGTAAAGCAATAATTGCATCAGGATATCTCAACATATAAAGAAGGGATAAGTCTATATGTATAAGTTCGTATTAAAACGATTACTTCAACTGATTCCCGTGATCATCGGTGTTACGTTCATTGTGTTTTTCATCATGAACCTTGCACCGGGCGACCCTGCCGCAATCATCCTCGGAGATCAGGCAACGGCTGAAGCCCTTGCAATGAAACGAGAAGAGCTCGGTCTCAACGACCCGCTTCTTGTTCGCTATTTCAATTATATGAAGAACCTTCTCCGCGGGGACATGGGCACTTCATACAAGAATAATATTCCCGTCTGGAATCAGGTGATCGACAGGCTTCCGAACACAGCGATCCTGGCTGTAGCCGGTATATTCATCGCCCTTCTTTTTGGAATACCGATCGGGATCCTTTCAGCAAAAAAACAATATTCCCTGCTTGATAATATTTCCATGGTCGCCGCACTGATCGGTGTTTCCATGCCGAACTTCTGGTCCGGACTTCTGCTGGTAATGCTGTTTTCTCTGACCCTTGGCTGGCTGCCATCACAGGGGATGGGCAGCGGCGGAGTTATTCCCGTATTGAGAAGTATCATTTTACCCTCTCTGACGTTAGGAATCAATTCCATGGCCATGGTAGCCCGGATGACCAGATCGTCCATGCTCGAAGTGATCCGTCAGGATTATATCTCTACCGCCCAGGCAAAAGGGCTTAACGATCATGTGATCACAACACAGCACATGCTTCGAAATGCACTGATCCCGATCATCACAGCAGTCGGTCTGCAGTTCGGGCATCTTCTCGGCGGAGCGATGCTTGCTGAAACGGTCTTTTCCTGGCCGGGCCTGGGAAGGCTGATGGTCGACTCGATCAAATCCCGTGACATTCCGATGGTCCTCGGTTGTGTGGTATTTATGGCAACAATGTTCTCCATTGTCAACCTGATCGTGGATATCGTCTACGCTTTCGTAGACCCGCGCATCAAATCTATGTACAAGAAAGGAAATTGATCGTCATGGAAGAGAATCGCAATATAAATGAAACCGTTCCGGTAAAGAAACAGCGTTCTCTTTGGGACGAAGCCTGGAGACGCTTTAAAAAGAACAAGACAGCGATGGGCGGGCTCATCTATCTGAGCATTCTGGTTGTTGTTGCCATCAGCACCACCGTCATTGACTGGGTCACAAAAAATCAGGTTTACAAACAATACATCATCAAGCAGGATCTTCTGCATCGGCTAAAGGGACCATCTGCCCAGCATATTTTCGGACAGGATGAATTCGGCAGAGACATCTTTCTGCGCATGCTTTGGGGTACCCGCTATTCGCTGTTCATGGGTGCACTTGCAATTATATTCGCTCTGATCATCGGCGGATTTCTCGGCGCACTTGCCGGATATTACGGGAAAAGGGTCGATGCGGTCATCATGCGTGCGATGGACATTCTGCTTGCGATCCCATCCATGCTACTTGCCACCGCGATCGTCGCGGCGCTGGGAACCAGCCTTGTGAACGTCCTGATTGCCATCGGTATCGCCTACATACCAACCTTCGCCAGAACCGTAAGAGCTTCAGTCCTGACTGTTAAAGACCGTGATTTCATTGAAGCGGCACGGGCAATCGGCTGCGATGATTCCGAGATCATTTTCAAATACATCGTCATGAACGCACTCGCTCCCATAATCGTACAGGCAACGCTGGGACTGGCCGGAGCTATCCTTTCTATTGCAGGTCTGTCATTCCTGGGTCTCGGGATCCAGCCTCCTACACCGGAATGGGGTGCCATGCTTTCCAATGCCAGAACTTATATCCGCGATGCCTGGCATGTGACCGTGATGCCCGGTTTGGGGATCATGCTCACGATTCTCTCCCTGAACCTGATGGGAGACGGTCTCCGCGACGCGCTTGACCCGAAACTGAAGAACTAACCATTTGAGGAGGAAAAAAGATATGTCAGAACTCTTGCTTGATATAAAAGACCTCAGCATTATCTATTCCACCGAGGATGGTGTCGTCAGGGCACTGAACAAGGCGAATCTGCAGCTGCATAAAGGAGAAAGTTTAGGTCTGGTCGGAGAAACCGGTGCCGGGAAAACCACACTGGCAAGGGGAATTATGAGACTGATCCCGAATCCGCCGGGAAAAATCACAAATGGCGAGATCATTTATGAAGGAAAAGACCTGCTGAAGCTCAAAGATAAGGAAATGCGGCAGCTGCGGGGAAGAAAAATCTCCATGATCTTTCAGGATCCGATGACATCGCTGAACCCCGTCATGACTGCCGGGGACCAGATCCGTGAAGTGATTCTTACTCATGACCCCGGCCTGTCCAAAAAGGAAGGACGGAAAAAGGCAGAGGATATGCTGGAAATGGTAGGCATCAACGCTTCGCGCTATGATGACTATCCGCACCAGTTTTCCGGAGGAATGAAACAGCGTGTCGTGATCGCAATTGCACTGGCCTGCAACCCAACTCTGTTGATCGCGGATGAACCGACGACAGCTCTGGATGTAACGATCCAAGCTCAGGTTCTGGAAATGATCCATGACCTGAAAGAGAAAAACAATACTGCCATGCTTCTCATCACACACGACCTTGGCGTGGTTGCCCAAAACTGCGACCGTGTTGCCATCATTTATGCCGGTGAGATCGTGGAATACGGAACCCTCCGTCAGGTTTATAAAAATATACTCCATCCTTACACGGAAGGTCTTTTCGGATCCGTTCCGAGCCTGGACACCACATCAAAACGTCTCAATGCTATCGACGGCATGATGCCGGATCCGACACAGCTTCCGAAAGGATGCAAATTCGCCGACCGCTGCAAATTTGCGGAAAAACGCTGTCTGGAAAATGAACCGGAATTGATTGAACGTGCCGACGGGCACAAGGTCCGCTGTTTCCGTTATGAACAGGAGGGATAGTTAGATGGCTAAAAATACCGCTGAAATTTTACGTGTGAACCATCTGAAAAAATATTTTTCGGTACCGGCCGGGATGCTTCACGCTGTGGATGACATCAGTTTTACCATTGATAACGGGAAGACGCTGGGTGTTGTCGGTGAATCAGGCTGCGGGAAGTCCACCATGGGCAGGGCGATCCTCCGGCTGCATGAGCCTACTTCCGGAGAGGTTTATTTTCAAGGGAAAGATGTTCTTTCACTTGAAAAACAGGGCATGAAACAGCTGCGGCGCGATATGCAGATCATCTTTCAGGATCCATACGCCTCACTGAATCCGAGAATGACAGTGAGCGAAGCTATTGCCGCACCGCTCCTTGTTCAAAAGATATATTCCCGAAAAGACAAAGCACAGATCGAGAAACGGGTCAGAGAGATCATGAACCTGGTCGGTCTGGCCAACCGCCTGATCAACACTTATCCTCATGAACTGGATGGCGGACGCCGGCAGCGTATCGGAATCGCACGGGCACTGGCTCTGAACCCGAAATTCATTGTCTGCGACGAACCCGTATCCGCGCTGGATGTTTCCATCCAGGCCCAGATCCTGAACCTGATGGCGGATCTGCAGGATGAGCTGGGACTCACCTACCTGTTCATCACACATGACCTTTCCGTTGTGAAATATGTTTCAGACGATATTCTCGTCATGTATCTCGGGCAGATGGTTGAAAAAGCCCCTTCCGAGAAGCTTTTCAAAAAGCCAATGCATCCCTACACACAGGCATTGCTCTCTGCGATCCCTATCCCGGATCCGGACCTGCCGATGAACCGCATCACCATGAAAGGCGAACTGACTTCTCCGGTTAACCCGGGGATCGGCTGCCGTTTTGCTAAACGCTGTCCCTTCGCGAAAGATGAATGTTCTCAGCAGGAAATGGTCCTGACGGAAGAAGAACCCGGACATTTTGTCACATGCCTGCGGGTACAGCGTGGAGAAATCTAATGGTCGTTCCCAGAAGCCCATCTGAGCTTCCGGATCATGCCGATGTCCGAAACCCAAACGGACAAAATAAAAAACTCATAGGAGGAAAAATGAAAAAATCTGTATTATTCGTTTTGGTCGTCCTCATGCTTGCCCTGATCAGCACTGCTGCCGGCGCACAATATAAGGACACTCTCACCTGGGCACAGGGTTCCGATGTCACATCTCTGGACCCGCATCAGGGGAAAGAAACACCTGCCGTTCAGGTCACCAGCCAGATTTTCGACACACTGGTTGCCGTTGATCCTGCCACCAACGAGCTTTTCCCGCAGATCGCTGAAAGCTGGGATATCGTTGACGATTTGACTTATGTCTTCCACATCCGCCAGGGCATCAAATTCCACGACGGCACTGAACTGACCGCGGAAGATGTAAAATTCTCTCTCGACCGCGCGATCGCTTCCTCCGCGGTTTCTTACATCGTTGACTTCATCGACACCGTCACTGTCAATGATGACTACACCGTCACCATCGTCACCGATGCACCTTACGGCCCGACCCTTCGCAACCTGGCGATCCCCTTCGCCGCGATCGTTCCGAAGCATGTTGTTGAAGCTGATGAACAGAACTTCATCCTCAACCCTGTCGGTTCCGGCCCTTACACCTTTGTCGAATGGAAACAGGGTGACCATGTGACACTCAAGGCTTTCGATGACTACTATGCCGGCAAGGCCCTGACTGAAAATCTGATCATGAAAGTCGTCCCGGAAACCTCACAGCGTTCCATCGCTCTGGAAACCGGTGAAATCGATCTGGCCTATGATCTGGCCGTCAATGACCTGCCGAAGGTTCGCGACAATGCTGCTCTGACCGCCTATGAGATCCCGTCCCTGAGCTGCTGGTACATCTCCATGAACATGAACAAGGCCCCGTTCGACAA
>JAFPZX010000081.1 GCA_017417055.1 Anaerolineaceae bacterium
AGCGTTACGATGGCGAGGTAGTCACCCTTCAGACGCAGCACCGGAATCCCGATCAGGAAACCGGCAATGCCGCCAAAAATGGCACCGATGGCCATGGAAATGCCCAGCCGCAGCCCTTCATCCGGAACGCTTTCCGTCATCATCAGAGCCGCACAGGTTCCGGTGAAAGCGCCCATGCTCATGAACCCGGCATGGCCAAGGCTCAGTTCACCAAGGATCCCGACCGTCAGGTTCAGGGAAATCGCCATAACGATATAAGCGCAAATCGGGACCAGCATCCCCTGCATGGAACGGGTGATCTTCCCGCTGGCAGTCAGGATCATCATGATGGCATAAGCCGCGATGACCAGCGCGAAAGAGACGTATTTATTGGTGTTTTTCCGTTTCATCCCTTCCTCCTTATACCTTTTCGTTGATGACCTTGCCGAGCAAACCGGCAGGACGGACCAACAGGACGATGATCAGCACGGAGAAAACGACCGCGTCAGAAAGCTGTGTGGAGATGTAAGCCTTCGCGAAGGTCTCGATCACACCCAGCAGCAGCCCGCCGAGGAAATCGCCGGGGATGGAACCGATGCCGCCGAAAACCGCGGCGGTGAAGGCCTTGATACCCGGCATGGAACCGGTGGCCGGAACCAGCGTTGGATAAGCGGAACAAAGCAGCACACCGGCAATCGCCGCCAGACCGGAACCAATAGCGAAGGTCATGGAAATCGTCCCATTGACATCAATACCCATCAGCTGAGCAGCGCCTTTGTCTTCCGAGCAGGCTCGCATAGCTTTGCCCATTTTTGTGCGGCCGGTAAACCAGGTCAAAACCGCCATGATCACCAGACAAACCGCAACGGTAAGCAGTGTCACATGGGAAATCGTCAGTTCACCCAGCTGGATTTTCCCGTTGCCGATAATGGACGGAAACACCTTCGGTGAGGAGGTCCACAGCAGCAGCGCACCGTTCTGTAGGAAGTAACTGACGCCGATCGCGGTGATCAGCACTGCCAGAGAGGGAGCCTGACGCAGCGGCTTGTAAGCAGCACGCTCAATCACGATACCGAGAACTGTGCATACGATCACTGCAAGGATCACACCGACAACCGGCGGCAGATTGTAACGCATCATCGCGAAGAAACAAATATAACTTCCCACCATGATTACGTCACCATGGGCGAAGTTCAGCATTTTGGCGATCCCGTACACCATGGTATAACCCAGCGCGATGATTGCGTAGATGCTGCCAAGGCTCAGACCGCTGATCAGAAAACTCAAAAACCGCATATTTTTCCACCCCCAATCCAAATCAGAAATCAGAAATCGGAAATCAGATTTTCAACATTTCATCATTTCTTATTTCTGATTTCTTATTTCTGATTTAAAAACGGATAGAGAGGGGATTTCTCCCCTCTCATTCCGTTGTTGTTACAGATTAGTCAAGACCGACGTAAGCACCGTCTTTAATGATCATACCCTTCGGGTCTTTGTTCACTGCACCTTCGGACCAGGTCATGTTTTCACCGGTGATACCATTGAAGGTGAAGGTTTTGAAGGTTTCGATCAGGGCATCGTTGATTTCTTCAGCGCTCATATCCGGAGTAACACCGGCAGCCTGGCAGGCTTCATAAAGAGCGTAGACAACATCGTAACCGTCAGCAGCGAACTGGTTTGGAGTTTCGCCGTAAAGTTCCTGATATTTAGCAACAAAAGCAGCGGTCTTTTCGTCTTCAGAGTCAGCGTTGAACGGGGTCAGCAGAATGACGCCTTCAGCGAGGGAAGGATCAAAACCTTCCATGGTCAGGATACCGTCCATACCATCAACACCGAAGAAAATCGGAGCATAACCGGCAGCGTTGGCCTGAGCAAGGATCAGGGAAGCCGGAGTGTAATACATCGGCAGGAAGACCAGTTCGGCACCTTTTTCCTGAGCGTCAGCGATCTGGACAGAGAAGTCAGTGTCGTTGCCATCGGAGAAGGTGGTGTCGGAAACAACTTCCAGACCCAGTTCTTCAGCTTCAGCCATGAAGGTGTCATAGATACCCTTGGAATAAACATCATCGTTCTTCCAGATCACGGCAACCTTTTTCGCCAGACCGTTGTTAGCGATGTAGGCAGCGGAAGCGGAACCCTGGTTCGGGTCGGTGAAGCACATCTGCAGGACGTTGTCTTTGCCTTCAATGACAGCAGTGGAGGAAGCGGACGGGGTCATACCGAAAACACGTTCTTCCATGTTCAGTTCGGAGGTAGCTTCTGCCGGCTTGGAGGTGACGGAGCTCATGGAGACCTGCATACCCCAGTCGAGCAGGTTGTTGAAAGCGTTGACAGCCTTTTCAGCATCGTGTGCATCGTCCTGGTAATTGATTTCAATCTGCATACCGCCCAATGCATTGATTTCTTCTTCAGCGATAGCAGCAGCGTTGGCAACAGCGTTACCGTAAATGGCAGCAGCGCCGGTCAGAGGTGCGGTACCACCGATTTTGATTGCATCCTGTGCAAAAGCACCGGAAACGCAGACAGCCATCATCAGGACAGCCAAAACAACAGAGTAAAATTTCTTATTCATTATAAAAAACTCCTTTTATAATCTCAGCAGTTTTGTTTTCAAAAATCCTGCCGTTTATAAACTTGATCAAAGAGGTCAGGGTCTGGGGGGTGGATATCAGGTGTCAGGTATTAGATATTAGATTAGTCAACATTTAGTTTCTATATCCTATATCCTATCTCCTATATCCTAACTCCTCACTCCTTACTTCTCACTCCTAACTCCTAACTAAAACGGGGCTCTGTTTTTCAAGCAGAGCCCCGTTTGATTCCTTTCTTATCGTGTTCTGCTCAAAGGTTTGATTTCACCTCGTACCATGAGAATAATTACCCCGAGAATAATAGAGATAATCATGTTGAGAGCAAGGTGATTGCAAACAGTGACTATAAAAATAACAGCCATCAAGGGAATGATGGCCGTAAAGAAAGCAGGGTGCAGGACGTCAGCAGACATGGCGCAATTTGCCGCAGTATTATTTTCGGCTTCCATCCATGTATACTGCTGATTGGAATTCATCTCCATCCGTTTTCCTTTATGACTTCACTACACTAAAATAAAGTTGACTTGAATTATAGTTTTTTTTCGAAGAATGTCAACCGTCCTAACGAAAATCATATAAAAAATATGACAATTGGTGTTACAAATCACAGAGCACATGCGGGACTGACACCGAATGCTGCGAAGCCAACATGAGTGTGTCTGTCGCCATGTGCGTCATAGCAATACCGGATAGCCCTTAAATCGTAAGCAGCAGCGTTCAATTGATATGTTTGACAGCACCGGTTTCATCAAAGAAACAATGCACCGCAGTGATTTTTTCCATCCGATCCATGTCATAAGCCGCAATCATCATTCCCGGTTCTGTCAGTGCATATCCGCCGCTGCCAATGTAAAGAGCAGTCATAAAGGACCCTTCATCCGGCTCTTTTGGTGAAACATGGATCGCAAAGCGGGTATCCTTGACCATAAACTCATCCGTCAGAATCTCTGAATCAGATCGATTCTCCAGGATAACCTTTCCACCCTTAATCACCGCATAATATGTACCACTGCCTGTTTGGTCCGGAACCCGGGAAAACCCTGCAGCCTGCATAGCGGAAAGCATTTCCTGTGGAATCTGAACAGGTTCCTCAAGTTTGCCGCCAATCAGAACGGTTATCAGCACATTAGGGTCATTGGCGGCTGTGAAAATGCCTGTGAGATCGTCACTTTCCGGAAGAACAGTCAGAGCATTGAAATGGCAGGCTGCAAGATCCCAGCTGCTGTAAGTCTCGTCACCACGGTGATCCGGAAGGTCAAAATGAGCTGCCAAATAATCCGCAAGATAAACAGACACTTTCTCCGCACCGCGTACATTCAGGTGCCCGCTGTCTGCAAAATCCGTGGAAAAATCAATTCCGATTTCATCATACAAATGATTAAAATCAAGAAACGGAACCTCATGTTCTGCAGCAATTTGCCCAATCAGGTTGATCTGTCCGTAAAGTTCCTCATTTCCTACCAGAGGGGTTTTTATGAAAAGCAGCGGCAGTTTTTGTTCGCGGCAGAATTCAATAAAATCGATCAAAATCGCTTCCATTCCCTTCGGCAGTTCATGAGTATAATCTGCGTCCGGCACAAACGGCTGTTCATAACTCAGGGTGTTTTGTGTGTAATTATAGCCTTTTGTCGGATGGGAGCGATCACCATTGAAAAAATGAAAATCGTCATAGCTCAAAAGGCCTTGCTGAAGACGGGAATGGTTCAGGATAATCGGCAGCAGAATTTCTCCTTTTTCAGTGATGGAATCTGTCTCCAGTACGCTTTTGATTTTTTGCGGAGAAAGCGGAATCGGATCAAGTGCCAGGTGCGTCATATTGGTGCCCTGTTCTGTTCCGATCAATGGACGTCCAAAATTCGTCGCCATCAGGACATCGAAAACAATCAGCTTGGGATGTTGATGCTTCATCGCGTATTGCAGCAGCAGTTTTGAGGTCCAAAGCGGCTGCTGATGTGTCGTCAGATTATATCCCGCGATTCCGGTTTCTTCCCAGATGGTCATTGGATTGATCCCGTAGAAAATATGGCTCGGACCGATGAAAAATACGTCGATTTTTTCAGCTTCCTCGTGAGCGATATTTTTTGCTGTGCCGAAATGCTGTTTCTCAAAGAGAACAACATTGCTCAGATGAAACAATCCGGCGAGAAGTACGAAAAAACAAACCGCGGAAAATAATTTTTTCATCATTTGATTACTTCTTCACCTATCTATCTTACAACATACATCTTTCCGGTTCTTTTATATCTAAAACTGGAAATAGATGAACTGACTGGCGTCAAATCCCGGGCCGTACACGCCGAAGAAAATGACAGCTCCTATAGCGGCTATGATCAGCCCCCAGCGCAGAACAAGCGGCTGCTGTTCAATTCTTGACCGCAGCGAGCTTCCGTCCCGCTGAATCCATGCCACCACAAACAATACAACAAAACTCACCGCGAGAATAACAAAATTTACTAAATCCAATCCATAATTGAATAATCTCCCGTTAAACAAATCATATGGATTAAAACGGAGAAGACCTTGAATGAATTCCTTTGCCTGATCAGTTGATTGTGAACGGAAGAAGATTTGCACAAATCCAAACATAAAAATCACATATGCTGATTGTACACATTTCATCAGCGTGGACCGGTCGTTAAATTTCAATAATGCTCTGCATTTCCGCCAGAGCGGAGTGAGAAGCCTTTCCACGATCGAAATCAGCCCATTCAGTCCGCCCCACACCAGATATGTCCAGTCAGCGCCATGCCACAACCCGGAAGCCAGGAAAACGATCATCAAATTGCAGTAATAGCGGAATTTCCCAACCCGGTTTCCACCCAGCGGAATATAAAGATAATTCACAAACCAGCGGGAAAGCGAGACATGCCAGCGCGTCCAGAATTCTGTGATATTGATCGAGAAAAAAGGTCGGACAAAATTGGTTGTCAGGCGGAAACCCAGCACCTCAGCCGCACCCAGCGCAAGGTTTGAATACCCGGCAAAATCCGCATAGGTTTGGAAGGCGAAAAAAATCATCGTGACCAGATTCACTACACCGCCGTGTCGGTAAACAGCCGGATCACTGTAAACTGTGTTAACAAAAATCGCCAGCCGGTCGGCGATAACCAGCTTCTGGAAATAACCCCACAGCATCAGCCACAGCCCGCGTTTAGCCCGGTCAAAGTCGAAATCATGGGGAACCAGAATTTGCGGCAGTAAATCGCGTGAACGCTCGATCGGTCCGGCAACAAGCTGCGGGAAGAAGGACACAAACAATGCGTATTTAAAGAAGTTTTTCTCCACTTTCACATCACCGCGATATACATCCATAGTATAGGAGAGAGCCTGTAAAATATAGAATGAAATTCCCACAGGGAGCAGGACATTGAAAGTGGATTGCACCGCAGAAATATGAATGACGCGCAGGAGCCGGTTCAGAATGCTCAGCCCAAAATGGAAATATTTGAAAACGAAAAGCAGCGCAAGGTTAATGGCAAAACTGAAAGCGACCAGCCACTTTTTTTTTGCCGTTTCACCCGGCATACCATTACAGCGTTCCATCAGCAGGCCGCTGAGCCAGGTAATCAAGGTAGATCCCGCCAGCAGCAGCGCATATTTGGCATTCCAGGACATATAGTAATAATAAGAGGCTGCCAGCAGCCAGCACCAGCGGATCTTTCGCGGGATGATAAAATAAATCCCCACGACCAGGGGAAAGAACAGCAGAAAGTGCAGAGAATTGAACAGCATGCCAGAGCCTCTATGCTGTTTGCATCTGCACCGGATTTACGAGCTGCCCGATACCGTCAATTTGGGACTCGACAACATCACCATGGCTCAATAATGCCGAACCCACCGGCGTTCCCGTGAGGATCACATCCCCGGGATAAAGAGTCATGATAGAAGAAATATAGGCAATGAGGTTCTGCACCGGAAACAGCATGTCCCGTGTTGAAGCCATTTGGCGCAATTCTCCGTTGACACGGCAGGTCAGGAGGGCATCTGCAGGCTCGAAATCAGTTTCAATTACCGGACCTAACGGACAGAAGCTGTCAAATCCCTTGGCGCGTGTCCAGGTTTCTTCCTTCATTTGCAGATCCCGGGCAGTTACATCATTGGCGATGGTATAACCGAAAATGCAGTCAAAAGCATTCTCCGGCAGCACTGCTTTTGCGGTTCTGCCGATCACGACAGCCAGTTCACATTCCTGCTCTACCCGGTTGGAAACCATCGGCAGGATAATCGGATCGTTCATCCCGATCACCGAACTGGTCGGTTTATAAAAGATTGTGGGAATATCGGATATTACCCGGCCGAATTCACGTGTCTGGTCCAGATAATTCCATTCACAGGCTACGATTTTTCCCGGAACCACCGGTGGGAGCAGACGTACGGTATACATCGGCAGATTCGCCTCAAGCCGGCGGAATTCACCGAATATGTCGCCTTCAATCTCACCGACTAAATCATTATAGATCCAGCCATAATGGACGGTGGTACTTTTATTTACCTGATAGCGGACAAAGCGCATGGCTTAGAACCAGTCTTTTTTATTGAAGATATAAATCGCGGCGCAGGTCACAAGAATCAGCAGCACCAAAATGATAAATGGCGTGGTAGTGCTGCCGGCAATAGCATCCGGAAAATTAACATTCATCCCCATAAAACCGGTAATAATGTTCGGAATTTCCATAATGATCGTCACGGAAGCCAGCAGCTTCATCACCACGTTCAGGTTATTGGAAATCACGGAAGCAAAAGCATCCATCATACCGGACAGAATGTCGGAGGAAATGGACGTCATATCAATAGCCTGCGTGTTTTCCGTGATGACATCCTGCAGTAAATCCTCATCCTCTTCAAAGCGTTTGAACCCGCTCAGACGGGACATTTTTACCAGCACCAGCTCATTCTGTTTCAGCGCCTGGGAAAAATAAACATAAGATTTCTGGCATTTAAACAGGCGGATCAGGACGTCATTCTTCATCGTGCTGGAAAGCATATCTTCCAATTCATCTGTGAGTTTATTGATGTCACGCAGCGCATCCAGGAAGCGGGTGGTCACAGCCATCAGCAGCCGCAGCGTAAAGCGATAGCGTTTGGTTGTGGAAAGTTTCGGAATTTTTCCGCCTGCAAAGGCATCCAGGATGGATGTAGGCTGGGAACAAACAGTGACAATATATTTTTCCGCAAGAATGATCCCCAACGGCATGGTTCCATATGGGATCTCGGGATCCTGCGCATGGGATGTAGGAATACGCACAACAATCAGGATCGTTCCATCGTCTTCCTCTTCAATACGAGGACGTTCATCCGCATCCAGAGGATAGGAAACAAAATCCTGGGGAATGCCCAGTTCAGCGATTTTTTTTATTTCTTCCGGTGTCGGATCAATGGCATTGATCCAGCAGTTGGGGAGGGTTTCATCGATTTTCTGTAAATCAAATTCCTGATTTTTGAAGAATTCCAACATATGCTGCCCCCTTTAGAGGTGTAAAAAATCCCGGCTTTATCCACGAAAACCAGAATAGAGTATAACACAAAAACAGGGCTGATTTGAGCAGTCAGTGCGGATGCGTGATATAAAAGACCAACTGTTACCTTTCAAAGGCAGCCACAGGGGACAGTCCAATAACAGAACAGTCCCCTGTTTTATATGTCAATAGTATTAAAAATATACTGAAGCTGTCATACCCCAAAGAAGAGGAAGGTTATTATTATCAAGCGTGACTTCAACAGGAAAGACCACGTCCCCCAGATATTTTTCGGACCAGTTTGTAATTTTTGTCACAGTCCCATATAGTTCACTGTTCGGATACGCGTCAAAAACCACGCGCACTCGGCTGCCGGTCTGGATTTTTGACATATTGGTTTCAGAAAGATCAACCGTTTTCAGAATCTGAACAGAGGTATCAGCCATCACGATCACAATCTTGCCCGCCTGTACCAAATCGCCTTCTGTCATGTCAACACGCAGGATCGTTCCGTCAAACGGAGCAATGATCTGTAAAAGCTCAATATTCTTTTCCGCAGCTGCTTTCTGAGCCTCAGCCGCGGCAATTTTCTGATTCACAACTTCCAGCTTCTCCGCTTTCGGACCGTCTTCAAGTTCGCTCAATTCCCGTTCCAGGTTAGCGACATCCGCCTCCGCCGCCTCGATCGCAGCCTGAGCAGCTTCCTTATCGTTCAGGAGCAGGTTGTAGTCACGTTTCAGGTTTTCATAGTCCTGCAGCGCCTTTTTATAATCGTCTTCAACCGTTTGCTTCCTGCTGGATCCTGATTCCAGTTCGCTGACCTTCTCAACAAGATCAAGCGCATCTTCTACAGCCTCCCATTTATCGGTATAAGCTTTATTGGCATTATCCAGACGGGTTCTGTAAGCCGGTGTGTCATATTCAGCATAATCTTTGTTGGCGTCATCCAAGGCCTTACGGGCATCGACCAGTTTTCGCAGCGTTTCAGCTTTTTCGATAGGATAATTATCGTTCAGTGCCTTCAACTCATCCCGTGCTGCGGCCAGGTTCAGCTCCGCTTCCGCGTACTGCTGTTTATATACTTCCGAGCCTTTTATTTCCGCTAAAACATCACCCTGATGAACAACAGATCCTTCCTTCACAGACACAGAGGCCACCACACCGCCGCCCGGGAAACCCAGAGAGACGTCCTGTTTCGGCCACAGATTAGCTTCCGCCACAGAATTTCCGGAACTGGCGGGAACCGGGATCGGATTAACCGGCTCTGCTGTGGGGGAAGTCTGGTTCACATAAACCACAGATGTCGGACCGTCCTGCGCCATGGCTGGATGTTCCGGCACGGGAACAAACACCACCGCAGTCAGCAGCAGCACGCTGATCAAAGCAATAATTACACTTTTCTTCATAATTTCCTCCTCATATTAGGTTTCAGGTTACAGGTTCAGGGAATATCACCGGCAATACGCCCTTTTGTCCCATTTCCACGGAAAATAATCATTGTAACCATGACATATAACACCTAAAACCTGACACCTGAAACCTATTCCACAGACAACACTTCCCGGATCGTCAGGTTGACAGCTGATTTGGCCGGAGCACGGCAGGCAATCACGGACAAAATCAACGATAACGCCAGCCACAGTCCATATCCCACCGGTGAAAAGCCCAGCGGCAGACGGGAATCGAAAATAGCGCTTCCCAGACTGTCTGTCAGAACCCGGCCGACAGGTAACGAAAGAATGGATCCAATGATCCAGCTCATGAACCCGATCAGCATCCCTTCCGTCAATACATTTTTCATCACATTCCGGTTGGATGCCCCGATCGCACGCAAAATGCCAATCTCCGCAGTCCGCTCCATCACGTTCAGCGACATCGTCCCGGTCAGCCCAATGCAGCCAACCAGAGCCACCAGTACAGCCATGATCATCATAAAGATCGACATAATATTCAGTCCGCGGGCAGCGTCTGAAACAAACATATCATTCCGCTGGATGGAAGTGGTCTTGATACCCTTTTCATCCAGAATTGCTTCAATTTCTTTGGTAATGGCAGCCCGCCGCACCTCATCCAGACGGCTTTGTGTAACGATCTGGAACTTGGAAAGGCGGTTCCCGGTCCCGGAAATATGCTCCCATGAGGAAAGCGGCATATAAGCTAAAAAGCCTCCGGATTTCCCCGCCATTGTAAAGAAACCAATGATCGTCCATTCCGTCTTATTGCCTGTGCCGCTCACTTCCATCGTCAGTTTATCCCCCACTTTGAGCTCCGGATATGTGTAATTGAACCGTTCTGAAAGAGTGATCACATCCTTTTCTCCGGGCTCAAACCAGCGGCCTTCCTTGACATTCGGAGCGATCAATTCCGAACCATCGGGCGGGGCAAAAACAGAAATACTCGGACCGTCATTCCCATCCGCATCAATATAGGTCGCGGTGCCAAAACCCCAGCCCTGGATGTAATCGATATCGGAAACATCACTCAGCGCTGTCTGGATCTGGTCGAGCCGATAAGGCCGGTCTGTTACCAGGTCCAGATCCGCCTGGACATAGCGGGCGATGACCGCCACATGTTCGTCAATCGCTTTGTTCACGTTGAACGATGCGATAAAAATTGCGCCGCCCAAAGAAAGCGTAAACAGCGTCAGGATCAGCCGGCTTTTGTTGCGGAAAGTGTTGCGCATGGAAAGAGCAGTCGGTCGTGAAAAAATACGGCTCATTCCGCGGGTAAAGCGGTCATTTTCGCCGCTGCCTGCTCCGCGCATTCCGCCCATCGCCTTTTGAATGCTCACCCGCGCACCTTTAGAAACCGGGATCGCTCCTGCAATTTGCGGCACGATCAAGCCCAACACCAATTGAACGACCACTGTCTCCCAGACCACACCGGTACGGATATTCGCAAAATTGATATTCTTTCCCAAAAAATCCCGACACAATTCAGCAGCGCCAATGGATGCCGGGATAGCCAGCACCAAAGCGATCACCGAATACAGGAGGATCAACAGCATATACATCAAAACGATCTGAGCATATGTGGCGCCAACGGTTTTCATCGCACCAATCTGCCGCATCTGATTGGATAAAATTGCCTTCAATGTGTTATACGTCAGAGAACCGGAAAGGAACACCACCAGAATACCGATCACCAGCAGAATTCCCGCGATTGCGTCCGCGTAATCAGCTGTCGGATGGGCATCGGATCGGCGGACTGCGATAGATTGAACCTGATAACCGGCTTTCTTGAGCCGGTCGGCATAGATGTTCGCCTGCCGCCGGATGGCATTTTCATCCTTGCCGCCCTCTTTCAGGACGATCCTCAGCATGTTCCAGTGCGTATCCATCTCCAGTTTCCGCAGCATGTCCTCATGAACATAAACCTGGATCGGCTCAATAAAAACGATGGAATAATCCCCAGCGCCCAGGCTTTGATCCCGGATGCTGGCTGCGATTGTCATCTCCACCTCTTTGCCGGAAGCTGTTTTGACTGTCAGTTTTTTTCCGACTGCGCCGTCCAGATCACCGAGTTTATAATTTTCAACTGCGGCTTCATTTACCTTGAGCGGCCAAGTTCCTTTCAGCACATCAATATGGTTCACCGGCCAACTGTCATCACTGACAGCCTGAACAACGACCTTTTTCAATTTACCGCTGCCATCATAAGCCCGCAGGGTAGCGACAGAGGAGCCCATCGCATCCTTTACATTTTCCCAATTCTGCACTGAGCGGATCAGGGAATTGTCAAACGGGGAAAGACGGAAATAAATATTCGCGGGATTGGACAGCTCATACCCTTGCCGCAAATCGGAAGGGATGCAGATCCAGAGCGTCATGATCATCCCCACCGCAAATAACCCAACAAAAATCGAAAGGATCACCAGCAGAGAGCGGGAAGGATTCGAACGGAAATCATAAAAAATTTTCTTCGTCCGCGGTCTCATGCCTTACCTCCGCGGCCGCGTTCTGTCCGTTCATCACGGATCAGCGCGCCGTCCCGAATTGTCAAAATGCGGTGAGCCATGCGGACCAGTTCACTGTCATGCGTTACCATCACAATGGTTTTCGCCTTATTGGATAGTTCTTCAAAAAGCAGGAAAATCTTTTCCGCGGCAGCCGAATCCAGGTTTCCGGTAGGCTCATCCGCGATGATGATGGGTGGGTCATTGGCAAGAGCACGGGCAATAGCCGCTTTCTGCTGAAGTCCTCCGGAAAGTTCGGACGGGAGTTTGTGCGCGTAATCCTGGATTTCGATCATGCGCAGCACTTCATAAGCCCGTTCCATGCGTTCTTTTTCCGGAATCCTTCCGAGAAAATCCATCGGCAAAAGAACATTTTCCAACACTGTCAATACCGGCAGCAGCTGGAAGAACTGGAAAACGATCCCTACATCCGCCCCGCGCAGCAAAGCCAGCTGGTTTTCGTTCATTTCCTCCAGTTTTCGGCCGAACACACTCACAGAACCGGAAGAAGGTTTGTCAATACCGGCAAGCATATTGATCAGCGTGGATTTCCCGGACCCGGATTTACCGACGATCCCGACAAAATCTCCATCCTGTACCGAAAATGAAATATGATCCAGAGCCGGTACCTTTCCGGCTTTGGTCTCAAAATCCTTGCAGAGATCAGTAACAATAATCGGTTCTGTCAAAACGCCCACCTGTTTCATCCATCATCCGTCTAACGTCTTACGTCTTACATCATTCTTCTTACTTCTTACTTCTTACTTCTTACTTCTTCATACGTCTAACGTCACGCCTCATTCCTAACTCCTAACTGATTTTCCCGTCCACCAGCCTGATCATCCGTCTGGTTCGCTCAGCAAGAGAATGGTCATGGGAAACGATGATCATGGTCGTACCTTTTTCAACCACCTGCTCAAAAATATCAAAAACCACTTCCGATGTCGCTGTATCCAGACGGCCGGTTGGCTCATCCGCCAGCAGCACCATCGGATCATTCGCCAATGCACGCGCAATCGCCACACGCTGCTGTTGTCCGCCTGAAATTTCAGATGGGATTTTATGAATATGGTCGATCAGTCCGACCATGCGCAGCAGTTCGGCAGCTTTTTCATGAGAATGACGGTTGAGTTTCCCGCAAAAGTCCATCGGCAGCATCACATTGTCCAGCAGACTCAGGCCCGGCAGCAGTTGGAAAGACTGGAAAATGAATCCGACTTTTTGCCCGCGCCAAATAGCTTTTTTGACCTCGTTCATTTTATCGATCCGTTCACCGTCGACAGAGATCTCACCTTCTGTCACCTTGTCCAGTCCCGCGATCATGTTCAACAGGGTCGTTTTTCCCGCGCCGGACTTTCCGACCACGCCAAGGTATTCGCCTTTTTTCACCGAAAGGTCAATTCCCCGAAGGGCTTCTGTTTCCACACTGCCTTCGCGGTAGGTCTTTTTCAGGTTACGGATCTCAATTAATATATCGCTGTCATTTGCCATGCTCCAATTTATAACAAATCAGAAGTCAAAAGGAAATAGACAGTTTTCTGACTTTTGTCTAAATTTCGACAGATTTTAAAATTTGTATAACAGGATGTGTATAATTAAGGCGTATCTGAACCTTGATAAATAAATACTGACAGGATCAATGACTCTCCGGGGCAGCTGATTTCAACAGGACTGATGAAATGATCACCGGCCTGATTGGCGGCAGCTGCCGCCAAATTCCGTCAAACTCCCGGGGCAAATGGATTGCTGAGGGAGAGACGGTGATCAGGAGGCTGAGGATGGAAGTCGTTAAAACAATAACCGTCAAGTTTACGAGACCTGACGGAACAATTGTTGTTGTGACCTTGCGCATTAAGGTCAAACGCTAACCTTTTCAGTCACGGCAGAAGTGCTGCGGCACTTCTGCCACTTTCCTGATTTCATTTTACGTGAAAACACAATTTCTGTCAAGTTACCTGAAGAACGGAACTACTTATGGATCAAAGCCTGAACACAAAAAAAATACTCGGAACCACGCTGAAAGAACTGATGGCGGAAAAGCCATTCGACAAAATAACCGTCAGCGAACTCACCAAACGCTGCGGACTCAACCGTCAAACGTTCTATTACCATTTTGAAACCATCATCGACCTGTTTCAATGGGTGCTTTCCCAGGAAGCCGGACCGCTTCTGGAACAGTTCAAACAGAACCCGTACCAATGGAAACAGGCCATTCTGCAGATCCTTTACTTTATGAAGGAAAACAGCGCGGCCGTTCTCTGTGCTCTGCGTTCCATCGAAAACCAGCAGATCCGGTCATTCTTCGTCGAATATTTCCGCCAGGCATTCAGCGGACTGTTTGATTTTATCTGCCGGGATCTTGACGTGGACCAGGAATTCAAGGACTTTATGATGACACTGCACATCACCGGCGCAGCCGGTCTGGCCATCCAATGGCTGGAAAGCGGCATGAAACAGACTCCGGAGCAGCTCACCGAATGGCTTGGCTTCTACCTGGAGGGGAACGTCCGCGGAACCTTTGAGCGGTACGCGAAAAGCAGACAGAATTCAGAAAAGTGCTGATATAATATCAGAAAAGAAAGAGAGGTGCCCCATGTGGAGACCCGGATTCGTTGAAATTTTAATCGTGCTGGTGATCATCATTCTGCTCTTTGGCCCCGGACGCATCAGCAAAATCGCAAAAGAACTCGGCGCCAGCATCAGTGCCTTCAAAGAAGGACTGAATGGTGAAACCAAAGAGAACAAAACCGAACAAACCGCTGCGGAAGAAGAGAAAAAAGAGCAGTAACCCATGCGCATTTTGAATATCGGCATACGGGAAGTGATCCTTCTGCTCCTCATCATGCTGATCCTTTTTGGACCGAAGCAGATGCAGGAAAACGCGCGGAAACTGGCACAAACCATCCGCCGTTTTGTCCGGTCGGACGCATGGCGGACGTTTCTCGGCATGTACGATGACGTTAACGCTATCAAAGACGAAGTGATCCGCGAGTCAGGAATTCGTGAAGTGCAGGATTCCCTGCGCGGTGTCAACCGGGAACTGAGCAGCATCGACAGAGACCTGCGTCAGACTGACTTCTATCAGCCTCCCGAATCACCAGAATCCATTCCGGAGCCGAAAGAAAAATTCCCGGAAACAACCCAACCCCATGAACCGGATGCAAAACAGCTTTGAAACACAGCCTTCACCGCTCGATGAACTGTTTTCCGCGTTGGAAGAACACATCACCGAACTGCGGAAACGGATCCTCATCGCCGCTGCGGGATTTATCACGGCGGTGGTACTGTGTCTATTTTTCAGTGAGCCGATCATGGATTTCCTCTGCCGTCCCATCGGCGGATTGAAATCCCTGACAGCTATCGAAATCACGGAAAATGTCTCCGCTGTTTTCGACGTAGCCATGCTTGCCGGGTTTATCCTGTCATTCCCGCTGATCGCCTATGAAGCCTTTGCCTTTATCCTGCCGGGACTGAAAACCGAAGAAAAAGCCGTACTGTTCCGCTTTCTGCCGCCTGTGATCCTCTTTTTTCTGGCAGGCATCTGCTTTGCCTTTTTCATTGTCCTGCCCGCGGCGATCCCTTTTCTGACTTCTTTCATGGGGATCAAAACGGAAATCCGGCCATCGGATTACATCTCCTTCAGCACAAATTTGATTTTCTGGATCGGGATCGTCTTTGAAATGCCGGTCATCATTTTTATTGCCGCCCGGCTGCATCTCGTCCGCTCCGCACAGCTGCTGAAAAACTGGCGTCAGGCAGTTGTCGTGTGCGCGGTACTGGCCATGCTTATCACACCAACCGTCGACCCCGTCAACATGCTGCTGCTGATGGTTCCTCTCATCGCTCTGTATTTTCTCAGTATTTTAGGCGCAAAACTGGCCGAACGGAAATCCTGACTATATCCCGGTATTTCTCCAAAAACCGGTGAACCTTTATACATCACTGAATCTGATTTGCAGCATAAACAGAAAGCATCGTTTCCGCCACACGGTCGGACCCGAATTTCGTCTCCCATTCCGGACGGTTCAGCCGCAGCAGGGCGAAATCAGCCCGGTCATCCCAGACGATGATCGGGATCCCCATCTGATAAAGCGCGGAGACATGGATTTCCATGAAAGCGGTCTTTTCCAAAAGGTTCTCCCTGGCAGGAATCGCGAATTCGCTCATCACCAGGTTCAGGGGAGCAAGTGTCTCTGCGTCATATGCCTCAAGATCATCCAATGATTCCAGAAAAATGTCACCGTTTTCAGGATAATCATGGATCTCCGTGAATATCTTGTTCTCCGCACTGTCCGCGGGCATCACATAATAAGGCAGGTTGGGTGTTTTGGTGTACCAGGTACCGACCATCAAAAATCGGTTTGTATTTCCATAGCCTGTTGAGCGAACCTCGTCCACAAAAATCTGATTGATGCGGTTGAAGGTTTCGATATCCGATGCAGGAACGGAGGACGTAATGTTCCGGTCAAGGCTGTAGTTAATGATCTCATTCGGGCCGCCCAAAATCAGCTTTTCCCCGTAATTTTTGAAATTTTCCGCGAACTGCAGCACAAGATATCGATACAAATACTCATGGTTTGCGAAATCCGCTTCATCTGCCTTGATCCAGCCTCTTTTTCCCGCGTCATGATGGATATTGACGATCACATAAAAATCATAACTCAGGATGCGGTCGACAACACGATTCACTTCCGCAAACCACTCCGGATCAATAGTTCCCTCTGCATTCATGTGCGCGAACCAGGTGACCGGGAGACGGATCGTGCGGAAACCCTGTTCCTTCAGGAAAGCCAATTCCTCATCGGCCGCCGCCTCGCCGTTATAGGAGTCTTCATACACCAGCTCCGGATGGTTTTTGTAATCTGAAATAAAATGATCCAGCTGAATATCAGCCCGGATTCGCAGCGCTTCACCGGTAAAATCACCAGCTGCCGCGTTCAGCGGGATGGTCAGAACCTCCACACCATCTTCACTCACCGGGGTCACATACTCCTTCAGGAAAGATTTATCCGGCAGCAGGTCTATGCCGTTTTTGTCGGTAAGCGACAGATATTTCACAGTCAATGATATATCGGAAAGAGAGGCCTCCGGGAAAGCGTTGGAAACCGATATCCGCAGATAATGAATAGGCGCTGAGGGCTGCTGCCTGACAGCAGAGACAGGCGTCAGCTCCAATTCCGCATAAGGAAGCGTGGAAAACGGGTGATTGGCAGCGGTAAATAAATTTCCGTCCGGGTTCACGCATCCTTCATAAGAATAGAGATCGCCGTCCTCCGCACCGAGCGCGATCCTCACGATATAACGACGCACCCGGTTATTTTCAAAGGTCCACTCCAGCCCATTACCGAAATTATAACCGATCCCCATCGCCGCTTTGGCAGCACCAAGATCCGCGTCGAACAAAGCGGTATTCCGTCCGGCATCCTGTTCGATCCGGTTTTTCAGTTCGAGATAATTCTCCCGGATCCGCTCTTCTCTCGAATCCGCAGCAGCGGAGGAAGTAAATCCTGCAATCAACAGGGCAAAAATCAGCAGAGGACACAGAACAGCCTTTACGGGAAAGGCCGAAAAGTCATTCCATCTGTGCTTTATTCCGGCGAGATATTTCGGTTTCATATACGCATCAATCACACGTCGATATCCATCGCCAGCCGCAAGGTAAAATCGGGATAAGCTTTCTGGACATCATCGTGAATCTCCGCGAAAGTCTTTTCCCGGTCTTCAAGGGCAAAATCAAGGATCACATCCAGGTTGATGGTTTTCTTCTCCAGATCCGCATAAAAGCCATGCGTCTGCAGAACACCTTCATGTTTTGAAATGATCCGCCGGATATTCGACCGCATTTCACTGATCTTATCATTTTTTGTATTGACGGAATAGATCCCGATACCTGTCATCGCCACACCGTGTTTTACATAAACTTTTTCCGCGATTCGGCGTTCCATCAGGTCGATTTCGTCCGCTGTCATCGTGTCCGGCACTTCCACATGCACGGAACCGTAATATCTTTCCGGACCGTACGCATGCAGATACATATCATAAGCTCCGGAAACAGCCTCATCTTCACAGATGGTTTTGCGGATGCCGGCCACCAGCTCGCGATCCGCACGGGAACCAAGAATATCATCCAGTGTTTCTGACAGCATTTCATAACCGGATTTGATAATAATACAGGAAATCACAACGCCTACATAGGCCTCCAGGCTCAGTCCTGTCAGTTTGAAAATCACAGCGGAAAGCAAGACAGACGCAGAAAGAATCGCGTCAAACAAAGCATCCGAACCGGAAGCGATCAGGGAGCCGGAATTGACCTTTTCTCCCTGGGCTTTCACATAACGGCCAAGCAGCAGCTTCACCACCACGGCTGAGCCAATGATGATCAGCGAAACCGCGGAATAATCCGGCTTTTCCGGATGGATGATCTTTTTAACGGATTCCACAAAAGATGTGATACCGGCATACAAAACGATTGCCGCTACAATCATCGCGCTCAAATATTCGATCCGTCCATATCCCAGGGGATGCTTTTTGTCCGGCTTCTTTGATGCCAGCTTGGTACCCACAATCGTGATAACAGAGGAAAGCGCGTCGCTCAAATTATTCACCGCGTCCAGCGTGACCGCGATTGAGTTCGATACGATCCCAACCACTGCTTTGAATGCCGCCAGAAATACATTCGCGATGATCCCGATCACGCTCGTCCGCACGATCACCTGATCCCGTTTGTTTTGTAATTCATCAATACTTGCCGGTTGACCGCTCATTGTTTATGCTCCTGCTATTTGATTTGCCGCAAACCTGTTCGTTTGAGTATCTGTTCCAAACAGAGCACCCGGGTCTGCTTTTATTCTTCACCGGGTCTGCTTTAGCTCATCCCGGTTCCAAACAATACAAACTTCTATTATAAAACAAGAAAGTTATTGTTTTTATATTCTTCCGATGACGATTACAAATTACAGAAAAACGGCGCTGCCTTTCCCGGAGCACTTGGGGACTGATACCCAGTGCCGCGTAAGCCGGCTCTGGTGTGTCTGTCCCCATGTGCTCCGCACCATTATTGAACAGCTCATGGATCATAACAAAACGGCGCACCTGGGATTTATCCTTTGTGCGCCGCTTAAAATCAGAACAGTTTCTATTTTATATGAAATCTATCTGCTTCAGTTCGCCAGAACCGGGCGGAACTTATACCCGTAGAGGATCACTCCCCGTTCATTTTCATCTTCTTTCAAGCGGCGGGTGACCATTTCCACCGGCATGCCAATACTCACCGGTTCATCACCGAGGTCCGTCAGCTGGGCGGTAACCACGGGTCCTTCTTCCAGTTTTACCAGCGCGATCGAATAAGGTGTGCTTTCCCGGAATCCAGCCGGCGCATCATTGATCGATGTGTAGGAATAGACCTCTCCTTTCCCGCTGAATTGATATTGTGTTTTCGCCTCCAGACCGCAGACCGGGCAGACATCCCGGGGAGGGAAAATCTTCGCACTGCAGTGCGGGCAGACTTCTCCGGTCAGGCTGTAGCGTTGTTTTTTTAATCTCCAATGACGAGGTGCTTCCATTTTTTTACCCTTTCTTTTTTCATGCAACAGTGTCAAATTATAGGGAAAAAAGCTATCAAAACCTATCAGACAGGCTTTAAACACTCTCAGATTGGGGTTTGGAAGTCAGATATTGTCTGAAAGCTCCCGGGAACTGTCCCATATTGTAAATCTGCAAAAATGGGGACTGCCACATAAAGGGACAGTCCCCGGGCAACGCCTTACAGCGCTGAAAGCCCTCTTCCAACGCTTTTTCATCCATCAAACATCTTACGTCATACATCTACCTACGAGCTGTCATCGTCAAACAGGTCCCCCACGCCGGATTCTTCAAGGATTTTGTAGAATTGTTCAGCCAATTCCGGTTCATCCCGCCGGAAGTCTGAATCGCAGAGCATGCTGCACATTTCATCCATTGTCAGTGAAATCGTACCATCTTCCTTTATGCCGCCGCGTGCTGCCACCTGAGCCATAACTTCCTTCCAGGAAGGCAGCTCGGTGATCAGTTTCGGTCTTTCGGATGTATCTTTCGCGGCTTCCCTTTCTTCCACTGATGCACTTTCAACAACCGTATTTTCTTCAATTGCTGATTCACTA